>JBNARO010000008.1:25959-65522 GCA_049718665.1 Dictyoglomaceae bacterium | reverse complement strand
AAGAGAGGGTGGAAAAACTGTTGGAGCTGGTGTCGTAACTAAAATTATAGAATAGGGAGGAATGATATTTATGGGAAGCTATCTGGAAAAACAAAGAATTAGAATCCGCCTCAAAGCTTTTGACCATAGAATTTTAGATCAATCTGCAAAGAAAATTATTGATACTGTAAGGGGGACAGGAGCAAAAATTTCTGGTCCTATTCCTTTACCTACAAAGGTAAGTAGATATTGGGTATTACGTTCTCCGCATGTCAACAAAAATTCTGGTGAACATTTTGAGATTAGGATTCATAAGAGATTAATTGATATAATTGAACCCACTGCAAAGACGGTGGAAGCTCTTATGAATTTAGAGCTTCCTGCAGGGGTAGAAGTAGAGATTAAGACATAGAGAGGGGATAGAAATATGTCTGCACCAACGACAAAAGCGATTTTGGGAAGGAAAATTGGTATGACACAGATTTTTAGTGAAGATGGAGAAGTCCTTCCTGTTACTGTGATAAAAGGAGGACCATGTCTTGTATTATCTGTAAAAACAGAAGAAAAGGATGGATATAACGCTATTCAATTAGGCTATGAACAATGTAAGGAGAGTAAATTGAATAAACCTCAAAGAGGATTTTTCAAAAAACTTGGATTTCCTCCTTTTGAGATTGTAAAAGAAGTTCGGATTTTAAACCCTCAAGATTTTAGTAAAGGGCAAGAATTAAGAGTGGAAATTTTTAAAGAAGGAGAGTTAGTTGATGTAACGGGGAGAACAAAAGGACGTGGCTTTACAGGACATATAAAGCTTTGGAACTTTAGTAGAGGTAGAATGTCGCATGGTTCTAAATTTCATAGGAGACGTGCTTCTATTGGGGCTGCTGGTGTTCAACATGTAAGGAAAGGGCAAAAGATGGCAGGAAGATATGGAAATGAATTGATAACAGTCCAAAACTTACAAATTGTAAAAGTTGACAAAGAAAAAGATTTGTTATTTATTAAAGGTGCAATTCCAGGTCCTCCTGGAAATTTAGTTATAGTTAGAAAAGCTGTTAAATCTCTTAGGAAGGGGATAGAAAAATGATTCAAGTTCCTGTTTATAATCAAAATGCTGAAAAAGTTAGTGAAATAGGACTTAAAGAAGAACTATTTGGGGTTGAAACAAGACCAGATTTATTTCATACATGTGTTGTTATGCATTTAGCAAATGGGAGACAAGGTACAGCATCTACTAAAAGAAGATCAGAAGTAAATAGAAGTGGAAGAAAGGTTTGGCCTCAAAAGGGTACAGGACATGCTCGTCAGGGAGATAGAAAGGCTACCCATTGGGTAGGTGGAGGAAGACCTTTTGGTCCTAAGCCCAGGGATTATTCTTATAAAATTCCTAAGAAAATGAGAAGATTAGCCATTAGATCTGCCTTATCTACAAAATTAAGAGAGAATAACCTCATAATTTTAGATAAGATTGAACTTCCTCAACCTAAAACAAAGGAATTTGTTAAAATTTTAGAAAAATTTGGTTTAAAAAATTCTTCAGTTCTTGTAAGTCTTCCTAAAAAAGATGAAGTTATAAAAAGAGCAACTTCCAATATCGAAAATGTAAAAACAATAATTGCCTCTTGTCTAAATGTCTATGATTTATTAAAATATGAATAT
The DNA here is from genome assembly GCA_049718665.1 of Dictyoglomaceae bacterium. Classification (GTDB taxonomy): domain Bacteria; phylum Dictyoglomota; class Dictyoglomia; order Dictyoglomales; family Dictyoglomaceae; genus NZ13-RE01. The sequence goes on along the minus strand of JBNARO010000008.1, from coordinate 63,884 downwards.
TTGGTCCTCACAGTAGATGCAATTCCTGTATTAGAGGAGGCATTTTTGAAATGAAAGATCCATATCTTGTAATTATTAAGCCTATATTGACAGAGAAAAGTTTGAATTTGGCTAAAGAAGGGAAGTATGTCTTTGAAGTAGCAAGAGATGCTAATAAGATTGATGTTAGAAGGGCTGTAGAGGAAATTTTTAAAGTAAAGGTTAAAAAAGTAGCTATTATAAATGAGAAGCCTAAATTAAGAAGGTTAGGGATCTCTCAAGGATATACTTCTAAGAGGAAAAAAGCAATTGTAACTCTACAGCCAGGATATAAGATTGAATTAATTAGTGGAGTATAGGAGGTATAGATTATGCCACTTAAGAAGTTAAGACCTATAACACCAGGAACAAGGCATGCTCTTCTTCCAGACTTTTCTGAAATAACAAAGGAAGAGCCAGAAAAGTCTTTAGTTGTTCCATTAAAAAAGTCTGGAGGGAGAAATAATTTTGGAAATATAACTGTAAGATTTAGAGGCGGGGGACATAAAAGACTCTATAGGATAATTGATTTTAGAAGAGATAAAGATGGAATCCCTGCTAAAGTAGCAAGCATAGAGTACGATCCTAACAGATCCGCAAGGATTGCTTTATTGCATTATGCTGATGGGGAAAAGAGATATATAATTGCTCCTGAAGGGTTAAAAGTAGGGGATACTATAATTTCTGGGGAAAATGTGGATATAAAAGTTGGAAATAACTTACCTTTGAAAAATATTCCAGATGGTACTTTAATTCATAATTTGGAACTTTATCCAGGAAGGGGAGGACAATTAGTAAGAGCTGCTGGAACTTTTGCTCAGATTCTTGGAAAAGAAGGAAAATGGGCTTATGTCCGTCTTCCCTCTGGAGAAATAAGGCTTTTTGATCTAAGATGCAGAGCAACCATAGGACAGGTAGGGAATATTGATCATAAGAATGTTATCTTAGGAAAAGCAGGAAGAAATAGATGGTTAGGTAGGAGACCTCATGTGAGAGGTTCTGCTATGAACGCGGTAGATCATCCTCATGGCGGTGGTGAAGGTAAAGCTCCTATTGGGCATCCAGGACCTTTGACTCCATGGGGAAAACCTACCTTAGGATATAAGACTCGTAAGAAGAGAAAACCTTCTAATCGTTTCATTGTTCAAAGGGCGAATGCTAAGAAGGAAGTAAAGTAAGAGGGGAGGAATTCATGAGTCGCTCATTAAAAAAAGGACCTTATGTAGATCCTAAGCTTTTAGAAAAGATAAGAAAACTCAATGAAAAGGGAGAGAAAAGAATAATAAAAACTTGGTCCCGGAGATCTGTTATTGTCCCAGAAATGGTGGGACATACTATTGCAGTTTATAATGGGAGAAAACATATTCCCATATATATTACAGAAAATATGATTGGGCATAGATTGGGAGAATTTGCGCCTACTCGTACTTTTACTGGTCATAGAATTCCTACAGCTCGAATCACAGCTATTAAGTAGGGAGGTAGAATATAAAATGTTTGAGGTGAAAGCAGAAAGTAAATATGTGAGAATATCTCCTTATAAAGCAAGAAGAGTAATAGATTTGGTTAGAGGAAAAATGGTGAGCGAAGCAGAGGCAATTTTAGAAGCCTTACCTCATAAGGCTTCTTATTTCATTTTAAAATGTCTAAGATCTGCAAGGGCAAATGCAGAACATAATTTTGGTTTAAGAGGAGAGAGACTATATATATCTCGTGCATGGGTTAATGAAGCTCCACGGTGGAAAAGGATTAATCCAAGAGCTCGGGGACGTGCAGATATTATTCAGAAAAGAAATAGCCATATAGTTATTTACGTCCAGGAAAAGGAGGAGGAATAAAGTGGGACAGAAAACACATCCGTATGGTTTTAGATTAGGAATTACAAAAGATTGGAAAAGTCACTGGTTTGCAACAAAATTAGATTACTCTATTTTATTGCATGAAGACTGGGCTATTCGGAATTATATTAAGACTAATTATGCCCAAGCAGGAGTTTCTTTGATTGAAATAGAAAGAAAGGTAGCAAATAGAGTAGATATTACCATACATACTGCACGACCTGGTATGCTTATTGGTCGAGGGGGTATGGAGATAGAAAATATTCGTAAAAATTTGATGAAGTTAACAAATAAAAATGTATTTATTTCTGTAAAAGAAATTAGGAATCCTGAGCTTGATGCTCAGTTGGTAGCAGAAAATATTGCTTCACAAATTGAGAGAAGAGTAAGCTATAAGAGAGCAATGAAACAGGCTATAAATAGAGCTCTTAGGGCAGGAGCAAAAGGTATAAAAGTAATGTGTTCTGGAAGATTAAATGGGGCTGAAATTGCAAGATCCGAGTGGTTTAGAGAAGGAAGAGTCCCATTACAAACCTTGAAAGCAGATATAGACTACGGTTTTGCTGAAGCAAAAACTATTTCAGGAGTCATCGGAGTAAAAGTATGGATTTATCTTGGTGATAGACCAGAGTTAGGAAAAGAAATAGTAGAGGAAATTCCTACAAAAGCTACTGGTATATTCTTAGAAGACGAAGATTTTGAAAAGGATGAGGTGAATTACGATGTTGATGCCTAAAAGAGTTAAATATAGAAAACAACATCGTGGCAGACTGAAAGGTAAAGCAAGTCGTGGAAATAGAGTGGTATTTGGAGATTATGGAATTCAAGCGTTGGCTCCAGCTTGGATTACCAGTGCACAAATAGAAGCAGTTCGAAGAACTCTTACTCGTCATGCGGGAAAAAACGGAAGAGTTTGGATTAGAATTTTTCCAGATAAATCTATTACCGCAAGACCTGCAGAAAGTAGAATGGGTGGCGGTAAGGGTGATGTTAAAGATTGGGTAGCTGTAGTAAAGCCTGGAACTATTTTATTTGAAATTGCAGGTATTCCTGAGGAAGAAGCAAGAGAAGCAATAAGAATAGCGGGAAGTAAACTTCCTATTAAAACACGCTTTGTAACTCGAGAGTTAGGTGGTGAATAAGTATGGTAAAAGCTAAGGAATTAAGAGAAAAAAGTGATGAAGAACTTAGGGAAGAATTAAAAAGATTAAGAACTGAGCTTTTTAATCTTAGATTTCAGTTAAGCACTGGTGGACTTACAAATCCTCATAGAATTAAAATGGTTAAAAAAGATATAGCAAGGATATTGACCATATTGAGAGAGCGTGAGCTTAATAAATCTAAAGGTGAGGAGAGAAAATTATGGCGGGTAAAAGAAGAGAAATGATTGGAAAAGTAGTAAGTGCTAAAATGCAGAAAACTATTGTAGTTCTTGTAGAGAATACTTTTTCTCATCCATTATACAAAAAGACTGTAAAAAAATTAAAAAAATATAAGGTTCATGATGAAAATCAAGAGGCTAAAGAAGGAGATATTGTCTTAATTCAAGAAACACGACCTTTAAGTAAAGAAAAAAGATGGAGATTAGTGAAAATACTTAAGAAAGCAGAATTTGTTCCTTCTGTAACAGAAGAACTTGTGGAGGAAGGTGAGAAAGATGATTCAACCACAAACGAGATTAGTGGTAGCTGATAATAGTGGTGCTAAGGAAATAATGTGTTTTAGAATTCTTGGAAAGAAGACTGTAGCAGAAGTAGGAGATATTATTGTTGCTAGTGTAAAAGATGCTGTTCCTCGAGCTAACATTAAAAAGGGTGATGTAGTATATGCAGTAGTTATTCGCACTCGGAAAGCAATAAGAAGAAAAGATGGTTCATATGTAAGATTTGATGATAATGCTGCAGTTATTATAGATAAGCAAGGTAATCCAAGGGGAACAAGAGTATTTGGACCAGTGGCTAGAGAATTAAGAGATAAAAACTTTACAAAAATTATTTCCTTAGCTGCTGAAGTTATATAAGGAGGAAGAAATATGGGTTTTGGAATTAAAAAAGGAGACTTAGTTTTAGTTATTGCTGGAAAGGACAAGGGGAAGAAAGGGAAAGTTATAAATGTCCTTCCAAAGGAAAATAAAGTAATTGTAGAAGGGATAAATATAGTTAAAAAACATATGCGTCCAACACCAAAAAACAGACAAGGTGGTATTATTGAGAAACCTGCACCTCTTTATAGGTGTAAGGTTATGTTAATTTGTCCCCGTTGTAATCAACCAACAAGAATTAAAAATTCAATATTAGAAACAGGGCAAAAAGTAAGAGTTTGCAAAAAATGCAATGAGGTTATTGATAGTGTATAAAAGTGGGGAGGAATATATATGGAGATTCTTAAACAGAAATATAAAGAAGAGATTATTCCAGCAATGATGAAAAAATTTGGATATAAAAACCCGATGGCTGTACCACGTTTAGAAAAAATTGTAGTGAACATGGGAGTAAGTGATGCAGTACAGAATCCCTCTGCTATAGAGTCTGCTGCAAAAGACTTAGCTATTATTACAGGTCAAAAGCCATTGGTGAGAAGAGCAAGAAAGTCCATATCAAACTTCCATTTGAGGAAAGGAATGCCTATTGGTTTAAAGGTAACTTTAAGAGGGGATAGAATGTATGCTTTCTTATACAAATTAATAAACATTGCTCTTCCAAGAGTGAGAGATTTTCAAGGAGTTTCTCCAAATTCTTTTGATGGTAGAGGTAATTATACCATAGGTATTAAAGAACAATTAATTTTTCCCGAAATTGAATATGACAAGATAGATAAAATTCGTGGGATGGATATAACTATTGTGACTACTGCAAAAACTGATGAAGAGGCAAAAGAACTTTTAGCCCTTTTTGGTATGCCTTTCAGAAAATAACAAAATTTCAAAAGTGAGGGAGGCGCTTGTGGCAAAGAAATCTCAAATTGTTAAATGGTTAAAACCAAAGAAGTATAAAGTAAGAGAATATAATAGATGTAGAATCTGTGGAAGACCCAGGGGATATATAAGAAAATTTGGTCTGTGTAGACTTTGTTTTAGAGAATTAGCCCTTAAAGGGGAAATCCCTGGGGTAAGAAAAGCAAGTTGGTAGGAGGTTTTACTATGACAATTACAGATCCTATTGCAGATATGTTAGTTAGAATTAATAATGCTAATCAAAGGAGAAAACCTACCGTAGATATTCCTTTTTCTAAGTTGAAGCTTAATATAACAGAGCTTTTACTTAAAGAAGGATATATTGAAAAATATGAAGTTATTGGAGAAGAGCCTAAAAAGGTTATTCGTCTCTATTTAAAATATGTTAATAAAGTACCGGTAATTCAAGGAGTAAAAAGAGTAAGTAAACCTGGAAGAAGATATTATGCTGGTAAAGATGAGTTGCCTAAGGTTCTTGGAGGCTTAGGAATTGCAATAATATCTACCTCAAAAGGAATAATGACTGATAGAGAAGCAAGAGCCTTAGGTATTGGTGGAGAAGTTCTCTGTATGGTATGGTAAAAAGGAGGAAAGACTAATATGTCAAGAATAGGAAGAAAACCAATACCAATTCCAGAAAAAGTAGAAGTGGAGCTCTTAGAGGGAAATGGGGTAAGAGTTAAAGGTCCCTTAGGAGTCTTAGAAAAGACTTTTCATCCTTTAGTATCTATAAAAATTCAGGATAAACAAATAATAGTTGAAAGAGCTAATGATGAAAAATTTACAAGAGCACTTCATGGATTAACAAGAGCGCTTATTAATAATATGGTTATAGGAGTTATTCAAGGATTTGAGAAAAGGTTAGAAATACAAGGAACGGGATATAGGGCAAGAATTCAAGGGAATAAATTGATTATGGATTTGGGATTTTCCCATCCAGTAGAGTTAAATATTCCTGAAGGATTAAATGTTATTGTAGAAGATAATGCTAAAATAACTGTTAGGGGAATAGATAAAGAAAAGGTAGGACAATTTGCTGCATATATTCGTAGCATTAAACCTGCAGAGCCTTATAAAGGTAAAGGGATAAGATATCTTGGAGAAAAAATTCGCCAAAAAGCTGGTAAAGCAGGTAAGAAATAGGAGGTTTGTGATGATGATTAAAAAGGAGTCCAGAAAAGAAAAAAGGAAAATAAGGCATCTAAGAATAAGAAAAAAAGTATTTGGGTCTCCAGAAAGACCTCGCTTGGCTGTTTATAAGAGTTTGAGATATATTTATGCTCAAATAATTGATGATACAAAAGGACATACTTTAGTCTCCGCTTCTTCTTTAGAGAAAGAATTAAGACAACAATTAAAGTCTACTGATAATATAGAAGCAGCTCAATTAGTAGGAAAAACTATTGCACAGAGAGCTTTAGAAAAGGGAATAAAAAAAGTTGTTTTTGATCGAGGTGGATTTTTGTATCATGGCAGAATAAAAGCTCTTGCTGATAGTGCAAGAGCAGAAGGATTGGAATTTTAAAAGTAAGGAGGGAGTATTTTGAGCAAAGAGTTAGAACCTGTTTTTAAAGAAAGAGTTGTAGAGATTAGAAGAGTAGCAAAGGTTGTAAAAGGAGGGAAAAATTTAAGATTTAGAGCTTTAGTTGTTGTTGGAGATGAGCAAGGGACAGTAGGTGTAGGTATTGCTAAGGCTGCTGAGGTTCCAGATGCTATAAGGAAAGCAACCAGGAAGGCAAAAAAGAATGCGGTAAAAGTTGCTATAAGTAAAGAGACTATTCCTCATGAGGTTATTGGCAAATTAGGAGCGTCTAAAATTTTATTAAAACCTGCTGCTCCTGGTACTGGGGTTATTGCAGGGGGAGCTGCAAGAGCTGTTTTAGAATTAGCGGGAATCAAGAATGTTTTAGCAAAATCCTTAGGTTCAACTAATGCTATAAATTTGGCTCAAGCAACTTTAAATGCATTAAAATCATTAAGAGGACTTCCTGATATAGCAAAAATGAGGGGAAAAAGGATAAATGAAATTATAGGAATTCCTCAAAAGTCTTCAAATGAGGAGGGAGAAAATTGAAGCTTTCTCAATTAAAACCAAAACCAGGATCAAGGAAAGAACCAAAAAGAGTTGGTTGTGGATATGCAGCTTCAGGAAAATATGCAGGGAGAGGAATGAGCGGTCAAAATGCAAGAACAGGAGATGGAACTCGTCCTGGATTTGAAGGAGGACAAACACCTCTTACTAGGAGACTTCCAAAACTTGGTGGAATACCTAATGCTCCCTACAGGAAATATACCATAGTTAACTTAGATGTATTGGAAAAGCATTTTAATCCTAATGATGTTGTGGATCCTAATATTTTATTAGAGAAGAAAATAATTAAAAAGATTAATTGGGGAGTAAAAATCTTGGGAAATGGAGAACTTTCGAAACCTTTGATTGTCAAAGCTCATGCTTTTAGTGCCTCAGCCCGTGAAAAAATTGAAAAGGCAGGCGGAAAAGTAGAGGTGATGGAATAGTGTTTGATACATTGATAAGAGCTTTTAAGCTTCCTGATTTAAGAAAAAAGATATTATTTACCCTTTTTATTTTTGCGGTTTATAGATTTGGAGCTCATATACCAGTGCCAGGAGTAGATAGGGTAGCTTTAAGTAATCTATTTAAATCTCAAGGTCTTTTAGGATTTTTAGATTTATTTACAGGAGGAGCCCTTGCAAGGTTTTCTATATTTGCAATGGGTATAACACCTTTTATAAATGCATCTATTATGATGGAACTTCTTACTGTAGTATTTCCATCCTTAGGAGCTTTAAAAAAAGAAGAAGACGGAAGAAGAAAACTTACTCGCTACGCGAGAAACTTGACAGTACTTCTTGCTGCTATAGAGGCTTTGGGATTAACTATTTTTATGCATAATTATAAAGTTATTCCCCAACTCACACCTTTATATGTTTTAACTACAGTGATTACATTGACCGCTGGAACAACATTTATAATGTGGTTAGGAGAGCAAATCTCTCAATACGGAGTAGGAAATGGTGTATCTCTTTTGATCTTAGCTTCTATATTAGCTCGTTTTCCTACAGATCTTGCAAGAACTTTTCTTTTGCTTCAGAGAGGTGAAATTGGTCTTTTAAATGTTATAATATTTTTTATCCTTCTTATTGCAATAATCGTAGGAGTAGTTTGGGAAGAAAGCGCGGAAAGAAGAATTCCAGTTCAGTATTCTCGTAGAGTTGTGGGAAGAAGAGTATATGGAGGTCAGTCTACTTATCTCCCCTTGAAGTTAAATCAGGCGGGAGTTATCCCTATAATATTTGCAATTACTATACTAATGATTCCGCCAACTATAGGTCAATTTGCTAATGTTCCGTGGCTAAAGAACATTTTAAATATTTTCTCTCCTAATTCTTTCTTGTATCCTATACTTTATTTTTTGTTAGTTTTGGGATTTACTTACTTTTATGCCTCTATTGTATTTGATCCTGCTGAGTTATCTGAGAATTTTAAAAAGTATGGTGGATTTATACCAGGAGTAAGACCTGGAAAGCCCACTGAAGAATATTTAGCGAATACACTAAATAAACTTAATTTCTTTGGTGGAGTATTCTTAGGTTTGATAGCCTTGATACCTACTTTCATAGAAAGACTTACAGGAGTTACAGAATTTCAGTTGGGTGGGACAAGTATTCTAATTATGGTTGGTGTTATTTTAGATACTATAAAAACTTTAGAAGCTCAAATGATAATGAAAAGTTATGAGGGGTTTTTAAAATGAAGGTGTTAATATTTTTTGGACCGCCAGGTGCAGGAAAGGGTACTCATGCTAAAGAGATAAGTACTATCTTAAACATTCCTCATATTTCTACTGGAGATATTTTTAGAGAAGCAGTAAAAAATGGAACACCTTTAGGAAAAAGAGTAAAGGAATATTTAGATACTGGAAAATTAGTACCAGATGAATTAGTTTGGGCGGTAGTAGAGGAAAGAATAACAAAGGATGATTGTAAAAATGGTTTTATTTTGGATGGATATCCAAGAACAATTTCTCAAGCTGAATTTTTAAAGAAGTTTTTGTTAGAAAAAAATGTATTACCAAAAGTTATATATTTAAAGGTTTCCGATGAGCTTGTAATAAGAAGACTGACTGCTCGGAGAGTATGTAAGAATTGTGGTGCTATTTACAATTTAATATCTATGCCCCCAAAAGAAGATAATAAATGTGATATCTGTGGTGGTGAGCTTTATCAAAGGAGTGATGATAGAGAAGAAGTAATTAAAGAAAGACTTGAGACATATTATAAGGAAAGTCAAGGATTGTTAGAGTATTATAAGAATGAAGGTATATTGTATGAAATAAATGGGGAAGGAGAAAGAGAAATTGTAACACAAAATATTCTAAGGGTGGTAGAATGATAGAACTAAAGTCTTTGAAAGATATAGATAAAATGAGAAAAGGAGGAAAAATTTTAGCAAGAATTTTTAAAGAATTAGAGGAATATATTCGAGAGGGTATATCTACTTATGAATTATCCAGAAAAGTAGAAGGCTTAATATATAAATATGGAGCAAAGCCTGCTTTTAAAGGCTATAGGGGATATCCAGAGGTAATTTGTGTATCAATAAATAATGAAATAGTTCATGGTATTCCTAAGAAAAACAAAATATTGAAAAATGGAGATATAGTAAGTATTGATATAGGATTAGAATATAATGGATTTTATGTGGACTCTGCAAAAACTTATCCTGTAGGTAACGTATCTCCTTTAGCTTTGAGACTTATTCAAGTTACAGAAGAAGCTCTATGGAAAGGTATTGAAAAGGCAAGAATAGGGAATCACTTATCAGATATTTCGTGGGCTATTCAAGAACATGTAGAGAAAAATAATTTTAATGTGATAAGAGATTTTCTCGGGCATGGAATAGGAAGACATTTGCATGAACCTCCAAATGTTCCTAATTTTGGACCACCTGGTCAGGGACCTATTTTAGAAGAAGGTTTAGCCTTAGCTATAGAACCAATGGTATCTGTAGGCGATTATGAAGTAAGAATATTAGATGATGGCTGGACTGCTGTTACCGTTGATGGAAGTTTGTCTGCTCATTTCGAACATACTATAATAATAACTAATAATGGTCCTGAGATTATTACTCAAGGGGAATAAGGGGATGTATGGATAAGAAAGAAGTAATTGAAGTTATAGGAACGGTAAAAGATGCTCTACCTAATGCTACTTTCAAGGTAGAGCTTGATAATGGATTTGAAATTTTAGCTTATGTTTCTGGTAAAATGAGAATGAATTTTATTAGAGTCATGCCTGGGGACAGAGTCAAAGTAGAATTATCTCCATATGATTTAACTAAGGGAAGAATTATATATCGTTTTACTTCAAATAGTAAGGAGGTTAAAGATGAAAGTTAGAGCTTCTGTTAAAAAGATATGTGAAAAATGTAAAATTATAAGAAGAAAAGGTAAAGTAATGGTAATTTGTGAAAATCCAAGACATAAACAAAAGCAAGGATAAGGAGGTGAGAAAATAGATGGCTCGAATTGCAGGTGTAGATTTACCAAAAGACAAGAAAGTCGAGATTGCTCTAACTTATATTTATGGAATTGGTCGCACTACAAGTAAAAAAATATTAGAAGTAACTAAAGTAGATCCTAACAAAAGAGTTAAAGATTTAACAGAGGAAGAAATAAGCAGATTACGTGAGGAGATTGAGAAAAATTATAAAGTTGAAGGAGACTTAAGACAAGAAGTTGCTAGTAACATCAGAAGATTAATAGAAATTGGCTGTTATAGAGGAATTAGGCATAAACTTGGTTTACCTGTGAGAGGTCAAAGAACTCGTTGTAATGCAAGGACCCGAAAAGGTCCTCGTAAGACTGTAGGTGCAAGACGTAAAGAAAAATAAAAATTTGTATTTGGGAGGTTAAAAAGTTAATGGCAAAGAAAAAAAGAGTTAGAGGACCAAAAAGAGAAAAGAAAGTTGTGCCTGAGGGTGTGGCACATATAAGTTCAACTTTTAACAACACTATTGTTACTATAACTGATCCTGATGGGAATGTGATAGCATGGGGAAGTGGAGGTACTGCAGGTTTTAAAGGAACAAAAAAAGGAACTCCTTTTGCTGCTCAATTAGCAGCAGAGATGGCAGCTAAAAAGGCTATGGAGTATGGAATGAAGAGAGTGGATGTTTTAGTTAAAGGACCAGGACCTGGAAGAGAAACTGCGATAAGGTCTCTTCAGGCTGCTGGTTTAGAGATAAATTTAATAAAAGATGTTACACCTATACCCCATAATGGGTGTAGACCACCAAGAAGACGTAGAGTGTGAAAAGGAGGAGAAATATGGCAAGATATACAGGACCAGATTGCCGTTTATGTAGAAGAGAGGGAATTAAATTATATCTTAAAGGGACAAAATGTTTTAGCAATAAATGTCCCTTTGATAGAAGAAAATCTGTTCCAGGACAACATGGAAAAACTCAAAGGAAGCTAACTGAATATGGATTAAGATTGAGGGAAAAACAGAAATTAAAGAGAATTTATGGTGTATTAGAACGTCAATTTAGAAGATACTTTGAAGAAGCATCAAAGGGTAAGGGTGTAACAGGTGAAAGACTTCTTCAAATTTTAGAAACACGTTTAGATAATGTAGTCTATCGTTTAGGATGGGCTTTGAGTAGAGATCAAGCAAGACAATTGGTTTTGCATAGAAAAATACTTGTAAATGGCAAAAAAGTTAATATCCCATCTTATAATGTTAAAATTGGAGATGTAATCGAAGTTGCAGAGAAAGAACTTATTCCAGTTCGAGAAGCCCTTGAAACTTTTCCAAACAAACATGTTCCTTCTTGGTTAGAAGTAGATAGAGAAAATTTAAAAGGAAAAGTTCTAAGATTACCTACAAGAGAAGAAATAGATGTTCCTGTCCAAGAACAATTAATTGTTGAGTTCTACTCTCGTTAATGGAGATATTTAAGGAGGTAGATAAATTGATTGAAGAAGCAAGAAAAGTCTTTATCGAGGAACTGAATGAGACATATGGAAGATTTGTTATAGAACCCTTAGAAAGAGGATACGGTTGGACTATTGGGAATTCTTTGAGGAGAATCTTACTATCCTCTATAGAGGGAGCTGCTGTTACTTCTGTAAGAATTGAAGGAATAAGACATGAATTAGAAGTTTACAAAGGAATGAAAGAGGACATATTAGAAGTTTTGTTGAACCTTAAAAAGTTAGTAGTAAAAATTGAAGATAACGAAGCTCATACTTTACAATTAGATGTTATGGGGCCAAAGGTGGTAAAAGCAAGTGATTTTAAGGTTCCTGCAAATGTAAAAATAATAAATCCTGATTTAGTTATTGCTACTTTAGTTGAAGAGGTTCCTCTTTATATGGAAGTAGAAGTTAGAAAAGGGAAGGGTTATGTATCAGCAGAAGAGAATAAAATACCAGGACAACCTATTGGTGTTTTGATCTTGGATTCTATCTTCTCTCCTGTAAAAAAAGTAAGTTATGAAGTAGAAAAAACAAGAGTAGGAAGAAGAACAGATTTGGATCGCTTAGTGATAAATATATGGACCAATGGTTCTATTTCTCCTGATCTGGCATTAAAAGAAGCAGCAAGAATTCTTATGGAGCATGCAAGATTTATTTTAGAACAGGAGTATTCCCCACCAGAGGTTGAAAAGGAATTACCTTCTGTCCAGGAAGAAGAGAAGAAAATTTTAACATTAGAAGATTTAGGATTATCTACGAGAGCATATAATGCTTTAAGAATGGCAGGTATTCATACTCTTGAAGATTTATTAACTAAAACTGAAGAAGAGCTTATGAATATTAAAAATTTTGGACAAAAGTCTCTTCAAGAACTCAAAGAAAAATTAAAAGCAAAGGGATATTCATTATCTACTTCCGAGAAAGGAGATGAATCTAATGAGACATCGTAAGGCATATAGAAAATTGAGTAAACCTACTCCTCAAAGAAAGGCTTTATTGAAAGCTTTATTACTTTCTTTTTTCAAACATGGGAGAATTATAACTACTTATCCCAGAGCTAAAGAGCTTATACGTTTAGCAGAAAAGGTTATAACTTTAGCAAAAGAAGATTCTGTTTATCATCGTAGATTAGTGTATAGTCTAATACCTGATAGAGAATTAGTTAGAAAAATCTTTACTGAGATTGCTCCTAAATATCGAGAAAGAAATGGTGGATATACTCGAGTACTTAAGGCAAGTACTCGAAGAGGAGATGCAGCTTTAGAGGCTGTAGTAGAATTGGTGTAGATGATAGAAATCAAAGATGTAACCTTTGTCTACCAAGAAGGGACCTCTCAGGAGAAGGTAGCTCTTAAAAATTTTAATTTAGAGATACCTTCTCCTTCCTTTTGGGCTGTGGTGGGAGCTAATGGTTCTGGAAAATCTACATTGGCAAGACTTATGAATGGGTTATTAATCCCTACTTATGGAGATGTAATTGTAGATGGTATAAATACCAAGAATGAAGATAGAGTTTGGGAAATAAGACAAAAGGTAGGATTAGTTTTTCAAAATCCAGACAATCAAATTATAGGTATGACTGTAGAAGAGGATGTAGCTTTTGGCTGTGAAAATTTAGGTCTATCTCCTCAAGAGATAAAGGAAAGAATAGAATTTGCTTTAAAATCTGTAGGAATGAGTGAATATAGAAACTATCCTCCTCATCTTCTGTCAGGAGGACAAAAACAGAGAGTTGCTATAGCAGGTGTTTTAGCAATGCTCCCTAAATATATTATTTTAGATGAGCCTACTACAATGTTGGATCTTAGAGGAAGAAAAGAAGTTTTAAGTATTATAAGATATCTTTACGAGAAAGAAAAAATTTCTATGATATTAATTACGCACCATATGGAAGAAATAATTTTGGCGGAGAAAGTGGTAGTTTTAAATAATGGAGAGATGGTATTTATGGGGACCCCAAGAGAAGTTTTTAGTAAGGATTCAGAGATTATAAAATGGGGCTTAGACTTGCCTTTAGTTACTCAATTATCAAGATTTCTTAAGAAAAGAGGCTTAGATATTCCCTATCCTATTCTTACTGTTGAGGAACTTAGTAGATGTCTTTAATTTTCTTAGAAAATGTAAGTTTCCATTATCTAAAAGATACCCCATTAGAGAGAACTGCCCTGAGGAATATCTCTCTTTCTATAACAGAAGGAGAGAGAATAGGTATTTTTGGAGAGACAGGCTCAGGTAAATCTACTCTTATTCAATTATTTAATGGACTTTTGCAACCTACAGAAGGAAGAGTCTATTTAAAAGGGAAAGATATAAGAGAATGGTCTATAAAAGAAATATGTAAAATTATAGGATTAGTTTTCCAGTACCCTGAACACCAATTGTTTGGAGAAACAGTTTTTGAAGAGGTAGTCTTTGGACCAAGAAATGTAGGATTTAAAGAGGAAGAAATGGAAACTATAGTTAAAAGGGCATTAAATACTGTGGGATTAAAATATGAAGAAATTAAGGATCGTTCTCCCTTTTCTCTATCAGGAGGTGAGAAAAGAAGATTAGCTATTGCAAGTGTTTTAGCAATGGATCCAGAGGTGCTGGTTTTAGATGAGCCTACTGCTAATTTAGATCCTAAGGGGAAAAGGGAAATAATGCAATATCTCAATAATTGGGCAAAAAAAGGCAAAACATTAATTATTGTTTCCCATGATTTAGATGAAATAATACCATTAATTCATAGAGTTATAGTATTACATAAAGGGAATCTTATTTTTGATGGTTCGAAAGATCTTCTTTTTAAACAAAAGCAGAAAATAATAGAGATGGGCTTAGAGCTTCCTCAAATTCTCGAAATTGTAGAAATTTTAGAGAAAAAAGGATATCCTGTCAATGGTTATATGACATTAAATGAGATGGCAGAAATTATTCTAGCTTATAAAGGCTATACAGCATTATGGAAATGTTAAGGAGTTTTCCCTTAGGGCAATATATTCCTGGAAGTTCTATATTACATAGTTTAGATCCTCGTGCTAAATTAATAGCAACTTTTTGGCTTGTTATTCTGCTATTTCTTATAAAATTAGATATTTCTTATGCCATTTTCTTTGGTTTCATAATCTTAGAAATTCTGCTCTCAAAAATACCATTTAAATATTTTCTTCGTAGTTTAAAGCCTATATATTTTCTTGTACTTTTCACTTTTTTCATTCATCTTTTCTTTGGAGAAGAGGGAGGAAAGGTATTCTTAAGGTATGGAATTTTACATATAACAGAAAAAGGAGTTAAAATGGCTATTTTTATGTCCTCGAGACTTATCTTTTTAGTTATGATTACCTCCCTTTTAACTCTCACTACATCAGTCTTGGAATTAGCTCATGGATTAGAAGATATTTTAAAGCCTTTAAATTACCTTAAATTTCCTGTTCATGAATTTTCGATGATGATGACAATAGCATTAAGGTTTGTCCCTACTCTCTTAGAAGAGACAGATAAAATAATTAAGGCACAAAAATCTCGAGGGGCAGAATTTGGGAAAGGAAATCTTATTGAGCAGGCAAAAAGCCTCTTACCTATAATAATTCCTCTTTTTTTAAATGCCTTTAGAAGAGCGGGAGAATTAGCGGAAGCAATGGAAGCAAGAGGATATAGGGGTGCAAAGGGTAGAACTCGTTATAAGAAAGTTTATTGGGGAATAAAAGAAACTTTATATATATCCTTTATAATCATTTTCTCTATATTTTTACTGGTAATTTAGATTTATGCCCACCTGGAAATTAACTATCTCTTATATGGGTAAAAATTTTTATGGATTTCAAAAACAACCTGGCAGAAGAACAGTTCAGGGAATTTTGGAAGAGATATTAGAAAAACTTTTTCAGGAAAAGGTTAAAACCTTTGGAGCGGGGAGGACAGATGCTGGTGTTCACGCTTTAAATCAAGTGGTAAGTTTTAAATCCTCTAAGGATTGGGATTTAGAAAGACTAAAGCATGCAATAAATTCATTATTGCCAGAAGATGTAGTTTTAAAAGATATAGAGAAAGTGGAAGAAAGTTTTCATGCAAGGTATAGTGCTAAAAGCAAAACATACATCTATGTTATTTATAACTCTGAGATTTTATCTCCTTTTTTAAAAGATTTTGTTTGGTGGATAAAATATCCTTTAAATAAAGAAATACTTTTAGAATCCTCAAAGATGCTTATAGGAAGGCATGATTTTATTAATTTTTGTGTCTTAGATAATGAAAAAAATACAATACTTGAGATCGAAGATTCTTACTGGAAATTTCATGGCGAATTTTTAATATTTTTTATATCCGCTTCCCATTTTTTAAGAAAAATGATAAGATTTCTTGTGGGTAGCATGGTAGAATTAGGAATGGGGAAGAGAAAAATTGAAGAGTGGAGGGCTTATTTAGAAAGAAAGTTTAATGATAGATTTTCCCCTTGTGCGCCTCCTCAAGGTTTATATCTTTATAAAGTAAAATATTGACATTTATCTTAAAAGTATATTATATTAAGAGTCTTAGAGAAAGGAGGAAATGTAATGTCAACTTATATGGCAAAAAAAGAAGAGATAAAAAGAGAATGGTTCCTTGTAGATGCTAAAGGAAAGACCTTAGGAAGATTAGCTTCTGAAATTGCGAAAATTTTGAGAGGTAAGCACAAACCTATTTATACTCCTCATGTGGATACAGGAGATTTTGTAATAGTTATTAATGCAAAAGACGTGGTATTAACAGGGAAAAAGGAAAATACTAAGGTTTATTTTAGACATTCTGGATATCCAGGTGGTATGAAACTTATAACTGCAAAAGAAATGAGGGCAAAGCATCCAGAAAGAATGATTTATTTTGCTGTAAAAGGTATGCTTCCTAAAAATTCTCTTGGGAGAAAAATGATTAAAAAGCTTAAGGTTTATCCAGGACCTGAACATCCTCATCAAGCTCAACAACCTAAGGTATTGAATATTTAGGAGGGATCAATGTTGGAATTGAATATTCAAGAAAGTAAAGTAATTCATGAAGTGGGAAGTAGGAAAACTGCGAGAGTTAAAGTGTGGCTCCGTTTTCCTGGAGAGGGAAAGATTATTGTAAATGATAAGCCTATGGAAGAATATTTTGGAGGAAGGATATTTTTCCATGTAATAGCTAAAAAACCTTTGGAACTTACAGGGATGAAGGATCAAGTAGACATTATTGCTGATGCCATTGGAGGAGGGGTCTCTGCACAGGCACAAGCTTTGGCTCACGGCATTGCGAAGGCTCTTACAGCTCTTAATCCTGATTTTAGGAGTATATTAAAGAAAGAGGGACTATTAAAGAGAGACCCAAGAGAAAAGGAAAGAAAGAAATATGGATTAAAGAGAGCTCGTCGTGCACCTCAATATTCAAAGCGTTAATTTATATTATGGATTTAAAAGATTTCATTATCTCCTTAGCGAAAAAAGCTATTGAGGTATATTTAAAAGAGAGAAAAATTATAGAGCCTCCCGAAGATACTCCTTTAGAATTAAAAAAACAGGGAGGCGTTTTTGTTTCTATTCATACAAAGGATGGAAGACTTAGAGGATGCATAGGGACTATTCAGCCAACTTGTGAAAATTTGGCTCATGAGATTATACAAAATGCTATAAGTTCTGCGGTAAGAGATCCAAGATTTCCTCCTATTGGTTTACAAGAATTAGACAATTTAGAATTTTCAGTAGACATACTTTCTCCTTTAGAAGAAGTAAGTAGTATAAACGAATTAGATCCTAAAAAATACGGTATAGTAGTAGAAAAAGGATGGAGGAGGGGTGTTCTCTTACCTGACCTTGAAGGGGTAGATACTGTTGAAAAACAATTGGAAATTGCTCTGGCAAAAGCAGGTATTCATCCTTCTGAGGATTATAAGATTTATAAATTTGAAGTTACCCGTTATAAAGAATGAATGAAGGAAGCTCTATATTATAAAAAATTAAAGGACCATGAAGTTCAATGTTTTCTCTGTCCTCACCATTGTTTAATATCTTCTGGGAGAAGGGGAATATGTGGTGTTAGAGAAAACAGAGATGGAATTTTGTATTCTCTCAATTATAACCTTGTAAGTTCTATTGCTTTAGATCCTATAGAAAAAAAGCCTCTTTATCATTTTTATCCAGGGAAATTAATTCTTTCAGTAGGTACTGTAGGATGTAATTTTAAATGTCCCTTTTGTCAAAATTGGAGTATTTCACAGGTATCTCCTGAAGAATTAAAGTTGGAGAAAATAGATGGGTATAGATTGGTTTCTCTTGCAAAATCTTATAAATCCTTTGGAATAGCCTATACATACAATGAACCTTTTATATGGTATGAATTTGTTTTAGAAACTTCAAAAATTGCTAAAGAAGAAGATCTAAAAAATGTTTTAGTGACCAATGGGTATATTGAGGAAGAACCATTTTTGGAATTAGCCCCTTATATTTCTGCTATGAATATTGACTTAAAAGCTTTTACTCAAGAGTTCTATTCAAAACTGTGCCAAGGAAGATTAGATAGGGTTTTAAATATAATTTCCTTAGCTTATTCTAAAAATATTCATGTGGAACTTACTACTCTTATTATTCCCTCATGGAATGATGGAGAAGAGGAAATTAGAAAATTAGTTGACTGGATAGCGGATATAGATAAAAATATACCCCTTCATTTTTCTCGATATTTTCCAGCCTATAAGTTTAGTTTACCTTCTACCCCCTATGAAACACTGTTCAAGGCTTTTTCAATAGCAAAAGAGAAACTAAATTTTGTTTACTTAGGCAATGTATGGGACTTAGAAACCTCTACAACTTTTTGCCCTAATTGTAAAAGGGAATTAATTGTAAGAGAGGGATATTCTATAAAGAAAAACTTGTTATCTCATAGTAATTTATGTCCTTTTTGTGGTGAGAAAATTCCTATCATAATATAGGGGGTCATGATTATGCGTCTCCGCAAAATTTTTTATATCCTTACAGGAATATTTTTTATTTTATTTTGGGGTTATAGTTATTATCAATGGTGGTTAGATACTCCTTGGAGAAATAGATGGAAAGAGTTTAAAAAGAATCCAGAACTTTTTCTCGCAAAGGAAATAGAATTAAAAGGAGAAGTACTAAATCCTTATACTATTGCAGGGACAAATATATCAGTATATACATTAGAATTTGAAAATTTTAAATGTGATGTGATAAGTATCACAGGAATTCCAGAAGAAAGAAGTAAAATAATTGTTAAAGGAAAGGTGAAAAAGAATTATAAAGTAGAAGCTTTTTTTGAGAACAGGAAAATAATTAAGAATTTCTCTTGGGTAATTTGGGAAGAGGAAAGGAGGGATGATAAGTGAAGAAATATTTTGGGACTGATGGTATAAGAGGAATAGTTAATAAAGAATTAACACCAGAATTTGCCCTAAAGTTGGGAAGAGTTTTAGCAGGATATTTAAGAGAGAAGAAAGGGAAAATAATTATAGGGCAAGATACAAGAATTTCAAAAGATATGTTAAATTCTGCTCTACAGTCAGGGATACTTTCTACAGGTATAGATGTACTAAATGTAGGAATTATTCCAACCGCTGGAATTGCATATCTTGTTAAAAACTATCCTGATGTATTAGCAGGTATAATGATTTCTGCATCTCATAATCCTGTGGAGTATAATGGTATTAAAATCTTTGGAAAGGATGGATTTAAACTCTCAGATGATGTAGAAGAAGAGATAGAAAAATTAATTGACTCTCAAGAGGATAAATTTCATAGACCTTATGGTGAAAATATAGGAAGAAGTATTGATTTTTCAGAAGGAAGAAAGATATATAAGGATTTTCTAAAGAATGCTGTAGGGGTTGATTTGTCAGGATGGAAGATCATGATGGACTGTGCCAATGGAGCTGTTTCAGAAATAGGTCCTGAGTTATTTAAGGAATTGGGGGCAGAGGTAATTACAAGCAATTGTAATTATGATGGGACAAATATCAATAAAAATTGTGGCGCGGTATATCCTGAAAAAGGATTAGAAGATTTTAAAAAATCTGGTGCTAAAATTGGATTTACTTATGATGGAGATGGTGATAGAACTTTAGCTTTTGCTGAAGATGGCACTATAGTGGATGGAGATAGAATTCTTGGGATCATTGCTTCTTATTTGAAAGGGAAAAATACACTTAAAAAAAATACGGTTGTGGGGACATTAATGACTAATTTAGGACTTGAGAAATATCTTAAAGATAGAGATATTTCTCTAATAAGAACAAAAGTTGGAGATAGATATATTTTAGAGGAAATTTCAAAAGAAAATTTAAATCTTGGAGGGGAACCTTCAGGGCATATTATTCTCTTTGACTATCTGCCTACAGGGGATGGGCTTCTCACCTCATTATTTCTTACAAAGATCCTAAAAGAAGAGAATGTTTCTTTAAGTGAATTAGCTAAATCTATCCCCCAGTATCCTCAGAAAAATGAGAAAATACCTTTAAGAGGAAAATTTCCTTTTGAGATGTTAAGTATTATTGAAGAGAGAGTAAAGGAGGTGATAAAAGAAAACAATATTAGATATGTAGTGAGACCTTCAGGTACTGAACCCGTTTTAAGAATTACTTTAGAAGGAGATGTTCCCGAAAGCCTTTTAGAAGAATATATAAAAGAGATTAAGAATAAAGTAATTTCTCTTTTAACTTAAGCGCCTGGACTTACCCTATATAGGGTAAGTTGACGAGGTGGAGGTTTATCGAGGTTTTCGGCGGATGCCTCCAGGCAGTTGCTACCTGCCTTAAAGGAAACTCACAAAACTGGTGGGTGACTGCCAGGACAAAAGGTTTCCAGTAGCAAGGCAAGTAGGGAAAATCTCCTTCTCATAAAATTTTCTTATGAGGAGGAGAAAGATGTGTGGAATTTTTGGTTATACTGGTAGAAATCCATGTATACCTTATATTTTAAAGGGACTAAAAATGTTAGAATATAGAGGATATGATTCTGCAGGGATAGCAACTTTAGTGGGAAAAGAAATGAAAATTAAAAAAGTTGTGGGAAAAGTAAGTCTTTTAGAGAAGGTTGTGGATAATGAAGAAAGTTTTATTGGAATTGGGCATACTAGATGGGCAACTCATGGAGAACCCACTGTAGAAAATGCTCATCCTCATGGAGACTGTAGTGGCCGTTTTGCTGTTGTTCATAATGGTATAATTGAAAACTATAAAGAATTAAAGGAGTATTTAATTAGTAAAGGGCATGTTTTTAAGAGCCAAACAGATACAGAAGTAGTAGCTCACCTTTTAGAAGAATTTACTGAAAAAGGTATAATATCTTCTTTCAAAAAAGTAGTTGATAATTTAGAGGGTTCTTTTGCATTGGTAATATTAGATAGAGAAAATCCTGAAACTCTTTATGCTATTAAAAGGCAAAGCCCCTTAATAGTAGGTTTAGGGAGAGACGAAATCTTTATTGCCTCGGATATTCCTGCCCTCTCATCTTGGGTAGAAGATTTTGTTTTCCCTGAGGATGACCAATTAGTTATTCTTACTCCTAAAAAAGTAGAAATTTATGATCTGAAAAATGGTATAAGAAATTTAACTATTACACCTATAAAGCTTTCTAAGGAAAAAATTTCTGTTGATAAAGGAGAATATCCTCATTATATGCTAAAAGAGATATTTGAACAGCCCACAGTTTTGAGAGAAATCTTTAGTGGTGGGATTGAAAAAGAAGGGAATATTTTTTACTTTAAGGATTTTAAAGAGGACGGGAAATTATGGGAAGAAATAGATAAAATATTTATAGTGGCTTGTGGAACTTCGTATCATGCTGGATATTTTGCAAAATATCTTTGGGAAGAAGAATTACCTTATAATATAGAAGTTGATTATTCTTCCGAATTTAGATATAGAAAACCGAAATTAAATCAAAATACATTGTTTATAGCTATAAGTCAGTCAGGAGAAACTGCTGATACTATTGCTGCATTAAGATTAGCAAAAGAGAGAGGGGCAAAAATTCTCTCCCTGACTAATAACCCCCGAAGTACTATTGCAAGAGAGAGTGATTTTAATTTATTCTTAAGATCAGGAATAGAAATTGGGGTAGCTGCAACAAAAACCTTTATGGCAGAATTAGCTTTCATTTATCTTTTGAAAGAATATATAAAGCAAAAGTTGTATGGAGAGAATAATATAGATTGGGAAAATTTAAGAAAAATTCCTGTGTATTTGGAAAAGATTTTATCTCAAATAGATTTAATAAAAGAAATTGCTTATAAATATTCTCAAAATAGAAATTTCCTTTATATTGCAAGAGGAAGAAATTTTCCATTAATCTTAGAGGGAGCTTTGAAACTTAAAGAGATATCTTACCAACATGCAGAAGGAGTATCAGCAGGAGAAATGAAACATGGTCCTATTGCCTTATTAGATGAAAATACTCCTGTGGTGGCTATAGTAGTAAGAGATGAGACATATAATAAAATTTTTTCTAACTTAGAGGAAGTAAAAGCAAGAAAAGCACCTATTATTGCTATAGCAAATGAGGGTGATAGTAAAGTTAAAGATATTGCTAATGATATAATACCGATTCCTGAGTTTGATCCTAAGTTTTATCCTTTCTTTATAACAGTTCCTTTGCAACTATTCGCTTATTATGTAGCGGAAAAGTTAGGAAGAGAAATTGACCAACCAAGAAATTTAGCAAAATCTGTGACGGTGGAATGAAATGGAAGATAATTTAAAAATTTTAGGATTAGGGTTAGATATTATAGAAATAGATAGAATTAGAGAAGCTTATCAAAGACATAGAAATTTCATAGAAAGGATCTTTTCCATTGAAGAAAGAAGACAATTGATCAATAAAAAAAATATTTTCCCATCCTTAGCGGTAAGATTTTCTGCAAAGGAAGCCTTTATAAAAGCTTTAGGGGGAAGATATAAAGGATGGTGCTGGAGAGATATAGAAATATTGACAGGTTTAAATGGAAAACCAGAGATTAGATTAAAAAATAAAGCTTTAGAGGAAGCAGTAAAAAGAGGAATAAAAGATATAAAAATTAGTCTTTCCCATTCTAACAAATATGCTGTAGCAGTTGTTATAATATTGGGGTAGGGGAGGTGATTTTGTGAAGGAGAGCCCATTAGAGAATTTAAGGGAAAAATTAGAGGAAACAAGAAGACTTTTAGGTGATATAATTGTTCCCAATTCTAAAAAGCTTCAGGAAAATTGTGAAAAATTTATAACTCTAAGGCAAGAGATACAAGAATTAATAGGAGAATTGACTAATCTCAAAGTTCCTATAGAGCCAGAATTGGTAAGATTACAGGAGATAGATTCCATAGCAAAATCTAATATAAGAATTTTAAACAAGGGATTAAGAAATTCTTCTCTGCTTTCGAAAGCCTCCT
Source organism: Dictyoglomaceae bacterium (assembly GCA_049718665.1). GTDB lineage: Bacteria > Dictyoglomota > Dictyoglomia > Dictyoglomales > Dictyoglomaceae > NZ13-RE01. The sequence continues at coordinate 40,703 of JBNARO010000008.1, read as the reverse complement.
ATCCTCGCGAATTTTGGTGGTGGCATGTCCCTGAGATAATAGAGGAAGAAAGAAAAAAGAAATTAAAGAGGATTTTAACTCTGTCAAGTATTATAGGGATTATCATAATAGTTTTACTTCTTTTCTTTACCTTTTACAAGACCCCAGAGGAAGAGATACTAAACACTTTTTCTTATGTTGACAAGTTGGTAAAAGAAAGAAAATATGGTGAAGCAGAAAAAGAAATGATAAAACTTACAGAAAAATTTCCTACTAAGGCAGAAGTTTGGATAAAATTAGGAACAATACAAGAAATTAAAGGATCTCCTGAGAGTATTAAAACCTTTGAGAAAGCTAAGAAGTTATATAAAACAGAAGAAGAATTTTATCTTCATAGAGCTACTGAATATTTAAGAGAAGGAAAATTGGAAAAAGCAGAAAAGGATATAAATGAAGTTTTGAGGAAGAATAAAGAACATCCTCAAGCTTTATATATTTTAGGCTCTATATATGAGGAACAGGGAAAAATTTTAGAAGCTATTTCTGTTTATAAAAAGATTGATTCCTTAGGGGATAAGGTAGACCCTCAGCTTATTGCTATGATAAGAGTTAGGTTAGGATTATTAATGCAGAAGATACCTATAACAATCCCAACAAAATAGTTTTCCATAAGGTATCTTGAAAAAAGTCTTGAAAAATGTTATATAGTAAAGAAGAGGACCCTGCTGTGTGCGTGGTGCGAACGTGTCCTTGGCTCAACACCTTTCTTCAGATAAGCCGGCGTCCTGTCTTGGGATTGCAGCTCGGAAGAGCTACATAACCAAGATAGGCGAGGCTTAAAACGTATTGGGGAAGAGGGCGCAAAGGCATGTAGCATCACGGCATGGCGGGGATTTTTATAAAGTAAGGGAAGGTTGAAGATGAGAGTGAGTCAAGAAATAAGAGAAAAATTTATAAAATATTTTGTAGAAAAGGGACATTTACATCTTCCAAGTGCGTCTTTGATCCCTGCTGATGATCCTACTTTACTTTTCACCACCGCAGGAATGGTCCCTTTTAAACCTTATTTTTTAGGACAGGGAATACCTCCTGCCAAAAGAATAACTACAATTCAAAAGTGTTTTAGGACCACTGATATAGAAAGGGTAGGTACAACTCCAAGACACTTGACTTTTTTAGAAATGCTTGGGAATTTCTCCTTAGGAGATTATTTTAAGAAGGAAGCCATTGAATTTGCTTATGAATTTCTCATTAAAGAACTCCAATTACCCTTATCCTCTTTATGGATCTCTATATATGAAGAAGATGAGGAAGCTTTTGAAATTTGGCATAAATATATAGGTATTCCAAGGGAAAGAATAATAAGATTAGGAAAGGAAGATAACTTTTGGGGACCCCCAGGTCCCACAGGTCCTTGTGGACCATGTTCTGAAATATATTATGATTTTGGACCTAAAAATAAAGAAGAGGAAAATTGTAAACCTGGGGATCCTTGTGATAGATTTATGGAGATTTGGAATCTTGTATTTATGACTTATTATATGGACGAAGAAGGAAGAATGACTCCCCTTCCTCAAAAAAATATCGATACAGGAATGGGTTTAGAAAGAATAACTACTGTTGTGGAAGGAGTAAATAATGTATTTGAAACAGATCTCTTCCAGCCACTAATAGAGGAGATTAGGAATATATTAAATCAAAAGGATTCAGTAACAGAAAGAATTATTTCTGATCATATAAGGGGAATAACCTTTCTTATGGGGGATGGGGTTGTTCCCACTAATGATGGCAGGGGATATGTCTTAAGGAGATTAATAAGAAGAGCAGAAAGAAAAGCCTTTGAAAAGGGAGTAGAAGAACCATTCCTATATAGATTAGCTCCTAAGGTTGTGGAAATTATGAATTCTTTTTATCCTGAACTAAATCCCAAAAAAGATTACATAATGAGAGTTCTTAGGAGAGAAGAAGAGCAATTTTTAAAGACCTTGGAGCAAGGTCTCTATCTTCTGGATTCCATGGCTAAGAAGGGAGAGAAAGAATTATCTGGAGATTTTGTGTTTAAACTCTATGATACCTATGGGTTTCCTGTTGAATTAACTATAGAGATTGCTCAGGAAAGAGGATGGAAAATAGATTTAGAAGGATTTAATAGAGCAATGGAAGAACAAAGACAGAAGGCAAGAGCCTCTATGGAGGAAAAATTAGAAAGTGTTTGGATAAACCTTTCTGATGAAGAACTTTATTTATTAAAAGAAATTCCACCTACAGAATTTGTAGGGTATGACTCTTTAGAAACAAGATCTAAAATACTATTTTTCCTTCAGGGAAAACATGGGAAGGAAATTTCTTCTCCTGAAGATGTTTATTTCATATTAGATAAGACTCCTTTCTATGCAGAAAGCGGAGGACAAGTAGCAGATAAAGGGAAAATTTTTAATGAGGAAGTTGAAATTTATGTAGAAGATGTTCAAAAGTTAGGAGAAAAGTTTTTTCTTCATAAGGGGAAAGTAATAAAAGGGAAAATTAGAGAAGGGGTAGAAGTTAATGCGGTGGTAGATAAAAATTTGAGAGGAGCTATTCAAAGGCATCATACTGCAACTCATCTTTTACATTCTGCCTTAAGAAAAGTTTTGGGAGAACATGTAATGCAGTCTGGCTCCTTAGTTTCTCCAGAATTTCTAAGATTTGATTTTACACATTATCAACCTTTAACCTCTTCACAATTAGAGGAGATCGAAAAATTAGTAAATACTTATATAATTTCCAATTTTAAGGTAGAAAAGTTTTATACTACTTTAGATAAAGCAAAAGAAATGGGAGCTATAGCATTATTTACAGAGAAATATCAAAAAGAGGTAAGAGTGATAAAAATACAAGATGTGAGTATGGAACTTTGTGGAGGAACTCATGTAGATCAAACAGGAGATATTGGTCTTTTTCTTATTACAAAGGAAGAGGGAATAGGAAGTGGAATAAGGAGAATATTTGCTCTGTGCGGGCTAAAAGCATGGGAGTATCTTAATTCTAATAGAAAAACATTATTAAACCTTTATAAGTTATCTGAAACTAATAATTTAGATGAACTGGAACAGAAATGGATTAAAACAATGAATCTTTTAAAAGAAAAAGAGGAAAAAATTAGAACTCTTGAAAACATAGTCTTAGAGTATGAAGGAAATAGATTGTTAAACAAAGTGATAGTTAAAGACGAGATAAATATTTTTACTGATAAAGTTAATCTTCCTTCTATAGAAAGTCTAAGAAAATTGGGCGATTACTTAAAGAGTAGAAAGGCAGAGAGTTTAATTGTATTAGGTATGGATCAGGGAGATAAGACCTTTATAAATATTATGATTTCTCCAAGCTTAACTAAAAAAGGAATTCTTGCAAAGGACATAGCAAACATTTTAAATAGTAAACTCAATGGAAAAGGTGGAGGGAAAGATACTCTTGCTCAGATAAATGTAGATAAAATTGAAAACTGGAAAATAGTAGAAGATATATTAAAAGAGATAAAGATTTAACATGGGAAGATGGTTAGCTATAGATTGGGGAGAAAAATATATTGGATTAGCAATTTCTGACCCCTTAGGAATTATTCCTCAAGGATTAGGAGTTTTTGAATACAAAAGTAAAAAAGAATTTTTGTCTCTCATAGAAAAAGTAATCAAAAATTATGAGGTTAAGGGATTTGTTATAGGACTTCCTATATCTTTAAAAGGCAGGGAAACAGAAAGAAGCTTGCAAGTTCGTAAGATTGGAAAATTATTGAGGGAAAAATTTTCATTACCAGTTTATTATATGGATGAAAGATTTACTAGCTTAGAAGCTGAAAGGATTTTGATTGAAGGAAATGTTAGAAGAGAAAAAAGAAAAATTATAAAAAACCAGCAGTCTGCAATGATAATTCTCGATAAGTTTCTTTCCCAATTATCTTCTTGACATATTTTTCTATAAGGTTTTATAATTAAGTCCAAAAGGGCGCGTAGCTCAGTGGAAGAGCACTATCTTGACGCGGTAGGGGTCGGTGGTTCAATCCCACCCGCGCCCACCATATAGGAAAGGCTGAGAAGAGGAGAGTACCCTTATTAAAGCTTTCAGAGAGGAAGGGCAATTTGGTGGGAGCCCTTCTAAGTTTTATAAGGGGAAGACCACCTCAGAGTTTTTTCACCGAAATCCTTTTTAGAGGAGAGTAAGTGAAAACGGGTAATCCCGTTAAAGATTAAGAGTGGGTGAAAAGCCCAATTAAGGTGGAACCACGGGGCTCCCGTCCTTTAGGGCGGGAGCTTTATTTTTAATAAACTTTAAGGAGGTAGGAACATGGCATGGATTATGAAATGGAAGGATAAGACTTGGGAATGTAATAAGGATATATTATCAGAAGTTAAAGAAAAAGGATTAGAAGGCATTGCCTTAGGGGCTAAGATTAATGATAAATTATATGATTTAACTTACACTCCAGAGGATAATTCTGAGGTATTAATTTTAGACTGGGCTTCTCCTGAGGGAAGGGATATATATAGGCATACTACTGCTCATATTATGGCAAATGCTGTAAAGGAATTATTCCCAGATGTAAAATTGGGAATTGGTCCTTCCATAGAAGATGGTTTCTACTATGATTTTTACAAAAAAGACCCCTTTACTCAAGAAGATTTAGAAAAAATTGAGAAAAAAATGCAAGAAATAATTGAGAAAAATTTACCCTTAGAAAGAATAGAATTATCACGGGAAGAAGCAAAAAAACTTTTACAAGATTTAGGTGAAGATTTTAAAATTGAGCTTTTAGAGGAAATTCCTGAAGGGGAGATAATATCTTTTTATAAACAAGGAGATTTTATAGATTTATGTAAAGGACCTCATCTTCCCTCCACAGGATGGGTAAAATATTTTAAGCTTCTTAATTCATCGGGAGCTTATTGGAGAGGAGACGAAAAAAACCCTATGTTTCAAAGAATATATGGAACTTCCTTCTTAAATAAGGATGATCTTGAAGAATATTTAAAGAACAGAGAAGAAGCTTTAAAGAGAGATCACAGAAAGCTTGGGAAAGAATTGAATTTATTCTTTATTTTTGAAGAGGCGGGTCCAGGTTTGGTATTTTATCCTCCCAAAGGAGCAATATTAAGATTGATTATTGAAGAGTTCGAAAGAAAGGAGCATTTGAAAAGAGGTTATCTTCCTGTAATTACTCCTCATGTTATGAAGATGGAGTTATGGAAAAAATCTGGACATTGGGACAATTTTAGGGAGAATATGTTCTTTTTAGATATAGAAGATCAAAAATATGCTATAAAACCAATGAATTGTCCGGGACATATTCTTATTTATAACTCTTTTGTCCATAGTTACAGAGATCTTCCTTTAAGGTTCTTTGAAATGGGGACAGTATATAGATATGAAAGATCTGGAGTTTTACATGGACTTGAGAGAGCAAGAGGTTTTACTCAAGATGATGCTCATATTTTTTGTACCCCTGAGCAATTAGAGGATGAGATAAAAGGAGTTTTGGATTTTGCTTTTTATATGCTTAATTCCTTTGGGTTAAGAGATTTCATTATAACTCTATCTACTCGTCCAGAAAAATATATAGGCAGTGAGGAAATATGGGAGAAGGCGACTTTAGCATTGAAAAATGCCTTAGAATCCTTAGGGGTGGAATATAGCATTGCGGAAGGGGAAGGAGCTTTTTACGGTCCTAAAATTGATATAGGACTTAAGAGTGTTTTTGGAAAAGCATGGCAGGGTCCTACTATTCAAGTAGATTTTAATCTTCCTGAAAGATTTGACCTAACTTATGATGCTCCTGATGGGACCAAGAAAAGACCTGTCATGATTCATAGAACTTTATTGGGCTCTATGGAAAGATTTTTAGGAGTTCTTATAGAGCATTATGCAGGAAGATTTCCTCTTTGGCTTTCCCCAATTCAAGTAATTATTCTGCCTATTGCAGATAGACATAAAGAATATGCTTTAGAGATAGCAAATATTTTAAGAGAAAGGGACCTTAGGGTTGAAGTAGATTTAGATCAGGCGAGTTTAAATTATAAGATTAGAAAAGCAATTTCTCAGAAAATTCCTTATTTGTTTATTGTGGGAGATAAAGAGATAAATGAAAGAAGGGTCAGTGTTAGAAAACATGATAAGGATTTAGGAAGTTTTCCTGTGGAGGAGATCGTGAAAATTTTAAAAGAAGAAGTAGAAAGGCGCTTGACATGATTTAATTTTAATATTAAAAAAAATTATGCTTGTTATTAAGTTAATAATAGCTTTATGGATGTTCTTTTTAGGAGCAAGTATTGGGAGTTTTTTAAATGTAGTGATATATAGAATACCAAGGAGGGAATCAATAATTTTCCCTCCTTCCCACTGTCCAAAATGTAATCATAGATTAACTCCAAGAGATTTAATTCCTGTTTTTAGTTTTATTCTTCTTAGGGGAAAATGTAGATACTGTGGAAAGGAAATCTCTCTGAGATATTTTTTGGTAGAGACTTTTCTTGGCATTTCTTTTTCTCTTTTATTCTTATTTTTCGATTTCTCCTTCTTTACTTTTAAATCCCTAATATTTTTATCCTTTTTGCTTCCTATATTTTTTATAGATTTAGAGCATATGTTGATCCCTGATATTATCTCTCTTCCAGGTTTCTTAATGGGTATTTTTTTATCTTTTTTAGAAGGTAAATTGTGGGAGAGTTTAATAGGAAGTATAACTACAGGGGGAATTCTTTTTTTGATTTATTTACTTGCTCTTATAGTTTATAAACAAGAAGGAATGGGACAAGGGGATATAAAATTAGGACTTCTTCTGGGAAGTTTTTTAGGAGCTAAGTTGGGTATATTAACCTTATTTTTAAGTTTTATTTTAGGAGGAATCGTTTCTATATTTCTTGTTATGTCAAGAAATAAAAATCTTAGAGAATATATACCTTTTGGACCATTTCTTATCTTAGCAGGAATTTTTGCTTACTTTTGGGGAGAAAGATTATTATCTTTCTATTTTTCTTTGCTTTAAAATGAGAAAAGTAGAAAAGGGTTTTACTCTCATAGAGGTATTTTTTGTGCTTTTAGTATTTTCTCTTCTTATCACTATTTTTAGTTTTTACTTTATAGACTTTATGCATAGATTAGACTTAGAAGAAGCCTCTATATATTTGTTGACTAATTTAAGACTTTTTCAAGAAAGCTCGTGTTCTCAGAATAGTGATTATTATGATATATGGGAATTTTATCCTACTATTGAATTATGTCTTTGGAAGGTTTATAATTCAAATAGCAATAGCTATAAAGTATATAAAAAGTTTGATCTTAAAAAATATAATGTTGATCTTATATCTGCTAATTTTGGAGGCTTAACTTCATTATATTTTACTCCTTTGGGGATACCCTCTTCAGGAGGGACTGTAGTATTAGGAAAAGGAAGTTTGAGAAAATATATAATTGTTACCCCTGCTACAGGGAGGATTTGGATAAGTGATTTTCCACCAACTAATTGGTGAAAAAGAAGGATTTAGCCTTTTAGAAGTGGTGATTGTAGGAATAATTCTATCCATTGCTATGCTTGCTGTTTTTCAAATGTATTCTTTTGGATTATTTCAGTATCCCATTATAAGTAATCTTCTTCAAGGAAATCATATTTTAATAAAAGAGGCAGAGATGATTAATGCAAAAAGCTTTACACAGATTGAAAGCTTTCTTTCTACTAATTATCCAAAGACAGTAAAAGTAGGAAATTCAAGTTTTACTGTTACTTATACTTTGAGAGTTCCATATACTTGGTGTAAAGTAATAACTTTATTTGTTTATTGGAAAGATGGAACCCAAACAAAAAGTTTATCCTTAGAAATTTTGAGGTCTAAACCCTAATGAGAAAGGGATTTACATTAACAGAACTTTTAATAAGCATAGCGGTCTCTTTTATAGTAATACTTGCTATAATAAATTTTTTAGTTATAGGTTCCCAAAGCTATCAAAGGATTACTCAGAGGATAGATCTTCAAAGAAATGCTCGTTTAGTATCTGATAGATTAATAAGAGAGGTTAAAAGAGCAGAATCTATAGATCCTACTTCTGATGGTAGTAGTTTGATCTTTTCTTATTCTGTATATGAAATAAACTTGGGTATTGTATCCTCTACTTTATCTACTATTAGATATTACGTAGATAATAATGGAATATTAAGAAGACAAGTAAAGCAGGGAAGTTTATGGGTGGGGAATAATCCTCTAACAGAGAATAATATCAAAGTTTTGATTCCTATTTTCTCTTATTTAGATTATTCTGGAAATCCTATCTCTCCTAATTTATCAAATATAATCTTTGTTAGTCTTAGATTAGATGCAAATAATGATAATCAGCCAGAATATACTTTGACTTTTTCCATATATCTTCCTGCTAAAGAAACCTATTTTTTGAGGTAAAATATTAAAAAGGAGTGATGAAAATGAAGGAAAAGGGACAATTGGTTCTGGTAGTTAGTATAATCCTTTTCCTTTTTATTCTTGGAGGGATAATTTTATCTCTAATTCCTCCTGAAAATTTAATGGTTAGAAGACAGGTAGAAAGTAATCAAGCTTTTTATATTAGTCAAGCAGGATTACAAAATGCAGTATATTTAATTAACACTAATAAAGACTTAGCAAATTTACAGATCTCGTCAGAAAAAACCTTTTACAGTTTGAATGTTACCTATACCATAACTGAAACTTCAGGAACAAAAATAACAGGTAGTTATGAATTTCCTATTAGCTTAGGAGAATACACAGTATCTGCAGTATATACTAATGCCTTAATCAATGAGGGAGGAATATTATCCCAGGGGGATTTTTTTATTGTAAGAAGTATAGGTTATGTTCCTTCCATTACAAATTATTCTGCCAAAAGAACTATAGAGATATATGGAAGAGTTGACGAAATCTCTTTAGATGCTTTTAGATATACTGTTTTTGCAGGAAGAAGTGTAGAGTTTAAGGGGGGAAGTGCAGTTATAGAAGGAGAGCGCCTACCTGATGGAACTTTTGATACTGCTATTTACTCTCGGGGAAATGTAGATTTGAATAATCCCCCCTCTATTAATGGGACTTATAATCCTGTCTTAGGAAGAGATGTTATTGCTAATGATTCTTCCATAGAAATGCCTCGCTTAAATGAGACTTATTTAAGAACTATATCTATAGCTCAAGGCTTATATAGAACAGGAAATAATATTGACTTAAAAGATTTAGTAAATATAGCACAAAGTAATCCTAACTGGTATAATGCCAGTACAAAAACTTATAACACTTGGTCATTGGTAATATACATTGACGGATCTGCAAAGATGTCAGGAAATGTAGAGTTTCAAGGAATGGTTATTGTGAAGGGAAGTTTAAGAATTACTGGAACAGGAAATAAAATAAAAGGTATAGTTTATGCGGTAGATATGGATACTGTCCCCGATGATTTAACTATTTATGGTGATCCTATCATTGAAGGATCATCCATAGGAGAAGTTGTAGATATTGGCGGAAACAGTACCTTAAAGCATAGAAGAGATTATATAAATAACATTCTTCTTACCCATGGAATACCAAATGTTGTGGAGAAAACAAGAGGAAATCTAAAAATTCTTTCTTGGCGAGAATATTAGGAGAGTTAAAAAATGGGTATAAAAGATTTATTTAGTCCTGAAGAACAAGTCTTAAGTATAGATTTTAATAATCCTTTACGAGTGATTCATGCGGGAAGGAAAAAAAATAAAGTTATTATAAAGCATGTTTTAGAGGAAAACCTTCCTGACGATACTTTTCAGATGGGGCAAATTGCAAAGCCAGAGGTTGTTGAGGAGACTTTAAAAAAGATACTTAAAAACTTTAAAATTAAAAAGGGAAAGGCTTTATTCTCTATTCCAGCCCAAAATACGGTAGTAAGACTTATAAATTTTACATATATGCCTGAAGAAGAAATCAGAGACGCTCTGAGGTGGGAATTAGAAAGATATATTCCTTTTCCAGCGGAAGATGTTTATTTTGATTTCCAAATATTAGAAACTGTAGAAAGGGAAGGAACAAAAGAATATCGTTTATTATTGGTAGTTACCCCATCTGAAGTTCTTAATCCTTATTTAGATGTTGTAAAGAATATAGGTTTAGAGCCAGAATTAGTAGATATAAGTTCTTTTTCTGCAATTCGTTCTGCAATTAAGGAAAAGAAAGACATCCCCCAAGAATCAACATTGTTTCTCTATTCTCGATATAAATTTGTTGATCTAATAGTCTCTAAAGATAAAAAGCCTTTCTTTTTCAGAACCATATCTACTAAGGAATGGTTTGAAGATGAAGAATTAGATGATTTAAGCAAATCTTTTTTGTTAGAAGATTATTTAAAAGAGATATATCAGAATATTAACTTTTTCTATATGCAATATCCTGAAGAACGTATTGAAAAGTTAGTTCTTTTAGGAGATAATGTATTAAATAAAGATTTTGTAGAGTTATTAGAAGCCATGTTAGGAATACCAGCAGAAATTTCTCCCTTGTCTTTAACAGAAATGGGAATACAAGTTAAGAATAAGAACATTATACCTGAATTTCAACAGAATTTACCAAAATGGAGTGTTCCTTTAGGACTTCTTTTTTGGGGAGAAGTATAAGGTATGTTCAGGATAAATTTATTACCAAGAGTGGTAAAAAGAAGAGAAGTAATAAGAATTCCTTTTTTAGGATTACTTTTTTTTGTTATTCTTCTTATTGTTCTTTTAGGAGGATTAACTCTTTATAGAAATCTTTTGATGGAAGTAAGAAATTTGAGAATTGAAAATACTTCTTTGGAAGAGCAGATAAGTTCTATAAAGGATAGAATAAGAGAACTTCAAAAAATAGATGAGTTGAAAAAGCAATATAGTGAAAAATTAAAACTTTTAGAGGAAATATCCCAAAAAGAGATATCTTGGTTAGAGGTATTTGAGGAGTTAAATAGAAATACTCCAAAGAATTTATGGATTAAAAATTTTTCTGTAGAAGATTTAAATTTGAATTTAGAAGGTTTTGCTTTGTCTTATAATGATGTAGCTATTTTTTTAGCTCAAATGGAGAACTTAGGGTTATGGGAAAATGTAAAATTAAGTTTTGCTCAAAGAGTTGGAAGCCCACCCTATGAATCTATAAATTTCCAAATATCAGCTTTATATAAGAGAGGAGAGCAATGAAGATAAATATTTGGATTATACTTTCTGCAATCTTATTATTAATAGTATGTGCCTTTTATTTCTTTATGTATCGCCCTCTCGAAGTAGAAAGGGCAACGCTTATGGAGAGTATTGAGACGAATAGACAAACTCTTTTGAGGTACCAGTTGAATTATAAAAAATTATTAGAGGAGTGGGATAAATTTAAAGAAGCTATTCAACGATACTCAGAGATTCAAGAAAAGCTTCCTGCAAAAGAGGATCTACCGAGCCTTTTAATACACATAGAAAAAATATCTAAAGAATCAAACTTGAAAATAAACAGTTTTAAGCCACTTCCAACTTCTACACCAAAAATTGATAAAAAAACCTCATCCCCTCCATACGAGGAGTATAGTTATAATGTAGATATGGAAGGAAGTTATGGTTCCTTTTTGCTTTTTCTTTCTAAGATTAAAACTGCTCCTCGGTTCATGTTAATCAAAAATCTAAGGATAGTTCCTTTGAATCCTCAAGCATCTTTATTAAAATATAGCTTTATTATATCTACCTTTATTACTCATTAGAGGGGGAAGATAATGGATTTAAATTCCTTATTTAAGGACCCTAAATTAAAATTAATAGTTGCAATTATTGGAGGCTTAATATTATTTGGAGGTGTAGGATATTATTATTATGCTAATTTTTTGACCTTACCACCTAAAATTGAAGTGGGAAGATCAAAAGTCTCTACAGTACCCTCCTTTACTGATACTATAACCCAGGTTTTAAGCACTTTAACTTATAAAGAAACAGTTTATACTTATCCTAATATTGCTTTAGGAAGGGACAACCCTTTTGTTCCTGTAATTCCATTTCCTGAAGTAGGGAGTACTTCTAAACAAGAGATCATAAAGGAACAGCCGAAGAAAGAGATTCCAAGCACTCCTATAAAAGTGATTTCTCAAGAAAAATCTTTTGCTTCAGATTTTAGATTGACAGGAGTAATAAAGGTTGGAAATGTGTTTTATGCTATTCTTGAAGAAGGAGATAGAGGATATATAGTTAAGCATGGACAAAAAATTAAAGAGAATATTTATGTATCAAGTATAGATGAAAAAAGTATAACTTTGAAAAAGGGGAAAGAGATCGCCATATTAAAATTAGGAGGTGAATAGTTTGAGATTTTTTAGAAAAGTTTTGTTGGTATTATTCTTAATATTAAATTTAACTTTAATAACTTTAGCAGGAATTACATCCTTAGTAAGCATCCAGGTTAAAGAGTTAACCCCTGGTTCTATGGAGGTTATATTATTTTTTTCTCCTCCTACTATCCCTAAATATAATATAGCTCTAAAAGGCACACAACTACTTTTGAACTTAGAAAAGGTTGAAAATAAGATCAGGGGGAAATCATTAGAAATAAATAAGGGCTTCTTAAGTAAAATTGATTTTCAAGAAGATAGTAAGAAGGAAGTTCTTACTTTAATATTTAATTTTATAGGCATAGTTCCTAAATATGCAATTTCTACAAAATTAGGAAGTATTACTTTATCTCTTAATCCAAGAGTTTTAGTAGAAGCACCCAAGGTAACCTTACCACCTTCTGTTTCAAAAGAGGAGAAAGGAGAATTTAAGCTAGTTCGCATTACTATAGATAATAAATTCAAACCTCCAGTGATTGTAATAAATACTGAAAATAACTTAATTCCTCCTTATAAAACTTTACTACTAAAAAACCCATTAAGATTTGTTGTAGATTTGGAAAATACCTTAGATAAGACTTCAAAAAAGAATTTCAATATAAATGTCAGCCCTTTCATAGGGATAAGAATTTCTCAGTTTTCAAAAGAGCCATTAATAACTCGTTTAGTTTTTGATTTAAAAATATCTTATCCAAAAGTGAATATTAAAGAAACATCACGAGGCTTAGTTGTAGGAACAGAGGAAATTTTGGCAAAGCTTCCAGAGAAGGAGATAGAAAAAATTGAAGTAAAAACCATGCCTATAACTACTACTCCTAAAGAAGAGGAAATCCCTAAACCATCAGTCCCTACTGATAAATTCCAACAGAAAGTCTCCCTTGCTTTTGATAGAGCAGAGATAAGAGATGTCTTAAAAGCGATGGGTCAACTTGTAGGGATAAATATTATAACAGATATAAGTGTCCAAGGAAGAATAAGTGTTTATTTGAAGGATGTGACATTTAAAGATGCATTTTATTCTCTCTTAGCTGCCAGTGACTTAGGATATGTTCAACATGGGGATGTTCTTATTGTGAGTACTTTGGATAAAATGCAGAAGTTAGAAAGTAGAAATGTTACTACTAAAATCTTCTCGTTAAAATATTTTGATGTCAAAAAGGCTAAAGACCTTGTAAGTAATATCAATAAAAATCTTATCGTAGCTACAGAAGAAGATAGAAATTGGTTAATTATCTCAGGAGCATCTTCAGAAATAGCAAAAGTTGAAAACTTTATAAAATCCTTAGATGTCCCTATGGAGAAGATTATTACTGAAACCCCTGTTCCTCCTGAAAAAATCTTCGTCGAAAAAATTGGTGAAAACATCTACCTTTCTGCAAACTTAAAAGGAGAAGATATTAAAGAAATTTTACAAGAAATAGCCAAAAAAACAGGTAAAAGCATATTTATAGAGAAAGATGTAAGTGGAGGGGTATTTGTCACTTTTAATCGTGTTCCAGTAGATAGGGCCTTAGATTTAATAATAAGGGGAAGTGGATTTGGGTATGAAGTTAAAGAAGGAGGAGAAATAGTAGTAGGGAAGAAAGAAGGAAAAACTGAAATCACGACTTTAGCGCCTTCAGAATTAGTAAAAGTAGAAAGGATAGGAAATAAAATTTACGTCACTGGAGAACTTAAAAGGGTTGAGGTTAGAGAAGTCCTTAAAGAATTAGGAAGAAAAGCGGAAATAAATTTTGTTGTAGACCCAAAGATATCAGGAGAGGTAGAATTTTATGTAAATAGAGTTCCTGTAGAAGAATTACTTTCCCTTTTAGGGAAAATTGTAGGTTTTAGTATTGAAAGGATAGGACAAATAAGTTATGTAAAACCTGAGGAGAAAGTAGCATTACCAGTAGAGTTAGCGAAGACAAAGCTTTACACACTAAGATATATCACCTTAGCGGATTTACAGAGGGTAGGAGGACAAATAGTGAAGAACGTGAACTTAAGCTATGATGAGAAGACAGGTTTGCTAATAGCTCAAGGTAAAGAAGAAGATTTGAAGGTACTTGAGGAGCTGATAGGGAAGATAGATGTGCCAAGGAAAGAAGAAGAGACGAAAGTAGCGAAGGAGCTTGTGAATGTAGAGAAGGAAGGGGACAAGATACTAATAAGTGGAGAATTAAAGGGGGTAGACATAAAAGAAGTGATAAGGGAGATAGGTAGGAAAGCAGGAATAAACTTTGTAATAGATCCGAAAGTAAGTGGGCAAGTAGAGATTTATCTAAACAGAGTAGAGCTAAGTGAAGTAATGAAGATGCTAAGTAGCATAGGGAATATAAACATAGAGGAAGTAGACAAGGTAACATATGTAAGACCAAGAGAGGAGAAAGTAGCATTACCAGTAGAGTTAGCGAAGACAAAGCTTTACACACTAA
>JBNARO010000008.1:0-25859 GCA_049718665.1 Dictyoglomaceae bacterium | reverse complement strand
GGAGCTGATAGGGAAGATAGATGTGCCAAGGAAAGAAGAAGAGACGAAAGTAGCGCCTCAAGAAAGTATAAGGTTATTTGTTCTGAAATATATTACTTTAGATGATATAAAAAGAGCGTGGAAAGATTTAGCTGAGAGATTAAAGTTAAGTTATGATGAAAATACCAGTCTCCTTTTGGCGAGGGGAAATGATTTGGATCTAAGAAATCTTGAGGAATTAATAACTAAAATAGATAGAGAAGATGTTCAAAAGAAGAAGATAGCAGAAATATCTCAACCTTCACTACAGCCTATAGGAGTAGAGACGCCTAAACCTTTATTAATAGTGGAAAAATTGGATGATAAATTAGTAGTTTCAGGGGATCTTAGAAAAGCAGATATACGGGATGTGGTGAGAGATTTGGCAAAACAAAGTGGTTTTACTTTTGTTTTGGATCCAAAAGTAAAGGGAGAAGTAGATTTATATTTGAATAAAGTTGAATGGAATAAAGCTTTAGAGTTGATAGGAAAGGTTTCGGGAGTAATTATAGAGAGGAAAGATGGGCAGATTTATTATACTGTATCTCCAGTAGAAGAGGTAAAAATTGCTGAAGAGAAGCCAAAACTTAGAGTTGAGCAAAAGGAATTAAACTACATTACCTTTGATATTCTAAAACCTTTAGTTGCAGATAAAGCAAAAGACGTTTCCTTTAAATATGATTCAAGAACTAGTATTCTATTTATGGAAGGACCATCGGACCAAATAGACGAAGTTTTGAAGGTCATAAAAGAAGTAGATAAGCCTACACCTCAAGTTCGTGTAGATGTAAATGTATTGGAAGTCTCAAGGGGAAAAACTAAAGATTTAGGAATTGATTGGAGTACTGGAGCTCTAAGCTCGGGAATAAAAATCTCTGCTCCTGCGGGGTGGTCCAGCCTCAGTGTAAGCATGATATCTGCAGATATATCTATCCCTGCAGTTATTAAAGCTTTAGAGACTCAACAAGATGCAAAAATATTAGCTCAGCCCAGTATAACCACTTTAAGTGATAAGCAAACCAGAATAATGATTGGAGATAGAGTACCATTAGTAACTACAAAACCTGATGGGACTAAGGAAGTTACATATATAGATGCGGGTATAATATTAGAAGTCACTCCAAAGGTTAATCCTGATAGAACTATTACTGCTATAATTAGGCCTCAAGTAAGTACTTTATCTGGATTTGTACAAGGAGTTCCTCAGATAACCACAAGAGAAGCTCAAACTACAGTTACTTTAGCGGATGGACAAACCTTAGCTATTGGTGGACTCCTTCGTACAGAAGATATTGAGAGTATAAACAAGGTTCCTATTTTAGGAGACATTCCTATTATTGGCGAGTTGTTTAAAGCAAAAAGTGTCAAACAGACAGACAAAGAATTAGTCATTTTGATTACATTAAAAATTCTAAAGTAGGGAGTTAAGTTATATGAATATAGAAAAAATACAAGAAAAGCTGAAAAATGAAAATATCGATGCTATATTAATAACTAACTTGAAAAATATTCGATATCTTACTGGTTTTTCTGGTTCCACTGCCCTCCTTTTAGTAGAGTCAGAAAAATCTTTTATTCTTGTAGATTCAAGATATTTAGAGCAGGCAAAGGAAGAGGTTAAGGATTCAGAACCAGTATTAGTAAATAAAGAGAAGACTTCATATAATTTTATTATTGAGAGAAAAAAAAGAAAAAACTGGAAAAGAGTAGGTTTTGAAGGAAAACATATATCCTATAATGACTGGGTTAAATGGAAAGGTTCCTTAGATGATTGTGAATTCATTCCATTAGATGATTGGGTGGAAGAGTTAAGAATTATAAAAACTCAAGAGGAGATAGAGAATATAAAAAAGGCATTGGAAATTGCAGAAAAAGCTTTAGAAAAAACCTTAGAGTTAATTAAGCCTAAAGTAAAGGAAAAAGATATTGCTTTAGAATTGGAATATCAAATGGTAAAATTAGGAGCAGAAAAGCCTGCCTTTGATACCATTGTAGCTTCTGGTTGGAGGTCTGCACTTCCTCATGGAAGAGCCAGTAATAAGGAAATATTACCTCAAGAATTTATTGTTCTTGATTTTGGAGCTTCTTTTAATGGATATAATTCTGATATAACAAGAACAGTTTTTTTAGGAAAACCAAAAGAGGAAGAACTTTTAATCTATAATATAGTTTTAGAAGCTCAAAAAAGGGCAGAAGAGGTGATAAAAGAAGGGATTGAGTTTGATTTTGCAGATAAGGCTGCTCGTGATATAATTCAAGAGAATGGATTTGGAGAATATTTTGGACATGGGTTAGGACATGGAATAGGATTGGAAATTCATGAAAATCCAAAGCTCGCCCCAAAGGTTGAAGGTATATTGAAAGAGAATATGGTGGTTACTGTGGAACCTGGAATTTATATTCCACAAAAATTTGGAGTTAGGATAGAAGATCTTGTGGTAGTAAGGAAAGAAAAAGGGGAAATATTGAATAATTTCCCCAAGGAGTTAATAATATTATAAGGGAGGTATAAAAGATGATTTCAACGAATGATTTCTATCCAGGTCTTACCATTGAATTAGATGGTGAAATATATATTGTATTAGAAGCACAACATGTTCATATGGCTCAGGGACAAGCTACAGTAAGGGTAAAGCTAAGGAATATAAAAACAGGAAATGTTTTGAGAAAGACTTTTAAATCTGAAGATTTTGTTCCTCAAGCATTTATTGATAAAAAATCAGCAGAGTATCTATATAACACAGGAGAAGAATATTATTTTGTAGATCAAGAAACTTTTGAGCAATATATGCTAACTTCTGAACAAATTGGTGAAGCATTAAATTATCTAAAAGAAGGAACCATAGTAAATATTCTCTTTTATGATAATGCTCCAATAGGTTTAGAGCTCCCTACCACGGTAGTTTTAGAAGTGGTAGAAACAGATCCGGGTCTAAGAGGAGACACAGTCTCTGGTGGCTCAAAACCTGCAAAATTAGAAACAGGATTAGTAATCCAAGTTCCATTGTTTGTTCAAGTGGGAGATAAGGTTGTAGTAGATACAAGAAGTGCAAAATATGTAGAGAGGGCATAAAAAATATTTTAAGGAGAATATATTATGAGAGAATGGAATCTTAATGATATAAAAGAAATAATTCAGCTTTTTACACAAACTAATTTAGTAGAACTTGTCTTAGAGGATGGTTCTATAAAATTAGTTCTACGAAGATCTGATAATGTTAATGTGAATATTTCTACCCCAATATCTTCTACTCCTGAAGAGAACAAATCAATAGAAAGAGAAGATGGACACTATATTACTGCTCCTTTAGTAGGAGTTTTTTATAGAGCTCCCGCTCCTGGTGCTCCACCTTTTGTGAATGAAGGAGATTTGGTAGAAGTAGGGCAAACTTTATGTATTATAGAAGCCATGAAACTAATGAATGAAATAAAGTCTAACATCCGTGGAAGGATCAAAAAAATTCTTGTGGAAAATGGACAAGCGGTTGAATATGGACAAAAACTTTTCCTTATAGAACCTGAATGATTATGTTTAAGAAGATTTTAATCGCTAATAGAGGAGAAATAGCTGTAAGAGTTATTAGAGCGTGTCAGGAGTTGGGAATAAAAACTGTTGCAGTTTATTCGGAGGCAGATAAAGATTCTTTACATGTGCAAATGGCTGATGAAGCTATATGTATTGGTCCTCCACCTTCTTCTCAAAGTTACCTAAATATACCTAATATAATTAGTGCAGCTTTAATAACTAATGCGGAAGCTATTCATCCAGGATATGGATTTTTAGCTGAGTCTGCAAGGTTTGCAGAAATATGTGAAGAACATGGTTTAGTATTTATTGGACCAAGTAAAGAAACTATTGAGAAACTTGGAGATAAAGCAAGAGCAAAGAAAATAATGAAAGAAGCAGGAGTTCCCTTAATTCCAGGCTCTAACGGATTGGTAGAGGATGAGAAACAAGCATTAAAGATTGCAAAGGAGATAGGATTTCCTGTTTTAATAAAGGCTACCGCAGGTGGTGGAGGAAAGGGTATGAGAATTGCTCATCATCCTGAAGATTTAATTCAAAACTTAAGATTAGCAAAAATGGAAGCAGAAAAAGCCTTTGGTAATCCAGGGGTATATATAGAAAAATATATAGAGGAACCAAGACATGTAGAAATACAGATTTTAGGGGACAAGCATGGGAATATTATTTCTCTCGGTGAAAGGGATTGCTCTATTCAGAGGAGACACCAAAAACTTATAGAAGAGTCCCCTTCTCCTGCGGTGGACCAGAAATTAAGAGAAGCAATGAGCAAAGCTGCTATAAAAGGAGCATATAGGGTTGGTTATGTAGGGCCTGGGACCTTTGAATTTCTTTTAGACAAAAATGGACACTTTTACTTTATGGAAGTAAATACAAGAATCCAAGTAGAACATACTGTTACAGAAATGGCCACAGGAATTGACCTTGTTAAATGGCAGATTTTGATAGCTGCAGGTGAAAAAATAAACTTTAAGGACGTTTCTATTAAAGGACATACTATTGAATGCAGGATAAATGCTGAAGATCCTTTTGATGATTTTTCACCGTCTACTGGAAAAATAACTAAATTTATACCTCCTGGGGGTCCTTTTGTAAGGGTTGATACCCATTTATATGAAGGATATACCATCCCTCCTTTTTATGATTCTTTATTGGCTAAGGTTATAGTTTGGGGAAGGGATAGAGAAGAGGCTATAGAAAGGATGAAAAGAGCTTTAAAAGAATTTGTTATTGTAGGAGTAAAGACTACAATTCCCCTATATCTTAAAATATTAGATAATAGTTTCTTCGTAAAAGGACAATTTTATACAAACTTCCTGCAAAGGAGAATTTTAGTTGAAGAGTAAAAGGAGATGGGAGAAATGAAAGAAGAACTTTCTTATGGCTCTGTAAAAATTTCTAAAGAGGTTATATCTATTATAGCTGGGATAGCTGCTCAAGAAGTAAAAGGTGTCTCAAGAGTAGGAGATAATCTTCCTTCTACTTTTGAAAAATTAGTTTCAGGGATTCCTATAGGAAGAGGGATAAAAGTTGAAATAAAGGATAAAGACGTTTACATATTTATTCCTATTTATGTTTTGCCAAATTATTTCTTCCCAGAGGTTTCAAGAGAGGTACAAAATCATGTAAAAGAAGTAGTAGAAAGTATGACAGGACTTAACGTGCAGGAGGTTAATATATTAATAAAGGGTGTATATTTAGGGAAAAAGGAGGAAAAGAAGTGAGGATTAATTGGTACCAAAGAGTATTTTTCTTTATCTTGGGTTTAGGTTTGTCCCTACTTTCTCTCATATCTATTTTTGCTCTTCTTCAGTGGGAACTAATATTAAGACTTCTCAATTGGGCGAGCAAAAGTGGGCTTATTTTCTCTTTAGTTGTTCTGATATTCCTATTTATCATAAGTTTCATTGCTTTTGTTTCTTCTTTGATTTATAAGGAAACTTCTTTACTAACCCTTGGAAGTACTTCAGGATTAGGAGAAGTGAAGATTTCATTGCAGGGACTTAGAAATTCAATAAGAGATATTGCTCAATATTTTAGTGAGATACAAGAGATTAAACCTGAGATTAAAATTATAAGGGGGAAAATGGATTTAACTCTTAGAATAAAGATTCCTGTGGGGGTTGATGTAAATAGGATTGTGAGTGAACTCCAACAAAGAATCAAAGTATATTTTGAAAATGTTTTGAATATTAATTTAGAAAAAATAGAAGTTATCATTGAAGATGTTATTGTTCCTATGAAGAGAGGTAAATAATGAGCTGGAAAGAATATAAAGGAAGAATAATTGGAACTTTATTAGGTATTGTTTTGGCTATATCTTTTTTAACCTTAGGCTTTTGGAAAACTATTTTTTGGATCCTTTTAGCCTTATTAGGATTTGCTATAGGTTCTACTATTGATCATAAAGAGAGATTAAATGATCTATGGGATAAACTAAGAGAGATATTTATAAATATAGGGAAGGAAAGATGAGTAAAGAAAGAACAAGGTGTAGAGAAAAAATATTAACTTATTTATTTCAGCAAGATTTGGGGCAAGAAATAGAAGTTAATTTCAAGGGCTTTTCCCCACAAGCTCAAATTTTTGCTCATAAATTATGGGAAAGCTGCTTAGTATATAAAAATCTTGCAGATAAGATTATCTCAGAATTTAGCCATGATTGGAGGCTGGAAAGATTAGGAGTAATAGAAAGAAATGCATTAAGAATGGCTATTTGTGAGATCTTGAGTTTCAATGATATTCCTGTAGGAGTTTCAGTGAATGAGGCGGTAGAGCTTACTAAAAAATATGTAGGGATATCTGCAAGTAAATTTGTAAATGGAATTTTAAGGAACGTCTTAAGAAATTGGGATAAAGTTTTAGAATTAAAAGAGAAGGAAGAGTATGCTATTAGAAAAGATTAAAAGCCCAAAAGATTTAAAAAAACTTTCTATTTCTGAGTTGAAAAAACTTTCTTCTGAGATAAGAAAGATTATAATTGATACTGTAGATCAAAATGGAGGACATTTGGCATCAAATTTAGGAGTTGTAGAACTTACTCTTGCAATTCATTATGTATTTGATGCACCTTATGATAAGATAGTGTGGGATACTGGACATCAGTGTTATACTCATAAATTAATAACTGGAAGGGCTGAAAAGTTTCATACATTAAGAAAATTTGGAGGAATAAGTGGTTTTATAGCCCCATGGGAAAGTGTTTATGATACATTTGCTGTGGGACATGCAGGAACCTCTCTTTCTTCAGCCCTTGGTATTGCTAAAGCAAGAGACTTGAAAGGAGAAAAATATAAAGTAATTGCCATAATTGGAGATGGGGCTTTAACTTCAGGAATGGCATGGGAAGCACTAAACCAGATTGGTTTTTTAGGAACAGATTTGATCGTAATCTTAAATGACAATGAGCATTCTATTTCTCGTAACGTAGGAGCTTTAGCAGTATATTTAACTAAACTTAGAAATCATCCTCTCTTTAGATTCTTTAAACAAACTACTCAAAATTTTTTGAAATCAACAACCTTGGGGAAATTTTTATTAGACTTAGATTTAAAGATTGAAAGGGGAATCAAAAGCCTTTTAGTAGCAAATCCGATTTTTGAAGATTTGGGATTTAAGTATTTTGGTCCCTTTGATGGACATAATATTCCTCTCTTGATTGCTGTGCTTAGTAGTGTAAAAAGAAATTTTAACTCTCCAGTTTTAATCCACGTTCAAACAAAAAAAGGAATTGGACATAACGAGGCAGAGGCTCATCCCCCTAAATATCATAGTATTTTGGCAAAGTCTGAAAGAGAGAAGAAGTATCTTACATATACAGAAGTTTTTGGAAAAACCTTAGTAGACTTAGCAAAAAAAGACGAAAAAATTATTGGTATAACAGCTGCCATGCCTGAAGGGACAGGTTTAATCTATTTTGCAAAAGAATTTCCAGAAAGATTTTTTGATGTTGGAATTGCAGAGGAACATGCAGTAACATTTGCTGCAGGATTTGCTATTTTAGGTTTTAAACCAGTAGTTGCTATCTATTCTACTTTCTTGCAAAGAGCCTTTGACCAAATAATTCATGATGTATGTCTTCAAAAATTACCAGTAGTATTTGTTTTAGATAGAGCGGGAATTGTAAGTGATGATGGTCCTACACATCAAGGAATATATGATCTTTCATATCTTCGGATTATTCCTAACATGGTCATTATGGCCCCAAAAGATGAAATGGAACTTAAGTCAATGCTCTTTACTGCCATAAATTATAAAGGACCAATTGCAATTCGTTTTCCTAAGGGGAAAGGGTATGGAGTTAATATAGATAAACCTTATGAAAAATTAGAGATAGGGAAAGGGGAAATATTAAGAAAAGGAAAAGAAGTATTATTCTGTGCTATAGGTTCTATGGTTTATCCCGCGTTGGAAACTGCAGAAATTCTCTCAGAAAAAGGGATTAATCCTACAGTAGTAAACATGAGATTTTTGAAGCCATTAGATTATTTATTATTAGAAGACCTAATTAATGATCACTCAATAATAGTAACTTTTGAGGAGAACATAATAACAGGTGGATTATTTACCGCTATTTCTGAATGGCTTCATAAAAATAATTATTCTATTAAATTAATTCCTTTTGCTCTACCTGAGAAATTTTTAGAGCAAGGGAATGCTGAATTCCTCAAGGAAATTTATAATTTGACCCCTCTAAAAATGGCAAAAATCTTAGAAGACAGTTTATTTTTAAAAGTTGGAAATCCATGAAAGAAAGAATTGATACTCTTTTAGTTAAAAAAGGACTTTTTAAAAGTAGAGAACAGGCAAAAAGGGCGATAATGGCTGGATTAATTTTAGTTAATGGTAAATTAATAGATAAACCAAATATTAAATTTACTCCTGAAGTTAATGTAGAGATAAAAGAATCTCTTCCATATGTGAGTAGAGGAGGGTTCAAACTTAAAAAAGCCTTAGAAGTTTTTGAACTTTCTGTTAAAGATTTCGTGGTTTTAGATATTGGTGCAAGCACAGGAGGGTTTACTGATTGTCTTCTAAAAGAAGGAGCAAGAAAAGTTTATGCTTTAGATGTGGGAAAGGGTTTACTTCATGAAAGTTTAAGAAATAATCCAAAAGTAGTTGTTATGGAAGGAATTAACGCAAGGTATTTAAAAGAGAAAGATTTTTCTGAAAAGTTTGACTTAATAACTATGGATGTCTCTTTTATCTCAGTACTGAAAATCTTTCCTAATCTTCCCGGACTCTTAAAGGAAAATGGGAGAGTAATAGTATTAATAAAGCCACAATTTGAGGCTGGACCGCGTGATGTTAAAAGAGGAGGTATTGTTAAAGATTTAAAGGTTCATATAGAAGTGGTAAAAAGAATTATAGAAGAAGTAAAAAATTTTGGATTCTTTTTAGAAAATATTACATACTATTTTAGTAAAGAAGGAAAAGGAAATATAGAATATCCTGCTCTTTTTGGAAAAGAAGAAAAAGATATAAATTTTGAAAATATAATTAAGGAGGCTTGGACCCTCTGGAGTTCAAGGTTTTTCCTCAAAAGTTAGGAATTATTTATAATCCTCGGAAAAGAGAAGCCAGAAAGATAGTTTTAGAAATAGAAAAGTGGGGAAAAAGTAATTCTAAGGAAATTTATTTTTTGAATAAAGAGGAAAGTAAGAATAATTTAGACTTAGTCATCGCTATAGGTGGAGATGGGACAGTATTATATGCTCTCCAAAAAGTTTCGCCATATAACATTCCTGTTTTAGGAATAAACACTGGAAGATTAGGCTTTCTTACTACTTTAGAAGCAAAGGATTTTGAAAAAGCTTTTCATATTTTAGAAAAAGGTGAGTTTTTTGTGGAGAGACACCCTGTATTAGAATTAAATATACTTCCTAAAGGAATATCTCGCTATATTTTTAATGAAATAGTTCTATTAAAAGCAGAGAATACTCCTCTTATATCTTTTGAATTAAGTTTTGGACAAGATTATATAACAACTCCTCCTGCTGATGGCTTGATTGTAGCCTCTGCTTCTGGGTCTACCGCGTATGCTCTTTCTGCGGGAGGTCCTGTTATTTTCCCTGAGCTAAATGTAGTAGAAGTTCTTCCTATTTGTGCTCATTCTCTTTCTTCTCGACCTTTAATTCTTTCTTTTGATAGGGAAATTGTATTTTCATTACCAAGAAGATCGTGGCAAGTAGAAGTTTGGGTTGATGGAAAACAAGTAGATTTGATTGGAAAGGATGAAAGAGTTATTGTTAAAAAAGCTCCATTCTATGCGGAATTGCTTTTTTTAAAAGGTTGGGAATTTTTTAAAAGATTGAAGAAAAAACTTCATTGGGGGTAGAAAATGCTCTTAGCTTTACATGTGAAAGATTTTGCAATTATAGATGAAATTACCTTAGATTTTCATGAGGGATTAAATGTAATAACTGGAGAAACAGGAGCAGGAAAATCCTTATTAGTAGATGCTTTAGCATTTCTATTGGGGGAAAGAGTTTCTACAGACATTATTAGGACAGGAAGTAATAAAGCTATAGTAGAGGCTCTTTTCTCTGTTAATTCTACTATTGAAGCAATATTAGATGAATGGGGAATACCAAAGGAAGAGGATAAAACGCTTTTAGTCTATAGAGAAATAAGTAAAGCGGGAAGAAGTAAATGCAGAGTAAATGGAGAGTTAGTAACAGTCGGAATGTTAGAGAGACTTCTTTCTAATATAATGGAGATTCATGGTCAGCATGAACATCAAAAGATTCTTCATAGAGATACCCAACTGGAGTTATTTGATTCTTTTGGGGGAGAAGAATGTTTACAACAAAAGAAAATTGTAAAAGAATTATTTGAAAATTTAAAAAAACTGTATTCTGAAAGAGAAAATATTTATGAAAAAGAAAAAGAGAGACAACAAAGAATTGACCTGCTGAAGTTTCAGATAGAAGAGATTGACAGAGCAAAGTTAGAAAGAGGAGAGGAAGAAGCTTTACTTGAAGAGAGAAAATTTCTTCAAAATCTTGAAAAAATAAAAAGTAGTTTGGAAGAAGTTTATACTCTTTTATATGAATCTCAAGAGCCAAAAATCTCAGCTTTAGATCAAATAAGCGAAAGTCTTGATCTTTTATCGCCCTTGGCTTCTTTGGATAAGAATATTGAAAATATATGTGAATTTTTGTCTAATTCAAAATTGTATTTAGAAGAAGCAGTTAATTCTCTAATAAAATTCAAAGAAGGGCTTGATGTTGATTCTTCAAGATTAGAGGAGGTAGAAGAGAGGTTATATAAAATTTCTCAACTAAAAAGAAAATATGGAAGAACTATTGATGAAATTCTTGAATATAGAGCAAAAATAGAATTAGAGTTAAAAGAACTTTTAGGTAGTGAAGAGAGATTAGAAGAGATAGAAAAAGAAATTCAAATGTTAGAGGAGGGATTAATCTTAGAAGCGAAAAAACTCTCAGAAATAAGGAGAAGAACCTTTGAATCCTTAAAGGAAATTGTAGAAAAAGAACTTAAAGAATTAGGGATGGAAAATGCAAAATTTTCTGTAGAATTTTTAGAACCATCTGGAGGAGTTCTTACTGTAAAGGATGTAAAGGTAAGTAGTAGAGGATTAGAAGAAATAGAGTTTTTACTTTCAACAAACCCTGGAGAAGATTTAAAACCTCTTAGAAATGTAGCATCTGGTGGAGAACTTTCAAGAATTATGTTGGCTTTAAGAACTATTGTTAATAAAGTGGACCAGACACCTCTTTTAGTCTTTGACGAGATAGACACGGGAATAGGTGGTGAGACTGCATATTTATTGGCTCAAAAACTTTGGCATCTTTCTCGTGGAAGACAAGTATTTTGTGTCACTCATTTGCCCCAGATTGCTGCTTGGGCTGATGTACATTTTTATGTGGAAAAGAGAGTTGTTAATGAGCAAACTCGTATAAAGGTCAGTATGTTGGAGGAAAAGTCGAGAGTAATTGAGCTTTCAAGAATGTTTGGAGGAAGTATAGTCTCTGAGATTAGTCAGCAACATGCAAAGGAGATGCTTTCAAAGGCGAATGAGATTAAAAGGAGGTTGAAAAGCAATGGCGCTTCAGAATTTTTGTCAACTGGTGAATGAAATTAAAAGTTTGCACTCTCTTACCATCTCTGTAGCCTCAGCTGAAGATGAAAGTGTGCTTTCTGCTTTGAAAGATGCTTATAAGGAATTTGGAGTAAAGGCTATTTTAGTAGGAAACCAAGAAGAAATAGAAAGAATTTTGAAAGAAATAAACTACTGGGATTTTGTTTTAGATATTGTTTCTACTTGTGATAAAGTTCAATCTGCAAAAAAAGCTGTTTCATTAGTTAGAGAAGGAAAGGCTCATTTATTAATGAAGGGACTTCTTCAGACAGCTGATTTTTTAAGAGCGGTTTTAGACAAGGAAGAGGGTTTAAGAATAGGAAGATTTTTGAGTCATATTTTTCTTTTATATCTTCCTTCTTTACAAAGATTCGTAGGAATTACTGATGGAGGTCTGAATATCTCCCCTTCTTTAGAAGAGAAAAAGCAAATAATTGAAAATGCAGTAAGTCTTTTTTATTTCTTAGGATATGAAAAACCAAAAGTAGCTGTTTTGGCTGCATTGGAGTTGGTGAATCCAGATATGCCTGCTACTATTGATGCGGCATTACTTTCTAAGATGGGAGAGAGGAGGCAAATTAAAAATGCTATTATTGATGGTCCCTTTGCTTTAGATAATGCTCTTTTGTTAGAAAGTGCCTTTCATAAGAAAATAAGAAGTGAAGTGGCAGGAAAAGCAGATATTTTATTGGTTCCTGATATTGAGGCAGGAAATATATTGGCAAAAGCATTAATTTTCTTTGGGAATTGTGAGGCAGCAGGAATTGTTTGGGGAGCGAAAGTTCCATTAATATTGACCTCAAGGGCAGATTCTCTAAAGACAAAGCTTTTATCAATTGCTTTGTCTTGTTTTGTTTTGCAAAGGGGCTATTAATATCAAATTTCTAAAGAAGGGAGTGAAAATCAATGAAGATTTTCACTATTATGGATCAGTATGATTATGAAGAATTAATTTTTATTCACGACAAATCTACGAATCTTAAGGGGTTAATCTGCATTCATGATACTACGTTAGGACCAGCTCTCGGTGGTTTGAGATTCTGGAAATACGAAAAAGAAGAAGATGCTATTATTGATGTTTTGCGATTGGCAAGGGGAATGACATATAAAGCGGCAGTTTCTAATCTTTCCTTAGGAGGAGGAAAGGCTGTAATTATTGGGGATCCAAAGAAAGATAAAAGTGAGGCTCTTTTGAGGATGTTTGGAAAGTTTGTGGAGAGTCTTAAGGGAAGATATATAACTGCAGAAGATGTAGGAATCTCGGTAGAGGATATGTGCCATATTAGAAAAGAAACAAAATATGTAGCAGGTCTTCCTGAAAATATGGGAGGAAGTGGTGATCCTTCTCCTATGACTGCAAGGGGTGTTTTTTACGGACTTAAAGCAGCTTTAGAAGAGGTATATGGGACTTGTTCCTTTGTAGGAAAAGTTATAGCATTACAAGGTTTAGGACATGTAGGTTATAATCTTGCCCGATTATTGTTAGAAGATGGAGCGAGAGTTTATGCTTGTGATATTGATGAGGAAAAAGTAGAAAAGGCGAAGAGAGAATTAGGTATAATTCCTGTACCTTTTAAGGAGATATATTCAGTAGAATGTGATATTTTTTCTCCTTGTGCTTTAGGAGGAATATTAAATAAAGAAACTATTCCAAAATTAACCTGTAGAATAGTCGGAGGTGCTGCTAATAACCAATTGAAAAGTGAAGAGGATGGAAAATTATTACATGAAAAAGGAATTCTTTATTTACCAGATTATGTGATAAATGCAGGAGGCTTAATAAATGTCTCTTGTGAAATAGAAGGATACAGTAGAGAAAAAGCATTAGAAAAAGTAAAAGGCATTTATACAAATATTAAAAAGGTAATACAAATTGCTAAGGAAGAGAAAATTCCCACATATTTAGCTGCTAATAGATTAGCGGAAGAAAGAATTTTGATGGTTAGAAAGCAAAGAAAAATTTATTTATGAAAGAAAAAAATATTTATATTATCTTTACTGGTTTTTCAGGCTCAGGAAAGACCGAAATAGTTTTAAACTATAGTCTTTTTCTTAGCAAAAATTACTCTAAAATAAGAATAATAGATTTGGATGTGGTAAAGCCTCTTTTTCGCTTAAGAAATTTGAAAGTTATTATTCCTAAAAATATAGAGGTCATATACCCTGAAAAATCCGTAGCTTTTTTAGATCTCCCTATCCTTACTTCAATAATGCCTATGGATGATAAACCTACACTTATAGACCTGGGTGGGGAAGAAAAGGGGCTAAAAATTTTAAAATCTCTCTCAGCTTTTTTGCCACAAAATTTTGATATTCTCTTAGTCATCAATCCTTTTAGACCATATTTTGTAAATCCTAAATATTTTTCTGATCTTGTTAAGGGATGGGAAGAAAAATTTGAATTCAGATTTTCAGGAATTATAAGTAATCCAAATTTAGGAGCTAAAACGGATTTAAAGACAATAAAAAAAGGAGCAGATTTGATAGAAGAAGTAGCAGAGTTAATAGATAGAAGAATTTATTTTATATCCATAAAAGAAGATTTAGCAGATAAAGTTTTCTTTTCCTATTCCATATTACCCATAAAAGTTTTCATGAGTTTTGAAAATCTATTTGGAGGTATCTAATTATGCCAAAGTTAGTTATAAAGGAAGATTTTTGTAAGAGTTGTGGAATTTGTATTGAAATTTGTCCTAAAAAAGTTTTAGCTTTTGGAGAACATTTTAATAGACAGGGATATCATCCTGTGATTCTTATCAATGAGGATGAATGTATTAGCTGCGGGATTTGTGCCTTGGTATGTCCTGATGTAGTCTTCGAGGTATATAGGGAGAGAGGAGGGAGATAGATGGAGATTAGAGCAGGAGAGGTATATCTTATGAAAGGTAATGAGGCTATAGGAGAAGCTGCTGTAAGAGCGGGATGTATGTGCTATTTTGGCTATCCAATAACCCCTCAAAATGAACTAACAGAATATATGGCAAAGAGAATGAGGGAACTTGGAAGAGTATTTTTGCAGACAGAAAGTGAAATTTCTACTATAAATATGGTCTATGGAGCAGCATCTACAGGGGTTAGAGTTATGACTTCAACTTCAAGCCCTGGGGCAAGTTTAATGATGGAGGGAATATCTTACATTGCTGGTGCAGAGCTTCCTTGTGTTATTGTTAATGTAATGAGAGGAGGACCAGGGCTTGGAGGAATACAACCTTCTCAGTCAGACTATTTTCAATTTGTTAAGGGTGGAGGACATGGTGATTATAAATTAATTGTATATGCCCCTTCTAATCTTCAAGAGTTAGTAGATTATATTTTTAAAGCCTTTGATATTGCAGAAAAATATAGAAATCCAGTAGCTATACTTACTGATGGACTTTTGGGTCAAATGATGGAGACAGTTACTTTCCCAGAGTTCATAAATAAAAATGAAAATTTTTCCTGGGCAGTGGGGGAGAGAAAAAATAGAGAGCCTAATATTATAACCTCTCTTCAATTAGATCCAAAGATTTTAGAGCAACATAATTTAAAATTGGCTGAAAAGTATAGATTGGCTCAAGAAAAAGAAATAGTTTATGATTTAGAATATATTGATGATGCAGAAATAATATTGGTTGCTTATGGTTCTACCGCAAGAATATGTAAGTCCGCTATAAGAGAGGCAAGAAATTTAGGCTTAAAGGTGGGCTTACTGAGGCCTATTTCTTTATGGCCCTTCCCATCGAAGATTATCAATAAATTGGCTGAAAAAACTAAAAAGTTCATAGTAGTAGAAATGAGCTTAGGACAAATGGTAGAGGATGTAGAATTGGCTGTGAAAGGAAAAGCAGAAGTTAATTTTTATGGAAGAGCAGGAGGAATGGTTCCAACCCCTAAGGAAATTCTTAAGGTTATTATAGATCTTCAAAATAAAGGGAGTGAAAAAATATGATTACAAAAGTATATACAAGACCTAAATCTTTAAAGGAGAAGATAACTCACTATTGTCCTGGATGTAACCATGGGATTATTCATAGATTGATAGCGGAAGTAATAGATGAATTAGGAATTGTGGAAAAAACTGTAGGAATAGCTCCAGTAGGATGTGCTGTTCTTGCTTATGAATATTTTAATTTTGATTTTGTGCAAGCATCCCATGGAAGAGCTCCCGCAGTAGCTACAGGAATTAAGAGGGCCCACCCAGAATTATTTGTTTTCACATATCAAGGAGATGGAGACTTGGCTGCTATTGGGACTACAGAAATAGTCCATTCTGCTAATAGAGGAGAAAAAATATCAGTAATTTTTGTAAATAATGGAGTTTATGGAATGACGGGAGGGCAAATGGCTCCTACTACTCTTATTGGACAAAAAACTACCACTACTCCCTTAGGTAGAAATCCTGAATTTGATGGGTATCCCATAAAGATTTCTGAGATGTTGGCTACTTTAGAAGGAAGTAAATATATTGCCAGAGTTGCTGTAAATACTCCCGCAAATATAAGAAGGGCAAAAGCTGCTATCATGAAGGCATTTAAAGTGCAACTAAATAATATTGGTTTTTCTTTTGTAGAGATTTTATCTACTTGTCCATCAGGATGGGGTGTTTCTCCACTAAAAGCTTTAAAATTAGTAGAAGAAAGAATGATACCTTATTATCCTTTGGGGGAGATAAAGATTAGCAAGGAGGTTGAAGAATGGAATATTCATTAATAATGGCAGGTTTTGGTGGACAGGGGATTATGTTAATGGGGCAGATTTTTGCCTATAGTGCTATGGAGATAGGCAAATTTGTAACCTGGTTTCCTTCTTATGGGCCTGAAATGAGAGGAGGAACTGCTAATTGTACTGTAGTGATATCTGATGAACCTGTAGTATCACCTATAGTTAGTGAGCCTGATTGTTTGATCATAATGAATTTGCCCTCTTTAGATAAATTTGAATCTCTGTTGAAAACAGGAGGGATTCTTTTATATAATACTACTCTAATTCCCAAAAAACCATCAAGAAGTGATATTAAAATATATCCTATACCTGCAAACAATTTGGCAGAAGAAGCAGGAAACATAAGATCCGCTAATATGGTCATGTTAGGAGCATTGATAACAATTAAACCCTTAATTCCATTAGAGGCTATAGAGAATAAAGTAAGATATTTCTTCTCTGAAAACAAAAGAGAATTTTTAGATATAAATCTTAAAGCCTTAATTAAGGGAAAGGAATATATAGAAAGAATGGAGAGATAAAAATGAGAGAAAAAATTTTGAACGAAAAAATATTATACAAAGGGAAGATTGTAAGTATAAAAGAAGTAGAAGTAGAGCTTCCTAATGGGAAAATTGGGAAAAGGGAAATTGTAGAGCATCCTGGAGCTGTTGCTATTTTACCAGTAGATGATGATAAAAATATATACTTTGTTAGGCAGTTTAGACTATGTGCTAATGAAATACTTTTGGAGATTCCTGCAGGAAAGCTAAATTATGGAGAAGATCCTTATTCTTGTGCCATTAGAGAATTAGAAGAGGAAATTGGATATAGACCCAGAAAGTTAGAATTAATTCATATCTTTTACCCCTCTCCTGGAATAAGTAGTGAGATATTGTATTTCTTTATTGCAGAGAATTTAGAAAAAACAAAAGTTAATCCTGATGAGGATGAGTTTTTAGAAATTGTAAAAATAAAGGAAGAAAGTTTAGAAAGTTTAATAAAAGAAAATAAAATAAAAGATGCTAAGACTTTAATAGGTATTTATTATTATCTCAAAAGGAGGATTGGAAAATGATTATAGGAGTTCCAAGAGAAATCAAGCCTGAAGAAAATCGAGTTGCTATTGTTCCAGGAGGTGTAGAAACATTAGTTCAAAGGGGACATAAAGTTATTATAGAGAAAGGAGCAGGTTTGGGAAGCGGGTTTACTGATGAAGAATATAAATGGGCTGGTGCAGAGATTGTTCTAAGACATGAGGATGTATTTTACTCTGCAGATTTAATTTTAAAAGTTAAAGAGCCATTACCTGAAGAGTATCCTTTGCTAAGAGAAGGGCAAATTTTGTTTACTTATTTACATCTTGCAGCTTCTCAAGATTTAACTTTAAATCTTTTAAAAAGAAAAATAGTTGGTATAGCATATGAAACTGTTCAAACCGATGATGGGTTTTTGCCATTACTTGCACCTATGAGTGAGATTGCAGGAAGAATGGCACCTCAAGAAGGAGCTAAATTTTTAGAGAAACCTTACGGAGGAAGAGGAATACTTCTTTCTGGTGTAGCGGGGGTTCCACCAGCTACAGTAGTTATTCTTGGGGGAGGAACAGTGGGTTTTAACTCTGCAAGAATAGCATTAGGTATGGGAGCACAAGTTACCATTTTAGATATTAATCCCAGAAGATTAAGATTCTTAGATGAATTCTTTCAGGGGAAGGTAACAACTATGATTGCGGATAGTTTTAATATTCGAATGGTTGTAAAATATGCAGATCTTCTCATTGGTGCGGTATTAATTCCTGGAGCGAAGGCTCCAAAGTTAATAACTCGAGATATGTTAAAGACTATGAAACCTGGAGCGGTTTTTATAGATGTAGCTATAGATCAAGGAGGATGCTCTGAAACTTCAAGACCTACCACTCATTCAAATCCCATTTATGAAGAAGAAGGAATAATACATTATACTGTTGCTAATATGCCTGGAGCGGTGCCAAGAACTGCTACAAGGGCTTTAACTCTAAATACTCTCCCTTATGTATTAGAGTTGGCAGATAAAGGGTGGAAAAAAGCAGTAAGAGAAAATCCAAGCTTAGCTAAGGGTGTTAATATAGTGAATGGGAAAATAACATATAAAGCAGTGGCTGAAGCCTTTGGTTTACCTTATACTCCTTTAGAGGAAGTGTTATAAAAATTTATCCCCCCTTAAATTGGGGGGATTTTTATTGTTTATTTTGCAAAAGTTTTATTAATTCTTGCAAGTCTTTGGATGTAAATACATATTTAGTCCCACAGAATTCACATTTTACTTCTGTAATCTCTTGGCGTTTAATTAAATTCTCGAGTTCTTCATTACCTAAGGATAGAAGTACATTTTCCGCTTTAACTCTACTACATCTGCAAGAATAAGCTATCTTTTCAGGCTCAAAGATTTTCTTTTCTAAATCTTTTAATATTTTTTCTGCTATCTCTTCTGGGGAAACACCATCTAATATAAGTTTACTTGGTGGATCCATAGAGGATATATTATTTTCAAGTTTCTCAATTAAATCTAAGGAAAGGTCTGGGGAGATTTGGACAATATAGCCACCCGCAGAGATAACTTTTCCTGAAATATCTACATAAACTCCTGCTGCTACTGCAGATGGTTGTTGTTCCGAAGAGTTAAAATAATAAGCTAAATCTTTTGCTATACTTCCAGAAACTAAATTTGCAAATCCTCTATAAGATTCTTTTAAACCTAAATCTCTAATTACACTTATTGTTCCCTTTTGTCCTACAGCACCTGCGACATCTAACTTGCCCTCTGGTGTTGGTGGTAGATCAATGTAAGGTCTTTTTACATATCCTCTAACATTGCCATGAGCATCAGCATCTACAAAAATCCCTCCTAATGGACCATCACCTAATATCTGAAGACTTACCTTTTCTCTTCCTTTGAGCATTTTCCCCATAATTGCTACTAAGGTTAAAGCTCTTCCTAAAGCAGCTATAGCTGTAGGAGATGCATTATGAATTTCCCTAGCTTTCTCTACTAAATCTGTAGTTTTGGCTACATATACTGTGATTTTCCCATTTTCTCCTAAGGCTCTTATCAAATAGTCCATAAAAATCCCTCCTTTTATCTATTCAAAGAATAACTCAAAAATTCTAAGACTTCAACATTTTTGTGAATTTGACTTTTTAAAGCGATGTTTTTATAATGAGTAAAAGTTTTAAGGGGGGTAAATATATGAAAAGAGGACTGAGTTTTGTATTAATTTTTCTTATTCTTTTAAGCTTGCCTATATTCTCTGCTGGAGCGGTAGAGAGAATTAAAAAGGCTGGAGTATTAAAAGTTGGAAGTGATGTTGCTTATGCTCCTTTTGAATTTATGGAAGGAGATAAACCAGTAGGCTTTGATATTGATATAGCCCAAGAGATAGCCAATGCATTAGGGGTAAAATTGGAAATTATAAATACTTCCTTTGATGGAATAATAGCTGCTTTAAAGGCTAAAAAGTTTGATATTATAATATCTGCCATGACCATTACTGAAGAAAGAAAAAAGGAAATTAGTTTTTCAAAACCATATTTTGATTCAGGACAGATTATTGCTATAAGAGCTGATGATACCTCTATAAAATCAGAGAGGGATTTAAAAGGGAAAATTGTTGGGGTTCAATTAGGTACTACAGGGGAGATTACTGCTAAAAAATTGAAAGATAAAGTAGGAATAAAAGAAATTAGAAGTTATGAAACTATTCCTGAAGCATTTATGGACTTAGAATTAGGTAGAGTAGATGCAGTTATAAACGATATGCCTGTATCTTTATATTACGCAAAAACTCATCCGAAAATTAAATGTATAGGTAAACCTTTTACTATTGAAAGATATGGTATTGCGGTAAGAAAGGAAGATACTGATCTCTTGATAAAGATAAATTTAATTCTTGATCAATTAAAGAAAAGTGGAAAATATGACGAGATTTATAAAAAATGGTTTGGAACTTTACCTACTAAATAAGAGGTGATACTTTGGATTTTAGAGTTGATCTTTTTGTAGAGGGAATTCCATATTTATTAAAAGGCGCAGTTATGACACTGCGCCTTACTTTGATCTCTGTTAGTATAGGAATTATTCTTGGATTAATCTTAAGTCTTGCAAGGATATCTAAAAGGGCTATATTTAGATACCCAGCAGGTTTATATATAGAGGTAATTAGAGGAACACCTCTTCTTATGCAATTATTGATTATTTATTATGCTTTACCTTCTTTAGGCTTAAATCTCCCTGCAATAACTGCTGCAATTACAGGACTTTCTTTAAATTCTGCAGCTTATGTGGGAGAAATTTTTAGAGGAGGAATTCAGTCTATAGAAAAGGGACAAATGGAAGCGGCTCGTTCCTTAGGTATGACTTACTGGCAAGCTATGAGATATATAATCCTTCCACAAGCCTTTAGAAGGATTTTACCTCCCTTAACTAATGAGTTTGCTTCTATGTTAAAAGAAAGTTCTCTGGCTTCTACCTTAGCAGTTACAGAGCTTTTGAGATCAGGAAGAGAGTTAGTGGCCTGGAAGGCTAATGTGTTTAGTCCCTTTGTAGGAGTTACTCTTTTTTACTTAATAATGACAGTTCCTTTAACAAGATTGTCCAGTTATTTAGAAAAGAGGTTGAAGAAAGGTGATTAAGGTTGTTAATTTACATAAAAAGTTTAAAAATTTGCATGTGTTAAAAGGCATAAACTTAGAGGTAAAGAAGGGAGAAGTTTTAGCCTTAATTGGACCCAGCGGCGGTGGAAAAAGTACCCTTTTAAGATGTATAAACCGTTTAGAAGAACCTACAAGTGGAGAGATATATATCGATGGGGTTTTAATTACTGATCCTAAGGTAGATATTAACAAAATAAGGCAAAAAGTAGGGATGGTTTTTCAACTTTTTAATCTTTTTCCCCATCTTTCTGTTTTAGATAATATTACTTTGGCTCCTATAAAAGTAAAAGGGATGAATCCGGAAGAAGCAGAAGAAAAAGCATATGAATTATTAAAGAGAGTGGGACTATCAGATAAGGCTAAAAGTTATCCTTCTCAACTTTCTGGGGGTCAACAACAAAGGGTTGCTATTGCCAGAGCCTTAGCTATGGAACCTGAAATTATGTTATTCGATGAGCCTACATCCTCAATTGATCCTGAAATGACAAAAGAAGTTTTAGATGTAATAAGAGAGTTGGCTATTGAAGGTATGACTATGATAATAGCAACCCATGAAATGGGTTTTGCCAGAGAAGTATCTGATTGGGTTATTTTTTTAGATCAGGGACAAATTGTAGAACAAGGTCCCCCCTCCCAAATTTTCTTCTCTCCTCGTGAAGAAAGAACAATTTCCTTTTTAAGTAAGATTCTTTAAAGCTTCCTTTTAGGCTTTATCTCTTTAATTCCTAAGGTATAAGGGTGAAGAACTTCAGGAATAATTATAGATCCATCTTCTTGTTGATAGTTTTCTAAGAGAGCAATTAAAGCTCTGGAAATTGCTATGGCAGTTCCATTAAGCATATGGACATATTCTACTTCTCCAGTTAATCTTCTAAATCTAATATTAAGTCTCCTTGCTTGATAATCTGTACAATTGGAACAACTAGTGACTTCCCCATAATCTCCTCTTCCTGGCATCCATGCTTCAATATCAAATTTTCTTGCCGCAGGAGCACCTAAATCTCCAGAACAAATATCTAAAACTCTATAAGGGATGCCTAATTTTTGAAATATTCTTTCCTCAAGGTTCAAGATATATTCGTGCATTTTTTTAGAATCTTCAGGTTTACATATAATAAATATTTCTGCTTTACTAAATTGATGTACCCTATATAAACCTCTATTATAACGTCCATAAGCTCCCGCTTCTGTTCTAAAGCAATGAGAAAATCCTAAATATTTCAAGGGTAAATCTGTTTCATCAAGAATTTCATCTTTATGATATCCTCCTAAGGTAATTTCCGCAGTAGCAATTAATCCCAAGTTTGTATCTTCTATATGATATATTTGGGCTTCGGGACCTCGGGGTTGAAATCCTATCCCCTCTAAAACTTCATTTCTTGCTAAATCAGGAGTAATAAAAATTTTGAATCCTTCAGGTAAAAGTTGATCTATTACAAATTGGAAAAGAGCAAATTCTAATATAACTGCCTCATTCTTTAAATAATAAAAATTAGAGCCTACAACCTTGCTTCCTCTTTCAAAGTCAATAAGATCATTAAGCAATGCTAATTCTAAATGATCCTTTGGAGGAAAGAGAAAGGTCTTAGGTTCTTTCCATCTTCTGATTTCCACATTGTCATTTTCATCTTTGCCTCGAGGAGTTTCAGGAAAAAGAAAGTTAGGAAGTTGCCAGAGATATTTATACATTTCTTTTTCTAAACTCTCAAATTCTTCTTCAAGTTTATCTATCTTCTCCTTTAATTCTTTTGCTTTTTTTATTAACTCTTCCTTTTCTTCTTCTCTCTTTCTTCCAATTTCTTGTGAAATTTTATTTCTTTCAGCCTTTAGTTCATCTAATATTTTTTGTTTTTCTCTTCTTTTGAGATCTATTTCTAAAATTAAATCTACATTATATTTTCCTGGATCTAAGTTTCTTAATATAATGTTTTCTTTCATTTCTTGAGCTTTTTCTCTCAAGATTTTAATATCTATCATTTTAAACCTCCCACTATGGTTATATACCTTACTAAGAGTATAAGATTCATGAAATTAAAAAAGTAAAACAAGATCCTTTCTGTAAAGCTATTAGTCCTAAAGAGACCAAGACTTATCTTAAAATCTAAGGGGAAAAAGGGTCTAATCCCTGAGAAAGTAAGAGAGTCTCCTATAAGATGGCTTAAATATCCCAAATTTATTCCCCAAATAAATCCATTATATATTAGAGATGCAAATAAAGGAAGGGACAAAAAGATTTTCTGAGGAAAGAGCAGGAAAATATTAATAATAAGAAGATTCCATAGAGTATGAGCAAATCCTCTATGAATAAAATATTTTTTTATAAAGATGTTTAAAAAAGAACTTAATATGAAAAAGCTTAAGATAAAAATGCCAAAAAAGTAAAGCAAATTATTTGGGTCGATAAGATTAAAAATTCTTATACTTATTAAAAAGCTTAAAAATATACTTAAAAAGCTGGAAAGCTTTTTTTGAGAGATCAGTCTTTGGGAAAATTCAGAGTGAGGAGCATCAATATCTGGAATCAATGCTCCCCACATAATTCCTAAAATGAATCCTATGCTCCAATAAAATTTATTTTGAAGAGGGATAATATTTATAAAATTTGGATAGAATACTTGTCCCATCATTAACCCAAAGCTTTGATGGGTCTTAGAGGTCAAAATTACCCTCCTTTCCACTCCCAAGTTTTAGATTAATTATTTCTCCAAGAGTAACCCGTGGGGGAATATGCTGTTTTAAGTATTTCTCTAATTCTTTTTCCTCTTTTTCTTTTATGAAAGCCTTTCTTGAAAGAATTATTCTTCTTAAGGAAGGGTTTATACTTATTATTTTTAATTCTAATTCTTGATTCAAGCTTACCTCAATATCATCTTCTTTTGTTCCCTTTTGAGAATTAGGTAAAAATCCTTCAATTCCTGGTTCTATTTCTATTACCGCTCCTTGATTATTTATGCTTACCACTTTACCAATAATATTCATGCCTTCCTTGTATTTTTTCTCTATTTCTTGCCACGGATCTAGAAGTAAATCTCTTCTACTTAATAAAAGTTTTTTATTTTCTTTATCAATATTTAACACTAAAGCCTCAATAGAGTCTCCAATCTTAAAAACTTCATCTATATTTTCTAATTTTCCCCAACTTAGAAGTCTTTTGGGAATTAGCCCTTCTAATCCTGGCTTTATCTCTACAAAAACTCCAAAGTCAGTTATATTAATAATTTTCCCTTTTATCTTATCTCCTTCTTTAAGAATCGTATCTATAATACTCCACGGATTAGGTTCGACCTGCTTTACACTTAGAAGGATCCTTTTTTCTTCAGGATCTACTTCTAATATTTTAACCTTTATTTTCTCTCCTACACTGTAATTTTCCTTAATGTTTCCAACTCTTCCCCAAGATATTTCTGAGGGTGGAACAAAGCCAATAAGATTATTTACTCTAACCACAAGTCCGGAAGTTATTTTTACAATCTCTCCATGCTGAATTGTTCCAATAGGATATTTTTCTAAGAATACCTCCCAAGGATTTGGTTGAGCTAAGCGAATGCTTAATTGAACTTCTCTTCTTTCCTCGTCTATATTTAAGATCTTTGCTCTGACGATATCTCCTTTTTGGAAATTTCTATAAATGTTTCTTATAGGGAACCATGATAATTCTTCATAAGGAACAGTTCCTAAGATTCCATATCCCAAATCAAGCTTTAATCCATTATCATTGACCTCTTTTATTCTTCCTCTTATAATTTCTGATTTTTTTATCTTTTCCCAAAGTTTTTGTCTTTTTTCTTCTAATTTTTCCTCTAATACACTTCTTACTGATAAAATAATTTGTTTCCTTTCTGGATTTAACTTGATTATTCTTGCATTTACTTTTCTATTTATATAAGTATTTGGATTTCTTGGACGATAAATATCAATAAGATTTAAAGGAATAAATCCCTCTACTTCTTCCCCTAGTTCAACAATAAAGCCCTTTCCATTAAACTCTTTGATCTTTCCTTCCACTGTCTCATCATTCTCAAAAGCCCAGATTAAATTTTCCCACAGCTGTCTTTCTACTGCTTTTTTCTGAGATACGTTGACTATCCCTTCCCGGTAGTTAATAAATTGAATCATTAAAGGGATAGCTTCTTTTATTTGGTTTTTCTCTAATTTTGTTCTGAAACTTTTAGTTGTTTCTTCAAAGTCTAAAAAAGCATTATATTTACCACCAATATCTAACCAAACTCCCTGTTTTTCTACCATTAATATATTTCCATAGACGATACTACCTACTTCTAAATTTTCCAAGTTTATTTCTTCTAAACTAATATCTATCATTTCTTCCATAATCTTCTTGACCTCCCCAAATTTTTTATTTATTATAACATAGGTCTTGACTTTAAACCTATCTAAAGATATACTTTTTTTGTTGAAGCCGAGGTAGCTCAGTTGGCAGAGCAGCTGATTTGTAATCAGCGGGTCGTGGGTTCGAGTCCCTCCCTCGGCTCCAGGGGGAGGTACCCAAGTGGACAACGGGGGCAGACTGTAAATCTGCTGGCGGATGCCTTCGGGGGTTCGAATCCCTCCCTCCCCACCATAAGATCGCGGGGTGGAGCAGCCAGGGAGCTCACCGGGCTCATAACCCGGAGGTCGAGGGTTCAAATCCCTCCCCCGCAACCAACTTGAAAAAAAGCCCACGTAGCTCAGTTGGTAGAGCGTACCCTTGGTAAGGGTAAGGTCACCGGTTCGATCCCGGTCGTGGGCTCCATTTAAAATTTTTTAGGAATATTTTTAGAATTTTATAAAAACTGATAGGAGGAAGGAAAGGATGGCAAAGGAGAAATTTGTAAGGACGAAG
>JBNARO010000007.1:0-68089 GCA_049718665.1 Dictyoglomaceae bacterium | reverse complement strand
ATTAAGGTAATATATAATGGCGTAGATAAAGAGAAATTCAAAGTATATGAAAAGAAAGAATTAGAAAGAATAAAATCAAAATATAAACTTCCTGAGAGATTTATTTTATTTGTAGGAAACGTAAAACCTCATAAAAATTTAAAAGGACTTTTAAAGGCTTTTAGGATTGTTGCAGAGGAATTTAAAGATCTATTTTTAGTAATCACAGGTAAAAAAGAGGGATTTTTAAAAGGAGATAAAGAGATTTTTGAGCTTATTAGCAAAAATTTTCCTTTGAAAGAAAGGGTAATCTTCACAGGATATGTAGACGAAAAAGATCTTCCAATTTTATATAATCTGGCAAAGCTTTTTGTTTTCCCATCACTTTATGAAGGATTTGGGCTTCCTCCTTTAGAAGCTATGGCATGTGGATGCCCTGCTGTAGTTTCTCGTATACCACCTCTTTTGGAAATTTGTGATGATGCAGTTTATTATATAAATCCTTATGATGTAGGAGATATAGCTAAGGGAATAACAGAAGTGTTAGAGAATGAAAAACTGAGAAAAGAGCTAATTAATAAGGGTTTTGAAAGGGTAAAAGAATTTTCTTGGAAAAAGTCTGCAAGAGAATATTTAAAATTGATAAAAAAGTAAGCTTAAAGCAATCAGCCATTCATATAGTAAGTTTATCAAAAAGTAGAATTTTTTGTACATCCACAAAACAAAATCTTATGTTAAAATATCTCTTATGTAAAATTTTCTTTGGGGTGAGAACTTGGTTGAGACTATTTTAACATTAATGTTTATTATTTTTATTGGATTTTGGGCAAAGAGAATATTTAAAAAGGAAGATAAAGATACTCTCTCAAAATTTGTCTTCTCTTTTACTATGCCTGCTCTTATATTCTCAAGCCTTTATAAGAATCCTCCTGAAGGAAGCTTTTGGGAAATTATTGTAGGGGTCTGGATTATAAGCATAATAGTGGGAACTATTGCTTTAATAATTGGAAAAATTTTGAAGCTTCCAAGAACCACTCAGGCAAGCCTCTTTTTAGTTACCACTGGAGGGAATGTTACTTTTATGGGTTATCCTATTTTAGAAAAATTATATGGAAATTCTGGTCTTACCTTAGGGATAATTTATGACCAACTGGGCATGATAACCTTTATTTATATTATAGGATTTTTAATTATTCAGTTCCTTACAACAGAAGGAGATTTTAGCTGGAAATTTATTTCTAAAAGATTTATATCTAATCCACCATTATGGGGACTTATAGCAGGACTTCTTTTAAAACCAGTTCCTTTCCCTAATTTTATTATTGAGAGTGTTTCCCTCTTAGGGAGGGCAACAACTCCTATAATGATGTTTGTTTTAGGACTTTCTTTGGAAAAGCCGAAGGAAAGTAATAAAATTTTCCCTATAGTCTCCGGATTAATCTTAAAGCTCATTGCTCTACCTTTTTTTGCATATCTTCTAACATTTCTACTTTCCATACATGGACTTTCTGCAAAAGTTTTTGTAATTCAATCTGCAATGCCTTCTATGCTTTTTTCTTTAGTTCTTGCTATCCAGTTTAATTTGGATTATGTATTTACTTCTCAAGTAATATTTTATTCTACTCTTCTCTCTTTAATCACATTAAATTTATGGATAGAGGTGATAAAATGATAGCCTTTTTAAAAGTAACAATTATTTTTGCTCTTATAGTTAGTGCCATATTAAACAAGGTTCCTTTAGTTTGGGCACTTCTTGGTGGAAGCTTTATATTAGGAGTAAGCTTTGGATTACCATTTGTAGAAATTCTTAAGACTGCTTTTAAATCTACAGTAGAGTGGAATACTATAAAAATTGTCCTTATTCTTTATTTTATTGCTGTATTAGAGAATATTTTAAGAAACAAAGAGATGCTAAAAACCATGGTTCAATCTCTTAAAAATCTTATAAAAGATCCAAGATTAACTCTAATCTCTATGCCAATGATCATGGGGCTTTTACCTTCTGTAGGAGGAGCTCTTTTTTCTGCCCCTCTATTAGAAGAAGCATCATCTGGAAATGAACTTTCTTCTGAAAAAAAAGGGTTTTTGAATTTTTGGTTTAGGCATGTATGGGAGCCATTTCTTCCTGTATATCCAGGAATTATTTTGGCTTCTGTCCTTTCTGATGTAAAACTTCCTATAATGATACAGGAAACTTTACCTTATGGGCTTTTTGTCTTTGCAGTAGGGCTTCTTATAGGATTTTATAATCTTTCTCTGCAAAAAGAAGAGATTAATGGAAATAATTGGAAAGAGGAAACTTTAATTTTTTTAAATACTTTTTGGCCTTTCATATTAATTCTACTTGCAGTTATTGCTTTTCATATAGAACTTTTGTATGTTCTTTTAGGAGTTGTAATCCTTTTGTTCTTGTTATATAAATACGATCTTCCTTCCATTAAAACTACTTTAAAAACTGCTTTAAAGATTGAAAATTTACTATTGATTGTTGCGGTAATGATCTTCAAGGGAGTTTTAGAAAGAGTAAATGCGGTAAATGATATTTCTTATTTTCTAACTTCTCTTAATATTCCTTTAATTATAATCTTCTTTTTCCTACCTTTCTTAGTAGGACTTCTTACAGGAGTAACTCAAGCATCTATTGGAATAACTTTTCCAATAATTCTTTCTCTCATTCCCTATGGAGAAACTATAAAATGGACAGTTTTTTCTTTTATAAGTGGATATATTGGAGTTATGATGTCTCCTGCACATTTATGTTTAGTTTTAACTAAGGAATATTATCAAGCAGAGTGGAATAAATTATATTCAGAGGTGATTAAGGCAGGAATAATTTTAATAGCTTTTGCTTTTGTAAAAGCTTTAATTTAGGAGAAATTGTTGTAAAATAATAGTGATAGTGAAAAATATTTTTAATTTGGAGGTGTGTTTATGAAAAGACTCTTTAAATTGCTAATGGTGGCTTTTGTCATTTTTCTCCTCTCTACATTCCTCTTTGCCCAAGAGATTCCTAGTATTAACTTAACAATTCTTCATATTAATGATTTTCATGGAAGACTTCTTCCTTATATTGTAAAAAGCATAAGCGAAAAGGTTCCAGTAAGCGGTGTAGCTTATTTGGCTCAAATGATAAATGAAGAAAGATCTAAAAATCCGGAAGGAACTATTCTTCTTTCCGCAGGAGATATGTTCCAGGGGACACCACAATCCAATATATTTAGAGGAGAACCAGTAGTAGAAATAATGAACTATTTAAAATTTGATGCAATGGCTGTAGGAAATCATGAATTTGATTGGGGACAAGAAACTCTTCAAAAACTATCAAGTATTTCTAATTTCCCATATCTTTCTGCAAATATTGTAGATAGTCAAGGAAAATACCTCCCCTATTTAAAACCTTATGTTATCCTTGAGAGAAAAGGATTAAAAATTGCTATTATTGGTCTTACAACTCCTGAGACTGCATATATAACAAAGCCTGATTATGTGAAGGACTTAAAATTCTTAGATCCTGCAGAAATTCTTCCAAATATTATTGAGGAGGTCAGAAACAAAGGAGCAGATTTAGTTATTGTTCTTTCTCACTTAGGATTTGATGCAGATAAGGTATTAGCAGAAAAAGTTTCTGGTATTGATGTAATAGTAGGAGGACATAGCCATACAGTAGTTACAAATCCACAAGTAGTTAGAGGAGTCATCATAACTCAGGCAGGATATAATGGAATATATTTAGGAGTTTTAGAACTTAAGGTCCAACCAGATACAAACATAATCTTAGGATATACAAGAGAAAACGAATTAAAGACAGTTTTTGCTGGACCTGAGAATAAGTTTGATGAAAAAGTTGCTCAAATTGTAGATAAGTATAATAGTCAATTAAAAGAAGAATTTGCAAAGGTAGTAGGAGAAACATTGGTAGATTTAGTGAGGAATTATA
Source organism: Dictyoglomaceae bacterium (assembly GCA_049718665.1). Classification (GTDB taxonomy): domain Bacteria; phylum Dictyoglomota; class Dictyoglomia; order Dictyoglomales; family Dictyoglomaceae; genus NZ13-RE01. The sequence continues at coordinate 64,173 of JBNARO010000007.1, read as the reverse complement.
ATGAAGAATCTAATGTAGGAAATGTAATTTGTGATGCTATGAGAGAGGCGGTATCCGCAGATATTGCTTTCCAAAATAGTGGAGGAATAAGGACCGATATTCAAAAAGGGCCAATTACCATGGAGCTTGTCTATACTTTACTTCCCTTTGATAATGTATTAGTTACTATGGACCTTACTGGAAAACAAATCTTACAACTATTGGAGCAAAGTGCTACATTGCAAAAGGGAATTTTGCAGGTATCAGGAATAAGAGTAAAATATGACATGACAAAACCCGTGGGACAAAGAGTAGTAGAAGTATATGTAGGGGACAAACCTTTAGAATTAGATAAAGTATATAGAGTAGTAACTAATGATTTCTTAGCTGCAGGTGGGGATAATTTTGTTACATTTAAAGAAGGGAAAAACTTGGTATATGGAGATATGCTAAGAGATGTATTTGTAGAATACTTAAAGAAACATTCCCCTATCTCTCCGAAAGTTGAAGGAAGAAGTGTTATTATAAAATAATGCCAGAAAGCATTGTTGTTTATGTGAATGATAAGCCAGTAAAAATTTATCAGGGCATGCAGGTAAAGCATGCCCTGATTTCTTATGATTATTCTCTTTACAAATTCTGTGAGAATGGAGAACTTATAGTCTTAGATGAGAATGGATTTGAAGTAGGATTAGAAGGAGCTTTGCATGAGGGAGCAAAAATTTATACAAAAAAAGTAAAGGAGGGATAATTCTGTTTAAAAAAACGAAGATTATATGTACTATTGGACCAGCAAGTGAAGATAAAAATACATTAAGAACTCTTATATCCTTAGGAATGGATGTTGCAAGATTGAACTTTTCCCATGGTGATTATGAAGTTCATGGAAGAAGAATTGAATTGATAAGAAAAATATCTCAGGAATTAGATAAAAATGTTGCAATTCTTCAAGACTTACAAGGGCCTAAAATAAGGGTAGGAAAATTTGAAAATGATAAAATCTTTCTTGAAGATGGACAGGAATTTTCTCTAACCCCTAAAGAATGCATTGGAAATAATAAATTGGCTTATGTTAATTATCCATATCTTTTAGAAGATGTAAAAGAAGGAGAAAGAATATTATTAGATGATGGATTAATAGAACTTAAAGTGAAAAAAATAGAAAAGGATAAAGTAGTATGCATAGTGATTCATGGAGGAGAACTATTCAGTCATAAAGGTGTAAACTTTCCTGATACGGAATTAAGAGTCTCTGCACTAACAGAAAAGGATAAAAGAGATGTTCTTTTTGGGATAGAAAAAAAGGTGGACTTTATAGCATTATCCTTTGTAAAAAAGGCACAAGATATATTAGAGTTAAAAGAATTTTTGGAACTATATGATGCTCGAATTCCAGTAATTGCAAAAATTGAAAAGAAAGAAGCTATTCAAAATTTTAGAGAAATATTAGAAGTATCTGACGGAATCATGGTAGCAAGAGGAGATTTAGCAGTAGAAGTATCTAATGAAGATGTCCCCTTCTTACAAAAGAAAATTATAAAAGAAACAAGACTTACAGGAAAACCTGTAATAACTGCTACCCAGATGTTAGGCTCTATGGTAAACAATCCTACCCCCACAAGAGCAGAAGTAAGTGATATTGCCAATGCTATATTAGATGGAACTGATGCTGTTATGCTATCTAATGAGACTGCAATAGGAAAATATCCCATAGAAAGTTTTAAAATGATGGATAAGATAGCAAGAAAAGTAGAAGAAACTTTCCCCTACGAAAGTTTTCTAATTCCTCCTTATGACGAAAACATAACTCAGTCTATAACTTATTCTGCTTGTGAAATTTCCCGCCAAATTAAAGCAAAGGCAATAATTACTGCAACCCATAGTGGATTTACTGCAAGACAAATTTCAAAATATCGTCCCTCTGCTCCTATATTTGCCATAACCCATTTCCCAGAAGTCCAAAGAAGATTAAATCTTTCTTGGGGAGTTATTCCTCTTCTTACAGAAGTTTTCTATACTACAGATGAGATGTTTGAAAAATCTATAAAAATTTTGCTTCAAAAAGGTTATATAAAGAGTGGAGATACAGTAGTAATTACTGCAGGAATTCCTATGGGAATTTCAGGTATGACAAACTTAATAAAGGTCCATGTGATTTCAGAAATTATTGGAAGAGGGCATGGCTTAGGTGGAGAAACAAAGATTGCAAAAGTAAGTGTTGCAGAAAATGAAAAAGAAGCTCTCAGTAGGACTCAAGAGGGAGACATTCTTATAATTCCAAGTTTTAGTAAGGAACTTATCCCTATATTAGATAAGATTCAGGGATTAATCATTGAAAATGAAAAGCTTCCTCCAGAACTTATTTCATGGAGAAGTAAGGGCTTAGGAATTATATTGGGAACTGGAAAGATAAGAGACAAGATCTCTTCAGGAGAGATCATCACCCTCGATCCAGAAAGAGGAGTGATTTATAAAGGTGTCATCCGTACCACATAAAAAGAGGAAAAAGTATAACCTTATCCTTTTTTGGCTTATCTTATTATATCTTTTTCCTTCTTTTTACTTTGGTATAAAGGATTATTTTTATTACAAAACACAGGTAAATATAAATAAAGAGAGACTTAATAGGTTAACTAAAGAGGTAAAGGAACTTAGAGAAATAGTAGAGAATCTAAATGATCCTTATATAATAGAAAAATTAGCAAGGGAAAAATTGTTTATGGCAAGACCAGGAGAAATTCCTGTGATTATTATTGAAGAAGAATCAAGAAAATAAAACCTAAATTTGCTGAAGAGCAAAAACCCTTGCAGGAATTGTTCTTAAGCCTTTTATATTTAATGGAGCTATAACAATAAAAATCTTTTCCTTTTTAATGGAAAGAAGATTATAAAGATTGTGTATTAGAAAGATATCTTTAGAAAGAAAAAGGTCATGGGCTTCTTTACTTAAAGGAAAATCAATTCCTAAAAACTTTATTTTCTTTTCTACTAATATACTACATGCGGGAATGGAAAGAATAGGGGGATCTTTATATATCTCTCCTGAAACCCAACGAGAATACCATTTTGTTTTTAATATAACCCCCATTCCTCCCTCTAAATATAGATTTTCAAACCTTGCTTCAGTAATAATATCTTTCATCCATATATCTAATAAGTCTACAACAATAGCGTCTCTAAAAAGATAATCCTTAGGAAATTCATTCCAAGGAATTTCTACAAAGGTTCCTGTATAAGAAGAAATTTCCATTTTATAAACAGAAGTATTCCAAAGGGAACTTTTAGTAAATTCATTTATGCCTAAAAAAGAATAAGACTCTTGAGGAAAAGACATACTGGAAGAAAGCTCTAAGGATAAATCTATTATTTCAAACTTGCTCATAGTTTTCACCCCAAAATCATTTTTATTAATTATATCATCTTTTGATATAATATTTGACGATTTTATAAATTAATCCTTGGGAGGGAAGTATGAGTAGACAGTGGAGAGTTAGAGAAAAGAGAAAGAGAAGAAAAGCAAGAGAAAAAAGAAGAAAGAAGAGACTTGCAGAACAGTTAAAGTCTGGGAAATAAAAAGAGAGGGACTTTTAAAAGTCCCTCTAAAATGGTTATAATAACACCAATTTTTTGCAGAGGAGGGAATTTATGGAAAGAATAGACCTTCAAGGAGAATGGTCTTTTAAAGAAAAGGGAGAAGATAAATGGCATAAAGGGAAGGTTCCAGGATGTATTCATTTAGATCTTATGGAAAATGAAATTATTCCTGATCCATTCATAGGGGAAAATGAAATTAAAGTTCAATGGGTCGAAGAGAGAGATTGGATTTATCAGAGGAAATTTAATATCGATAAAGAATTTTTAAATTATCCTTCTATTGAACTTTCTTTCCAAGGTTTAGATACTTTTACTGAAATATATTTAAATAGTCAAAAAATTGGAGAAACCGATAACATGTTTATCCCATGGAGCTTTGAAGTAAAGCCCTATCTTAAAGAAGGAGAAAATATCTTAGAAGTATATTTCCATTCTCCATCAAAAATTTTAGAAGAAAAAGCTAAAAAGCATCCTTCACTACAAGGTTCCTATTACCCTCAAAGAGTCTTTGGAAGAAAGGCACAATATTCCTTTGGATGGGACTGGGGACCACGACTCGCAACCTCAGGTATCTGGAAACCTGTTTCTTTAATAGGATGGAAGCAGGCAAGAATAAGAGATATCTGGATTCCTGTAGGAATTAGAGGAGATAAGGCACAGGTAAATTTGGAATTAGAAATAGAGCTGATGGAAAATTCTAATATAGATATTCCTCTAAGAATTTCCCTTGATAAACCTATCCTTGAGAAGAGGCTAAGATTAACTCTTCCTGAAGGAAAGGTATTTATAAAAATACCTTTAGTAATTGAAAATCCAAAGCTTTGGTATCCTAATGGATTTGGAGATCAACCCATATATACTCTTCAATTGGTATTGGTAGATGGAAATGGAGAAATCTTAGATAGGAAGGAACAAAAATTTGCAATAAGAAAAGTAGATCTTGTCACCCAAAGAGACGATATGGAATCAAGTTTTATATTTTACATAAATGATATTCCTATTTTTGCCAAAGGAGCAAATTGGATTCCTTCTGATTCCTTTTTGCCAAGATTAAAAGGAGAAGACTACAGAGAACTTCTTTTAAAGGCAAAATCTTGTGGGGTAAATATGCTTAGAGTTTGGGGTGGAGGAATCTACGAAAATGATATCTTTTATGACTTATGTGATGAGCTTGGAATCTTGGTATGGCAAGATTTTATGTTTGCTTGTGGAGAATATCCAGAAGATGAGGAATTTTTGAAAAAAGTTCAAGAGGAAGCAGAGATTATAGTAAAAAAATTAAGGAATCATCCATCTATTGTCATTTGGTGTGGAAATAATGAGAATGATTGGGGATACTATGCAAAATGGTGGGGAGAAAGAGAAAGATTTTGGGGAGAGACTATCTATCATAAAATTCTTCCTGATGTATGTGCTCGCTTAGATATGACAAGGCCCTATTGGCCCAGTAGTCCCTTTGGAGGAAAAGATCCTAATAGTGAGAAAGAGGGGGACAGGCATAGCTGGATAGTATGGAGTGGATGGATGGACTATAAAGGATATTTAAAAGACAATGGAAAGTTCATAAGTGAATTTGGCTTTCAAGCTCCTCCCCATAAAGATACTATTAAAAAATTCATTACATCCCCTAAGGAATATTATCCTCAAAGTAGAGAAATGGAATTTCATAACAAACAAATAAATGGAACAGAAAGAATAATTAGATTTCTTGCAGAACATTTTAAGATCCCTTCAAATATGGATGAGTATATATATCTTTCCCAAATAAATCAGGGGTTAGCCTTAAAAACTGGAATAGAACATTGGAGAAATAATAAATTTAACACAGGAGGAGCATTAATTTGGCAATGGAATGACTGTTGGCCTGTGGTATCTTGGAGTATTATAGATTATTATAAAAAAGAGAAACCCTCTTACTTTTTTGTAAAAAGAGCCTTCAAGGATATAAAGGTGAATATTGAAGAAAGGGAAAGAGAACTTGTAATTTTTGGGGTAAATGATACTTTAGAAGATTTTGAGGGGGAAATAAATATAGAACTTTTGACTTTTAGAGGAAGAAGAGAAAAGTCCTATAATCTTGATATCAAAATTCCAAGAAACTCCAGTGTTAAATTATATACGCTCTCAAAAATAAAACCAAATATATATGATGAATTTATAAAGGTAAATCTCTTTACAAAGGATGGGAAACTTATAGATAGAAATGATCACTTTTTTGCCCCCTTTAAACATCTTAATCTTCCTCAGGCAAAGGTAGTTTGTAAAATAGAGAAGGAAAATGAAGATTACAAAATAACCCTTACATCAAATAATCTTGCACTTTTTATAGCCTTAAAACTTGACAATGCTGAATGGGAAGATAATTACTTCAATCTTTATCCTAAAGAAAGCTACACTGTTAAATTTAAATCTTCCCATGATTTAGACTTCATTAAGCAGAAGTTAAAAATAGAAGGTTATAACTTAAAAGAGGTAGAAATTATCGAATAACATCTATTACAAAATCTATAATCTTTATAATCTGTATCCTTTAAGCTGTTGGAGAAATGCATCACACATCTTGAGTTGGGACAATGTTCCAATCCAAAAGTGTGTCCCAACTCATGTACCGCTTCTTTTAATGCTCTTTCTTTTAAAAGTTCTAAATTTTCAGAAAGTCCGTAAAAAGTATCACTTAGACGAGCTAAACTTATTACTGCCTCTTTCCCCATTATCTTTGCCTGTCCAAAGATGAAATTTAAAAAAGGAACATATAAGTCCACTTCTGTAATCCCCAAAACTTTAAAAGAAAATGGTAGATCTAATTTAGAAAGGACATCTAAAAAAAGAAGAGATAGATATTGATTTCTTTTTCTATTAAAACTTTTTTCTGGAATAGGAATTTCTTCTCCTATTTCAAAAGGATAGGGAAAAATTTTCCCTAAATTTTCCCTTAAAAATTCCAAAATAATCTCTCTTACCTTTCCCACAGGTATAAGATATATAATTTTTTCTTTTACCATAGTATTGATTTTTTCCATAGCCTCATATATAATTTTATCAAAATCGCTCCTCGGTAGCTCAACGGTAGAGCGGCCGGCTGTTAACCGGCGGGTTGCAGGTTCGAATCCTGCCCGAGGAGCCATATCAAAAGGAGTCTATCTAATTTATTTGAAACTGGGGAAGTAGAACATAATCTATTTATTTTCTACTCCCCCAGTTTTTTGCATATTCTCGAAAATAAATAATAGAAATGTGAATGTGGAGGTGAAAGTTTTGGCAAAGTTGGTCTTTCCAGAAGGATTTCTCTGGGGAACAGCAACAGCATCCTATCAGATAGAAGGCGGAGCTTATGAAGATGGAAGAGGAGAAACTATATGGGATAGATTCTCTCATACCCCAGGTGCGGTATACCAGTTCCATAATGGAGATGTAGCATGTGACCATTACCATAGATGGGAAGAGGATATAAAAATTATGGAATTTCTTGGTTTGAAGACTTATCGTTTCTCTATTGCTTGGTCAAGAATCTTTCCTGAAGGAAAGGGTTCTCCCAATATTAAAGGATTAAATTTTTATCGAAAACTTGTGGACACGCTTTTATCCAAAAATATAAAACCCGCTATCACTCTTTATCATTGGGATCTTCCTCAAGCCTTAGAGGATAAAGGAGGATGGTTGAATAGAGATACCGCTAAATATTTTTCTGAATATGCAGGCTTTATGTTCAAAGTCTTAGGACAAAGGGATATAAATTGGATAACCTTAAATGAACCTTGGGTAAGTGCATTTTTGGGATATGGTTTTGGAGTTCATGCACCGGGAAAAAAGGATATGAAAGGAGCATTTATTGCTGCTCATAATCTCCTCTTAGCTCATGGATTAGCAGTTCAAGCATTCTTTGAAAGTGGAGCAAAAGGACAAATTGGGATTACATTAAATCTATCCCCCATTTACCCTGCAAAGGATACACCTGAGGATAAAGAGGCAGTAAAAAAACAAGATGGATTTTCAAATAGATGGTTCTTAGATCCCATATTTTATGGAAAATATCCTGAAGACATGTGGGAAATATTACTCAAACATAGATGGGCATTTGATTTTTGTCCAGATGATTTAAAAATTATAAGCCTTCCCATTGATTTCTTAGGAGTAAATTACTATACAAGAGGAATTGTCCAAAATGATCCAGAAGATCCATTCTTAGGGGTAAAACATGTTCCTGGTCCTAATGAAAAAACTGAGATGGGTTGGGAAATATATCCTGAAGGATTATATGACCTTTTAGTGAGACTTTCTAAGGAATATCCTAAAACTTTATATATAACTGAAAATGGAGCAGCTTTTAATGATGTATTAGAAGATGGAAAAGTAAAAGATGAAAAGAGAATAGATTATTTGAGAGAGCATATTAAACAGGCGTATAGAGCCATAAAGGATGGGGTAGATTTAAGAGGATATTATGTATGGTCATTAATGGACAACTTTGAATGGGCGTATGGATATAGCAAGAGATTTGGTATTGTATATGTGGATTATAATACTCAAAAGAGAATATTAAAAGAGAGTGCATACTTTTATAAAAAAGTAATTGAAGAAAATGGATTAGAAGAATAATTGTTTTAAGAGTAGGAGATTTCTCTCCTACTCTTTTCTATACCTTAGCTAAAATTATTTTAATAAAAATTTCAGAAAGATAGGGATCAAATTGTTTTCCCGCATTTATTCTTATTTCTTCTATAGCCTCGTTAAGGGAAAGTTTTTTCTTGTAAGGTCTAAAAGAGGTCATTGCTTGAAAACTGTCAGCTAAGGCTATTATTCTTGAAAAAAGAGGAATATCTTCTCCTTTTAAACCATCTGGATATCCCCCTCCATCCCATCTCTCATGATGATGTCTAATAATTTTCTCAATTCCCTTAAAGACTGAAAAATTTTTAATAAATTCTTCGCCCCAAATTGTATGCATTTTTATAATAGTGAATTCTTCCTCATCTAACTTTCCAGGTTTTCTTAATATAAAATCAGGAATTTTTATCTTCCCTACATCATGAAGATAACTTGCATATTCTAATATTTTCAAATCCTCTTCTTTTAACCCTATCTCTTTGCCTAATTTTAAAGAGAGATTTCTTACTTCGCGAGAATGTCCCCCTGTATAGGGATCTCGTGCATCTATTGCTTCAACTAAAATAAATAAAGCTTCCTTATTAAGAGTTCTAACTCTTTCTTCCAATTTTTCTCTATATAGAATTGTGCTTAAAAGAGAAGCTACTTTTTCCAACAATGTAAAATCCTCCAAGATAAATCTTTTATATTCTTTAAAGGTGTTAATATTTAAAACCCCTATAAGTCTATTCTCATAAACCAATGGGTAAAAAATCTTTCTGCCATCATTCAAAATTAAGGGTTTTTCATATTGAGCAACCCATTCTATACTTTTTTCTCCTAGCCTTAAATTTTTCTCTTCCATAACTTCAGGAGATAAGTTTACTTCCGCTATGATACGAAGTAATCCATCCTCTTCTGAATAACTCATTATAGAGCCTGCATCTCCCTCTAAAATTTGAAGAATATCTTTTAAAAATTCTTCTAAAATTAAAGATTTTTCTTCTTTATAAACAGAAAAGATGTCTAAAAGTCGTGAAATTTCTTGACTCTTTCTTAACTTCTTCTGAGTTTCAATATTAAAAAGGATATTTTCAAACTCCTTTGCTAAAAAATCACATATATTTTTATTTTTCCTTATCTCCTCCCCTTGAAGAACGAGAAGGGACAAAATTTTATCTTCTTGTCTAAATAAATATTTTTCTCCTTCAATCTTATTAACTTCCTCTAAGTTAAGAACATAAGATTTTTCTTCGGGATAGGATTTTGTTAAAAGAAATTCCTCATTAATTCTCTTAAAATATTTAATTTTGGTATTAGGGCACAAAACTTTAAGTTTTTCTAAAAATAAGTTTTCTATGGATTCCAAATCTTTAAAAGATGTAGACTCCTTGAGAAAGTTATAAGCTTGATTTAGCTCATTATATCTTTTTTTATTTTCTTCTAACAAGTTTTTAATCTCAACAGTTTGTCTATAGATCTCTCTCTTTAAATATCTTCTACTTATAAAAACTCCTAAAAGAGATAGAGATATAAGAGCTGAAATACATATTAATATCAAAGAAATTATTTCTTTTTCTTTTGCCTTCTCTTTCAAAATTATTTCTTCTCCAAACCATTTTTTAAGAAGCTCTTTATATACAGGACTTTCTAAGACTCTTGTGATTCCATTTTTAAGTTCATCAAAAAGAGGACTCCCTTTGGGAAGGGCAATCCCAGAATAATTCGTAAAAAGTTTATCAGGAAGAATTTTTAATTCGTCTTGCCATTCATTTTTATTAATTATCCATCTTGCAAAATAGTAATTTACAACTCCCGCTTCCACTTCTCCTTTTAAAACTGCTCTTAAGACTTCCTCTGAAGAAATTTTTGGACTTATTTCTCCCATTCCTAAAAGAAAATTATGAGCTACATCCATATTTAGACAGGAAATCTTTTTACCCTTTAAATCCATGAAATTTTGAATATTAGAGTCTCTTTTAACAACTATCACACTATAATTTTCTATATAGGGTATAAAGTCAAATTCCTTTTGCCTTTCCACGGTAATTCTCATAAGTTCAATTCCATCTACTTTTCCTTCTCTTAATGTGGTTATAGCATCTTTCCATGGCATAAGCTTTATTACAATCTTCTTATTTATCTTTCTACTGAGCTCTTTTACTATATCTACAGAAAATCCCATAGGATTTCCTTCCTTATTTAAATACTCAAAAGGGGGAAATTTATAATCTCCAGCTAAAAGAATATAATCTTTATTCTCTCCTTTTAAAGGGTTAAAGCCTACTAACAAAATCAAAAAAATAATTATAATTTTTCTCATAAATATTTTAAAAAATTGGGGGAGAATTAATCTCCCCCCCAAGCGAGGATTTTTTATTATGACAAATAATTTACCTCTACTTCCACAACTGGTTGAATACTAGAAGTTTGATTACCATCTTGATTTGGATCTGCAAAGGATGCAGTTAGAAGAGTTAATAAGATTATTAAGATTATAACTAAAATTCTCTTTTTCATCTTTAGACCTCCTACTGAAATAATTTTTTTACAATTTTAACTTTACAGGATGTCATTTGATTTTCAAATTAAGAATTTCAAAATATATTGTTAAATCTATATCTTGGAAAATTATTTTTTCTACAATTTTCATTCTTGAGAAATTTTCTTTTCTACAATTCTTTCTAATATAATTTTTAATATATGAGTAAAAAGGTTCCTACTATAGCTTATATACTTTTTAAATATGGATCATTGGCAAAGCCTTTTCTCAATCTTATCTTAAAAGAAAAGATAGATAGAGCATGGAAACATTACTTTAAAGCCCAGAAATCAAAGTGGCAAAGAAATTATATTAAAGCATTAGAAGAAATAAAAAAGGGATTAAATATATGCACGAAAAATATTACTCTTTATTATCTTCTAATAAGCGAAAAAATCTTGTTCTTAAAGATGTTAAGAAATTCAAAGGCAGATGAATTATTCACAAGACTGAGAAAGGATTATGCTAAAATTCCTATTTTAGCAAGAAGAATAACTGCTCCTACTCTTTTTGACTATTTTGTAAGTAAATATGAAGATTTGAAAGTTCAGAAAATTAGATTTTGGAGTAAAGAATATAAATTAGATGAATCTTCTTATCTTTTCTTGCTCTTGGCAAAGGCAAGAATGGAAATAAAGCAGAAAAATCTAAGAGAAGGAATTTCTTTATATTTTGAATGTTTTAAAATTGCAAAAAAGGTTCCCCATCCTACAGGAATATTAGCATGCTTAAATGACTCTGCTTGGTATTTAAAAGAAAAGCATCCTAAATTTTCTCTAAACTTAGCAAAATCTGCCTGTTATTATTTAGGATGGTATAGAGAAGAGATAGCAAGTGGATTTTTTGTATTGGATACTCTATTAGAGGTTCAAAAAATTACTAAGGATTTAGCTATATTTGAGACTATTAATATAATAAACTTTGTAGAAAAGGATTTACCAAGAGGAAAAGGTTGGGGAACAAGAGAACATTATAAAAATACTATTGAATTTTCTCAAAACTTTTCCATAAATCTTAAAAGAAAAACCTATGAAAATACTAAAGAACTAAGAGAATATTTATTAAATATAACCAAGATTAAAAAACTTTATAAATTGGCAGAAAAATTAGGAATAACAAAAACAAACCTCTCTGCTATCTTAAGAGGAAGGACAAAAAGAGTTAAAGATGAAACTATAAGAAAATTTATAGAAAGGCTAAATTTTTCTCCAGAAATTTTTGAATCCCCCCTACCCTTTCTAACAGAATATATTAAAAAAGAAATAGAAAAAAACTTTAAAAAAAATTTAGATAAGTTTTTAAGCCTTTCAAGAGAGGAAAAGATTCTTCTTTTTATCTCTACTTATATGAGTCTCTTGAGAGGAAAAAATTTCTATCTTTCAAGAAAGAATAGATTAAAAAAATTCTTTGAGTTATTGACTGAGGACTATCAAACATTCATAAAATATTTTGAAAAAGATTACGAGTTTATGAATTTTTTTAATTATATGTTTAGCTCTATACATCCTTTATTTTCTGCAAGAAGAAATCTTGCTCTAAACTTTTTAAGGAAACTCCCTAAGAATAGACGGGAAGAGTTTATAGAGTTTTATATAAAATTGGAAGAAAAAGATAGAAAATTAATAGACACTTTTGTGAGAAATTACGTAAGATATGACAGAAAATGGGAAGTAAATGTCCCTTCTTTTAAGGAATTAGAAGATTTTATGAAGAAGTTTCACCTAAGGAAAATTCCAATTACACTCTCTTTATATTACTTTGATAAAGAATCCTATAGAGAAAAATTGATATCCCTATTAAGTAAGATTTAATGTTATAATGATATATCACTTAAGGAAAGGAGGTAAAATAGTTGAAATATTTAGAAGAGGTTTTAAAGATTCTTCCCAAGATAAAAGATCAAGAGAAAGAGATAGAAAAAGCCATTGAAAAAATAGTAGAGGTTATAAAAAATGGTGGTATTATCCATATTTTTGGAGCGGGTCATTCTCATATTCTTTGTGAGGAACTCTTTTATAGAGCTGGAGGTTTTGCTTGCATAAATCCTATTTTCGATAGTAGCATTATGCTTCATGAGGGAGCACTAAAAAGCTCCTTTATGGAAAGATTAGAAGGATATGGTAAAATAATTTTGGATAGATATGATTTAAAAGAGGGAGAAATTCTTTTTGTGATTTCTTACTCTGGTAGAAATGCTCTACCTATAGATGTGGCAATAGAAGGAAAAAGAAAAGGGCTTTTTGTTATAGCCCTTACTAATCTTGAATATTCAAAAGTGTTCCCCTCAAGACATTCTTCAGGAAAACATCTTAAAGATGTGGCAGACTTAATAATTCCAATCCCAGGTCCCATAGGAGATGCATCAATAGAGCTTGAAAAAAGTGAAATAAAAGTTGGCCCCATATCTACTGTTGTCTCTGCTACTATTCTTCATACTATATTTGTAGAAGTAGCAGAAAGATTAGAGAAAGAGAAAATTACACCTCCTATTTTTATAAGCGCAAATACTGAAGGAGCGGAAGAAAATAATGAAAAATTAATTAAAAAGTATAAAGAAAGAATAAAAAGTTTTTAAGGAGAAGTTTTATGGAAAGGATTTTAATTTTAGGGAAAGTAATTACTCCCCAAAAAATTATTGAGAATGGAGCGGTAGGGGTGGAAGGTAATAAAATTATTTATGTAGGCGAAAGCAAAAATCAAGAAAATTTTCAAAGAATAATTGATTTTAAAAATTGTTATATCTCTCCAGGATTTATTGATATTCATATTCATGGGGCTTATGGAAAAGATATTATTGATGGGGAAGAATCTGCTATAGATACTATCTCAAGATTTATTGCCAGTAAAGGAACTACAAGCTTTCTTCCTACTGTTCTCACTGCTCCCTTAAGTGATATGGAAAAAGCTATAGATACTGTTGGAAAATTTATGGAGAAACAAGAAAAAGAAATAAAAGGAGCAAAAGTCTTAGGAATCAATTTAGAGGGTCCATTTTTAAATAAAAAATATAAAGGAGCCCAAAGAGAAGACTCTATTATATCTCCAAACATTGAAATCTTAAAAAGATTACTAACAAAAAATGTAAAATTAATAACCTTGGCGCCTGAAGTGGAAGGAAATTTTGAAATTATAAAATACCTTAATGAAAAGGGGGTAAAAATCTCTGCAGGACATACTGATGCGGTATCAGAAGATTTAGAGAAAGCAATCTCTTTAGGGCTTTGCCATATTACTCATCTTTTTAATGGCATGCGTCCTCTTCACCATAGAGAACCAGGAATTGTAGGGGTAGCTTTGACAAACGATAAATTAAGTGTAGAAATTATTGCTGATGGGATTCATCTTTCTCCTTATATTCTCAAATTAGTAGGGAGGATAAAACCTAAGGAAAAAATTATCTTAATTACTGATGCCATGATGGCAACAGGGCTTTCTGATGGAGAGTATAAATTAGCAGGGCAAAGAGTAATTGTTAAAGATGGAAAAGCTACTCTTTCTGATGGGACTATCGCAGGAAGCACCCTGACCTTGAATACAGCAGTAAAGAATATGGTAGAAAAGGGAGGATTTAAATTAGAAGATGCTGTATTTATAGCTTCTTATTCTCCCTCTTTACTCTTAGAGATAGAAAACAAAAAAGGAAGTCTTGAGATAGGAAAAGATGCAGATATAACTATTTTTGATGATAATTTCCAAGTAAAGATGACTATGGTAGAAGGGAGAGTAGTTTTTGAAAGTGGAAATATGTAATCCTTCTTATGCAGATTTACAGGAGCTTTTGAAACTGGTAAATGATACTTTTAGAAAAGATTTTTATCCTTCTATGGAAATAGAATTCCCTCTTCTCTTTTCTAAAGATAATTTAGAGAATCTTTTAATAATCAAAGAAAATGGGAAAATTGTATCTCACTTTGGGTCTTTACCTCAAGAATTGATAATTCTTGGAAATTTTATTCCTGTGGGATGTATAGGTTCTGTATGTACTCACCCTAATTATAGAGGAAAAGGATATGCTTCTATTCTTTTAAAAGAAATTGAGAGAAGATTAAAACATAAAAAAATTCCTCTTATGTTAATCTCTGGAACAAGGGCTTTATATACTCGAGGAGGAAGCAAAAAAGTAGGAAGACTTTTTGTTTATGAATTAGAGAGTATCCCAATGAGGGAAGATGTGGATGTTAAAGAGGAAATAGATTGGGATAATTTAAAAGATATATATCAAACTGAAAGAACAAGATATTTCAGATCTCAGATTTTTTGGAGTACAATTATTAAATCTTTTAATACTTTAGCAAAACTACAAGAGAGAAATTTTAAATTAGCCCATAGATTAAAAATTTATACTGTTTTGAAAAATAATATTTCCTTAGGATATTTCCTAACCTCTATAGAAGATAATGAGGAAATTACTATAGAAGAATATGCGGGTTCTCGATACTTTATATTTAATGCATTAGCATTACTTTCTCAAGATAAAAAAATAATTCTTCCTATCCCCTCCTGGGATAAAGAACTTCTTATATTTCTAAAAGATTACACACCCTCTGAAGTTAGAGAGATGCCTTGGCATCATACATGGAAAATTATAGACGAAGACTGTCTTTTTTCCTCAATAATTAAATATATAAAGGAAAGGGTAGATAAATTTGATTACGAAAAAGTAGAAGATGGAGTGAATATAAAGATAGGAAGGGACATGTATAATATAAAAAAAGAAGACCTTCCTGAATTTGTATTGGGAGGATTAGAAAGAAAATGGGAGGGAGATTGGAAAAAAGTTTTTCCTCTCCCTCTTCCTCTTCCAGGTTTTAATTATATTTAACCATTACATACAGATTATACTATTGAATTTATACCAAAATAGTAGTAGAATTTAGATGAAAAATTTTTGCAATAAGGAGGATATATATTATGGCTCAGTTTTTGATAGTTTTTAGAGAAAGTTTAGAAGCCATGTTAATTTTAGGAATAATTTTAGCTTATCTTAAAAGAACTGGAAGAGAAAGTGCTAAAAAGGAAGTATGGATAGGGACAGGATTTTCTATTTTATTAGGAATTTTATTAAGCATTATTATCTTCACTCTTTATGGTGGAATAAAAGAAAAAGAGCTTTTTGAGGGAATCGCCTCTTACTTAGCAGTGATTGTCTTGACCTCAGTAATTTATTGGATGTCAAAAAAAGGAAGATATATAAAGGAAGAGATTGAAAGTAAAGTTTCAAAAAGTCTAAATCCTATAGCTTTAATTCTTTTTTCTTTTGTGATAATTTTTAGAGAAGTGTTAGAAACTATTTTATTCTTAATTCCCTTTTTTACAAAAGATCTCTTTGGAACATTATTTAGCTTTACCTTGGGAATAGTAAGTGCCTTTTTATTAACATACCTCATATATACGGTGGGTCTAAAAATCAATTTGAAATCCTTTTTTTATTATACTTCTATCTTACTAATTTTTATAGCAAGTGGGCTCATAGGTTATGGAACCCATGAGTTAATAGAATTTTTAGAAGAAAAAGGAATTTCTCTTTACTTTTTAGGAGAAGAAGCTTATAGCTTACCTATTTCCCAGGAAAGTATTTTCTATCATAAAGGGGCAGTTGGCTCTATTTTTGCAATCCTTTTTGGTTATTCCACCTCCATGGAGTGGGGAAGATTAATCTTACAGACAGGATATTTATTAATTTTTATTTCTCTCATTAGAGCCAAAGAGTGAAGTATAACTTCACTTATTAACACCTGTTATTTATCAAAGAAAGCATTATAAAATCTAAATTTCTTTTAATTTTATTAATTTGCATTTCATGCCAAATTAAGGTATTATTACTCTAAGGTTTTAAGATTATTTTCACATAGGAGGTCGAACTATGGATATTTTTGAGCTTTTGAAAAAAGAACAAGTTGTTGCCTATTTTTCAATGGAGATCGCATTAATATCAGAAATTCCTACCTATAGTGGTGGATTAGGAGTTTTGGCAGGAGATACTGTAAGAACTGCAGCAGACCTTAATATACCCTTTGTTGCTGTTACTCTTATAAGTAGAAAGGGATATTTTAAGCAGGTAATTACTGAGGATGGAATTCAGAAGGAACTACCTTATGATTGGAATCCCGAAGATTTTTTGACCCCACTACCTATAAAAGTATCTATAGATATTGAAGGAAGGAAGGTCTTCATTAAACCTTGGGTTTATTATTGGACTTCATATATAGGATCTAACGTTCCTGTCATCTTTTTAGATACAAATCTTCCTGAAAATTCTCCAGAAGATAGGAATATTACAGATTATCTTTATGGAGGAGACGCTAGCTATCGTTTAAAGCAAGAAATGGTATTAGGAATTGGTGGTGCAAGAGTTTTAGAGGCTTTAGGGCTTAATATAAGGAAGTATCATATTAATGAGGGACATTCTGCATTGCTTACCTTAGAGCTTTTAAATAAAACTGATGGAAGACCTATAGAAGAAAGATTAGAAAGTGTTAGAGAAAAATGTGTCTTTACAACTCATACTCCAGTAGAAGCAGGACATGACAGATTCTCTTATGATTTAGTTAAAAGAATTCTTGGAGACTTTATTTCCTCTGACCTTCTAACAAAATTTGGTGGGGAAAAAGAATTAAATATGACCCTTTTAGCTTTAAATCTTTCCGGCTATGTAAATGGAGTTGCTAAAAGACACCAAGAAGTTTCTTCTGCTATGTTTCCTGGGAGAAAAATATCTGCAATAACTAATGGAGTCCATTCTTTTACTTGGACTACAGAAAGTTTTAGAAAGTTATATGATGAATATATACCTGGATGGGCTAATGAACCAGAACTCTTAGCAAGGGTAGAAATAATACCTGACGAGAAAATTTGGGAAGCCCATCAAGAGGCAAAAAGAGAGCTAATAGACTATATCTATTCTCAAACGAAGATAAAGTTTGACGAAAATGTTCTTACCTTAGGTTTTGCAAGAAGGGCTACTGCATATAAAAGACCGCATTTACTTTTCTCAGATCTTAATCGTTTAAGAAAAGTAAAAAGAAAAGGAGCTTTACAGATTGTTTATGCTGGGAAAGCTCATCCAAAGGATGAAGAGGGGAAAAGATTAATCAAAGAAATTTTTAATTATATTCAGGAGTTAAAAAATGATATTAAGATTGTCTATCTCCAGGACTATAATATGGACATGGCAAAGAAAATTATAGCAGGAGTTGATGTTTGGTTAAATACTCCACAAAGACCATTAGAGGCATCAGGAACTAGTGGAATGAAGGCTGCTCATAATGGAGTAATCAATTTTAGTGTTCTTGATGGATGGTGGATAGAGGGACATTTAGAAGGAGTTACGGGATGGTCTATTGGTCCATCTCCAAAAGAGGAGAAAAACATAGAGAATCATATTCAAGAGGAGATAGATGATTTATATAACAAGTTAGAATATATTATTATTCCTATGTATTATCATCAGCCAGATCAATGGATTCAAATAATGAAAAATTCTATAGGAAGTATTGCTTCTTATTTCAATGCTCATAGAATGATGAAAAGATATATTACTGATGCTTACTTTAGGAGGATTTAAAAAAAGGAGGGGAAGGAATTGGGAAATCAAATTGTAGAAAGTACAGGACCCTCAAAAATATCCCAGAAAGCCCAAATTCCAGCCCCAATTAATTCAGCAGGGAACTCTAAAAAAGAAGTAAGCTCAATTCTTACTTTTCCTGCTTCTTCAGTAATACTATATTTTTTCACATTTTCTACAATTTCCTTCTTTACCTCGTTCCAAAAAGAGATAGTTTTAGAGGTTATTAAAGGACCTCCTAAAATTATCACATCAGGATTAAGTCCATTTACAATATTTATTATTCCTACTGAAATTTCATAAGAAAATTCTTTTAAAAGTTCTCTGTTCTTAATACTTATTTCCTCAGACTTAAGATCAATACCTAATTCTTTACTTACAGGGCTGGACAAAGATGCATATCTTTCCCAGCATCCATTATTTCCACACTTACAAGGAATTCCACCTTTAAATATAACCATATGCCCAAATTCTCCTGCAGTATTCTTTTTCCCTCTATATAATTTTCCATCTAATATTAATCCTGTTCCAATTCCTTCCCCAATAAACACATATACAATATTTAGGTCATTATACCCTATTCTCTCTCCTAACATTCCTTCTGCAACTACCGCTAAATTAGCTTCATTATCCATTTTTATTGGTATATTAATTCCAAAGGAATCTTTTATTTTTTCTTTTAATAAAATTGCTAATGGGATATTTTTCCACCTTAAATTTGGAGCAATAACTATATTTTGGAAACTGTCATCCACAATTCCAGGAACTCCAATTCCTATAGCATGAATTTTTTCTCTCCTTTCAGGAAATAATCTATCTATTCCTTCGAGGACTCTATTAATAAATTCCCCAGGATTTTCAGGAGTTTGAAAATTCCAATAATCCTCAATCTTCATAGCAAAATTTACTCTTGCTATGGTGGAAATAGTAACCCCAATTTTTATAGATATAGCCTTTTTATATTCTGGATTTAAGCTTAATATGATTGCTTTCCTTCCCAAACCTTTTGAAAGACTTCCAACCTCTCTTATCATGTTCTCAGAAATAAGATGATTTACAAGACGAGTGACAGTACTTTTACTCAAATTAAATTTTCTTGCTAAATCAGTTCTCGATATCTTTCTATACCTTAAAAATCCATTTAAGATAATTGTTTTATTAATCTCCCTTTGCTGGGCAACTTTCCCTGTCTCTCCTGTTCTTATAAATACCATTTTTTTCCTACCCCTTTTTAAATTTATTTCGTTAAGAAAGAAAATCGATTTAATTTTAAAATTTTTACTCTTCGCTGTCAAGGATTAAGATTTCTGACAAAAATGGTATAATATATAAGCTCTATATTTATGTTTAAAGAAAAACAATGGAGGTAGAAAAATGTTTAGATGGTTAAAAAAGCTTTTTACGCCAACACCTTTACCCCCATTAACTTTTAATATTAAAGTTAGATGTAAAAAGTGTGGAGAAATCATTCTTGTAAGAATTCGTGCACGGGAAGAATCAAATCCAGAATTTGGTCCGCAGGACCAAATTATTAAATACGAACTATGGAAAGATGTTTTAGGTGAAAAGTGTCCTAATCTTATGAGATTACATATAGAATTTAGTCCTCAATGGGAAATTACTTTCCAAGAAGTAGAAGGCGGGGAAATAATAAAGGAAGAGTAAGGAATTGAGAAAATTTTAGTATGAATCTGAAATTAAGTTTTGATCTTTTAACTTTAGAAATTTTATATAGAGAGCTTTATGAAAGATTAAAAAACTCTTTAGTGGAAAGGGTATATCAAATAGGAAATACTGAAATTTTTCTCCATCTATATTCACCAAAGGAAGGGAAATTTACATTATCTCTCTCTGTTCATCCTCAGTTATATAGGATACAATTAACTAAAAAAGATTTTCCTTATCCTACAAATCCCCCTCCCTTTGCCATGTTTCTGCGAAAATATTTGGAGGGCGCAAGAATTATAGATTGGTATCTTATCCCTCAAGAAAGAATTGTGGAGTTCATATTTCAAAGATTAGATGAATCAAAGAAAAAACTTATTATAGAACTTATGGGGAAATATAGTAATATAATTTTAGTTAATGAGAATAATATTATTTTAGATGCTATAAAGCATGTTAGTAGTGAAAAAAGTAGATTTAGAGAGATTCTTCCAGGAGAAATATATCTGTATCCACCAAGAAGTGAGAAAATCTCTATTTTGAATATAACTGAAGAAAATATTGAAAAGACTTTAGATAAAGAGAAATCAGTAAAAGAAATTCTTTTGAAAGACATCCTATATATAAATCCCTTATTATCAGAAGAAATAGCAAGGAATGTTGAAGATAAAAATTATAAATCTCTAAGCTCTGAAGAAAAAGAAGAATTAAAGAGAGAGATTTTAAAATTTAAAGAAAAAATCATTAATAAAGATTTTCAATTTTTAGTCTATTTTTTAAATAATAATCCTTATACCTTTTCTGTCTTTTCTTTAGAAATATTTAAAGATTTAAAGAAAAAGGAATTTAAAACCCTTACAGAAGCTATAGATTATATTTATTCCTTCTCCTTAGAGACTTTTCTTTTGGATCAACTTAAAAAGAGATTGAAGGATATTATTGAGAGTAATTTAGAAAAAATTAATAAGAAAAAGAATGAGTTTATAGAAAGGATAAAAGAGGGAGAATCAGCTGAAATCCTTAAAATTAAAGGAGAGATTCTTCTTTTATATCAAAAGGAAATAAAAAAAGGAACAGAAAAAGTTCTTCTCCCTAATCCTTATAGTGAAAAAAATGAACTTTTAGAAATAGAATTAGACCCTTCTTTATCCCCTGTAGATAATGCTCAAAGATATTTTAAAAGATATAAAAAGTTAAAAAGAGGAATTTCTGTTATAAAAGAACAACTTGAAAAATTGGAAGAAGAAATTTATTATCTTAATTCTTTAGATGTAGCATTAGAAAATAGTAATAACTTTACAGAACTTCAAGAGATAGAAGAAGAACTAATTAATGAAGGATATATTAAAAAGAAAAGAGAGAAAGAGAGAAAAAAGAAAAAGTCAGAGCCATATAAATTTATAACATCTTCAGGACATGAAGTATATGTAGGGAAGAATAATCGCCAAAATGATTATCTTACCTTTAATATAGCAAGTCCAGAAGACTTATGGTTCCATGCTCGAGGGACACCAGGTGCTCATGTCATTTTAAAATTAAAATCAAAAGAAGAAATACCTCAAGAAATTATAGAAGAGGTAGCGTCTTTAGCAGCGTATTTCAGTAAAGGAAAAAATTCTTCCTATGTAGCAGTGGATTATACAAAAAGAAAATATGTTCAAAAACCGAAAGGAGGAAAACCTGGCTTCGTAGTATATAAAAATGAAAAAACAATCTTTATAAAACCAGAAAAGGCATTAGAATTCATTTCGCAACTGGTCTAATACTCTTTGAAAATCCTGAGGTAAATCTGAAGAAAATTTCATATATTCTTTTTTCCTTGGATGGAAAAAGACAATTTCCTTTGCATGAAGCAATTGCCCAGATATCCCAAATCTTTTATCCTTTCTGCCATAGGTAGCATCTCCAACTACAGGAAACCCTAAATAGCTTAAATGAACCCTAATCTGATGAGTTCTTCCAGTCTCAAGACTTGCAGAAAGAAGAGTATATCCTTTAAATCTTTCTAATACTTTAAAATTACTTATAGCAAGCTTTCCATAGGAAACTACTGCCATCTTTTTTCTATTTACAGGATGTCTTCCAATGGGCAAAGATACTCTTCTTTCTTCCCAAGGAACTTCTCCCTCTACTAATGTCCAATAAAGCCTTTTTAAGGTTCTATTTTTTAATTGTTCAGAAAGGGCTAAATGTGTAAAGTCATTTTTTGCAACCAAAAGAAGTCCTGTAGTATCTTTATCTAATCTATGGATAATTCCAGGTCTTATTTTTCCTCCAACTTGAGATAAGCTTCCCACATGTGATAATAATGCATTAACCAAGGTTCCAGAATAATGTCCACAGGCAGGATGGACTACCATGCCTCTTGGTTTATTAATAACTAAGAGGTCTTCATCTTCATAAATAATATCCAGTTTTATATCCTCAGGAAGTATATCTATAGGTTCAGGAGAAGGAATTTCTATCTCAACTTCATCTCCTAATTTTACCCTTTGGCTTCTCTTAGCTAACTTTCCATTTACCCTTACATTTCCTTCTTCTATAAGATTTTGGATCTGAGATCGAGTTAAAGGTAGGACTTTGGTTAAATATTTATCAAGTCTATCTTTTACAGATTCTGTTATCTTTATTACTTGCTTTTGAGCCATTAATAAATTCGTTTTTTAAGCTTCTCTAAGTCATGAATTATAATATGATTTTTCTCCACAGAGATTATTCCTTCTTCTTCAAAAGCTTTTAGGGTTCTTGTAGCGGTTTCTCTGGAAACTCCTATTAAGCTTCCAAGCTCTTGCCTTGTAAAATCTAAATCAACTGCAATTCCCTTATCTGTTTTTACTCCCTTATCTAATACAATATCCAAAAGAATCCTTGCAATTCTCCCTGGAGCGTCAAAGAACATTAAAGTCTCAATCTGTCTATTTGCCTTTCTTAGACGAAGGGAAAGAGCTTTTAAAATTTTTAAAGATATCTCAGGATGTTTATAAAGAAGATTTAAGAAGTCATCTCTTTGAATTATCAATACCCGAGTATTTTCTAAAGCAATTATTGTAGCAGAGCGAGGCTCACCATCCAAAAGAGACATTTCTCCAAAAAACTCAGTGGGGTAGAGAATAGAAAGAATAGCTTCCTTTCCATCTTCAGTCTCTATTACAACCTTTACTCTTCCAGAACATATAAGAAAGAAGAAATTTCCAACTTCATCTCTTTGAAAGATTACTGAATCCTTCGGATAAAATTTTTCCCGAGAGATACTTAAAAGACGGTCTAAATCTTCTTCAGATAATCCAGAGAATAATGGAACTTTTTTAAGAAATTCCTTTCCCTCCATCTTTCCCCGCTCTAAAAAAAATTTTTTACTTTATTTCTATTATACATTAAAACCTTGATTTTTCCAATAAAAAATTTCAATTGCCCAACCCCTATATATTTGTTAAAATTAACTTTGGCACTTTCAATATTCTTTTTCTAAGAGGTTAAATATGGAAGATTGGAAAACTGCATGGGAAAAAGCATTAGACTTAATTTCTTCAGAGATTAGTAGACCTGGTTTTGAGACTTGGATAAAAACTTTAAAGCCTTTGGGGATTGAAGGGGAAAAGTTTATCCTTCAAACTCCTAATAGATTCTCTAAGGAATGGCTTCAAGAACATTATTTAGGAATAATCGAGGAAGCATTAAAAAGATCTTCCCATAGAGAATGGAAAGTAGAATTATTTACAGAAGATAATGGAGGATCTTCTCCTCCTCGAGAAATTCCAGAAGAAACTCTATATCATTCAAACTTAAATCCCAAATATACCTTTGATACCTTTGTAGTAGGAGATAGTAATAGGTTTGCTCATGCAGCTGCTTTAGCGGTAAGTCAAAATCCGGGAAAGGCTTACAACCCATTATTTATATATGGAGGTGTAGGACTTGGAAAAACTCATTTAGTTCATGCTATAGGTCATTATATTAGAGAAAAATTTCCTCATTTAAAAGTGGTATATTCATCTATGGAAAAATTTACTGTAGAACTTATAGATGCTATTAAAGAAGATGGAATGACAAAGTTTAGGAATAGATATAGAAACATAGATATTCTTCTCATTGATGATATCCAATTTTTAGCAGGAAAGGAAAGAACGCAAGAAGAGTTTTTCTACACCTTTAATGCTCTTTATGAAGCAGGGAAACAAATTGTTATTACAAGTGATAGAATTCCTAAAGAAATACCTACTTTAGAAGATAGGTTAAGATCAAGATTCGAATGGGGATTAATGGCAGATATTCAGCCGCCAGACTTAGAGACAAGAATTGCAATTTTAAAGAAGAAAGCGGAAGCAGAAAAAGTAGTAGTTCCCAATGAAGTTATTGAATTTATTGCAGAGCAAATTCAATCAAATATTAGAGAACTTGAAGGGGCATTAATAAGAACGGTTGCCTTTGCATCATTAAATAATCTTCCTATTGATCTTTCTCTTGCAAAGACTGTGTTAAAGGATATTCTACAACCTACCTTATCTCCTATAAGCATTCAAAGTATTATTCAAGAAGTTGCTAATTATTTCCATATAACTCCTGAACAAATCATAGGAAAAGGAAGAACTCAAGAAATAGCTCTACCTCGGCAAATTGCTATGTATTTAGCAAGAACCTTAACAGATATTTCCCTTCCTAAAATTGGAGAGGAATTTGGTGGAAGAGATCATACTACTATTCTTCATGCCTACGAAAAAATACAAGAGTTATATCAAACAGATCTTTCAATAAGAAAAATTGTTCAAGACATTCAAAATAAATTAAGAAGTTCTACATAGAAGAGCCTCCATAACGATAATCTTTGTTTGAGGTAAAATAGCTTACTTTTCTTCTATTTTTATTTCTCTTATCTTTATATTCCCTTCTGCTTTGTCAGATAAGCGGATGATTAAAATATTTTCTTTATCTTGGAACCAGCAAGAAGTTATGTCCCATTTTACAGTAACATATTCCTTACTTTCTATATTAAAAGGAAGAGTTATAGGTTTTCCATTAAGATATGCCTCAAATATAGGGTTTATGTTTCCTTTATCATTAGCAGAGATAGAGAAATTAATTTTTAAATATACATTCTTAAAGGAAGACTGAGGAATCTTTGTTTCTAAAATTCCGTTGGGATTTAATACTAAAGTAAATATTTTATCCTCTTTTGCAAAGAATGCATTGTCGATTTTTGTAATTATAATATTTCCCTCATAGCCTCCACCACTAAAGTTTAAATAATAAAGATTAGTAGGAGCTTCCACTGGAGAAAGTACAAATACATAGTTATATCTTTCTTTTGCTTTGACCTTAATTTCAGTGTTTACATCAGAATACCCAAGAAGACTAAGAGAAAGAGTGTATTTTCCTTCGGGAAGACTGAGGATTAAAGGGGTTAATCCTTGATATTTTCCATCAATATATACCTTAGCTCCTTGCGGTCTTGATTCAATGGAGACTTCACCAGAAACAAGCTTAAGAGACACACTAATTTGTTTAACATCTCCAGGAGCAAGGTAAATACTCTCTACATAATCTTCATAACCAGAAAGGGATATTCTGACATTATATGTTCCAGAAGGAACGTCGGTAATGGATAAAGGAGTTCTTCCACGGTACTTTCCATCAACATAAACTTCTGCATTAGAAGGAATTGAAAAGATATTTATAGTTCCTAAAAGAGGTAATAAAGCAAAATTATATGAAGAAGTAATACCTGACATTACATCTACAAAGCTTACAAAATCCTTATATCCGTTCTTTCTTAATTGAACTTGATATCTTCCAGGGGAAAGTTCTGAAATATATATAGGAGTGATTCCTTTATAAATTCCATTTAAATAAACTTCCGCTCCTTGAGGAATAGAATTTATATTCAGGCTTCCTGTAGTAGGAAGAAGAGAAATTTTTATTCTTGTTTCTCTATCTTCTTGAACTTCAACTCTTTCTATTTTATCCTGATATCCAGGATATGTTATTTTAACCTCATAAGTTTTTGCTAAAAGGTTTTTTATAGTTATTGGAGTCTTTCCTTTTAATACTCCATCAATATATATATAAGCTCCAGAAGGCATAGATTCTATTCTTAAATCTCCATATTTAGGAGAAAGTGTGAAATTATATGTTTTTTCTCTATTTGGCTCTACAATAATTACTGTTTCATAATCTTTATATCCTTCCATTTTTAATAAAATTCTGTAGCTCCCTTCAGGAAGAATCAAAGAGAGGGGAGTATTTCCACGATAAGTATTATTTATATAAACTTGAGCATTAGATGGATTAGAAGTTAGGATTACTTTCCCTTGGGTCACTGCTTCTTGAACGTAGAAATATGTAACTTTTTGAGCCCATGTCTTCTTATCTCCTTCTATTAATATTTTTTCAATATTTTTCATTGCCTTTTCTACATTCTTTTCTAAACTCTCACCAGGTCTTAATGTTTCCAGTCTTTTCCCAGGAAATAGATCTAAGGCTTTCTTGGATATTATCCCTACAATAAATTCCTTTCCCGCAGGAGGGCTTATTTTAAAACTGTAAGTAGGTTTGTCAGGAAAAACATATGTTTGATTCTTTTTAATGAAATTATTCCCTGAATACATGTTGGGAAAAACTAGTTTAAATTCTCCATCAGGAGTTAAATCAAATATATATAAATAACAATCATCATTAGCTCTAGCAAAAATTTTTAAATCCTCTCCTACTTTGTATATACTTCCCTCAGACTTATTTAACCAAAGGTCTAAACTTAGGCTTGTCTCTGGATTATGAATAATAATTACTTTTTCCCAAGGAGGAGATATCAGTCTCTCTTGGGTAGATATCTGTTGAGAAAAAGAAAGAGTAAATAGTAACAGAAAAATCATTAAAAATAGATTTAGCATTCTCATATTTAAACCTCCTTTAGAAAACCTGCTTAATAGATTATACAACAAAAATATGATAAAATCTTTTGGAAAAAAGTAAGAAAGGAGGAGAAAGATGAAAAAAATTCTTTATATTGTCTTAGATGGGCTTGGAGGAAGACCAGAACCAAGTCTTAACGGTAAGACTACTCTTGAATCTGCCAATACCCCTAATATGGATAGTTTAGCAAGAAAGGGGCGACTAGGACTTATGGACCCTATTGCGCCAGGAAT
Organism: Dictyoglomaceae bacterium; assembly: GCA_049718665.1. Taxonomy (GTDB): domain Bacteria; phylum Dictyoglomota; class Dictyoglomia; order Dictyoglomales; family Dictyoglomaceae; genus NZ13-RE01. The sequence continues at coordinate 37,106 of JBNARO010000007.1, read as the reverse complement.
TGCCCCAGAGTCTGACGCTGCAGTGTTAAGTATTTTAGGTTATGATGTAGACAAATACTATACAGGAAGAGGTCCATTAGAAGCTCATGGTGCAGATATCGAAGTAAGAGATGGAGATTTAGCATGGAGAGCGAACTTTGCTACAGTAGATGAAGAGACTTTAAAAATTCTCGATAGGAGAGCAGGGAGAAATCTAACCACTGAAGAGGCAAGGGCATTAGCAGAAGAAGTAAATCAAAAGGTCAAGCTTGATGGGGCAGAATTTATTTTTAAAGCCACAGTGGGGCATAGAGGAGTTTTGGTAATAAGAAAGAAGAATGGAAAACTTTCTGCCAATGTGGAAAATATTGATCCTGGATATAAGAGACATGGACCATATAGTATAAGTATAACTAACCCCCCATTAGAAGTACAAAAGTGTATTCCCTTAGAAAATTCTTTAGAGGCGAAGGAATCTGCAAGACTTACTGATGAATTTGTGATGAAAGCATTCGAAGTACTAAAAAATTCAGAGATAAATAAAAAGAGAAAAGCTGAAGGGAAAAAACCTGCAAATATCATTCTTTTGAGAGATGCGGGAGATTCTCTTCCAAAAATTCCTACTCTTCAAGAACTTTATGGGCTTTCCTTTGGAAGTATAGTAGAAATGCCTGTAGAAAGAGGTATTGCTCTTCTTACAGGAATGAAAGAAGTTCCCATCGAAGATTCCACAGATTATAAGTTATGGGCAAAGAAGGTGTTAGAAGCTTTGGAAAGATTTGATGGAGTTTATGCTCATTTAAAGGGACCTGATGTACCAGGACATGATGGGCTTATTGAGAAGAAAAAAGAGAGTATTGAAAAAATAGATGCTGAATTCTTTGCAAATCTTCTACCTTATTTAGATTTTTCTAAAGTAGTAGCAGCAGTAACCGCAGACCATTCTACTCCATGTTCTTTAAAAGCTCACTCTGAAGATCCAGTCCCATTAATGGTTATAACTTCTGGACTTTCCTCTGATGGAAGCACATATTTTGGCGAAAGTGCCTGTGCTAAAGGAAAACTTGGAAGAATTAAAGGAACAGAACTACTACCTCTTCTTGTAAAAATCGCAAAAGAATAAGCTGGGGGAAGCGGAAACTTCCCCCTTTATAGATAATCATCTAATATAATAGAGGGAGGCGAAAAAATGGAGCTTATCCTTGAAAAGGAATTTTATGGTGTAAAAATAAAAGTAATTGAAGGAGACATAACTCAAGAAGAGACTGATGCAATTGTAAATCCTGCAAATAATTATTTAAAGCATGGAGGGGGAGTTGCGGGAGCAATAGTAAGAGTGGGAGGAGATATTATTCAGAAAGAAAGTGACGAATATGTCCAAAAATTTGGTCCTCTTTCCACAGGAGAGGCAATTATTACTTCTGCTGGGAATCTTAAGTCAAAATATGTCATTCATACTGTAGGACCAAGATGGGGAGAAGGAGATGAGTATAGAAAACTCCAAAAGGCGGTTCAAAATGCTTTAAAATTAGCAGTAGAGAAGAATATAAAAAGTTTAAGTATTCCCGCAATAAGTTGTGGAATTTTTGGTTTCCCTCAAGATTTAGGAACAAAAATCATTGTAGAAGCGGTTATTGATTTTATAAAAAATCAAAAACATAATTTTGAGGAAATCCATCTGATAGGATTAGGACAAGATATTCCTTCTTTATTTTCGAAGCACTTACAATCTGTTAGTGAAAGTTAAGATTAAGAAGTATATCCCAAAACCAAAAAGGAAAGAAGAGGCAAAATATAAAATATAGTTATATATTTTTCTCCAAAAGGCAAGTGAAAGTCCTTGTCCTAAAATTCCTATGAATATATACCATATATAATCTGACAATATATGTCCAATATAAAAACTTAAAATTCCAATTATTAAATAATTTTTTGCCTGAACTATAAAGGAAACTCCTATGGTAAGCCACCAAAGAAGCCAATAAGGATTGGCAAGAGAGGTTAATGCACCTGCAAGAATTAAAGAGGGAGTAAAGGAATAAGTTATTTTAGAGGGATCATTGGAATTTTTAGATAGAGAAATTCTACCTTTAATAAGGTCTAAAACTAAACTTACTCCCATGTATATCAAAAATAAACTTCCCACAAAGCTAAAAGTCTTAAGAAAAACAGGATTTTTAAGGATAGGTTGGAGTCCTAAAAGAAATAAAATTACAAGAATACCTTCCAAAAGAGCATGTCCAGAAACAATTTCTAAAGATCTTTTCCATCCCCCAATACTACTTTGAGCTAAAACTAAAGTCATTAAAGGTCCTGGAGCAGAAGCTCCAGAAAATCCTACTAAAAAGCTTGTAATAAATAAAGTTATAATTCCCATTTAAATTAATTATACCATAAAATTTGTTCTTCCTATAGTTTACATGTTATTATAAAAATAGCTAATAAATACCTCAAAAATCCAAACATTAGGAGGTGAAAAATGCTAAAAATCTGCGTTATAGGAGCAGGAAATGGAGGACAAGCTTTAGCAGGCTATCTTTCTATGAAAGGATATGATGTTTCTTTATACAATAGAAGTTATTGGAGGATAGAACCCATAATAAACACAGGAAAGATTATTTTAGAAGGAGAATACTCTGGAGAATATGAAATTTCTTTAGCAACTACAGATATAAAATCCGCAATAAAAGATAGAGAAATGATTTTAGTTGTAGTTCCAGCCTTTGCTCATAGAGATATAGCGGAAAAATTAGCACCTTATTTAGAAGATGGTCAAATAGTAGTTTTAAATCCAGGAAGAACAGGAGGAGCTTTGGAGTTTAGAAAGGTGTTAAAGGAGAAAGGATGTAAGAAAAAAATTTTTGTTGCAGAAGCTCAAACCTTTATTTTTGCTTCAAGATGTTCTAATCCAGGAGTAGTAAGAATATTTAGAAAAAAGAATGCAGTTCCAGTATCTTGTCTTCCTGCAAAGGATAATTCAATTTTACAAAAAACCTTAAGGAGGGTAATGCCTGAATTTGAGATTGTCAAGAATACTGTTATTACAAGTTTTAATAATATAGGTGCGGTTTTTCATCCAGCTACGACGATTTTAAATGTAGCAAGAATCGAATTTACTTTTGGGAAATTTGAATTCTATTTTGAAGGAATATCCCCTTCTGTGGCAAAGGTCTTAGAATCTATTGATGAGGAAAGATGTAATGTTATGAGGGCTTTTAAAGTAGAACCTCTTACTGCAAAACAATGGTTAAAGTATGCTTATGATGTAGATGGAAGAGACCTTTATGAAGCTATTCATAGTAATTCCGGATATAGAGATATATTAGCACCTACAGTACTTGCCAATAGATATATTTTAGAGGATGTCCCTATGAGCCTTGTTCCTATTTCTTCCTTTGGAAAATACTTTGGAGTTCCAACTCCCACCATTGATGCTACTATACATCTCGTCTCTGTTATGATGGGAGAAGACTATTATTCCAAGGGAAGAACAGTAAAATCCTTGGGATTAGAAGGAATGACCATAGATGATATAATAAAATACATTGAGGTGGGAGAAGAATGAAAAAGATTTTAGGAGCAAGTATTGGAAGTTGTATTCATACTGCGGGAGTTCTTAATTTTCTAAACCTTGCAGAGAAATTAGGGTTTAAAACCATATATCTTGGAGGAGCAATATCTATAAAGGAACTTATAGGGGCAATTTTGGAGACAACGCCCGAGATTGTTGCTATAAGTTATAGATTAGGGAAAGATCCCTTAAGGAATTTACTTTCAGACTTAGAAAAGGAACTTAAAAATAAAAATTTAATAGAGAACCGGATATTTTTATTTGGAGGAACAAAGGAGACAGGAGAAATTGCAAGGGAATTTTCTTTTATATACAAAGTTTTTGATGGAACAGAGGAGATAGAAGATGTAATAGATTTTTTAAAGAGTATTCAAGGAGAGATTATAAAGAAAAAAGAGAAAAAGGAATTTCCCCAAACTTTAAAAGGGAGAATAAATTGGAAAAGTCCACTTCCTTTATTTAGACATCATATAGGTCTTCCAAGCCTTGAAGAAACTATAAAAGAAGTAGAAAAATTAGCAGATTCAGGACTTTTAGATATTATTTCTATTGCTCCTGACCAAAATGCTCAAAGTTATTTCTTCGAGCCTGAAAAAATGGATCCAAAACAAGATGGTGCGGGAGGAGTACCATTAAGAAAAAGAGAAGATTTTGTAAGATTATATAATGCGACAAGAAGAGGAAATTTTCCATTATTAAGATGCTATTCTGGTACCCGAAATCTTATTGAATTCTCAAAACTTCTCAAAGAGACCATAAATAATGCTTGGTCCGCTATTCCTCTAACTTGGTATTCTGAACTTGATAGAAGATCGGATAGGGAACTTCTTTCTGCTATAAAAGAGAATATGCTTGCTATAAAATGGAATGCAGAAAATGGAATTCCTGTAGAAATTAACGAGTCTCATCAATGGGAGTTAAGAAATGCTCATGATTCTATTGGCGTTGCAACATGCTATATATCTGCTTTAGTAGCAAAGAAATTAGGAGTCAAGGAATATGTAGCTCAGTACATGTTAAATACTCCTCCGAATATATCCCCTAAAATGGATATTGCAAAGGCTCTTGCAAAAATTGAGCTTGTAGAATCTCTCCATGATGAGAATTTTGTCTCTTATCGAATGATAAGAACAGGACTTTTGTCCTTTCCAGCGGATCCCTATTCTGCTATGGGACAATTAGTCTCCTCTATGTTTTATGGATCATATTTAAAACCTCATATACTTCATGTAGTATCGTACTCTGAGGCTTTATATCCTGCAAGGAGCAAAGAGATTATAGAAAGTGTGAAGATGGTAAAAAGGGCTTATATTTTAGCTTCCTCTGGACTTCCTAACTTTTCTTTAGATCCAGAGATTTGCGAAAGGAAAGAAGAATTAAAAGAAGAAGCTCTCTTTATCCTTTCTGCTATAAAAAGTTTAACAAAATCAGAAGAAGATTTTTTATCTCCTGAAAACATATACAATGCCATAAAATGTGGAATTTTAGACGCTCCTTTACTTAAAGGTTTTTCTGTCGCAAAGGGGGAGGTAAAGACTTTGGTAATAAATGGTGCTAATTATTGTGTAGATGAAAGAGGAAGAATACTTAAAGAAAAGGAAAGGATTGAAAGGTTAATATGAGAATAGGAATAGTATACAATTTTCCTGCTTCTCAAGGATACGAATTAATGGTAAAGGAAATAGAAAAAATTTTAAAAGATGAAGGATACACTGTAATTTTAATCCCTGTTTCAGAAGGTTTCTTAGAAAAAATTAAAGATGTGGATTTTATTTTTAACCTTTTCACTCAGGGAAAGGAAACAAGACAAATCCTTATTCCTTCACTCTGTGATTTTTTAGAAATTCCTTATACAGGTGCTAACGCTTATACTCATTCTCTTTGCCTTAATAAAGCTCTTACAAAAATTGTATTACAATATTATAAAATTCCTACTCCCCCTTTTCTTTTAATACCTCCTGATGAAAAGATACCAGAAAATATTCCCTTATCTTTTCCCCTTTTTGTGAAGCCAAATAGAGAGGGAAGTGGAAAAGGAATAAGAAAGGAATCCTTAGTGAGAAACAAAGAGGAGTTAAGATATATGGTAGATTATATTCATAAAGAATTTCAAGAAGAAGCATTAATTGAGGAGTTTATTGAAGGAAAAGAGATAAGTGTGGGAATTCTTGGGAATAAAGAAGATTTAGAGATCCTTCCTTTATTGGAAATTGATTTTTCAAAGCTCCCTGAGAATATTGAAAGATTTTATTCGAAAAGAGTAAAAGAAGAATTTGGAGAAAAAACAAAATATTTTTGTCCAGCAAGATTAGATAAAAATATAGAAGAAAGAATAAAAAATATTGCAAAAAGTATCTTTATATATTTAGGACTTAGAGATTTTGCAAGGATTGATATGAGAGTCAGAGGAGAGGAAATTTTTGTTTTAGATGTAAATTCTCTTCCCCTTTTAATCCCTAATTATTCTGATATTGTAAAAATGGCAGAAGCAAAAGGATATAGTTATAAAGATTTAATATTAAAAATTTTTAATAGTGCGGAAAGTAAAGCCTTCCCAGGATTAATTAGGAAAATTTAGGGTTATGATATATAATAGGAAATAAATGTGAATTTAATGATAATGGAGGAAAAATATATGCTTGTCTTGGGACATAGAGGAAACTCATATAATCCTGAGAATACTCTTAAGGCTTTTAAATCTGCATTTGATATGGGAGCAGACGGAGTGGAATTGGACGTTCAAAAGACCATTGATGGTGTCTTAATAGTATCCCATGATGAGAATTTAAAAAGATTAACAGGAGTAGAAATAAATGTTAGAAAAGTAGAGTTTAAGAAGTTAAAGGATATAAATATAAATGGAGAGCCTATTGCAACCTTAAAAGATGCCTTAGAGTTTATAAAATCCCACAATAAGTTTGTGGATATAGAAGTAAAAAATCCTAAAGATTTTCAAGATGTAATAAATCTTGTAAAAGAACTAAGATTAAAAGATTTTATTATTTCTTCCTTTTGGCATAAAGGGGTTTTCGAATTTAAAAAACTTTATCCAGAGATAAAATTTGGCTATCTTTATGCCCATTCTCCATTAGATCTTTCCATATATGCAAAAGAAGTAGACTATTTAAAGCCCCATTTTTACTACATAAACGAAGACTATATTCCATACAAAGATAAAACTATAGCATGGACTGTAGATGATGAAGAAAGAATAAAGGAAATTTTGGGCATGGGGATTTTTGCCATTATAACTAATTTTCCTGATAGGGTTATAAAAATTATGAAGGAGGGATAAAAGATGTATTATGACCCATATCTATCTTACTTTCTTCAGATGATTGACAAAAAAAGCATAGTTCAGAAGGAAAATTATATAAGCTTTGAGGCTGTTAATTATGTTATGCCCTTAAGAATTGAAGATCTCTCTATGGAGGATGGAGAGATAAAATTAAATAAGAATTTACCTGTAGATTGGGGATTAGGAGACAGAGTAAGATTTGAAATAAATATAAAAGGCGAGAACCCAAAAGTTAGAATAAAGGTAAGAGAAGTAGGAGAGTTAGTATTTTCTTTAAAAAACATTTTGAGTTCATTATAAATAGTTAGGCAGGATTTCCCTCCTCCCCGTGCATTATCTATCTTTTTCTTATTCGCTAATTTTCGTTTCAGGAATCAATGCTTTAAGTAATGGGACTCTCCAAGTTTTGTTTAAAGGATCATATATACCAAAACCAGCACAGAATTCCCAATAACTCCAAGCTATTCCTCTTTTTTCTGCTGATCTTGTCACAAAAGATGTCCATCTTACTCGAGAATCCATATCAGCTTTAGAGTAAGTTCCAAATTCTCCCATATATAATGGTACATTATCATTTTTCTTTGCCCAGTTTACTGCTATATCAAGTTCAAATTCTATTGCTTTTTTTCATTATCAGTTCCCATCCACTTCACCCCTACAGGAGGGGTAGGATTTACCCACTTTGCTCCCTGACGAGTAAAATTAAAAGGATTGTAATAATGGAAAGTTACAATTAGATTTTTATCATCCAAAGAAATTTCAAGTTCACTGAGCTTATATACATGATTCCATTCTGTAGGACCAACAATTATTTTTCTTGTGGGATTAGTTTTTCTTATAACTTTTATAGCTTCTTTTAAATATTGATTCCAAAGGTTACTTTTCAAATTAAAACAAGGCTCATTTAAAAGCTCAAACCACAAACTCTCTGGATAATTTTTGTAATGGTCTGCAATTTGTTCCCAAAGCTTTAGGAATCTTTCTTTATGTTTCTCAGGTTCCTGCATAATCTCTTTGTAATGATGAATAGGTATCCTTACATGGTCAAATCCTGCATCTTTTATTAGCTTAAAATATTCATCCTTTATCACTCTCATAATAGGTAAAGATTTATTCATTGCAAAGTTCCTCATTTTTAAATACTTCATTTCAGCTCCCCCCTACTATATTAAATGACATGCCACAAAATGTCATAGTGTCAAGAATTTTGTGTATCTGACCTGTAATCAGTATTGAAAAAGAAATGCCTCCTTGTGGTAGAGCTAATATTTTTGTAAGAAGATAAAGATAAGCAAGAAAAGAAGGCTAGTCCTGATATTTGAGGGATGATAAAAGTGATTACAAGTCAGATACCAAGTGTGGACGCCACAAAAATATTTTTTGTGGTATAATTTTTAAGGTTTTTATTTTAAAATTTTGGAGAGGGGAATTTTTATGGAAAAGACTGGGATTAAAATATTCTTACTGGTTATTCTTTTTATTTTTAATATTTCTTATGCAAGGTTAGAACCTGATTCTTTGCCTAATCATGATCATATTCCCTTTCTTAGTTTTCCCTATAAAGATAAAGTTATCGTTCTTGTTTATCATCAAATTGATCCAAAAATACAAGGACCTATTTCCATTTCCCCAAGTCTTTTTAAATCTCACATGATTTATCTTAAAGAAATGGGTTTTCATCCTATATCTTCTTATGTTTTTGAAAAATTTTTAGAGGGAAAGGGAGAAGTTCCTGAGAATGCTGTACTTATTACTTTTGATGATGGATATGAAAGTTTTTATAAATATGCTTATCCCATCTTAAAAGAGTTAAAATTTCCCGCTATAAATTTTGTAATAGTATCCAGGATTGGAACAAATGGACACTTAACATGGAAAGAAATGGAAGAAATGCAAAAAAGTGGACTTATAACTTTTGGCTCTCATACTTATGATTCTCATTACTATACTTTGAGAGATAAATGGGGACATAAAAGTCCCGCTCTTATAACTCATATCTATGATCCTCAAACAGGGCATAAAGAAGACGATGAAGAATATAGAAATCGTGTGAGGATTGATTTACAATTATCTAAAATATTACTGGAGGAAAAACTCAATACTCATATAGAATCTTTATGTTTTCCTTATGGAGCATATAATTCTAAAGTTATTAAAATAGCAGAGGAATTAGGCTTTAGATATTTCTATACTACTATAAAAGGAGTAGATAAACAAGAATTTAAGGATCCATATATTGTGAAAAGAATTCCTGTAGGAAGCTACAATATGAGTGTATCAAGATTAAATTTAAAAATACTACAGACAGCCTTTTATAACGAAAACATCTGGGGAATTATTAAAACTTGTATTACGTCTGTGTCTCAAAAGGTTTCAGAATTTTTGGGAAAACAGGAAAAGGTGCAACCTTCTTTTTCTCCCCTTAGGAAAGTTCATACTATTAAGAAAAAAACTAATAATGAAAGGAATTTATATTCTTCTTATTAATCTGGAAAGAGATTTGGAATTAAATATAGGATCCTTAGGAAAGATAAGATTTACTAAGGGAATTTATGCTTATGTAGGTTCTGCTCAAAATAATTTAGAAAAAAGAATCCTTCGACATATCTCTAAAAATAAAAAGAAGTTTTGGCATATTGATTATTTATTAAGTGAAGACATCGCAAAAGTTGTAGGAGTAATTTATATAGAGGCAGAAAGAAGCTATGAGTGTGAGATTGCAAAAGCATTTCAGAGGAAAAAGGATTTTATTCCTTACTTCGGTTCATCAGATTGTAAATGTAAATCTCATCTCTTCAAGGTATAAATGGATTTTAATTTAAAAATAATTTACGAAGATAATCACTTATTAGTGGTAGAAAAACCCGCAGGGATTTTAGTTCAGGGTGATGCCACAAAGAGAGTCACTTTATTAGAAATTGCAAAGGCTTATATAAAAGAAAAGTATAAAAAACCTGGAAATGTATTCTTGGGAATAGTCCATAGGCTAGACAAGAATGTATCTGGAGTTTTAGTTTTTGCAAGAAATTCAAAATCTGCCAGTAGGCTTTCTCAAGCTTTCAGGGAACAAAGAGTAGAGAAAATATACCTTGCTATTTCGGAGGGAAAAACCTCGCTGAAAGAAGGAACTTGGGAAAACTATATTTTTTGGGATGAGAAAAATAGAAAAGCCTTGATTTTTGAAAAAGAAATTCCAGGTTCAAAGAAAGCTGTAACCTATTTTAAAGTTCTTCGAAAAGAAAAGGGATTGATCCTTTGGGAACTTAATCCAAAAACAGGTAGAAAGCATCAATTAAGAGCAGAACTTTCTTATATAGGATGTCCTATCTTGGGGGATAAAAAATATGGTTCAAAGGAGAAATTTTTTAATAATCATATTGCCCTTCATTGTTTTAAGATAAAATTTAAACATCCTGTGAGGGATGAGGTCATGGAATTTAAAATAGATCCTCCAAAGACTTTTTCTGAAAAATTTCCATCTCTTTCTCAACTACTTTAACAGGGAGGATTAACTTGGAGATTAAAATTACCTTTTTTGATGGAGTAGATTGCATAGGAGGAAATAAATTTCTCCTGGAGTCTAAGTCTTCTTCCATTTTTTTAGACTTTGGACAGAATTTTAATGAAGAAGGAAAATATTTTGATGAATTCTTAAAACCCAGAAAAATCTTAGGGATAAAAGATTTATTAATTTTAGGATTACTGCCACCTCTTAGAGGAATATATAGAAAAGATTTTGAGATTCCAAAGATATGGAATAATTTCAGAAATCACTCTTTATATAGGGAAGTAGAGGTTCAAGGGGTATTACTTTCTCACGCCCATTTAGATCATATGGGATACATTACTTACTTAGATCCTGATATTCCTATAATAACAAGTTTAGGTTCTGCAATTATATGCAAAGCCCTTCAAGATACAGGAAGTGATTTAGAAGCAAGTTATATAATTCCAAGAGAAGTAGAGGATGAAATCTTAAAGGCAAAATCTCCTAAAGAGGCACCATATATTCAGAGGAAATTTTTCATAATAGGAGAAGAAAAGGGTTGTGTGAATAATTTTTGGAAAACTTGCCACTCTTCCCGAGATTTAGAACATAAAGAGCTTAAATTTTTCAGTGAGATAAATTTAGAAGATTTTAAGATCAAGGCTTTTCCTGTAGATCACTCTATCCCTTATGCTTTAGCTTTTGCTATAGAAACTCCAGTGGGTTATATTGTATACACAGGAGATTTAAGACTCCATGGAAGGAATTCTTACTTAACAAAGAAGTTTATTGAAGAAGTAACAAAAGTAAAACCTGTAGTTCTAATCTGTGAGGGAACTCATCCCAATAGTAATAAAAATACTTCTGAAGAGGAGGTTTTCGAAAATTCATTGAAAGTAGTAAAGGGAAGTGAAGGTTTAGTCATTGTAGATTTTGGAGCAAGAAATATTGAAAGATTAATAAGCTTCTTAGAGATAGCAAAAGAGACACAGAGAAAATTAGTTTTAACTCTTAAAGATATTTATCTCTTATGGGCTCTTAATGAAGCGGATGACCTTTTCCCAAATCTTTTTAAAGAAGATGTTATTACTTTATATCAAAGACCTAAGGGAAGGTATGAGAAGTGGGAGAAGGCAATTTTAGAGGTGTTTTCTTTTCCTGAGAAAATGGTGGGTTATAAAGATATTCAAAAAAATCCTAAGGATTTTATCCTATGCTTCTCCTACTACGATTTTCCAGCTCTCTTAGATATAAATCCCCAAGGGGGAACATATATTTATTCTTCCAGTGAAGCATATAATGAAGAGATGCTTATAGATCATGAAAAAATTGAGAATTGGATGAGACTTTTTGGTATTAAAATCTTTGGGTCCTTGGGAAAGGATAGGGAAAGTTCAGGATTTCATGCCAGTGGTCATTTGACAGGAAAGGACTTAGAAGAAATGATTGAAACCATAAAACCAGAATACTTAATTCCTATTCATACTCAGGAAAAAGAATTTTTCAAAAAATTCCATGGATTATGTAAAGTTATATTTCCAAATAAAGGAAATACATTTTATCTTTAATTTTCTAAGGATTTTACATTTCCAAAAGTAATCTCTACTCCTCTTATAGGAGATGCCCATTTTACTGCATTATATATTACTTTTCTTACCTCTTCTTGATAGTATATAGGATAAGTTTCGTGACCGGGACTAAAATAAAATATTCTTCCCTTTCCTCTGTAAAAACAACATCCACTTCTAAAAACCTCTCCTCCTTTAAACCAACTTATAAACACCAACTCGTCAGGTCTCGGTATATCAAATCTTTCCCCATACATCTCTGAGTGAGGAATTTCAAAATATTCAGGAAGACCTTCCGCAATAGGATGCCCTGGCTCTACTACCCATATCCTTTCTTTTTCTCCTTCTTCTCTCCATTTTAAATTACAGCTTGTTCCCATCAATCTCCTAAATATTTTTGAGAAGTGAGCAGAGTGAAGAACAATAAGTCCCATCCCATTAAGAACTCTCGTTTGAACTTTATCTACTATTTCATCTTTTACTTCATGGTGAGCCAGATGTCCCCACCATATAAGAACATCAGTGGAATTTAAAACCTCATCTCTCAAACCATGCTCTGGTTCATCTAAGGTTGCAGATCTTACCTCTAAACCTTTTTCTATAAGATATTCTGCAATTACTTTATGAATTCCTTCAGGATAAATTTTTTTAACCTCTTCATGCATTCTTTCATGTCTAAATTCATTCCAGACAGTTACTTTAACCCTCATATTCTCCTCTCCTTAATTTAAAACTTGTAGTTATTATAATGTGAACTACCCTGCATTAAAATACAGGACTTCTGGTGAGTTTGGCCGATCGTAGTCGTCCCTTATCACCACGGGCAGGTTCACACTGCCCCTACCCCTACCTATCCCACCATACAGTGAAATAGCGGAGCTACTTTTTAACTTGTGAAAAACTCTCAACCTTACAGGCCTTGATACACCGCTTATTAGGTCAAACTTTCCAAGCCTCTTAAGAAAGTTCCTGCAAGCGTTGACGTCCGCATTTAGCAAGCCTAATAGCTTGCTTTTGAAAAGCCCTCTTTTTATCCTTGCTTCAGGCATGTAATTTTCTTTGCTAACAGTTCCATCTACGGAACTGTCCACGCCTGAAGTAAAAAGCTCCGAAATGTATTCTACTTCTATCCCACACTCCTTAGCTTTGTATTCTAAATACTCTTTATTTAGCTTGCTTTCTTTGTTTTTGTTCTTGATAGCATCTCCTATGTAGATTTTCTTAACTCCGTTTTTTATTGCAAGTTCAAGTATCACGTTTGATACCGTATGAGCATAGTGTCTTAGCAGTCTTTTAATTTTTAAACAAGTTCTTGAAATTCTTTCTTCTAAGATATGAGTTTTAAACTCTTTCTTCTTAACTCCGTCCAATCTTCTTTGGAGTCAATCAGGTAAGGCTTTTCAACACCCTCTATTACAATTGCAAAGAAATTGGAAGAGTTAGGGTCCAAGACCATTACTTTTTCACTTTTAACGACAGGTATCGTGTTGTTTTGGGACTTTTCATAGATAATGTGCAGTTCAAATTCTTTAGCGTTAGCTTTTGGAACGATTTGAACATTTTTAATGAGCCTTTCGTCAAGCTCTATGCCCGTTTCAACCCAAAGATATTTAAGCTCTATATTATGCTTTTCTTTTAGCCAGTTTCTAAGTTCTTTGGAAAGGGATAGCCGTATTTTAGTTCCTATGACTTTAAAGCCTGTCTTATCGTAGGTTAAAGTTCTGTGTGGTTTAGTTTTAGGTCTAAAATTTGGGAATTTAGCATTTCCGTTAAAAGCGTTTTTATAGGCTCTGACGAGTTCATCTAAAACAATTTGAGCACTGCGGGACTGGAGATTTCTTAAGTGCAAACTGCTTCTCAGTTTGTTGTAAAGATCGTAGGTATGAACCTTAGCCTGTTTGGTTTTAAGCAAGTAAAAGTATCCAAGAGTGATTTTGTATCCTTTAGGAATATCACGCAAAGATATTGAAAAACATCTTACAGATGCTGACATTCTTCAATATACCTCCTAATCGTTTCTGCAGAAACTTGTCCTGCTGTGCCTATGTAGTAAGAAGGCGCCCATAGGTGGTTTTTCCAATATTCTTTACGAAGCTCAGGAAATCGTTGAAATAGCTTTTTAGCACTAACCCCTTTAAAAACTTTAGCTATTGTTGACGGAGCATATTTAGGAGATGCAGAAACAAAAAGATGCACATGGTCTGGCATTACTTCCATTGCAAGAATTTCAAAACCATATTCTTCTGTTATTTCCTTAAAAAGGCTTTCTAAAAATTTCTTAACTTTGCCTGTTAATATTGCCTTCCTATACCTCGGTATCCATACGAAATGGTAAGCAATTTGATATTTAGCGTGCTGTGTAGACTTAACTTTAGCCAATCCACTCATTCCACTATTATTATATTGGTTGACCATATGGAATGTCAAAAGTTTTGAAACTGCTTATGCAGACTCTCTGTATCCCCGCATCATAGATATGGAGTTTTTAGAGAGCGAAGTTTCTATAAATTCTTGACTTCTTCATAAAATTTTGTTAGAATTCATTTAGATAATTATCTAAATGAAATAAGAGAATGTCTTTGGATTTACTTTTTAAAGCTTTAAGCGACGAGACCAGAAGAAAAATTTTAAGACTTCTTGCAGAAAGAAACATGACTGCAGGGGAAATTGCGAATTCTTTTTCTCAATCTTGGCCTACCATATCTCATCATTTAGAAATATTAAAAGAAGCAGGTCTCATAACTGATGAAAGGAAGGGAAAATATATTATTTATTCTTTGAATACTACTGTTTTTCAAGAAGTATTACTTTGGTTTTTAGATACTTTAAAGGGAGGAGAGAATAATGAGAGAAAAATATAAAGTTGATAGGGGAACTTTTAAAAGAGATCTTCTCGTTATTTTATTAATTCTTCTTATGTTTGTCTCAGGGATTATTGTATATCCTTTTCTTCCCGAAAAAGTTCCTGCCCATTGGAATATAAAGGGAGAAGTAGATAGGTATGAGTCAAGATTTTGGGGGGCTTTTGGAATTCCTCTTTTAGTTCTTGCTATATATTTGGGTCTTTTATATCTTCCTTATATAGATCCAAAGAGAGAAAATTACCTAAAATTTGAGGGAGTATATAGAATCATAAGACACACTTTTGTGATAATATTTTCTCTAATTCACTTTACAATTCTATATATAGCCTTAGGAGGACCAAAGAACTTGGTTCCTAAGATAATTCCCGCTGTCTTAGGGATACTCTTTATAATCCTTGGAAATTATATGCCGAAAATAAAATATAATTGGTTTATAGGAATAAGAACTCCTTGGACCTTATCAAATGAAGAAGTATGGAGAAAAACTCATAGATTTTCAGGTTTTGCTTTTGTTATTGCTGGAATCTTTCTGCTAATCTCTGGATTTCTTCCTCCATATTTAAATTTTCTTTTAGGAATAGGAGGAATATTAATAGCGGTTATCTTGAGTATTCTTTATTCCTTTTTAGTCTACAAAAAATTAGCAAATAACAAGTAGGAGGCTTATTATGTTTATGGAAAATATTTCTCAATATTTACCTTTAATTTTACCTCTGCTAATTCTCCAATTAATTTTTCAAATCTTCGCTTTAGTTGATTTGTTTAGAAGATCTAAAGAGGAGATAAGATGGGAAAATAAAATAATCTGGGTATTAATAATTCTTGTTTTTGGAATATTAGGACCTATAGTCTACTTTATCTTTGGGAGGAAGACATGATCATAGAAACCTATGGGCTTTGTAAATATTTTAAAGATAAAAAAGCTGTAGATAACCTTAACCTTGAGGTTCCTCAAGGAATAATCTTTGGATACTTAGGTCCTAATGGAGCAGGAAAAACTACAACTATAAGACTTCTTTTAAATCTTGCAAAACCTACAAAGGGCTATGCGAAAGTTTTAGGTGAAGATATAACAAAGAGTAAAAACTATTTAAAGAAAATAGGTTTTCTCCCTGATGTTCCCAACTTTTATAACTTTTTTACTGCTAAGGAATACTTAGAGTTTTTTGCAGAGATTTTAGGTATGGAGAATTATAAAAAAAGAATTGAAGAGGTTCTGGAAATTGTGGATCTAAAAAATGAGAAAGGAAGAATTGGAACATATTCTCGAGGGATGAAACAAAGATTAGGTTTAGCTCAAGCTATTCTTTCAGATCCTCCTCTTCTTATATTAGATGAACCCACTTCCGCTTTAGATCCTCAAGGAAGAAAAGAAGTCTTAGATTTAATAGCATCCTTTCGAGGAGAAAAGACCATATTTTTCTCTACTCATATTTTATCTGATGTGGAAAGAATATGTGATAGAGTAGGAATATTAAAGGATGGCAAACTTCTTTTAAATGATACAATTGAAAATCTAAAGAAAAAATATAGTAGAAGAATGCTTCTTTTGGAAGTAGATAATCCCAAAAGATTAGCAGAAAAATTAAAAGATATTTCCTGGATTGAATCTTTATCTTTTATAAACAATAATGGAATTCTTTTGAAAGTAAAGGATGTTTTCCTTTCCCAAAGGAAAATTCCAGAGATTATTTTATCTGAAAATCTTCTATTAAGTAAATTTGAATTTCTGGAGCCATCTTTAGAGGATATTTTTATTGAGGTGATTTCATGACAAAGTTAATGAAAAAAGAGTGGAAGGAACTTATTAAGACTGGAAAATTCTATGCTCTCCTTTTTGTCTTTTTATTTTTTAGCATATCAAGCCCACTAATAGCAAAATTCACTCCAGAAATTGTAAAAAGCTTAGTAAAGGAACAAAGTGCAGAAATATTAATAAAACTTCCACCACCCACGTGGAAGGATTCTTTTATTCAATTTTTTAAGAATCTTAATCAATTAATTTTTTTAGTTTTAGTAATTGTATTTATAGGAAGTATATCTGAAGAGAAAAACAAGGGAACGGCAGTAATGGTTGTAGTAAAGGGTATAGACAGAAGAAAATGGGTTCTTTCAAAATTTATTTTTCAGGTTTTAACAGCATCAGTCTTGCTTTTTATATCTTACTTTATCTGTCTTTACTATTCTTTTCTACTTTTCCCTGCAACAAAAATTATCCCTTCATTTTCCGCTACTATTTTGTATGCTATTTATATTATCTTTATTCTTTCTTTAACTACTTTTTCAAGTTCAGTTGGGAAAAATATAATACAATCTGGGGGAATCTTTTTCGGTTTTTTCGTTATCCTCAATCTCCTTTCTATCTTTCCAAGACTCAATCCTTATAACCCTATGTATCTTTCTTCC
The DNA here is from genome assembly GCA_049718665.1 of Dictyoglomaceae bacterium. Classification (GTDB taxonomy): domain Bacteria; phylum Dictyoglomota; class Dictyoglomia; order Dictyoglomales; family Dictyoglomaceae; genus NZ13-RE01. The sequence continues at coordinate 19,933 of JBNARO010000007.1, read as the reverse complement.
TTAGAAAACAAGTTTATTCTCCAAGCTATCGACTGGGGTTTAGCAATAAAGCCTATTATTTCTACAATTATTCTTTCTATTTTATTAATCTACTTTGGAGCTTGGTATTTTAATAGGGAGGAATTGTGATAAAACTATTAGATAGAAGGAGAGAGGGGATTTTACCCCTCTCTCCTATTTATGAAGCAAGTCCCTAAGGGGGATTAAGGGGAGTTTCACATATACATTTTCTTCCTCTTCCTCACTACTTACCCAATTAGATAGAACATCTTCTTGTTTTATTCCAGGTGGCACAATCATATCAATAATGTTAGGATCTCCATAGAAGTCGTCTCCTCCACCAAATCTCCATTGTTTTGCGGTCTCTTCTACTTCCCTTACTCTCCAATTTCCTGGTCTTGGATATCCTTCTTGTCCACACATAATTATCAAAATTTTCCAATCAGGAGAGGGAGTTCCTAAGATCTTTTGTGGCACAGATATAATTATCATTCTTTCTGTAGGTTCTGCCATAACCTGGACTACTCCTTTTGTATCTTTTAATGTAACCTTACCTTTTTCGTCCAAGATAGGTTCTACAAAGGCTGGATACCAGCCTTCTGCCCAAATAGCTTTATTCCACCCCTCAGGTATATCTGCATTTCTTCCTGGTAGTGCTTTGTAATAAAGGACCTTTCCTGTCCCATCATTAATGTATATATCTATGGTTTGCACAGAAACACCTACTGGAGAATTCCATGGATTTTCCAATTCCCCTCTAATTTTAATTCTAAATACTATCTGATCTTTACTTTTTCCCATTTCTACGTGGGTTATATCAAAGACTCCAGGTTTAAACACATTTGCAGTAGGATATACTACTTTTCCCCATCCATAATCGTCTCCAGAAGGGTCATCAATACTAAAGTAAACTACATCTAACTTTGCTTCGGGTATGGTTATAGATATAGGGATATAATATGGAACTATATCTTCAGGTTTTTCCTTTCCAAATACTACATTAATGGAAATTCTTTCCCTTCCTTTGACTTGTAAGCTCTTAAAAGGTATGCCTATTTCTATATAATTTGAAGAAATTCCTGCTAAAACTTCTTCTACCTCTTTCCATTGATTATTTCCTTGAGCTTGATTTAATTTAGCTTTTACTTCCCCAAAATTAGATACCTTAGATAGATCAAGAAGTACTTCATAGGAAATAGGATATCCCAAAGGTTCTTGTGAATTTCTTGGATATACATTTACCATATCCCAAGTAGGATGAGAGAAGTATAAAGCAAGATAATATGGTTTTCCAAGAAGTTCTTTGAAATCCTTTGTAGTCTCTACTAAGAAATAGAGATTATCATTATCTAATCCTATGTATAATTTTTTGATATATTCAGCAGGTTGAGCAAAAAGCCCTACTCCTTTTTTAGCCTCGTAAATTGCAGAACTTTTCCATTCATCTTGAGGATCAATTTTCCCATCAATCTTAGGAGTAAATTTTGCTTGTAAAGATTGAATAGGTTTTTCTTCTCCAATCTTTACAATAGGCAAAGACAGAGATGCGGGTGCTTCTTTTCCTATTAGATTATATATATTCAAAAGATGCTGTCTAAAGAGTTGATCAAAAGCAAGATCATTTCCAGAATCTTGATCATCCCCATACCACCAGAACCAATCACTTCCTTCTGCTGCATATAATTCAAACCATGCCTTGTGAATATTATTCATTAATTTTTCAGGATTTAGGTTAGGAGCAATAGCCTGATGAGCCTTTATAGTTGCAGAGACTAATTCTCTTCTTGCTGAGTATAATAAACCCCAGGCTTTATTTTCCTCCTCTTCTCCAATCCATGTAGAGAAAGTCCCATCTACCCACGACCCAGCGTGAAGTTTTTCTATAGTCCTTTTTGGTGGATTTTTCTCTAAATAATCACTTAAGCGAACTGTTTCTATAAAAGGACTTTCACTCAGAAGTTTGTAAAGAGTATGGAGAAATTCTTTGCCATCTTTTTCATACCATTCCCAGCAGTTTTCTCCATCTAATATCACTGTTACAAGATATGGGTCATCTTTATCTTTTACTTTTTCATATATTCTTTCCAAATATCCTATAAAGTCCTTTACCGCATTTTCTCCCTTCATTCCACTATATACAAATCCTACTTTATCCGATAAATTTTTATCTCTAAATACCATTGCTATTTTCTTCCCATCCTTTTCTACCCAGTAAGGTTGATATAGAACTTCAGGATTTAATACGTTTCCTCTTGAATCTCTGGATATAGGAACTCCTAAGGATTTTGCCAATACATCTTCGTCACTTGCCATCCATTTTATTCCAACCTCTGCTACATAAGGAATAATATCTTGACTTACAGAACCCTCAGAAGGCCAAAGTCCTTTTGGAGCCTGCCCAAAGTTCTTTCTATAGTAATTTACTGCCATCCTTAGCTGGGAAAGAGCATCTTCAGGAAAAGTTATATGAGACTTAGGAAGAACAATATCAGAGATTGCAATACGTGCAGACTTTGAATCCACAAGTAATGGAAGAATAGGATGGAAGAAAGGAGTAGTGGTGATTTCTATTTGTTTCTTTCTCTGTAGTTTTTTATGAATACTTACCACTTTAGACATTATCTCATATTGTTTTTCTATTATTATCTTTTTATCTTCCTCTGTAAAATTTCTTCCTTTTTCAATTAATCTTGCCAAGTCTGGATCCTTCTCTTGAAAGTCTGGATCAAACCATGCCAAATTAAACCAAACTTGTAAATCTCTAAAATCTTGAATAGAAAAATTCTTTATAGCCTTTAAGATTACGTCATCAGTAGCAGACTGTCCTCTTTTATTTAATAGCTCCCAGTATCTTGGAAATCTTTTTATTATTCTATCCCAATTAGTATCAAAAAATCTTCTTAAAATAAAATCTTTATCTTTGTCAGTAAGTTCTTCCGCAGGTTTTTCTGTTAATATTAGATATTTATCTTTCACCCCATGTTTCAAATAAAGCTCTAATTGGTAAAGAAGAGAGGGAACTAAATTAAAGTTTGCCTTAACCTTAGGATAATTTTCAAGGATACTTGCCATATCATAATAATCTTTTATAGCATGCATCCTAACCCAAGGAAGAAGCATCATATTTTTAGAAGAATCATAGTAAAAAGGCTGATGTTGATGCCAAAAAATAGCAAGGTATAAAGGTTTTTCTTGAGAGAAACCAAAAGATAGAAGGAGAAAGAGGGATATTATAATAAAGATTAGCTTTTTACTTCTCATAATCTTTTACCCCCTATTTAACATAAATAAAGGGTACTTGCGCATAAATATTTTTCTCAAATTTTGCATCGCTCTTATACTTACTTAGAACTTCAAATTGACTTATTCCTTCATAATCCAAAAGATCTATAATGTTAGGATCACCGTAAAAATCGTCTCCACCTCCAAATCTCCACTGTTGAGAAGATGACAAAACCTCTCTAATTCTGCAAGATACTGGATCTTGGGTAGGGAAACCCTCTTGCCCTAAGATCAAAACTTGGAAACCCCAACCTTTTTGAAAATCTCCACCTAAGGTCTTCTTAGGAACAGGAATAATTATGGTATTTCCATCTACCATTACTCCTTTTGCTGGGAAAATACAGGCTTTATACATTTCAGGGGCTGCAGACTTTACAGAACTTTTAAGCTCAGATTGCCATCCCTCTACTAAAACAGCAGTATCCCATGCATTTTGAGGAGTTGTTTGAGCTCTTACCCCAGGAATGAAATCTCTAAATCCAGAGTTTTCTTTCCTATCTTTATCTATATAAATGTGAATAGTTTGGACAGAAAGTCCAAGGGGACTTCCCCATGGATTTTCAATAGGAACTCTAAAGGATATTTTAAAGTATACATTTTCATTATCTGCATCGATTACTACCTTGGTTAGATCAAAACTTCCAGGTTTAAAAACAGGATCAGTGGGATAAGTATATGTTCCAGGTCCTTTATCATCATTCGCAGGATCGTTAAAAACCAAAGGATATTTAACAGGTTCTGCAAAAATAATAGTAGAAAGAAGAATTAGAAATACAAAAATCAAAAACTTTTTCATTTTACTAAACCCCCTTTAAAATCGGGGGAGGATAAATCCTCCCCCGAAAAGTTAAATCTTTATTAGAAATCAAAGGAAATTTTTGCACCAATTTGTTTCACAAAATCTTGATCCGCTCCTTCTTCAGAGGGTGCTGATCCAAAATAAAGTGTAGCGTTATTGAAACTCAAACTTGCATAGTAAGTTGTATGAGTTTGAGTATCTCCAACTTTCTTATATTGGTAGATTCCTGTTAATGTTACATCTTTTACTAACTTGTAGCTTGGTTTTAGATATATCCAAGTAATGTTAGAACTAAGATCAGAAGATATTGCTCCATAGAAAGTCAAATTGCTAAGAGGAGTAATTGTGGTATTTCCATAAAGAGAGGGTTTTCCATTAAAAGGATAATAAACCTTTCCATATACTGTAAGGTTAGAAGTAGGAGTTACTGTTATTTCTCCTGTCAAGCTGGTTGTAGTATTGTTATTTACTGTGGTATTTACAACAGTGCCCTTTAATGAAACTTGCTTTATAGGATTAAAAGTAATAATTCCTGTAATTTTAGTAGTTTTTTCAGTGATATCCTCTCGGTTTATTAACTCTAAGATAGGTTCTACAGAAAGATTGGAAAGAGGCGTAACTACTGATCCAACTTTGAAGTATGTCCCTGCGGAACTACTTACTCCTGGGATAAGTTGGGTTTGATCAGTTTTAAACCAGTTGAATTGATTGATATAACCTTTATCAACTTTTTTAACTGTACCGTAGAGTTTTATAACAGGTGTTAACTGACTTGAAAAATCGCCATAAAGAACCATTCCACCCTCAGAATCAGTAGGATTTGGACCCCATACACATTTTCCATAAATTCCTTCAGCCTTAAGATCTATAGGTCCAACCTTTCCTACCACATCAACACCAAATAAACTCTTTCCAGCATTTGCTTGTCCCCAATTTGATCCCATAGCTGTGAAGCCTACAAGAAGAGGAGCAAAACTTCTTTTCAATCTTAAGTAAGAAATTTGATCAGAGGAATTTATCCCTGCCAAGAAGTTTGTATCAAAAATTTTTCCAGATATTTCAATACCGTTTCCCCATATCCAAGAAGAACCAGGAAGATTTCCGGGCTTATTTAATTGTAATGGATCATCAAAGGGTGTTGCATCTTCTTTATAATAAACTCTTATATTTAAAAGGGAGCTTTTTGCTGTAAGGTGAGCTTTTTGAACTTCGATAATCCCTGGTTTATTAAATAGATCGCTAAAGTTAGGATACATTTTGAGTTCAAAATAGCTTTCAAGCCAGCTTGATGGTTCTGCTTTGATTTTAAAATAGGTATTCCAATATTGTAAGTTTACAGGTCCTAAGGTATTTGTGTAATTTCCATTGGCATCTTTTAAGAACTCACTTTTTACTTCTATTTCACTATAGCCATAGAGAGTTACTTCCTGTGCGTATGAAAAAGAGAAAAGAGTAAAAATCAAAATCCCTAAAAATACAAACCCTTTACGCATTTTTACCTCCTTATAATTTACACGTATTAATTATAAGGAAAAAAAGAATTAACTTTTTCTTTTCTATTCTTTTTTTCACCTCCCTTAAATGACACGTGTTAATTTAAATTATAATTTATTAAATCTCTTTGTCAAGACTCCTTCTCAAATATATTTATTTATAACTCAGGATCCAAATTTCTGTAGTTTTTGGAAGTTTATCCTTAGAAATTTTCAAAGTAGAGCTCTCTAATTTTACCACTTTAAAATTTTTTATTAACTTAAGGAATTCATCTAAGGAAGCGATAGGCCAATCTTCAGTATATTCCGTTTTATAATGCATAGGAATAACAATTTTAGGATTTAACTGATTTATAACTCTTAGAGCTTCTCTTTGAGAAAGAGTGTAATAACCTCCTACAGGAAGAAATAAAATATCTACATTATTAAGAAGTTTTAGTTCCTTATCTGTAAGAGCCATTCCTAAATCTCCCAAATGAACTATTCTCATCCCTTCCGCATCTATAACAATTATGCTGTTTTTCCCTCTTTTCTTTCCCTGAACCTCATCATGATAAAAGGGTATATTCCATATTTTTATACCTTTTATTTTCTTTTCAAAAAGATTCCAATCCTTTCCACCATTTTTAGTACCCACTATTACTTCTACTTTTTTCCCTAAAAAGTTAGGATTATAATGGTCATCATGCTCATGGCTACTAATAAGTAAATCTGCATCAGTTTGAGGAATAGGATATCCTATAAAAGAGAAGGGATCAATAATAACTGAAAATCCTGAATCAAATTGAAGTCTAAAACAGGAATGCCCAAAGTATTTGATGTCCATAGCAAAAGAAAGAGAAAATATAGAGATTATTAAAACCAAAATAAAAAGCTTTTTCATTTTTTAACCTCCCCTTATTTGAAATATTAGAATTTTATATCCATCTCCTCCCATTAATAGTATAACAAGATATCTCCCATCTTGTGTGAACTCCATTTTTTCTAAAAAATATTCATTATCTAAAAATATCTTTTTTCTCACTTCTCTATTCCAGGAATAAACTACAATTTCCTTCGTAGGAGCAAGAAAGTGCTCCCCTAAGGAATATGCCAAAAATTTATTGTCCCACGAAAATACAGGATGGGAACCACGGATACTAAACAATACTCTATTATTTGAAAGAGAAAAAACAGTAATTACACTATTCCCTTCTATAGCTAAAAGATTCTCAGAAGGTCCAAAAATAGGATTTCCTATATAAGGGAAAGTCGCAAATTCTTTTAGAGTGTTAAGGTCTATTAATTTTGTTTCTTCCTTTCTATCTAAGGATAAGGCAAGATATTTATCATTCTTAGATAGATCAAATCCAACAATTCTTTCATTTTCATAAAAATATCCTAAATCCTTTCCTGTTTTTGGGTCTTTTATTATTAAAGCATAACTTTTTTTACTATCTCTTAATATAGGATTAAAGATAAAAAGATATTGTTCTTTATTACTAAAGGAAAAGTCAAACTCTAAATAATCTTTTTTAGTACTTATAGTAAAAAGTTTCTCTCTCTTTGATGTAGTTAAGAAATTATATTCATACCAATCATCTAATAAAATAAATCCGCCTATCAAATAATTATAAATATGAATCTTTTCTACTAAATAATTCCCCAATGGAGAAACTATTAAATCTTCGATCTTTTCAAGCATCTCTGTTAGAATTTGCGTTTTAACAGTTAAAGTAGTCTCTTTATCATAAGAAAAAGAAGTAATACTTCTCTTAGAAAAATTACAGAAAGCTAAAAAAGGTTCATTGTTCACAGCAAAAATCCGCTCATTATCCAAAAATTGAAAGTTTGTAACAAATATATCTTCAGAATCTCTAACCTTAGATGAACCTATTCTAAATCTACATATTTCTTTATCATCTTTTATATTATATAAAACCAAAATATCCTTTTGAGAAAATGCTAAAATGTTTCCCAAGAGTTTAAAGAAATTTAAAGACTCATTTCCCAATTTTATTACTTTCACTAAAGAAACTTCCAAAATATCTTGAGCGGTAGAAAGAGAAAAAAATAAAAAGAAAAAGGTTAAGAGAAATATTCTTTTCATTATATCCTTTCTCCTCATCTTCGCTATCTTCAAGAATTATTATACTAAAATTTCTTATAAAAATGTGTGTTAAAAATCACATTTTTATAAAATTTGCATTTTGAAGTTGATAAAGATGGTAATACAACCCTTTCTTTCTTAAAAGTTCCCAATGGTTCCCCTTCTCTACAATTCTTCCTTTATGCAATACATATATGGTATCTACATTTTGAACTGTAGATAACCTATGAGCAATAATAATACTGGTCCTTCCTTCTATTAGCTTCTTCAAGGCATCCTGAATTAACCTTTCTGTGTCTGTATCAATATTCGCTGTAGCTTCATCTAATATTAAAATTTTAGGATCAAAAACTAAGGCTCTGGCAAAAGCTAATAATTGTCTCTGACCTGCAGATAAAGTTGCTCCTCTTTCTTGAACGGGTGTTCTATAACCTTGAGGAAGTTTAAGAATAAAATCTTCTGCATTAACTAATCTTGCAGATTCTCTCACTTTTTCTTCAGATATATCTTCTCTATTCAGTCTAATATTATGAAGAATATCTGTAGCAAAAAGATGAACATCTTGAAGAACTATACTTATTTGACTTCTTAATTCCTCTAAACTTAAATCCTTTATATTTATCCCATCAATCAGAATTTCCCCCTTTTGAATATCATATAAGCGAGTAATAAGATTTGTTATAGATGTTTTTCCTGCACCTGTAGCCCCTACAAAAGCAACTTTTTCTCCTGGCTCTATAGTAAAGGATATATCTTTCAAAACCCATTCTTTATCATAAGCAAACCAAACATTTTTAAATTCTATTTTTCCCTTCAATTTCCTTAACCTTATGGGTTTTTCAGGAGATTTTATAGTTATAGGCTCATCTAATAGAAGAAATATCCTTTCTGATGATGCCATAGCATTTTGAAGAATATCATATTTTTCTGCAAGATCCTGAATAGGTCTAAAGAAGGTATCTAAGTAGGATATGAAAAGAAAGAGCATTCCAAAGGTTATTTCATTTCTTATAATCTGAATTCCACCAAAAAAGATAAGAGCAGAGGTTACAAAGCTTCCTAAGGCATTTACCAATGGTCTAAATACAGCGTTTACAAAAATAAATCTTAATTGGGCATTTAATAGAGAATTATTTATTTCTCTAAATTCTTTTTCATTTTCTTTCTCTCTTGCAAAAAGCTCTGTTATTCTTATTCCACTTATGTGTTCAGCAAGATACGCATTAAGACGAGCTAATCTTATTCTAAAATCTCTATATGCTTCTCTTGCATATTTTCTAAAAATGAAGCTCATGTATCCTACAATAGGAAGGGAAAGGACAATTATAGTTGCTAATTTCCAATTTAATATAAACATGAAAATAGATAATCCCAAAATTAGAAATATATCTACAACAACACTGGTGATAACTGAGTTATACATTTCTTGAAGAGTCTCTGTATCATTGGTAACTCTTGTTACCAATCTTCCTACAGGATTTTTGTCAAAAAACTTCATAGGGAGCCTCAATATGTGAGAGAATATGTCTTTCCTCAGATCATAAATAATTTTTTGAGAGGTTAGGTTAAGGATATAAACTTGGGCATAGGTAAGAAAGAAAATTAATAAACTTACTACGAAATACAAAAGGGCAGAGTCTTTTAATATTTTATAATCCCATGCTCTTAATATTTTTCTATCTTCTTTAGGAATTTTGTCTAAATCTTTTTCTAATATATAAAATTTCCCATCAATATTTTTTATAGGATACTTTTTTAAAAGTCTTTTCCACTCGCTCTCTCCTATTAGGCTTCTTCTATTATCATCTATGATATAAACTCTTTCTTCTTTCCCATTAATACTTATAGTAATAAAAGGATTAATACTTGTATCAATAGCATTTTTAATAATGTAAGGATTCAAGAGTTTTAAAAGAGTTATTAAAAATATGAGGATTATAGCGATAATAATACCCTTCATATGAGGTTTTGCATATTTTAAAAGTCTCCTCATCAAACGAGAATCATAAGCTTTTCCTAATATTTCCTGTTCCTCAAAATAATTATCCATAACCCTTCTCCAATTCTGATTCTAATCTCTGTTCTTCATAAAGCTTTGCATAAAACCCACCCAGCTTCATTAACTTTTCATGATTACCCCTTTCAATAATCTTTCCATCTTTTAGAACCAAGATTTCATCAGCTTCTTGAATTACAGAAAGTCTTTGAGCAACTACAATAAGGGTTTTATTCTTTCTAATTTCCTTTAAGTTTGTAAGAATCTCCTTTTCAGTATGAGCATCTACCGCAGATAAAGCATCATCTAATATAAGAATAGGAGGATCAATAGCTAAAGCTCTTGCCAAGGAAACTCTCTGCTTTTGCCCACCAGATAATGTTACACCTCTTTCTCCTACTACAGTATCTAAACCTTTTGGAAAATCTTTTAAGTCTTCTTCCAAAGCCACAATTTTTACTAACTCCTTTATCTTTTCATCAGATATATTTAAATTCCCAAATCTTATATTGTTAGCAATAGTATCAGAAAAGAGAAAACTATCTTGAGGAACAAAACCAATATTTTTTCTCAAAGAATTAAGAGATAATTTTTTAATGGGAATATCATCAATCAAGATTTCGCCTTTGTTTATATCAAATAATCTTGGAATAAGACTTACAAGAGTTGTCTTCCCAGAACCCACAGGTCCTGTAATTCCTAAGAATTTTCCAGGATAAACTTCAAAAGATATGTTTTCTAAAGCCCATGATTTATTAGAAGGATAAGAAAAGTAAACATTTTTAAAAACAATTCTCCCTTCAAGCGTGTCTTTATACAAGGTATCCTTACAGTCTCTAATTTCAGGTATTTCATCAAGGACTTCATTTATTCTTTCTAAGGATGCTTTCCCTCTTTGAAATATGTTTACCACTTGCCCCAAAGCCATCATAGGCCATACTAAAAGACCAATATACCCGTTAAAGGCTATAAAATCTCCCAAGGATATTTCTCCTCTTAAGACAGAAGAACCTCCAAAATAAAAAATTATAAGAACACATATTCCAGCCAAAAACTCAATGGATGGAAACATAAATCCCCAAACTCTGACTAATTTTATATTTCTTTCTAAAAGATCTCTTGCTTTCTTTAGAAAATTATTCAGTTCTCCTTCTTCCTGTACATATGCTTTTACAACCTTAATTCCCGAAATAGTCTCTTCTGCCTTATCTGTTAATTGAGCAAATCCCTCCTGAACATATTTGAATCTTTGATGGGTAATTTTCCCAAAAAAGAATATAGATAGGGTTATAAGAGGAAGAGGAATTAAAAGATATAATGTTAAATTAAAATTTATATTTATAAGAAAGATAATACTTAAAATTCCTAAGAATAAGGAGTCAAAAAACATCACTACTCCAAAACCAAAAAGCTCTCTTACCGCATTTAGATCATTGGTGGCTAAAGCCATTAATTCTCCAGTTTTATGATAATTAAAGTAGTTTATGGATAATTTTTGAAGATGAGAAAAATATTTTTCTCTAATCTTTGCCTCAAGTTTTCGTGATGTGGGAATTATAGACATTCTCCACAAATATCTAAAAACCGCAGTTAATACCGCAAAAAGAATTAATAAAAGAGAGTAGATAGAAATTTCTTTAATTCCAAAATTCCCTTTCTTTAATCCGTCTACACCCCAGCCTAAAAATCTTGGTATGATAAGTTGAAATATATCTGCAAGGAGAAGAAATATTACTCCTTTTAAGTAATCCCATCTATGTTCCCATAGAAATCTTTTTATATGTCTTAATAATGGTTTGTTAACCATACAATTTAAGTATTTTATACAATTTTTCCGCACTTGCAAAGAAGATTTTTTTGATGATATTATTGGAACATGAATTACAAGTTCATTGTAGAGGTAGAAAATTTAAAAAAGACTTATGGAGAAGTTGTTGCTGTAGATAATGTGAGCTTTAAAATAAAGCAAGGTTCTATTTTTACCCTTCTTGGACCTAATGGGGCAGGAAAAACTACAACTCTTGAGGTCATTGAGGGATTAAGAACACCGGATAGTGGAAAAATTACTATCTTTGGAGAGACAGTATCAAAAATTGGAAGAGAACAAAAGGAATTTATTGGCGTTTCTCTTCAAGAGACAAACCTTATACCCCACTTGACAGTGGAAGAGACTCTCAAGATGTTTAGAAGTTTATTTAAAAAGGGATTAAAAGTAGAAGAGATATTGGAATTTATCTCCCTTCAAGACAAGGCAAATTCTTACATAGAAAATCTTTCTGGAGGACAAAAACAAAGATTAGTTATAGGTTTAGCCCTTATAAATGATCCTTTACTTTTATTTTTAGATGAGCCAACTACTGGATTGGACCCTCAAGCTCGAAGAAATATTTGGAATCTTTTATTAAATTTAAAGAACAATGGGAAAACCATAATTCTAACCACCCATTATATGGAAGAGGCAGAATTTTTAGCGGACTGGGTATGTATTATGGACCATGGAAAGATTATAAAAGAAGGAACCCCTAAGGACTTAATCCATGAGATTGGTGGAGAAAGCATAATAGAGATAGAAGTTGATGGAAAATCTCAGTTTTTGGATACATTAAAGGAACTAAATATAAATTTTGTTTTTAATCCAAAGAAAAATAAACTTTTAGTTAAGACTAATAATGTTTTAGAAACCATAGAGAAATTAATAAAAACTGCCAGAGAAAATTCCCTCCAGATTAAGAATGAAATTATAAGACAGCCAAATCTGGAGGATGTTTTTCTAACATTAACGGGAAGACAATTGAGAGAAGAATGAGAATATTTTCAACTGCTAATTTTTTATTTAAATCAACAATAAGGGAAAAATCCTATATTTTTTGGCTATTAGCCTTTCCTGTTATTTTGCTTATTATGCTTATTACAGTTTTCAGTTCTTTTTTCTCCATTCAGAGAATAACCTTTAACTTAGATTTGATAAAAGACTCACAAGGACCTTTTTCAGATATTATAGATGAAATCTTCCAGAAAATAAGTAGAGGAGAAGATAAAGTTTTCAATCTAAGGATTTATAAGGATTATTTTAAGGATAAATTAATTGAGGATTTGAAAACTGGAAAAACTCAACTTATTATTGAAGTCCCTAAGGATTTTGATAGCCTTATGTTCACCAATCTTACTCTTCAAAGTTTTGGCATAAATTTTACTCCCCCTGTGATAAAAATATATTCATCTAAGCATAGATCCTCCTCTCAAACAGTATCTCTTATTGTTAGAAATATCTTCCAAAAATTAGAGCTGGAATTCATAAAGAAAACAAGAGATATAAAGGAATATCCTGTAGAAAATGCGATCGTAGGAGTTAAAAAAGAATTTTCATATGTAGATTTTATATATCCTGGAATTGTAATATTTTCTATTTTTATGACAGGTCTTTTTGGAATAGGAGAAGAACTAACTTGGTATAGAGAAAGAAAAATTCTAAAAAGATTTTATATAACTCCTATATCATCTCTGGAATTTTTCTTGTCCTTTTTCCTTTCTCGTTTTTATCTTTTCATTATACAAGTAATCTTGTTAAGTATTATATGCAAATTTATTTATAAGAGCACTGTAAATCCCTTCTCTTTACCCTTTATCATTTATACTCTTCTTTCTATGATAACTCTTTCTTCTCTTGGTTTCTTCTTATCTGCTATTGCCAAGAATACAAATTCTGCAAATGTTCTTGCTCAGCTTTTAAATTTTCCTCTTCAGTTTTTAGGAGGAATATATTTCCCTGTAAATCAAGTCCCATGGATAATAAAATGGATTGTAATTATAAATCCAATTACATATTTAACAAGTGGAATAAGAGACATTCTTGGTATTCTTGAATCCCCATATCCTTTGTATTTGACTATTTTAATTCCAATTTTCTGGAGTATAGTCTTCATTAGTTTGGCTATAAATAAATATAAGGTGGTTGAACACTAATGAGAGCTTTTATAAATATCTTTTGGTATAGATTTAAAAGCTTTTATAGAGATAAAATATACTTTTTCTTTACTATTATCTTCCCCATACTTATGGTTTTGATATTTGGGCTTGTATTTGGTGGAGGATCTGAAGAAATAGAAAAAACAAAACTTGCTCTTTTAAAGAACGATAAAATCTTGATAGAAACTGTAAAGGAAATTCCAGGTGTAGAAATAGAACTAGTAGAAGATATAAATACTATGAAAGACTTAGTTTTAAAGGGAAAAGTGGATGGTGGGATTATTTTTAAGAGTGAAAAATTTAAAATTATAATTAACTTTACAAGCTTCCAGCAAAAACCCTATATAAGAACTATTGGAGAAACTATTTCTTCTTATTACTCAAAAAGGGAAGTAAGAGCAAAAAAACTCATAAATATTGAGGAAGAAGCAATTGATCCAGGAAGAGCAAGGGTCTCTCGATTGGGATATACTATTCCAGGAGTAGTTAGTATATCCATTGCTATGGGTGGTTTATTTTCTATGATAACTCTTTTTGGATATTACAAAAAGGAAAAAGTATTAAAAAGGTTTGCAGTTACACCTGTAAATCCCTTCACTTTTATTCTTGGAATAGCATTAGGAAATTTTCTTGCTACTTTTTGCTCTGCAATATTTGTTTTCTTCCTTTCAAAAATAGTTTTTAGAATAAGTTTTGTCATGAACTGGGCATTATTCTTTCTTTCTTCCTCTTCTTCCATTTTAGGAATGATGGCTCTTGGAATATTTTTAGCAGAAATTTTTAAAGAACCTCAAACAGCAAATAATGTAGGAGTTTTATTTTTAAACATAATGATGTTTTTTTCTGGAATATATTTTCCTTTAGATTTTCTTCCAAAATATTTAAAAGATTTTTCTAAAATTCTGCCTCTAACTTACATAGCTCAATCACTAAGAATTTCAGTAGGAGTAGAAGAGGGCTCACCTCAATTCATTATTAATTTATCAATCATAATGCTAATTTCTTTTATAATTCTCCTTCTAATCTTTGGAAGAAGATTATTAGAGATTGAAAGATAAAGAATAGCACTAAGCTATCCTACCTCCATATTTTTTTCGCTATAAAGCTTTTTTCAATTCTTATAGCTCTTTGGGAGCATAATTCATGGCAACAAAAACAGGATATACATTTTTTATAATCTATCTTCATAATACTATCTATAAGGTCAATAGCTTTTTGAGGACAACTATTTGAACAAATTTTACATTTTATACATTTTTCACTCACGATAACAGGATACAATTTTACATACCTTGAGAAAATTGGTAGGATGAAATTAGCTAAAAAATTTGGGATTCTATTAGTAAGATCATGTAACCTTATTAATTTTTTAACATCTGCATTATATAAATCCTCAATTTTAGCTCCTAATATTTCAATTTTACTCAAGTCCATTTCACCTAATCCCTTTTTATAGGCTATAACCGTAGTATAAATCTCCACAGGCTTATATCCAAGTATCAAACTTGCAATAGTATCCACAGCAACCGCATCATATCCTACAATTATCTTCCCGAATCTTCTTGGGACTCCTGCAGAGGGACCTTCTCCTTCCATTCCTATTATAGCGTCTACAATATTAAGATTGGGCTTTATTTTCTCAAAAAGTTCTACTAAAAGCCTTGAAAAATCTTTTGGTTTTGGAGCTATAGCATGCATTCGAGATTTATTAAAACCTGGAATAAGCCCAAAGATGTTTTTTATAGCACAGGTCATAAGAGTAAAGCTATGAGTTTTTAACTTAGGAACATTTATTATATAATCAATTTTTTCTATAATTTTAGATACTGGAAAGGAACTAATAATTCCACCATTATTAGGGATATTAACTATTCCTTCCTTTAAAAAATTAACAAGTTTTGCTCCTGTTTTTTCAGCAACATCTTTCATTCCTGTTTTTAGATATAAATTTTCTATGTTCGATAATGTATTTCCTGGTGTATCTCCGATATAAACTTCCTCTGCTTTTTTCTCTTTTACAATCTCTACTATAACTTCTATTAATAAAGGATGAGTAGTTACCGCTCTTTCAGGTTCTATTGCCATAAGAAGATTTGGCTTTATAAGAACCTTCTTTTTATAAAAATCAGGCGTCCCTATAAAATCAAAAGCTTTTAGAAGATTTGCTCTTATTAAATCTTTATCATAATCACATTCTAAAACTGCTACTTTTGATTTCATAATTCTCTCTTTAAAATTTTATTTGCCTCTCTTATATAATCAGGGGTCGTTCCACAACATCCACCGATAAAATCAATACCTAAACTTAACATCTCCTCTACAAACTGAGCAAAGCTCACAGGAGATTCAGGGTATATTAGTTTTCCATTAATGACCTCTGGGATACCTGCATTAGGCTGAATTAATACAGGAAGTTTAGTATTTTCTCTTATAATCTTTGCTACTTCTCTCATATCAGAAAAGCCCTTCCCACAATTTGATCCTAAGAAATCTGCCCCATTTTTTTCAAGCTCTTTTATGCATTCTTTTATATCATCTCCCAAAATAGTTTTCACTCCCCCTTCCCCTACTTCAAAGCTCATAGTTACCCCCACTCTACATTTTAATTTTTTTGCAGATTTCAATGCAATTTTTGCTTCTTCTAAAGAAATCATTGTTTCTATCAAAATAAAATCAACTCCTGAATTTTTTAATATTTCAATCTGTTCAGAGAAAAACTCTTCAACCTGAGCCTTAGTGATTTCCCCATAAGGTTCAATAAATTCTCCTAATGGTCCCACAGAACCTGCTACTAAAATCTTTCCTTGAGAGACTTTTAACGCAATTTCTACTGCCCTTTGATTTATCTCCTTTATTCTTTCTTCTAAACCTGCTCTTCTCAATCTTAATCTATTTCCTCCAAAAGTATTTGTCTCTATTACCATAGCCCCAGAAGCTACATAATCCCTATGTATTTCTTCTACTACTTGTGGATTTTCTAAGTTCCAGAGTTCTGGAGAAACCCCAAAAGGAAGCCCTCTCCTTTTGAGTTCTGTTCCCATAGCACCATCAAAAAGTAAAGGTCTTGTTAAGAATATATTCTCTTTCATCATGTTAACAAATTCTTGGTAATAAGTCTTTCTTAAGGGTATCTAAGATTCTTTTAGTTCCAATTTTTGTCCTTAAATATACTCTATTTCCCTCTCCAATTACTTCTCCAATAATTTGAGCATCTCTTCCTAAGGGATGATTTTTTAAAAATTCCATTATTTTGTCTTTCTCGTGCTTAGAAATAATCATCAAAACCTTTCCCTCGTTAGCTGAGTAGAGGGGATCAATCCCCAAGATTTCACTGGCACTTCTTACCCAATCTTTCATAGGTAACTTTTCTTCATAAATTTCAATTTCTACTTTGTATTTCTGAGATATCTCATTTAGAACTGTCGCCACCCCTCCTCTTGTAGGGTCTCTCATAAATTTTATTCCTGAGAATATAGAAAGAAGAGGTAAAGTAAGAGTATGCAAAGGAGAAAGATCAGATTTTACTTCATCTCCTGTCTTTACTCCTAATCTCTCTAACATAATACAAATTCCATGCTCTCCAATTCCTCCATTAATTACCACAAGATCTCCTGATTCTATCTTTCTTCCTCTCCAATCTCTATTGTCTTCTATAATCCCAATCCCTGTAGTATTTATAAAAATCTTATCTCCCTTTCCCCTTTCTACCACCTTTGTGTCTCCTGTTACAATTTTTACTCCACATTCTTCCACTGCACGTTTCATTGAAGAAAGGATCTTTCTAAAGTCTTGAAAAGATAAACCCTCTTCTAAAATAAAACTTAAACTTAGATATAAAGGTCTTGCTCCCATAACTGCCAAATCGTTAATGGTCCCATATACAGCTAATTTTCCTATATCTCCACCTTTAAAAAACAAAGGAGATATTACAAAGGAATCTGTAGTAAAGGCAATTTTGCCAGAAAGATTAAAAACAGCAGAGTCTAATAACTCTTTTAAAATATTGTTTTCAAAACTTCTCAAGATTTCTTCCTCAATAAGTTTTCTTGTACCCTCTCCACCATTTCCATGGGAAAGAAGAATAATATCCTCCATTTTACTCTCCCCCATATAGATAATAAGCAGAACATGTTCCTTCTGAAGATACCATACAAGGTCCTTTTGGACTTTCGGGAGTGCACACTTTTCCAAAAAGAGGACATTCAGTAGGTTTTACTACTCCTCTTAATACTTCACCACATCTGCAAAGATTATTCTTTATCTTTACCCCGTCTACTTTTTGAGGGTAGAGCTTTCTAATATCAAATTTTTCAAATTCTTCTCTCAGAATAAGACCGCTATTTTCAATAATTCCTAATCCTCTCCAACTGGCACTCTCCTTTTTAAATACCTTATACATCATATTTAATGCAATCTTATTTCCCTCTTCTCTTACACTTTTTTCATAGGCATTAATGAGGGCTGGTTTTTCATCTTCAATAATTTTTACTAAATAATATATTCCGTATAATATCTCCTCAGGCTTAAATCCCATTATCACAAATGGAATTTTATACTGATTAAATAATTCTTCCCATCCTTTTCTCCCAATTATAGTGGATACATGCCCAGGTCCTATTACTCCATCAAGCTTTATTTCTCCCATATCAAGAATTGCTTTCATGGCAGGAGGTGTTAGCTTGTGAAGAGATAAGAAGTATAGATTTTTAATATTCTCCTCTTTTGCTTTTATCAGAGTATAGGCTAAATTAGGTGCGGTGGTTTCAAAACCAATACCTATTAATATATAGTTTTTATTAGGATTACTCTTTGCTATATTTAGAGATTCCAAGGGAGAATAAATAACTCTTACTTCTTTTCCCTTTGCTCTTAAATAGTTTAAGCTTCCATTACTTCCCGGTACATTCACCAAGTCTCCAAAAGTAATAATTCCTAAATCATAATTTTCTGCAAGGTTTATGATGTAATCAATATCTTCTTCAGAAGTTACACATACAGGACATCCAGGACCTGATAAAAGATGTATATTTTTAGGTAGCAGTTCCCTGATTCCGTACCTAAAGATTTCATGAGTATGAGTACCACAAAATTCCATTATAGTTATCTCTTTTTTTGATATCCTTTTTATTTCCTCAACTAATTTCTTTATCTCCATTTTATTTTTCAATCTCTTCTAAAATAGAGAATATATCTTTTGCCTCTTCTTCAGTTAAAATACTTATAGAAAATCCTGCATGAACCAAAACATAATCTCCCACTTTTACTTCTGGGGTAAAGATAGTACTAATCTCTATAGTAGATCCTCCCATATCTGCAAGAGCAATATTTTCATCTTTAATTTCCACAACTTTCAGTGGCACTCCAAGGCACATATTAACCTCCTAAATCTAATACATCTGCAAGTTTATTTAAAAAATTTGTAAAAGTATCTAAATTTTCTTGTAAAATTTTATAAATTTGTCTATCATCCACTTCCCAATATAAATGAACTAATCTATTTCTAAATTTAACCATGTTCTTCAAATCTGCCACAAACTCTTCCTCCAGAATACCATGTTCTTCTAACACTTGAAATGTATCTCCATAATCCTTAGGGGATCTCAAAGCATTTTTAGATATTAGATGGTTACATATATCTATTACAGACTCTATAGCTACAATGAAATTATATTTTGCACTATCTATCTTATTAGGATCTGATAGAAATTCTTCTTCTGTAAGACTCTGTAAGTTTTTTAATCTATTTAAAGTCTTCCTGATTTCTGATATTAATTTAGATATTTTATCAGGATTAAATTGGAGCATTTTTTAACTCCTTAAGGTATTCCATTATCAAGTGTTTATAATCAAAATATTCTCTCAATATTATACTTTCAAAATCAGCTCTAAAATCATCATCCCTATCTAAAACTATAATCTTCTCTTTTATCACATTATATATAAATCCTAAGGGTGCATTATTTATTACTCTAACATCAAAGGGAATCTTAACTTTATCTTCCAATTCTCTTTCAAGGGATAACTCATATTTCAGCGGATCTATATCCTCAAAATTTTTTAAATATATTCCTATATCAATATCTTTATAATCCTCTTGCACTATAAAAGACCCAAAAATATACGCAAAGAGAATTTCATCTCTTTTAGATAAAATATCCGAAATAACTCTAACAATCTCTCCCTTCTTCATTTTTAAATATTAGATGGCTCAAAAATTCTTTTTAAGATTATACCATAAACTATATGGAGTTTTACAGGTCACCATCCTTTCCGTGTGGGAGGCCTCCGCTTTTAAGCCTGGGGAAGAA
>JBNARO010000006.1:17583-68811 GCA_049718665.1 Dictyoglomaceae bacterium | reverse complement strand
TTAAATGGTATTCTTTCCATTTATTTCAACTTCTCTTGTTTTTTTGAACAGCCTCACTTATACTTGACAATTCTATAGATTTAGGCATTGTCGAAGGACCAGTGCATTCAAGAGATATTGTTATAATACCCTTTATAGACGATAAACTTTATCTTGTAAGTGGGCTGTACAAAAAACTATCAGCCTTACTGAAATTGAAAATGAGGATATAATCATGCGTGAACCTGGAAGTGGAACAAGAAAAGTTTTTGAGGAAACTATGGCAAGATATAATGTCAGATACAAAATAAAACATGTTCTTAACAATACAGAAGCTATAAAGAAGGCTATGGAAGCTAATATAGGTGTTTCGGTCATATCAAAACTGGCTTTAAAGGAAGAGATAAAAAGAGGTAGCCTTGTGAGAGTAAATATTGAAAATGTAAGATTTGAAAGGAAATTTAACATTATTTATCATAAAGATAAGTTTAAATCAAAACTCTTTGAGGAGTTCATAAGATATCTTTGCAATTATAAACTATCGTTGTGAAGAAACATTTTAACCTATTTTGAAAGGGCTAGACTTTTTCATCTTCTCAGTAGTTATTTCTGCTGCCTTCCTCAAGGCAGTTTCATATCCTAACCCTCTATGAATAAGATATGCAGACATACATGTATCTCCTCTCCCTGTCCTTCCCTCTAAGGTCCATTCTCCGAATCTTTCTTCATAAATTTCTCCTTCTACCCATAACATCACACCATCTTTATGAGTTAATAAAATTTCTTTTGGTCCCCATTTTGATATTAAATTCAAAGCTTTTCTAAAATCTTTCTCTTCTGTTAAAATTTCTGCTTCTCTCGAGTCTACTTTGAATACATCTATTAAAGGTAAAAATTCTGTTTTTTTCTCCCAATCTTTATAAACCATACTTCCTTTTTCGTCCACATTTCTTAAGAACCCCTGAGCATCAAGACCAAGAACCTTTGTGTTTTTCCTTATTTCTTTAATTAATTCTTCAGGAATTTCACCATGCCATAGTGGAGTTATATGAATTATATCGCCTTTAATGTCCTTAATATCTTTAAAATCAAAAGGATCTCCTTTTTCGATTATTAAACTTACTCTCTCATCAGGATTATCCGAAGGCATAATATTTTTTATAGAAGTAGTGCTCTTAGAAGGAAACCATATTACTTTTATTCCATACTCTTCCATTTCTTTAAAGAGATATCTATCTTTTAAATTAGCTTTTGTGTAAACGTAAGTATTCATGTTATAGGATTTTGCAACAAAGGAACCATAAAAAACTCCTCCGCCAGGATTAATCTGTTCTTTATTTTTTATAATATTTATGTCTTTAGAAACATGTCCTATAAAAATAATTTTTTTTGATAAATCCACTAAAATTTCCTCCTTATTAAGTATTTATTAAATTTTACTTTAGGATTATAATAAAAATCAATATTTGTTTAGAGTGACAAACATGGTAAAAAAAGTTATTTTTGGAATTTTGGTAATTTTAACTTTGTTTATAAATTTCTATCCTTTTTCTCAAAGGGATTATATTGTCAATTCCTATGCTTTAGTCTTTGATTTATCCTTAGTCTTTCTTTGTATATCAAAAGTTAGAAAGAATTTCGAAATAAGAAACTTTCTATTTCTTTTTTTACTGAGCTTAATTCTTTGGACTATTGGAGATTCTATAATTCTTTTTAAGACCATTACTAATATTCCTTTAAAATTTGTGGCTCTTGAAGATATTTTTTATATGCTTTTCCCTATCCCTATTTTTCTTATCTATTCAAAAATTATAAAATCAAAAAGAGCACCTTTTCAACCTTTCACTATATCCCTTGGTATAATTTCCTTAATTGTTTTAACAATAGGCATTCTTTATCCTCTTATATTTCTAAATCCCTCTACATCTTCAATAGAAAGATTTGTATGGATTTATTACACTATTACTGATTGGTTAATGATTTTATTAGCTGTTATAAGTCTTCAATCTCTCAATAAAAATGTAGAATATAAATTTTTGACATCTATTTTTATCTTTTCTCTTCTATATGGTTTAGCAGATATTATTTTTTCTATGAGTGCTCTTTGGTTAACTCCTCCAGAGAATATCGTTAATTCAAGCTTAATTTATGAATTTTCCTTTTTCCCGTTACTTTGGTTTTTAATAAATTAAGTATGGAGGTGAAAAGATGAAAGAGAAAAGAGAACCTGTAGTACTTGAGAATTTTGGAGAAAAAATTTTTGGAGTGATCCATGTTCCTGAAAAGACTCCTGCTCCCTTTGTTCTTCTCTGCCATGGATTCACTGGTACAAAGATTGAACCCCATAGAATATTTGTAAAAACTGCAGAGGCTTTGACAAAAGAAGGAATAGGAGCACTAAGAATTGATTTCAGAGGCTCAGGAGATAGTGAAGGCTCCTTTAAAGATATGACCTTAGAAGGCGAAATTTCCGATGCTATGGTAGCATTGGACTTTCTTTCAAAAAGTGAACTTGTAGATAAAGAAAGGATTGGGATTTTAGGACTCTCAATGGGTGGAGCAGTAGCGAGTATGGTTTCTGGGAGAAATCCATTAGTCAAATCCTGTGTTCTCTGGTCTGCAGTATGCTATTTTGATATCTTTTTTAGCAGACCAGAAGAAGCACAAAAACTAAAAGATTATGGAGACTTTATAGATCTTTTGGGAAATCCTGTGGGAAAGAAATTTTTGGCAGAGATTTTAAGTAAAAAACCCTTAGAAGAACTAAAGAAAAGAAGTCTTCCTGTGCTAATAATTCATGGGAGCGGAGATATGATTGTTCCTCTTCAGCATGCTTATGATTATTATGAGGGGATAAAAGATACTCATAAAGCAAAACTCGAAATTATAGAAGGTGCAGATCATACTTTTAACTCTATTGAATGGGAAAGTCAGGTTATTGAGAAAAGTGTAAATTGGTTTAAGGAAACTTTGTAGGATTTTGGGGGTGGCAGTACCACCCCCAAAGATTATTTATTTATATATTTCTCAGGATCTTTATCAAAAGCAGTTTTACAGGCTTTACTACAAAAATAATAAATTTTCCCTTTATATTCTGAAGTAGCTACTGCTTTCTTTTCATCCACTTCCATCCCACAAACAGGATCCTTTGCCATCTTTTCCCCTCCTTTACCAATCAAGAAGTCTTTTTTCTCCCTCAATCTTCTTAATATCTGTAATATCTTGCGTTACTTCGAGAGTCCCCAAATAATTTCCATTCTTATCCCTTACCGCAAAGTATCTTATAAAAATTAGTCTTCCATTTAAGTTGATCCAAAACTCTGCAGAATTTTTTGTTCCCGCCTTAAATTCCTGTAAAATTTTTTCCACAACATGAATACTTTTTTGAGGATGACACTGCTGAACTTTTCTTCCAATAACTGCTTTTGTTCTTACAAAGATTCTATCTTTTGTCTCACTAAAATATCTTACTTCATCATTCTTATCTACAAAAGTTATGTCAACAGGTAGAGTATTTAAAACTGCCTCCAATTCTTCCAAGGTAAAACTTCCTGTAGGTAAATTTACCATTCTCTCTTTTTCTGCTATTTTTCTTTCTCCCATCCCTTCTAATGGTTTTATTGCAGATTCTGGAGTAAAACAACAATATCCAATTTCATCAAATTGAAGTCTTATGTCTTTCCACTCATTTTCAGAAATTACTTGAAGTCCCATAGGGAAAAGAATATTATTTTCTTTATAGAAGTGACTTGCTAACATATCTACTAATTCTAAAGATAATGTATTCATTTTTCTCACAAATTCTTGAGGACTTATATTCTTGTAATTTTCTATAAGTTTGTAGATATCTTTTTTTATTGCTCTTATCTTATCATGCTCCATCCACATGATTGCAGGAGGCTCTGTTATTCCATGCTTTTCCAAATAGGGAAAGAGAATATTTTCCTCTCTTAAATAATGTTTTTCGGATTCCTTAAAATGCCTTACAATATCCTCCATTTCTTCCAGTTTATCTTTTACAGTATCATAATTTTCTATGGTTTTAATCTCTTCTAAGATTTTCTTTAATTTCTCCCCAAATTCTAAGAGAATTTTATGTTCTTCCATAAGGATATATACAGGATGACCTTGATTTGCTTCTTTTTTTTCTTTTTCTAAAGCCTCTTGAAATACTGCAAGATGAACCTCGCATAATCTTATAACTTCTTCTCTTGGCATTCCCTCTTTTATTAGCTCTTCTTCTATCTGAGCAATCTCAGTAGGAGTCACACTACTGAAGATTTCCTTAAATTGTCTCTTCAATACCTCTGGATCAACTCCTTGATGTATTTTTCTTATCATCTCCTTCAGAGCATTTTTTCTATCTATTCTCATTCCAAAAATTTCACTCATCAACAGACCTCCTTATATACCTAAAATTCTTTTCATTTTTTCAAACTCTTCGTGGGTTATCTCTCCATTAGCAAGTCTTCTTTTAAGAGTATTTAAAAGTTCCTCTTTCTCGTCTTTTCCCTGTCCTTTAAAAAAGCTCTTAGCGATATAAACTATTAAAAGGATTATGACAATCCAAAATATTAAGCTAAATATCATCATCAAAGGCATACTCCAAAAACTTCCATCCCAAAAATATGGAAATCTCCATCCCCAAAAGCACATATCATTTCACCTCCTTTCTAAATCCACTTTAAAAATCCTCCCAAAAATTTTCTTTTTATATTTTACACTATTTTAGTAGGAATTCAAGAGGAAAAAATTTGGAAATATTTCCTAAAAAAATTTTTTGTGTTATATAATAACTTAATTTGAAATTCGAAGGAAAAAATCAAGGAGGTTGATCCTTGTGAAAAATATATCAATGGCAAGATTGAATCGTGTTCTTTCTCTTTTGAGTAAGATAAATGAAAGTCTTTTGAAAATTGAGAGAGAAGAAGAAATATTTGAGAAAGTCCCAAGAATTATAGAAGATACAGGGGAATATATAGCTTATTGTTAAATATCCTGAGAGCAAGTTTGGTAAAAAAATTTATATAAATGATATTCCTGAAACCTCACCTTTCAGAAGAGTAATAGGGATAAAAGATCCTATTGTTATAGAGGACTCTGAAAATATTATAAAAGAGTGTAGCGATGTTCTTCCTAAATCTATACTTAGTAAAATTATAGAGAAAAAGATAATATCAGCTATTTTCTTCCCTATATATTACAAGGATAAATGGATGGGAATTTTCTTGCTTCTTGCCCCCCCCCAGGGTGAGGAGGAGTTTAGAATCTTGAAAGATCTTTCTGAGGATATTTCATATGTGATCTATTCTTTAAGATTGAAGGAAGAAAAGGAGAATAGGACTTGTAGAAGTAGATCTTTCAGAAATAAAAAATTTTATGAGAGAACTTCTTACTGAGAAATTAGATTTTTCTTTAGAAGAAGAATTCCTCCAGTTCTTTATTTTTGAAATTGAGAATGAAGCTGATGCTGAAAAGAACAGATTAGTCTTCTTCCTCTTCTATATGAGCGGGAAATAACAATATATACTTTAAAGAAGAATAAAAAGACATTAAGAGTAAGAGCAGTTCCCTTCCCCGGTTGCGAAGAAGATCTATCACATGTTATCTTTGTCATTATGGATATTACCCAAGAGAAAGAAAGTATTCAAAAGATTAATAAACTTTTGAATCAAGTAGTGGAAACCAGAAGAGGGACCCTTATACTGCAGGACATCAGAAAAGAGTAGCAAGGCTTGCAATTTTCATTGGAAAGGAAATAGGTCTTCCACAGGAAAAATTAAAAAGTCTTCACATGGCAGGACTTCTTCATGATATAGGAAAGATTGCTGTTCCTATAAATATATTAAACAAGCCTGGGAAACTTAATCCTACTGAATTTGAACTTATAAAGAAACATCCAGAAGTGGGTTATGAGATACTAAAGAATATAGAATTTCCGTATCCTGTTGCTGATATAGTCCTTCAGCATCACGAAAGAATTGATGGATCGGGATATCCAAAGGGATTAAAAGACGGTGAGATACTTCTTGAAGCAAGAATCCTTGCTGTTTCTGATGTAGTAGAAGCTATGTCCTCCCATCGTCCTTATCGTCCAGCTTTTCCTTTGGAAACTGTTCTAAAAGAAATTTCTGAGAAGAAAGGGATACTCTATGATAGTAATGTAGTAGAAGCGTGTATAAAATTATTTAAAGAAAAGAATTTTAAACTTGATGGTATAATATCTATATAAGGAATAAGGTTCCCGTAAGGGATTAAAAGGGAAGGCGGTGAAAATCCGCCGCGGTCCCGCCACTGTAACTGGGGAGTCTTCCTCAAAATGCCACTGGGGGAAACCCTGGGAAGGTGAGGAAGACAATGATCCAGGAGCCAGGAGACCTGCCTTATTCCATAGTTCCAACTCCTTCGAGGAAAGGAGGTTGGAGTAAAAAGCTCTACCTTTCTTCGAAGGGTAGAGCTTTTAATTTTTTGATAGAGGAGGTGTAAAGAAATGAAGAGATTTTTAAAAATTCTTTCTATTTTACTTTTTTTGTCCCTTTTCACTATTAGTTTCTCAAAAACTACTTTCCCAATAGAAGTTAAGGATGATTTAGGAAGAAGCATAATAATTCAAAATCCACCCTCAAGAATTATTTCTTTAGCTCCATCTTCTACAGAAATTCTTTTTGCTCTAAAACTTAATGATAAAATTGTAGGAGTCACAGATTTTTGCAATTATCCAAGGGAGGCTAAAACAAAAGAGAAGGTTGGGGGATTTAGTAATCCTAATATAGAAAAAATTATAAGTCTAAACCCAGATTTAGTGATCTTATATAAGAGCTTTCCTAAGGAGATATTTACTCAATTAACCCAATCTCTTCCGAAGACAAATTTTGTAGTTTTAGATCCAAAAAGTTTTGAAG
This sequence comes from Dictyoglomaceae bacterium, assembly GCA_049718665.1. GTDB lineage: Bacteria > Dictyoglomota > Dictyoglomia > Dictyoglomales > Dictyoglomaceae > NZ13-RE01. The sequence continues at coordinate 61,930 of JBNARO010000006.1, read as the reverse complement.
ATGTATTAAATAATATTTTACTTCTTGGAAAGATAACAGGAAAAGAAAAAATTGCCCAATACATCCATGGAAATATGTTGCGAAGGTTAAAAGCTATTGAGAGAAAACTTATTCCTGTTAAAACAAAAATGAGAGTGCTATTTTTACTTTGGAATGATCCTTTCATATCTGCGTCTCCTTCAACTTTTGTGGGAGATTTGTTAAAGAAACTTAAAGTAGAAAATATAGTAGAAAAGGATACTCCAGAATATCCTGTATTAAGTGTGGAATATATAGTCCAGAAAAATCCTGATGTTATTCTTATTGGTGAGATGTCTGGAATATCTATAGATTCCATACTAAATAAACCTGAATTTTCCAATGTCTCTGCAGTGAAAAATAAAAAGGTATTTTATATAAATGATGACCTTGTTTTCAGACCTGGACCAAGATTAATTGATGGATTGGAAGCTTTGTTTAATATTTTGTATGGAGGAAAGTAGGAAAGAGGAAATAGAGTGTGAAAAATAAAGAGCTTTTGTATCTTTTTATAGTTTTAATATTACTTTCTTTCTTATCCATAAGAATAGGGGGAGGAGTTTCTATATCTTTTAATGACTCTCTAAATATTCTTTTTAAAAAAGGCGATCCTGTTAAGTTAAATATTTTTTGGAACTTGAGATTACCAAGGACGCTACTTGCAATTTTAGTAGGGGGAAACCTTTCCTTAGCGGGAAGTATTTTACAGAGCTATTTTCACAATCCTTTAGCAGAACCTCATATTATTGGAATTTCTGCAGGATCAGCCCTTGGTGCTACTTTATATTTTATTCTTTCTGGAGGAACATGGGAGATTGATCCTTTAATTACTCCTTGGGTCTCCCTTATTGGAGCTTTCTTTGTTCTTTTTATCTTAATCTTCTGGAGCAGAAGGTCTTTATATAATTCCCAACTAATTTTATTAGGTGTATCTCTGAATGCTCTTTTCTCTTCTATTATTTCCTTTCTTCTCTTCTCGAATCAAAAGATATTTCACGGAGTTTACTTTTGGCTTATGGGAGGATTTAACGGAAAGGGATGGAAGCATCTGGAAATTTTATTTATCTATTCACTAATTGCTGTTCCATGGACATTTATTTGGAGAAAAAAATTTAATCTTCTTAATCTTTCAGAAGAAGAAGCATATAGTCTTGGGCTTTCCTTAAGAAGCTATCAGAGATGGTTTTTATTTTTAATTTCTCTTCTCATTGCCCCCTCCACTGCTGTATCAGGAATAATTGGATTTGTAGGATTAATATCCCCTCATATTATGAGATTATGGAAGACAGCAGACTTTAATTGGCTTATTCCTGCGAGTTACTTAGGAGGGGGAATTTTACTTCTTTTTTCTGATATATTGGCAAGAACTATAATCTATCCCTCAGAAATTCCAATAGGAATCATTACTTCCTTTTTAGGTGTTCCCTTTTTTATATTTCTCTTAAAGAAGGAAAAATGATAAAGCTTGAAAAAGTAAAGGCAGGATATAATTCTAAAGTAGTAATTGAGAGCATATCCTGGGAATCTCCAAAATTCGGATTTGTAGGAATATTGGGACCTAATGGCTCTGGAAAAACTACTCTTTTAAGACTTTTTATAAGATACATTGAGCCCTTCGAAGGAAAAGTTTATTTAGAAGGAAAAGAAATAAAAAAATATAAGCAGGAAGAAATAGCTAAAATTATTGCCTTTCTATCGCAAAAGGTTAATTTTAATCTCTCCTTTACTGTAGAAGAATATATCGCTTTGGGAAGATACCCTCACCATTCCTCTTGGAAAGCTTTAGGAAAGAAAGACTCGGAGAAGATAAAGGAAATATTAACCCTTACAGAAACTATTTCTCTAAGAAATAAAAAATTATTTCAGCTTTCTGGGGGAGAACAGCAAAGGGTTCATCTTGCAAGAGCATTAGTCCAAGAGCCTAAGATTCTTCTTTTGGATGAGCCTATAAATAATCTTGATCCTTATTATCAAATATATTTTCTAAACTTTATCAAAGAATTAAGTAAAAATATCCTTGTGATTTCTACCTTTCATGATATAAACTTAGCATCTCTTTATTGTGACTTTCTTCTCTTTTTAAAAAATGGAAGAATATACCAGTATGGGAAAAAGGAAAAAATCCTTACTTCTCATCTCCTCAAGGAGATATACAATTTAGAATTTATAGAGATAGATACTTTAAAAGGGAAAATATTCTTACCAGTCGGGTAATGGAGTCCTTGATAAATATCTATCTATAAGCCATATTCTTATTATTAACGCCAAAGAAACTCCAAAGATAAAGAAAGAAAGAGTTGCTAAAAATAATATAGCAAAAATAAAAAGATAAACTTTAGCTTCTATTTTTCTTGTTGCCAATACAAAGTGCTTACTTAAAGTTATTTCTCCCTTTACACTTCCTGGATATTCCCTAAAAGTCCAGATATTACTTAAGAGACTCGGAATATTAAAGTTAAAGAAATAAAAACCAAAGGCAAATCCTGCAATAATTTCATAAATTGTAGTGCTAAAACCAGTTTTTGTTAAAAACCATACAAAAATTATGTATATTATCACTAAGATATTTAAAACCCAAAGTCCTATAGGAGATCTTTTCTTTTCTTTTTTCTTTTCTACCTCTTCTTGCCTTCTCCAAGGTGGAACTACCTCTTTTTTCTCTTCCTCTACTCTACCCTCAATACTTACAAATTTTCTTGCATCTTCCTTATATGCCTCCTCCTCTTTTTTCTGCAATCTTCTCTCCCAAATCATTAAAAATAGGAGAAGAAGAGGCATAAACCAAGGTTGATGAATTAACCCCATTTCTTTAAACCTCCTTTAAATGTAAGGATTTATAAGATAGTATAACAGATCTTGGATCCTTATTTCCAAAAATTCCTACCCCACTTATTAAAATATTTGCTCCCCTTTCTACAACTAAAGGCGCAGTCTTTAAATCTATTCCTCCATCTACCATTATATCCAATTTTATTCCTTCTTTTATCGCCCTTTCCTTTAAATCTTGAATCTTTTTAAGAGTAAAAGGAAGGAATTCTTGTCCACCAAATCCTGGATTCACAGTCATAAGTAAAATAGTGTCTACTTCTCCTAATAAAAAATCTAAAGAAGACAAAGAAGTAGCAGGATTTAAAACTAAATAGGGTTTAACTCCCTTTGATTTGATGTAATTTATGAGCCTTTGAGGATGATAAGTTGCCTCTATATGAAATCCTACATGATCAGCACCAGCAGAGATAAAGGAATCCACAAAAAGTTCTGGTTTTTCCACCATAAGATGCACATCAAGGGGTTTACTTGTAAAATTTTTCAAAGCCTCAACTAAACTTGGTCCAAAACTAAGATTGGGAACAAAATGTCCATCCATGATATCTATATGCCAAGCATCTACAAGATCTTCAACCTTTTTTATATTCTCTCCAATATTTAAAATGTTCACTGCTAATAAAGATGGATAAACTTTAACCATTTTTCTCACCTTTCCTTAAGGGGTTAAAGTTTGGGTAGAGTTTTCTGATGGGGCAGTTGTACTTTCAACCCAAAGGACAATATTACTCCCTTTTTCTACATAAAAATTTGGATCAGGAGCTTGCCTTACAACCTGTCCCTCTTCAAAGGGAATTACTTCCACTCTAAGATCCAATTTTTCTAAAAGATTTCTTGCCTCCTCCACATTTTTATATCTTAAATCAGGAAGAAGGACTATTTTAGCAGGCTGATTTATCCACAAATCCACTATGCTTCCCTTTAAGGCTTTAGATAAAGGATTTTGATCCAAAACCACAAAGCTGTCTTTACTTCTATCCATAAGAATCCCTTGAATTCTTGGCTTAAATCCACTATCTATAAGAATTTTTGTAGCGGAAACAATATCCTTATTTCTTACATCAGGAACAGAAATAATATTTTCAGGGGAAGAATTTACAAAAGCAAAAAGGTTATATAAATTTACTCCAAGAAGAATGATATTTAGAACTAAAAAAATATAGAGAAAATACTTTGTCTTCATTTTATTTCCTCCTTAATATATCTCCCTCTTAATTGTCCACATCCTGCCTTTATTCTTTCTCCACGAGAAATTCTTACTGTAGTATTAATCCCTCTTTCTCTTAAAAATTTCTCAAATCTTTTAATTCTTAAAAGAGATGGTCTCTTCCAAGGAAACTCTTTAACAGGATTCCAGGGAATTAAATTCACATGGGCAGGTTTTCCTTTTAATAGTTTCACCAATTTTTCTGCCATTTCCAAAGTATCATTAACCTCTTCCAAGAGAACATATTCAAAGCTCACCCTTCTTGACGTTTTCTCTACATAATACCAGCACGCGGGTAAAAGCTCTTCTAAGGGATACTTCTTGTTTATAGGGACTAAAATATTTCTTAACTCATTCTCAGGAGCATGGAGGGAGATAGCTAAGGTAATGGGAATTTTTTCTTCCGAAAGCTTATAAATCTGAGGGACTAACCCCACAGTGGACAAAGAAATATGCCTTACTCCCATATTTATTCCCCAAGGAGCATTTAAAATCTTTATAGATTTTAAAACATTCTTATAATTTGCTAAGGGTTCTCCCATTCCCATGTAAACAACATTGGTAAGATCTTTCCCTATATTTTTAAGAAAAATTTTTGCCCATAAAATTTGAGAAATTATTTCTCCTGTTGAAAGATTTCTTTTAAATCCTACAAGTCCTGTAGCACAAAATTGACATCTATAAGGGCATCCTACCTGAGTAGACACACATAATGTTATTCTTTCTGAATGAATTATCAATACTGATTCTATAATTTCACCATCTTCTAATTTAAATAAAAATTTTGTGGTATTTTCTTCCTCTATTTTATTCACAACTTCGGGAAGGGAAAAAGAAAAATTCTCCTTTAATTTTTCTCTTAAATTTTTTGGCAAATTAGTCATTAAAAGTGGATCAAGAACTAATTTTTTATAAATCCAATCTGTTATTTGCTGAGCTCTATAAGGGGGCTCACATATACTTGCTAAATAATTTTTTAATTCATCTATATTCAAAGAAAAAATACTATTTTCCATTTTTTATTAGGGCTATAAAGAATCCATCAGTGTTAAATTCGTAAGGAATAATTCTCATAATTCCTGGATAAATTTTGTCATTAAAGGAAAATTTTTTAAGAAAAAAAGATGGATTCTTTTGTAAAAAGGATAGGACTACCCCTTCATTTTCCTGCCAAGTTAATGTGCATGTACTATACAAAATTTCTCCACCTTTTCTCAGCAGTCTTACCCCTCTTTCTAAAAGAGATAATTGAAGCCGTGAAAGTTCATAGATATCTTCTCTTTTCCTTCTCCATTTTATTTCAGGTTTATGCTTTAAAACTCCTAATCCTGTACAGGGAGCATCTAAAAGCACTTTATCGAAGGTTCCATTTAAACTTTCTGGAAGCTCTAAGACATCAGAATTTAAAACTTTTATTATATCTATTCCTAATCTTTGGGCATTTATTTTAATAAGTTTTACTCGAGATTTATTTTTATCTATGGAAAGAATTTCTCCTTCATTTTTCATAATTTCAGCAAGATGGGTAGATTTTGTCCCTGGAGCAGAGCAAAGATCTGCTACTTTTTCTCCAGGTTTTGGATTTAATATTATAGATGTTAGCATACTTGCCTCACTTTGAATGGTAAAATAACCTTTTTGAAAAAGATGATAATCCTCAAAAGAAATCCCATGCTCTAATATCAATGATTGAGAAACGAAAAATCCATCTTCTACTTTTATGCCATCTCCTTCCAGAAGTCTTTTTAATTCTTCTTTATTAGTCTTTAAAGGGTTTACTCTAATAGTAATAAAAGATGGAGAGTTATTCCACTGGGCAATTTTAAATGCAGTTTCTTTTCCCAAATAGTCTTCCCATTCTTTTAATATCCAAGAGGGATGGCTATATCTAACATCCTCTGGAAAGTTATCTATATTTACATTATCAGAGGTAATTTTTCTTATTACTGCATTTACCAAATTTTTCTCTTTTTTTGCCTTAATCTTTGCAATCTCCACAAGCTCATTCATGGCAACAGGTATAGTAGTATTCTTTAAAAAATATTTATGATATACTGCCATTCTAAGGAGAATTTTGGCCCAAAAGCTTAAACTTTCAGGATTTTTTACGTAAACTTTCCATATTTCATCTAAAGTCAATCTCCATCTTAATATTCCATATACAAGCTCTGTAATAAATCCCTTTTCTTTTAAGGATAAATTTAAGGAGGGAAGGCTTTTTCTTAATATTAAATTCGCATAACCTTCCCTCTTTTCTATTTCGTAAAGAATCTCTACCGCTTTTAATCTTACTTTCATTAATCTCTTCTTCTCATATTAGCTAAGAGAATCAATCTAAGAAGCTGGAGAATAGCCATAGCAGCTGCAGCAAGATAAGTTAATGCAGCAGCATCTAATACTGCTTTTACTCCTTCTGCCTCTTTCAAACTTACCAATCCTGACGACAACAAAAGTTCTCTTGCCCTTTTACTTGCATTTATCTCTACAGGCAAAGTAACAAGGTAAAAGAGTACTCCCAAAGAGAAAAGAAGAATTCCTATATTCATTAAAGAATAACTTCCAAATAAGAAACCAATTAAAAATAGAGGAAATGCCATATTAGTCCCAAAACCTGCTAAAGGAACTAAGGAGGAACGAAGAGCTAAAGCAAAATATCCTGTTGCATGTTGAATAGCATGTCCTATTTCATGGGCACAAACTCCGAGAGCAGAGACTGAAGGCGAATAATACACAGCTTCAGATAGCCTCAAGGTTTTTGTTCTTGGATCGTAATGATCTGTTAAAGTCCCGGGCGTAAGTTCCACTTTTACATCATAAAGTCCAAGAGATCTTAATAGAACTCTTGCAGCTTCCCTTCCTGTTATTCCTTTAGAGTTAGGAATTTGAGAAAAGTAATTAAAAGTAGATCTTACTTTCCAACTTGCATATATACTAAGAATTAATGCGGGTATTAATATTATATATGTTGGATCCCAAAAAAAGAACATTTTTTCACCTCCTAAGTTTTTTAAACCTTATCTCTTTTATTAGACCTTTTTATAGTATATCTCTTTCCAAAATTCTTCAAGGGGAGTATCCCAAACTCTCTCCTATATTCAATCTGTAGCCATTTATGAAATCTATCGCTGAAATTTTCTTTTTGTTTTCTGGCTTTACTTCCAATATCCAAAGTATACCATCTATACCTTTAACTGCAAACCCTTTTTTCTTATTAATAAGTACTATGCTTCCCACTGGAGCATCAAATTTATCTTCCGAATATTCTGCTTTTAAAATTTTCAATATACTTCCTCTAAAATAGGTATATGCCCCAGGTTCTGGAGAAAGAGCCCTTATTTGACACCAAATTTTTTTTACAGGACTTTCCCAATCTATTTTCTCTTCTTCCGGAGAGATTTTTGGAGCGTAAGTAGCTAAGGAATCATCTTGAGGCGTAGGTTTTATTTTCCCCTCTTTAATTAAAGGAAGAGTTTCCAATAATAGTTCTCCTCCAAGATAAGCCAATTTTAAAGTTAATGTCTCTCTATTATCTTCAAGATCAATGGGAATTTTTTTAATACTCCATACAGGTCCTGTATCTAAACCTTTTTCCATTTGCATTATACTTATCCCTGTCTCTTTCTCGCAATTCCAAAGAGCTCTTTCAATAGGACTTGCTCCTCTATATTTTGGCAGGATTGAGGCATGAACATTTATTCCTCCATAAGGAGGAATATTTAATAAATTTTCAGGAATAATTTTACCATAGGATGCTACTATAAAAATATCAGGCTTTAACTCCCAGATTAAATCTTCTACTTCTTTAGTTTTCAACTTTTCTGGTTGGAAAACTTGAATGCCTTTTTCTAAAGCAAATTTTTTAACCTCTGAAAACTCAATTTTCTTGCCTCTTCCTTTAGGTTTATCTGGCTGGGTAAATACTGCAATAATCTCCTCTTCCTTATAGAGTTTTTCCAAGATTATTTTAGCAAAAAGAGGAGTACCAAAAAAAATAACTCTCATACTTTTACACTTTCCTCTATCTTATCTACAATCAAAATTCCATCTAAATGGTCTATTTCATGCTGGAAAATTCTCGCCCACATTCCTTCAGCTTTAATTATTTGCGTCTTTCCTTTTAAGTTTTGAAATTTTAAAGTTATTTTCTCCGCCCTTTTAACAGGTACCTCCACTCCAGGGACACTTAAACATCCTTCAATATCTATACTTTCTCCTTCTTTCTCTATAATCTCAGGATTTATAAGCACCATATCTTTCTCTTCGTAGGAAACAACAATCATTCTTATGCTTCTTCCTACCTGAGGTGCAGCAAGACCTACCCCATCTGCAGATTTCATTGTTTCCATCATATCTTCTGCCAATTTTTTTATCTCATCATTTATTTTCTCTACTCTTTTTGCCTTTTTTCTTAATACAGGATCTCCTATAAATAATATCTTTAATATCATCTGTGCTCACCTCATGTTTTATATAATTTCTCTTACATCCTTATTTATTATAACCTTATAATTTGAAAACACATTATCATATTCTATTATCTCTTTTATCTCTTTAAAATTTTCCAAAATATCCTTTTCTCCAAAAGCTTTTATAAGAATCTGGTATCTGTATTTTTCTTTCAAAACATACGGGAAATAAGGAGCAGGTCCTAAAACTTCTACATTCTCTAATTTCTCCTCTAATCTTTTTTTAATCTCTTTTCCCGCTTCTATTATTTCTCTTTCGTCATCTCCTATTAATAAGACTTGATGGAGAATAGAGAAGGGAGGATATTTCAAGCTTTTCCTTAATTTTAATTCTTCATGTAGAAATACAGTATAAGAATTAGTTTTTAAGGCTTTTAATAAATAGTGATTAGGAGAAAAAGTTTGGATTATCATCTCTTCCCCTGGAAAATCTCCTAAGATTCTTCTTAATAAGCTGAAAGTTTTTTCAGAAATAGAAAAATCTGGAATATGTAGAAAATTGTCAAAATTAACTATTACTAAAAGGCCTACAGGAAGTCTTGGTATCCATGGAACAATAAGACGAGTTCCTACTATTATATTGCTTTTATATAATAATGTCTCATCCTTTATATCCTGATCACTATCCCATCTCTGAATAGCAAGTTTTGGAAATAATCTTTTTATATGACTTTCTAATTTTTCTGTTCCTAATCCTCCATAAGTAAAACTATAACCCCCACAGTTTGGGCAAGTGGCTATTGAGGAGATCCTATATCCACAATAATGGCATCTCAACTCTAAGTCTTCAGAATGATATACAAGAGAAGTACTACAATAAGGACAATAAAAAGTGTATCCACAATCTTGACATTGAAGGTACGTAGAATAACCTAACCTATTTAAAAGGAAAAATACTTGTTTTTTGTTTTCTAAAACTTCTCTTATCCTTCTTATAGAATAATAAGATAAAATGCTACTTTTTTCCTTTCTCATGTCTAAAACTGTTATCTTAGGTTTCGGAGAGGTTTTACGATATAGTAAAAATCTTCCTTTTATAAAATTATAAAAGGAAGAAATAGACGGCGAACTGCTTCCAAGAATTATTGGAATATTTTCAATCTCTGCCCTCTTTATTGCAACCTTTGTAGTATCAAAGCGAGGTTCTTTTTCTCTATAATTATAAAATTCATTTTCTTCTTCGTCCAAGATAATAATTCCTAAATTGTTAAAAGGTAAAAAAATTCCTTTTCCTGTAGAAATAACTAATACTGGACTTTTTTCCCCTGAAATTTTAAAAACTTGATAAGACTGAGCAGGTGTAAGGAATCCATGAAATGGGTAAAATTTAACAGGAACTTTATTTAATAGAAAATTTGTAAAATCTTGGAGAGAACTAAGAGTTGGAAATAGTATTAAAATTTGCTTTCCATAATTATAAAAAGACCTTATTAATTCTAAATAAAATTCCCACCTCTCCTTTCTATTTTCAATAAAAAGAAGATAAGGACATCTATTTAGATTATCTTTAATCTTTTGAACCTCTAAGGAAAATAAGTTATTTATATTCCATTCTTTATTTTTGGGCTCATAATAAAATTCCTTTTTAGGATGTTTCTCAGATAACTCTAATTCTATGCTTTCTTCTAAAACTTGCTTTTTTATTAAATTTCTAATAAAAGTCTCTGATATTCTTCCTATATATTTTTTCAACTCATCTAAAGATTTTTCTTCTCTTAAATATTCTAAAAGTTGTTTTTGCTTCTTAGTAAGGACTACTTCATAGTTTTCCTTAGCTTTAAATTTTCTCTTTATTTTTAAATCTATACCTGAAGGGAAAATATAGTTTGCAGATTTATAAAGAGAATTTCCATAATATTCACTTATCCAGTTTACAAGGTTTATTAAAGATTTAGGTAATGGTGGAACTTTCTCTATTACAGAGTATATATGCTTAATTTCAGAGATTACTTTAAATAAAGAACTATTTTCTAATATATCCCAAATATATCCCAAAACCTTTCTCTTTCTTAGAGGAACAATAACTCCCTTCCCAACAACCGCTCCTTCTATCAAATCTTCAGGTATGGAATAGTAAAGAAAATCTTTTTCAGGGATTCGAGTATCAAAAAGAATTACCTTAGCTATTAACACTCTTAAAAATTAGGGCTTTTCCTCCTCGTAAGTGATTTTGTCCTTAATTATCTCCTCTAAAGCCATAGTTAAAGGATCTCTTGCCATTATTTGGCGTAGAAACTTAAGCTCTTCAGTAATCTGTCTTGCTCTTTTTGCAGACACTACTGTCAAAATATACTTGTTTGGTATTTTCTTTAATAACTCATCTATTGATGGCTCCTTCATCTTCTATCCCTCCTAATCTTTTTATCCAATATTCTGCCTTTTCTTTTGTTAATTTACATCTTTCCGCAAGAATAATTGCTTTTACTTTTTCTACAGCATCATTTATCTCAGAATTTACAATCACATAATCATAATAAAAAATTTTGGAAATTTCAAGAGGAACATTTTTCCATCTTATCTCAAAATCTTCTTTTTTTTCTGTTTCTCTATTTATTAACCTTTTTCTTAGTTCTTCTAAGGATGGTGGAACAACAAATATAAGAACTGCATTATTGAAAATTTTCTTAATATTTAAGCCTCCTTGAACATCAATCTTCAAAAGAACATCTTTCCCTTCTCTAAGACTTTTCTCTACAAAATTTCTTGGTGTTCCATAAAGATAGGAATGAACTCTTGCCCATTCTAAAAATTCATTTTTTTCTATCATTTCTTTAAAAGTCTTTTCATCTACAAAGAAATAATTTTCTCCATCTTTTTCTCCAACTCTCATAGGTCTTGTAGTTACAGAGACTGACTTTACCAAATTTGGAACTTTATCTAATAATCTATCCAATATAGCATCCTTACCTACTCCTGATGGTCCTGAAAGGACAAAGAGAATTCCTGAAAGGCTCATTCTTCTTCCTCCGTTTCAGATGTTCCTTCAACTCTCGCAGCTATAGTTTCAGGATGGAGAGCAGATAAAATTATATGTCCACTATCCAAAACCAGCACTGCTCTTGTTTTTCTCCCATAAGTTGCATCTATAAGTTCATTTTTCCCTTTTGCATCTGCTAAAAACCTCTTTACAGGGGCAGAATCCGGACTTATGATTGCTACAATTCTGGAACTTACTACCATATTTCCAAAACCTATATTTATTAATTTAATTTTCATGTTAACCACTCCTTATTCCACATTTGATATTAATTCTCTAATCTTCTCCAATTCTCCTTTTATTTCCAAAGCATATTCAATAATCTTCGTTTTAGAAGTTTTACTTGATAAGGTATTGGTCTCTCGTATCATTTCCTGAATGATAAAGTCTAAATTTTTTCCTATCTTTTCATCTTTATTCATCTCAATCTTAAATTTATCTAAAAAACTCTTAAGTCTTTCCAATTCCTCATTTATATCTGCCTTCATGAGAATTAGTGCCATCTCTTGCAATAACCTATCTTTTTCAATAGTTATATTCCATTCTTCAATCTTTCTTTGTAAAAGATCTTTTATCTCTTTACGCCAATTACTATCTTCTCCTTCAATTTTTCTCAAGTTTTCTTCAATATTTCTTAAACATTTTTCTACTGATTTTGCAATGTTTTCTCCTTCATTTCTTCTTTCTTCTTGAAAAACAAATAAAAGTTCTTCAAATTCCTCTTTAATCTTAGCAATCTCTTCTTCACTAAAATTTTTTGGTTCCAATATAAATACTTGTGGATTACTGAGAATAATTTTCCAATCTTCTATTTTTTCTTCTCTTCTGGTAATTTTTCCTATCTCTTTTAAAACCTCTTCTAAAAAGGAGACATTTAATCTTGGAAGAACATCCAAATTATTTGAAACTTTCAAAGAGAAATTTACATGCCCTCTTTTAATAACATTTCTTATTTTATCTAAAAATTCCTTTTCAAGAAAAGATAAACTTTGGGGAAGGTTTATTTTTATATCTAAAAATCGATGATTATAACCCTTAAATTCCATATAAAGTTTAAGGGCTCCAATAGAGAATTCTTTAAAACATGAGGCAGTCATACTTCTCATACTAAGAAATAAAATAACATGAAAATTCTTCTTTGTGAAGCACAAATTTTTTATGCTAAAATTAATCTCGTATGGGAAAATTATTCGTCATTGCAACTCCAATTGGAAACTTAAAAGATATAACTTTAAGAGCCTTAGAGGTTCTTAAAGAGTGTGATATTTTAGCGGTAGAGGATACAAGACATACTTTAAAGCTTTTAAATCATTATAATATTAAGAAAAAGATGATTTCTTATCACAAGTATAATGAAAAGGAAAGAGTCAAAGTATTGATGGAGTATTTAATTGATAAAAATATGAATGTAGGATTGGTCTCCAATTCGGGAACACCAGGAATATCAGATCCAGGATATTTAATTGTAAAAGAGGCAAGAGAAAGAGGAGTTGAAGTTATTAGTGTATGTGGACCGTCTGCTATAACTTCTGCATTATCTATCTCTGGCTTACCTGCTAATCGTTTCTTATTTTGTGGATTCTTGCCAAATAAACAAAAAGAAAGAGAAAAAGTTTTAAAAGAAATAAAAGAAAAGAAAATAGAGACCTTTGTGTTATTTGAGTCTCCAAAAAGGATAATTTCTTTGGCGAGGTTAATTTATAACTTGTTTCCTTCCGCAAAGGTATGCTTTTGTAATGATCTGACAAAAATTCATGAAAGAGTATATTATGGTGAAATAAAAACAGTTTTAGAACAATTAGAAAATAATCCTTCTTCTCATTTAGGAGAATATACAATCATAGTTTATAATGATTATAAAGAAGAGAAAGAAGACAAAAAAATAGTAATTGAAGCTTTAATTGTGGACGCTATGATAAAAAACAATTTAAATTTAAAATCCGCCATAGAATATGTTTCAAAAACTTATAAAATTTCTAAAAAAGAGGTTTATAAAAAGGCACTAAATTTAAAAGCAATGTTATAATTAACAAAAATTCATTATTAAGGAGGATTTCAAAATGCCAATTGCCTTAGATGCTATGGGGGGAGATTTTGCACCTTACGAAACTATAAAAGGAGCGGTTGAATGTGCAAAGGAGTTCAAAATAAAAACTATATTAGTAGGAAAGGAAGATCTATTGGAAAAAGAACTAAAAAAGTATGATTATCCCAAGGAATATATTGAAATTTATCCTGCATCACAAGTAATAGAAATGAAAGAGCATCCAGCTTTTGCTGTTCGAGAAAAAACAGATTCTTCTATTGTAGTTTCTATGAAACTTTTGAAAGATAAAAAAGTATCTGCAGTGGTATCCGCAGGAAATACTGGAGCAGTAATGAGTAGTGCTCTCCTTACCTTAGGGAGAATCCCAGGAATAAAAAGACCTGCCATTGCCACATTAATTCCTACCCTTTTAAACAAACCTTCTCTTCTATTAGATGTTGGAGCAAATGTGGATTGTAAGAAAGAATATTTAGAGCAGTTTGCCATTATGGGAAAGGTATATATGGAAGAGATTTTTAAAATTCAAAATCCCAGAATAGGCTTATTAAATATAGGGGAGGAAGAAGGTAAAGGAAATCAACTTGCCCAAGAAGTCTATGAACTTCTAAAAAATAATTCCTCCTTAAATTTTGTAGGAAATATTGAAGGAAAAGACCTTTTCCAATCCTTAGCGGATGTTATTGTTTGTGATGGATTCGTAGGAAATGTTTGTATAAAAACTGCAGAAGGAGTTGCAGATATTTTGTTTACTCTTCTCTCTCAAGAATTAAAATCCTCTTTATGGAGTAAAATCTTAGCAGGGATATTAATGCCAAAATTTAGAAACATTAAGAAAAAATTAGATTACAGTGAATATGGGGGAGCGCCCTTGCTTGGAGTAAACGGTGTTGTAATAATTTCCCATGGAAGATCAAAAGCAAAGGCAATAAAAAATGCCCTTAAAGTAGCACAACAAGTGGTAGATCAGGAGGTGGTAAATAAGATTCAGAAGGGAATTTCCAATATTAAAGAGGGAGGGGTTAATTAAATGGATAGTAAATTAGACAAGATTATTGAATCTGCTTTGGAACTTAATGCTTCTGATATTCACTTAAAGGTAGGGACTCCACCTGCAGTAAGGGTTATGGGTGATATTACCTTTTTAGATGCGCCACCTTTAACCGAAGAAGAAATCAAAAACATGATTTATCCCCTTATAAAAGCTCAGTTTATTAAATTTTTTGAGGAAAATGGAGAATTAGATTTTGCCTTTGAAAAGGAAGGAAGAGCAAGATTTAGAGGAAACTTATATCTTCAAAGAGGCACTATTGCCCTCTCTCTTAGAATTATTCCTTTAAGAATTCCATCTATAGAGGAACTCTTTCTACCTTCAGTAATAAAAAATTTAGCCTCCCGAAAATCTGGCCTTATATTAGTGACTGGTCCTGCAGGCTCAGGAAAATCTACCACTTTAGCGGCAATAATAGAATATTTAAACAACAATTTTAGTTTGAATATAATTACTATTGAGGATCCTATTGAATTTGTATTTTTAGATAAGAAATCTTTAATTTCTCAAAGAGAGATAGGAATAGATACAAAATCTTATACTAATGCCCTGAAAATGGCATTGAGGGAAGATCCTAATGTAATAATGGTAGGAGAATTAAGAGACTTAGAGACTATGAGTGTAGCATTACAAGCTGCAGAAACTGGTCATTTAGTATTAAGTACTGTTCACACTACTGATGCTGTTACTACAGTAGAAAGAATTATTGATAGTTTCCCTCCACACCAACAGCATCAAGTTAGAGTTCAGCTTTCTAATGTTTTGCAAGGAATTATATCACAAAGATTGCTTAAAAGAAAGGATAAAAAAGGTTTAATTCCTGCTTGTGAAGTTCTCGTAGGAACATTGGGGGTTAAAAAATTAATTAGAGAACAAAGGACTAATGAACTTCCAAAAATTATTCAGGAAAGCAAATTAGAAGGAATGCAGACTTTTAATCAACATCTTATAGAACTTTTTAGAAAAAATCTTATAGATGAAAAGGAAGCGCTAAGTGCTACCCCTCATCCGTCAGATCTTGCCTTAATACTAAAGGGAATTACGCCTGGTTAAATTATAAAGATAATTTTTCTATAATTTCGTCTTTAGTTATATCAATGATAGATATTTCTTTATCCTCTATAAATCCAATGGTTTTATAGGAAGTCTTAGGTAGAGCTGGACTTCCTGGATTAAGCAAAATTCCATTTTCTCCTTTTTTCAATACTGGTGTATGAATATGTCCAAATATTAAAAGATTTACTCGAAAATCTGTAGAAATCTTCCATAAAGTTTCTTCATCTTTATCTTCTCCATGCATCAAGAGAATTCTCCATGGAGGAATAAAAATAAAGGAATAAGGAGATAGTAAAGGATATTTTAAAACCAACTGATCTACA
Organism: Dictyoglomaceae bacterium; assembly: GCA_049718665.1. GTDB lineage: Bacteria > Dictyoglomota > Dictyoglomia > Dictyoglomales > Dictyoglomaceae > NZ13-RE01. The sequence continues at coordinate 45,962 of JBNARO010000006.1, read as the reverse complement.
TCTGCATCACAATTCCCTTTACTTATAATCACAGGGATATTTAAACTATTTAGAAGCTCAGCAAGTCTTGCTGGAGAATATCCTGTGGGAAGGGGATTTCGAGGACCATGATAAAGAACATCCCCTGCATGCAGAACTAAGTCTGCTTTCTCAACATATTTTTTAATATTTTCCCAAAAATATGTATCACCATGAGTATCACTCATTACCAAGATTCTCATCCTCTTACCTCCCAAAACTTAAGCGTTCCCATAATGGTCTTGGAAGACCTAATATTTGCATCTTTTTTTGAGTAACTTCAACTAAATAATTCATTCTATGTACTTTAAATGTCTTCTTTACTGTATCAAAAATTCCGAAACTGGTTTTCCAATTCCCATCCCTTGGTTGCCCAACACTTCCTGGATTTATCAAATATTTGTAACTTGCTTTTATTTCGATTTCTCCTCCATTTACTAAACTTATATAGCTAACTTCTCTATTATTATCGGAATATATAAAAACTCCCGCAATATGTGAATGCCCAAAAAAATATATATCTTTATCCATAATTTGAAAGTTTGCAAATACTGAATTATAAGTAATAAGATATTCCTCTATAGGGCTCCTAGGACTTCCATGAACTATTCCTCCCCATTCTAAGTCTACTTTCAAAGGCAATTTATAAATAAATTCAAAATTTTCCCTTGTAAGGTTTTCTATAGTCCAGTCAATAGCATACTGGGCTAAAGGATTAAAATTATCATAATCTAACCTTCCTACAACAGCTGCATCATGATTTCCTAAAACAGATATTTTTAATTTTTTAACATAATTTACACATTCATTGGGATCAGGTCCATACCCCACTATATCTCCACAGCAATATATTTCATCAACTTCTTTTTCTAACCTGTTTACTACTACACTTAATGCTTCCCAGTTACTATGGATGTCTGATATTATTCCTATTTTCATTTTGTCAAGCTTAAATCTCTTTCCAATGGTTCTGAAAGGTCTATATGTCCTGCTAAACTCTCAACAATAGCACCATTAATCAATATTTGAACTTTCTTTATCCATGAAAGTTCAGTTAAAGTATTTACTATACTATAAACTGTTAACATTTCACCTAAACTTCCTCCGGGGTGATTCCTTTTTAATTCATCAGAAAAATTCACATAGGCAATATTATTTTTTACAGAAACTCCAAGAATTTTAGTTCCCAAAGGAATAGGTGAACGTAATTTAAGATCTTTAGGACCCTCTATCAAGCTTAAAAGAACCTCCCTAGCTATATATTCCCTTCTAAATAAGCTTTGCCATTTAGAAAATTCAAAGTTTCTTTCTTCAGGAACTAATCTTAATGTTTTTGGATCATAAAAGTATATTTTTGTTTCTATTTTCTCCTTTAATCCTACAAAAAAGATTAGAGAAATACAGAAAACAAAAAGTAGTAATATTATAAAAAATCTTCTCAAGAAAAAAGCCCTCCTAAAGAATTATTACCTTCTACTATTAGGTTTCCCTACTACCTCATCTATAAATCTTAAAAATTCATCGTTATTTCTTGTTTCTTTTAACTTTCTTTTAAGCATTTCTATGGCTTCTCCTTCTTCTTGTCCTACTAATGTCCTTCTAAGGAGCCAGATTTTTTTAAGCTTTTCTTCTGGATAAAGTAATTCCTCTTTACGAGTCCCAGATCGAGCTATACTAATTGCAGGGAATATTCTTCTATCTGCAATTCTCCTATCTAAAACTAATTCCATGTTTCCTGTTCCTTTAAATTCTTCAAAAATTACATCGTCCATTCTACTTCCTGTTTCGATTAGTGCTGTTGCTAAAATTGTTAAGCTTCCACCATTCTCAATATTTCTTGCTGCACCAAAAAACTCTTTTGCGTGATGTAATGCTGCAAGTTCAACTCCTCCAGAAAGAGTTCTTCCACTGGACGGAACAGACCAGTTATAAGCTCGAGCTAATCTTGTTATACTATCTAAAAGAATTACTACATCCTCCCCATATTCTACTAACCTTTTTGCTCTCTCCAACACTAATTTTGCCACTTGAATATGTCTCTCGGGTGGTTCGTCAAAGGTGGACCCAATAACTTCTCCCTGAACAGATCTTCTAAAATCTGTTACTTCTTCTGGTCTTTCATCTACTAAAAGAACAAATAATTTAACTTCCTTATGATTTGCAGTTATCCCATTAGCGATCTTTTTAAGTAGAGTAGTTTTTCCAGCCTTTGGAGGAGAAACAATTAATCCTCTTTGTCCTTTACCAATGGGAGCTAAGAGATCAATCAGTCTTGTATCTAACTCATCAGGCGTAGTCTCCAGCTTTAATCTTTCTGTAGGATGATAAGGAATTAAGTCATCAAATCTTGGACGTTGCCTTGAAAGAAGAGGGTCTCTTCCATTAACAGTATCAATTCTTAATATAGCATACCACCTTTCATTCTCCTTTGGGGGTCTTACCATTCCTCCAATCCAATCACCATATCGAAGACCAAATTTTTTAATTTGAGACGCAGAAATATAAACATCTTCATCACTAGGTTTAAAGTTTTTTCTAATAAAACCAAATCCTTCCTCTCTAATCTCCAAATACCCCTCTCTATATATACATTCAAATCCATCGATTATTACTTTATCTTTTTTCTCTTCTTTTTCTTCGGGAGGGACTTCTTTAGTAATAACTGCTATTTTTTCCTCAACTCCTTCTTCGATTCCTCCTGAAGGTTCTTCGGTCTTTGCTAACAAAGCTTTTATCAATTCATCTTTTGTCATTCGATAATATCCTGCAATTTTAAGTTCTTTAGCTATTTCTACTAATTCTGCTCTTGTTTTAAGCATTAATTCTTCTTGGGAAATCATTTGAATCCTCCTTTTCTGGGAAAATTGTTTTTAGTAAAAAACATTGTTAAGATTTTTCAAACCTGAAAAGAAATTCGATTTTTTCTATTTATCTTTAGTTAAGATAGTATAAAACAAAAATTTTTAAAAGTCAAACAATTTTAAATAAAAATTTTTAATAGCATTTTGAATATCCACAAACCCTACATGTAAGGCATCCCTCTTGAACTTCGAGGGGGGTCCCACATTCTGGACATGGAATCCCCGAATATTCTTCTCTACTTTTCTCCTCTTCTACTTTTTTATCAGAGATTAAAAAAAGGTTATTTTTAGAATTACTTTTTCCTTCTTTTATAAGGAGATATCTTTCCAGTGCCTTTGCGATAGCATCAGAGCATGAAAGAATATATTCTCCCTCTTCATCTCTTATAGGATTAGGACAACGGATACCCCTAAGTTGTTTTATTATAGAGTTTATATCTATACCACTTCTTAGAGCTAAAGATGTTAACCTTGATATGGCTTCTGTTTGAGAAGCGGCACATCCCCCAGCCTTTCCAAGGGTAGAAAAGACTTCACATATTCCAAATTCATCTTCATTTATAGTTACATATAGATTTCCACATCCTGTTTTCATTTTTAAAGTTATCCCCTTCGTTATTTGAGGTCGAGGTCTTGGTTTTAACTTTTCTCCCATAACTTCTCCCTTCTCTTTCTTTTCTTCTACTTTTAACACTTGTCTTGATCTTGATTTATCTCTATAAACTGTTACTCCTTTTAATTTTAACTCATAAGCTAAAAGATAAATTTTTCTAACATCATCTTCAGTGGCAGTATTTTTAAGATTTACAGTTTTAGATACTGCATTATCTACATATTTTTGGAAAGAAGCTTGCATCAAAAGATGATCTTCTGGAGAAATATCTAATGCTGTAACAAAAATTTTTTTAGCTTCTTCTGAAAACTCCTCTATGTCTTGTATGGAGCCTTTTTCAATCACTTTTTGAATCAATCCTTCTGAATAAAGTCCTTCTTTCCTTAGGTATTCTTCAAAAAGTGGATGAATCTCAAACCATTCTCCCAAGCTTACTTTTCTTTTGTAGGCTAAAGCAAAGATTGGTTCTATTCCTGAAGAGCAATTTGCTATTATACTTATGCTACCTGTGGGCGCAATAGTTGTTAAAGTAGCATTTCTTAACTTAATATTTTCTTTTTTATAAATACTTTTTCCCCAATTTGGAAATACTCCTCTTTCTTCTGCAAGCTGTAATGATTTTTCTCTTGCTTTTTCTTGGATAAATTTCATTATCTCCTCAGCTATATCTCTTGCCTTTTGTGAATTATAAGGAATTTTTAATTTAATAAGTAAATCATGAAATCCCATTACTCCTAAACCTATTTTCCTATTTGCCTTTGTAATCTCTTCTATTTCCTTCAAAGGATAATAGTTAGCATCAATAACATTATCTAAGAAATGAACAGCATTATAAACTGTTTCTTCCAATTTTTCCCAATCAATCTCATACTTTCCATCTTTTTCCTTTACCATTTTATTTAAGTTAATAGAACCTAAATTACAAGATTCAAATGGAAGAAGAGGTTGCTCACCACAGGGGTTAGTTGATTCAATTTCTCCCACTTCTGGGGTAGGATTTTTTCTGTTTATTTCATCGATGAAAATTACTCCTGGTTCTCCATTTTTCCATGCCTGTTTAACAATTAAATCAAAAACTTCCCTTGCTCTTAGCTTCCTTACTACCTCTTTATTTCTGGGATTAATAAGTTCATATTCTTCATCCTTTAAAACTGCCTCCATAAATCTATCTGTAATAGCAACAGATATATTAAAATTACTTAAAACCCCCTCTTTATCTTTGACCTTTATAAAATCAATAATATCAGGATGGTCTACCCTAAGAATTCCCATATTTGCTCCTCTTCTTACTCCACCCTGTTTTATAGTTTCAGTAGCTGCATCATAAACCTTCATAAAACTTATAGGCCCTGATGCAATCCCTCCAGTGGTCCTCACAATATCTCCCTTTGGACGAAGCCGTGAAAAGGAAAATCCAGTTCCTCCGCCTGATTGATGAATCAATGCTGCATATTTTAATCCATCAAAAATACTTACTAAAGAATCTTCAATGGGTAAAACAAAACAAGCAGAAAGCTGTCCCAAAGGTCTCCCTGCATTCATTAATGTAGGAGAATTGGGAAGAAACTCCAAAGAAACCATCATGTTATAAAATTTTTCGCTTGTCTTTTCAATATTTGCTTTTGGATTATAAATAAGATCAACTCTTGCAATGGTATCTGCCACTCTATGAAACATCTCTTCAGGAGTTTCAATAACTTCTTTGTTTTCATTTTTCTTTAAATATCTTTTTTCTAATATAAAGAGAGCTTGGGGAGTTAAATCTAATTTCTTACCCATTCTACTTAATCTCCTCGAATAATCTTTTTAAATCTGGATTATTCGGAAAATACCTTAAACCTTCTTCTAATATCTTTTTTGCTTCTTCTTTTTTACCTACCTTTAAAAGAGCAATAGCCATATTTCCATAGGCCTGTAGATAGTTTCTGTTTATTTCTAAAGCCTTTTTAAACATCGAAATAGCATCATCATATTTTTCTTGTGCAAATAGAACTGCTCCTAAGTTATTATATCCTTCTGAAGATTTTTGATCTAAAGAAATAACTTTTCTAAAATACTCCTCTGCTTTTTTATAATCTTTTCTATTATAGGCATCTACTCCTTCTTTTAGATAATATTCTACCTCTTTCCCCTTCGGTAGAGGGGGAATATTTATAGGTTTTCCTAAGGCTTTAGAAAGAATCTCTAAACTTTTTCGGGCTAAAGCATAAGAAGGATCAATCTCTAACGCCTTAAGAAAAGCTTTTTCAGCCTTTTCAAAATCCTTTAATTGAAAATAAGTTATGCCAAGATTATTCCAAACATCTATATTATTAGGATAGTATTTTAACAACTTTTCATATATTTCCTTTGCCTCTTTATATTCTTTCCTCTCATAATATTTAGATGCTAAAACCATATTAGCATCTAAATGAGAAGAATCAATATTTAATATTCTCTTTGCAATTTCTTCAGCTTTTTTGTCATCTTTTAAATCTGTTAGATACAATCTTAAAAGATTTTCCATGGGAGGAACAGAATATTTATCATAGGTTAAAGCCTTTAATAAATTCTCCTCTGCTTTTTTTAATAAACTCTTATCTTTCCTTCCTAAGTAATGATATCCTTGAGCATAATAGGCACCTACTAAGTTATAAGTTAAGGATCTATAATAGGCATTTTCTAAAAGATTTTTTATATGCTCTTCTCCTTTTTTAAAATATTTCTCTTTTTCTTCTCTATTCTCCAACCCTCCTACAAGCTGAAGATATGCTTTTATTACTGCCTCATGGAAAGCACTTTCTTGTGGTCTTAGCTTTATTGCTTCTTCTAAAAGTAAAACAGCTTTTCCAGGATCATTTGAGTTTAAATAATCTAATCCATATCTATAGAATATTTCTGCTCTAAAAAAGTTCAGAGAAATAGTAATATAAAATATTCCTATAATAATAGAAACTACAAGGATTAAGCTTTTTACTATTACCGGAATTTTTTTGACATCTATTTCTATCTTGTTTTTCTCATCTATTAATCTTAACCATAAAAATATAAAGGAGGTAAGAGTCCAAAAATAAAGATAAGTAGCAGAAAGTCCAAAAAGGACTAATGCCTGAATCAAGAATGCTAAGAATCCTGTAAAACTTCCAACTATAAGGAGTCTATTTTCTTCTGGAATCTTTTGAAAATTTTTTAAGAAAGTAAAGATACTTACAAAAATTATTCCTAAGAAAGAAAATAATCCCAATAATCCTTGAGGAAATAATATATCTAAGAATTCATTATGCTCTCTATCAGGATATCCCTTCCCCCTATCGTATCTTGCAAGATCTAAAGATTTATAAGGAGTAAAGTTAAAGGAAAAAGTTTCAGGACCTAAGCCCCAGATCAATCTTTCCGAAAGCAATATTTTATCCTTAAATAAATTCAAACTATCTCTCCACGTTAAGCCTCGAGGATTTGCTTGGGTTAATCCTAACCCATGTCCTATAGTGGTAAATCTTTCTCTTAGATTAAAAACTCCTAAAGGAGTATTTGGGGGATATAACTTCTTTTCCGCATAGCTAAAAAAAACTACAGTAATTATCATACTTATACCCAAGATTATAGCTAAATTTCTTTTAATAAGTATATTTTTTACTTTTTCCCTTTTCTTCCAATAATTAAGAATAAAGAATAGAGGAAAAGACACTAAAAAGGCTAACCATGAACCTCGAGTATAAGAAGCTAATAAAGTTAAAAATAATATAATAAATTCAACCAAAAAAAGAGCTTGTAGGTAAATATTTTTTACTTGGAAGAGAAAACCTAAGACTATAGGGATGACCATTACTAAATAATGACCTAAGAAATCTGCATGTCCTAAGGTAGAGATAATCCTTGATTCTGTTCTAACTCTTTCAAACCATGGAGAGAGTCTAAGAAATTGCTGTAATCCAATAATCCCCACAATAAAGGCTATAATTATAATTCCCCAATAGAAATATTTAATTTCTTTCTCTGTATTTATAACATCATGAAGGAGAAAGAAGATTATAAAGAAAGTAGCATAGGTAAAGAATCCAAGTTGTCTCATATAAGAACCAAAAAAACTTAAATAAAAGTTGGTAGAAAATAATGTAGAAATGATCCATGAAAATAAAAAAAGAAGAACAAAAGTAGTAATATTTTTTGAGGGAAGAGTTATTTCTTTCTCTCTAAAAAGGAGCCAAATTCCCCAAACAATGAGAGAAAATCCTGTTAAAATTCTTAAAACAGTAACTTTTGGGAGTTCCGAAATATCATGAGCTTTTAAATAATAAGTGATAGGTATAAGCATGACAGTTAGAAGAAGGCAAGAAAAAATTATAAGTCTAAAATAATGATCTCTTTTTATCTCAATTTCTTTATTTATTTTCTTCTTTGACATTTTTAAGCCTCCATTTTAATATTCTTTTAAAGTCTAACAACACCTAAAATTCTTGTCAATTTTTATGTAAGATAATAAAATTTAAGATAAACCTAATAAAAAACAAAAAGGAGGAGAGCAAAATGGATAAAAAAAGGATTGGAGTTTTAACAGGAGGAGGAGATTGTCCTGGTCTGAATCCAGCTATAAGAGGAATAGTATTAAGAGCATTAGATTATGGAGATGAAGTTATAGGTATTAAATATGGTTGGGCTGGATTAATTAAAGCAGATACTATGCCACTGACTCTTGAATCTGTAGAAGATATTTTGGATAAAGGAGGAACCATCTTAGGGAGTTCCAGAACAAACCCTTTTAAAAAAGAAGAAGATGTAGAGAAATGTATAGAGAACTTTAAGAAATTAGGATTAGATGCTCTTATAGCCATAGGAGGAGAAGACACTCTTGGGGTAGCTTCTAAATTTAGTAGACGTGGTCTTCCAATGATTGGCATTCCTAAAACCATTGATAAAGATTTAGAGGAGACTGATTATTGTCTTGGATTTGATACTGCGGTAGAAGTAGTTGTAGATGGTATTCAAAGATTAAGAGATACTGCAAAATCTCATGCAAGAGTAATAGTAGTTGAAATTATGGGAAGACATGCAGGCTGGTTAGCTTTATATGGAGGATTAGCAGGTGGTGCAGATTATATTCTCATTCCAGAAGTAGAGCCTAATTTACAAGAACTTTATGATCATATTAAAAAACTCTACAACCGGGGGCACAATTGGGCAGTAGTAGCTATTGCTGAGGGAGTCCAACTTCCTGGATTTACATATCAAAAGGGACAGGAAGGGATGGTAGACGCTTTTGGACATGTGCGTCTTGGAGGGGTGGGACAAGTACTTGCTGAAGAGATCGAGAAGAATTTAGGAATAGAGACAAGAGCAGTAATTCTCAGCCATCTTCAGAGAGGTGGTTCTCCTTCAATAACTGATAGAATTTTAGGTTTAAGACTTGGAAAAGAAGCGGTAGACTTAGTCCATCAAGGAAAATCAGGATACTTTATTGCAGTAAAAGGAAATCAACTAGTTCCAGTAGATATTACTTTAATTGAAGGAAAAACGAAGAATGTAGATCCAGCATTCTATGAAAGTATGAAAACTTTCTTCAATAAATAACTTTATTCAGAGGGAGGGGTTTCTTCCCCCTCCTTTTTCTTTCTTTATATTTCTCAACAGCTTTTTTAGTTAAAAAATAGCTTAAAAGAGCAGTTAAAAAAGAAACAACTAAGTTGCCTATTAAATAAGTAAGAGCAAAATATTTAATTTCTCCTTCTTTTAAAAATTTAAGCTCAATCTTTCCTTCTAAAATTAAGCTCCCCAGAAAATAGCTCAAGGACCAAAATAAAGGAGAAGTAAAATAGTTCATAATAAAGGTTCCTAAAACTGTTGCGATATAATTTAATCTGAGAATTTTTGCTAATATAAGGGCTAATATGCCACCAATACCAAAAGTAGGAAAAACTCCTATAAAAACTCCTAAAGCAATACTTTTTGCAATTTTCTCAGGTGAGTCATTTATTCTAATTACCTTTAAGTAAATATACTTCAAAAACCTTTTAAGGCTTCTTTTTCTCTTCATAAAGCTCTTTCAATACTGGATAAAGCTTTTTATAAGTAGAAGGAAGATCCTCTGGGATTACCTTGGTATTTGCTACTACCAACATAAAGTTGGAATCTCCCTCCCACCGAGGAACTACATGAAGATGAACATGATCTGCTATACCTGCACCTGCAGAAGTTCCTATATTCATTCCCAAGTTAAAGCCATGAGGATTCATAACCTTCTGTAACGCCTCTATACTTAATTGAGCTAAAAACATCATTTCACTATATTCTTCCTTTGAAAGGTAAGTCAAATTGTTCTTATGAGAATATGGAATAACCATAAGATGACCATTATTATATGGATATAAATTGAGCATTATAAAGGAATACTCACCTCTTAAAAGGATTAAATTTTTCTCGTCATCATTTTCTTTTATACTTTCACAAAAAACACATTTATTTGTTTTTGGTAAAGTAATATATTTAATTCTCCATGGACAACATAATCTTTTCATTATTTCTTTCTCCTTTCCTAAAGACATCTTGACAGATAAGAAGGATAAAAGATATATTTAAAGTAAGGTTGCCGAAGTGGCGGAATTGGCAGACGCGCCAGACTCAAAATCTGGTGGGTGGGTGACACCCGTGCCGGTTCGACTCCGGCCTTCGGCACCAATCTTTTATAAAATACTTTCCACTTCATAATATAAATCTGGATTAACTCTTTTTTTATTTTTTATTACTTCTTCTAAAAATACGTGAGTTGGCTTATTATTTTGCCATCCAATCATAACTCCATAAGCCTTATTTAATAAAGCTCTTACAGCTTCTATTCCCATAAAGGTTCCAAGAGTTCTATCCAAAACTGAGGGAGAACCTCCCCTCTGAATATGTCCCAAAACTACTATTCTTGTAGAAATCCCCAACCTATCTTCAATCTGTTTACCAATAAAATAGGCACTTCCTACTCCTTCTGCAACAATAATTATGTTATGCCTTTTTAATTTTTTTTGTCTATTTCTTAGTTTCTCTATTATATATGGAAAATCCACTGGAACTTCAGGAATTAAAATAACATCTGCCCCACTCACCAATCCCGAAGTAAAGGCTATATATCCACACTCTCTTCCCATAACTTCTACAACAAAAGTTCTTTCATGAGCAGCTGCAGTATCTCTAATTTTATTTATGGCATCAATTACGTTATTACATGCGGTATCAAAACCAATAGAATAGTCTGTTCCCCAAATATCATTATCAATACTTCCCGGAATTCCTACCACAGGAAAACCTAATTTATATAAAGAATATGCCCCTTTTAAAGAACCCTCTCCACCGATCACAATTAATCCATCTATATTATTTTTTGATAAATTTTCTAAAGCCTTCTTCTGTCCCTCTTCTTTATAAAATTCCTCAGACCTTGCAGTTTTAAGAATAGTTCCTCCTCGTTGAACAATCTCACTTACATCTTCTCTATTTAAAGTTTTAAAATCTCCTTCAATTAAACCTTGATATCCCCTTTCTACACCAATAACTTCTAATCCTTGACTTAAGCCGTATCTTACAATAGACCTTATAGCAGAATTCATTCCTGGAGCATCTCCGCCACTGGTTAATAGGGCTATTTTTTTCATTTTTTAACCTCCTCTACAAACTTCCCATAGTTTCTTAATTTCTCATATCTTTCTTTTAATAGCAATTCCACAGGTCTATTCTTTAAATTTCTGTATACCTTCTTAAGGCTTCTTTTGATATTTTCAGCAGTTTTTATAGGGTCAGTATGAGCCCCTTCTTCGGGCTCTGGAATTATTTCGTCCACAAGACCTAATTTAAACAAGTCCTCTGCTGTTATCTTTAAGGCTGATGCTGCCTCAGGAGCTTTACTAGAGTCTCTAAATAGAATAGATGCACAACCCTCTGGAGAAATAACAGAATAATACGCATTCTCTAATATTAATATATAGTCGCCAACGCCAATCCCTAATGCTCCTCCGCTTCCTCCTTCACTTAAAACTACAACAATTATAGGGACTTCTAAAAGTGACATCTCCTTTAAATTTACAGCTATTGCCATTGCTTGACCTCTTTCTTCAGCTCCTATGCCTGGATAAGCCCCAGGAGTATCAATGAAGCTAAATATAGGGATATTAAATTTTTCAGCAAGTTTCATTATCCTTAGTGCTTTTCTATATCCTTCTGGATGAGGCATTCCAAAATTTCTTTTTATCTTATCTTGGATAGTTTTTCCCTTTTCTTGCCCGATAATTGCTACGCTTTCTCCTTCAAAAAATCCAAAGCCTGTAATAATTGCAGGGTCATCAGAAAAGTATCTATCTCCATGAAGTTCTATAAAGTCATCAAATATCTGAGGTAAATAATCAAGAAAAGTCGGTCTTTGGGGATGTCTTGCTAATAATATTTTTTCCCATGGCGAGAGATCTCTTTTCATTTTTTCCTCCATAGAAGTCTTAATAATAAACCTACAGTAGATTTTAGCTTTTTTCTTTCTACTACCATGTCAATCATACCATGTTGCAATACAAATTCTGCCTTTTGAAATCCTTCTGGAAGTTTTTGTTTTATAGTTTGTTCAATAACTCTTGGTCCTGCAAATCCTATTAAAGCCCCTGGTTCTGCAATTATTATATCTCCTAAAGAACCAAAGCTCGCTAAAACTCCTGCGGTAGATGGATGAGTTAGTATGCAGATATAAGGAATTCTCGCTCTATCTAATTTTGCTATAGCAGCACTGGTTTTTGCCATTTGGAAGAGAGAAATTAGTCCTTCTTGCATCCTTGCACCACCAGAAGCAATAACACTTATTAAAGGGACTTCCTTCTCTATAGATTTTTCAATAATTCTCGTCACTTTTTCACCTACCACAGATCCCATACTTCCACCAATAAATCTAAAATCCATCACTATTAAATTAACAGGGATGTTTTCTATCAACGCAGAGCCAGTAACTACTGCTTCTTTTAACCCTGTCTCTGTCTGGGCTTCTAACAACCTTTGAGTATATGGTTTAATATCCTGAAAACCTAATATATCATAAGACATAATATTTTCATCAGTTTCTTTAAAAGAGTTTTCATCAGTCAATAATTCTATTCTTTCATAAGCAGTAAGCTGAGAATGATAACCACATTTTATACATACTTTATAATTTTCTATCCAGTCTTTTGAATAAATAATTTGATTACATTGAGGACATTTTATCCAAAGCCCATCTGGAATATCTTTAAAAGCTTCCTTTTTTTTACTAAACCAATCCATAAACATATTTTTACCCCTTAGCAAGAGATTTTATTAATTTTAACATAAATTTTTAAGAATTTAACCTTCCAATAGAATAAGAATGATAAGGACTCAAAAGAGACTCTAAGGATTTCAAAAACTCATTATCAATATTTACCCAAAATTCTGGGGAAGTTAATATTTTTTCTCCCTTCAATTGGATGAAAACTGGTACTAATCCTTTTGTTTTCTTTAAAAGTTCTTTTATGTCAAAGATTAATCTATAATCTGTTTTTGCTGAATTGAGTTTTATTATTAAAACTTTCCCTTCCAGGTCTTCTATATCATCAACAATAATTTTTATTCTTTCATCTTCTTCCTTAGAATTTTCTAATTTCCCACTTACGATAACTTTTTTTCCTTCAATTAACAAGTTTTTATGAGTATTATACACTGAAGAAAAAATAGTTAAATCTACTTCTCCTGTGAGGTCTTCTAAAGTTGCAAAAAGCATTTTCTGATTTTTTCTATCAATAACCTCTCTTAAATTTTTTAATATACCTGAAATTACCACGTAGCTTCCATTATCCATCTCCAAAAGGTCATCTATATTTATATCAAAGAGTTTATTAGAAACCTTCTGAAGCTCCAAGAGAGGATCGTAAGAGACATAAAATCCTAGAACTTCTTTTTCCATAGCTAATAATTCTTCTAAGCTAAACTCAGGAAGATTTTCAAGAGATATTTCTGGTATCTCTGGGGATAATTCCCATAGAGATTTTTGCATAATTTCTTTCTTCCTTGAGTTTTGAGAAAAATCTATAATCTTATCTATATTTGCAAGAAAAGTTCTTCGAGAATACTTAAGACCATCAAAAGCTCCTGCTTTAATAAGGCTTTCTAATGCTCTTTTATTTACTACTTTTGTATCTAATCTCCGCGCAAAATCTAAAAAAGAGCTAAATTTTCCATTTCTTTCTCTTTCCTCTACAATAGCCTTTGCTACATTTTCTCCTACATTCTTTATTCCCGATAATCCAAATCTTATTCCTTCCGAGGTGACAGTAAATCCCACCATGCTTTCATTGACATCTGGAGGTAATATTTTTATACCCATTCTTTTCACTTCAGCTAAATACTTTGCAAGCTTATCATTGTTTCCCATTACGCTGGTTAATACTGAAGCCATATATTCCTTAGGATAATATACTTTCAAATAGGCAGTTTGAAATGAAATTAAAGCATAAGCAGCACTGTGAGATTTATTAAAGCCATATTCAGCAAATTTTGCCATATCTTCAAAGATTTCTTTTGCTATCTCTTCAGGTATTCCTCTTTCCTTTGCTCCATTAATAAATATTTCTCTCTGTTGTTCCATAACCTCTGGCATTTTCTTCCCCATAGCTCTTCTTAATAAATCTGCTTGTCCTAAGGTAAATCCAGCCAATCTATGAGCAATTTCCATAACCTGTTCTTGATATATTATCACCCCATAGGTTTCGGATAATATAGCTTCTAAAGCAGGATGAAGGTATTTTACCTCCTCTTCTCCCTTTTTCCTCTTTATATAACTTTCTAATCTTCCTAAGGGTCCAGGGCGATATAAAGCTAATACTGCAATCAAGTCTTCAAATTTTTCAGGTTTAATTTCTCTCAATAAATTTCTCATCCCTTTGCTTTCTAATTGAAATACTCCAATAGTCTCCCCTGACTGAAGCAATTCATAAACCTTTTTATCCTCTAAGGATATATTATTTATGTCAATTTCTATTCCATATCGATTTTTTATTTCTTTTATAGTGTCATTTATTACCGTTAGAGTCCTTAAACCTAAGAAGTCCATTTTTAAAAGTCCCAATTCTTCTAAGTTTGTCATTGGAAATTGAGTTACAATTTCATTGCCTTCCATAGTTTGTAGAGGAACATATTCTGTTATAGGTTCCTTTGAGATTACAATACCTGCAGCATGGATAGAAGCATGCCGTGCATATCCTTCTAATCTTTTAGCAAGGGATATAATTCTTTCATAAGTGGGATTACTATTTATAAGATTTTTAAGTTCAGGAGAAGAAGCAATTGCTTCTTCAATAGAAGTATTTGGGGGTATCATTTTAGCCAATCTATCTACGTCTCCATATGGAACATCTAATACTCTTCCTACATCTCTTATAGCTGCCCTTGCTGCCATAGTTCCAAAGGTAATAATTTGAGCTACATGGTCCTTACCATATTTTTCTCTAACATAATTTATTACTTCCTCTCTTCTTTCAAAACAAAAATCTATATCAATATCAGGCATTGTAACTCTCTCTGGATTTAAAAATCTTTCAAAAATTAGTCCCCACCTTGTTGGTTCTAAATTGGTAATACCTAAAACATATGCAACTAAAGAACCTGCTGCAGAACCTCTTCCAGGGCCTACAGGTATTCCTTTACTTTTTGCATAATTTACAAAATCCGAAACTATTAAGAAATAGCCTGCAAAACCCATTTGTTTAATCACAGAAATTTCATAATTTAACCTTTCTTTTATCTCAGGAGTTAGATTCTTAAATCTTTTTTCTGCATTTTCCCAACATAATTTCTCAAAATATGACTCCAAGGTTTCTCCTTCTGGAACTTCAAATGTAGGAAGAATAATGTTATTAAGGGTTAACTCTAAATCACATTTTTCAGCAATTTTATATGTATTTTCCAAAGCAGAAGGAACATTATCAAAAAGTCTCTCCATTTCTTCCTGAGGTCTTAAATAGAATTCATCAGATCCAAATCTTAATCTATTTTTGTCTTGTAGTTTAGAACCTGTCTGAATACAAAGAAGGATATCATGAAGTTCTGCGTCTTCCTTGTTTAAATAATGGACATCATTTGTTGCTACCAGAGGAACCTCAAATTCTTTTGCTAAGGAGATTAAAGTAGAATTTACAATCTTTTGTTCAGGTAGTCCATTATCTTGTAATTCTAAATAAAAATCTCCAGGTTCAAAAATCTCCAAGTATTCCTTTATTGCTTTTCTCGCCCCTTCTATATTTCTCTGAAGAATATAAGAAGGAACTTCTCCAGCAAGACAACTGGTAAGTCCTATTAATCCTTTGCTATATTTTTTTAAAAGCTCCTTATCTATTCTGGGTTTGTAATAAAAACCTTCTAAATAGGACAAGGTAACTAATTTTATTAAGTTTTTATATCCTTCTAGATTTTTTGCTAAAAGGATTAGGTGAAATAAAGAATTTCTCTGGCTTTTTTTTTCAAATCGAGAATTAGGAGTTAAATAAACTTCACATCCAATAATAGGTTTTATGCCATTTTCCTTTGCAATTTTATAAAAGTCAATAACTCCATACATTACTCCATGGTCTGTAAGAGCTACAGCGGGCATTCCCAGATCCTTTACTTTTTGAATTAAATCTGGGATTCTACATGCCCCATCAAGAAGACTATATTCTGAATGGACATGTAAATGAACAAACTTCATATTTCAAATCTGGGAAGGATCAATGCCGATAAGGACAAAGAAACTTTCTAAAGCTCTTCTCTTTCCCTGAGAGATCGCGTCATCACTGTCTTGTAGATTCTTATATTCCTCCACTGCAGTTTTTAAAGTTTCTTCTAAATCCCTTTCCTCTACTAATCTGTATAGTTCTTTATACTTTTCATAACGAGCCTGAGCATTTCTCTCCCAATACTCTCTATCAGGAAGAACTGTACTTTTTAAAATATCTTGTTTTGCTAACTTCGCAAAACTATCTAACCCTTTTAAGACCTGTTCTTTTTCTATCATTTTTGAACCCCTTTCCACAACAAAATTACCAAAAAGATAACTGCTCCGTCTTTGTGTTTTCCTCTTTCATTTCTAAAATAATCTTTTTAAGATTTGAAAAATCTTTTCTTATTTCTTCTAAAATTTTCCCATGATACAGAGCTGCTGCAGGATGATAAGTTACAAATATTATTCTATTGTCTATTTCAAAGGATTTTCCATGATAAGAAGACATGTTTATAGAGGTTTTTAGTAGAACATATGCAGAATATCTTCCAAGAGTACAAATAATTCTTGGATTAATAATTTCAATCTGCTTTTCTAACCATGGATAGCATGCTTGTATTTCTTCTGGATTAGGATCTCTATTATTTGGAGGACGACATTTCAATACATTAGCTATATAAACATTTTCTCTTTTCAAATCTAAAGACTCAATTAACTCTGTTAATAATTTGCCTGCAGCTCCTACAAAAGGTCTACCTTGTTGATCTTCATGATATCCAGGTGCTTCTCCAATAAACATTAATTTTGAAGAAGTATCTCCTTCCCCAAAAACTACATTTTTCCTTTTCTCCCATAAAGAACATTTTCTACATTTCTTTACTTCTTCCTCTAAGGATTTTAAATCCATATTATTCTTTCCATCCATATTTCCCTATCAAAGGAACAAATACTACTCCTCCTAAATTTTCTATCAACTTTTTACCTTCTTTTTTTGTTATTTTATAAAGATTTTGATACTCTTTACTTCCTATTGGAATCACTATTATACCATCTTCTTTCAACTGCTCCCATAGGGGAAGGGGAATTTCTGGAGCAGAGGCAGTTACAATAATTCTATCATATGGAGCAAATTCTTCCCATCCTTCTGTTCCATCTCCAAGTTTAAAATAGATATTTTTATACCCTA
The DNA here is from genome assembly GCA_049718665.1 of Dictyoglomaceae bacterium. Classification (GTDB taxonomy): domain Bacteria; phylum Dictyoglomota; class Dictyoglomia; order Dictyoglomales; family Dictyoglomaceae; genus NZ13-RE01. Next base: position 28,581 of record JBNARO010000006.1, on the reverse strand, counting down.
AAAACTCTAAAAGACTTTGTGCTTTTTCTAAAAGAGATTTTAATCTTTCAACAGTAAAAACTTCTTGAGCCAATTCTGCTAAAATTGCAGTTTGATATCCCGAACCTGTTCCTATTTCTAAAACTCTTTCTTTTCCAGAAAGATCTAATGCTTGAGTCATTAAGGCCACAATAAAAGGTTGAGATATAGTTTGAAATTCACCAATAGGCAAAGCTTGATTTTCATATGCAATTTCTTCTAATTCCTTAGGTATAAATAAATGTCTTGGAACCTTAGCTAAAACTTTAAGAACAGATTCTGAAGTTATACCCTCATCTTTTAAAAGATTTATCAATTCTTGTCTTTTTCTTTTATGTTCCCAAGTATCAAAAAGTTCCTTTTCCAAATTAGTCCCTTAGATATTTTGGAAGATAAAATAAGGACAAATGAGTTATTCCATCATAAAATCTCAAACTACCTTTAACCTTCTTTTTTATTAGTTCATTAATCTCTTCTTTACTTCTAAAGGGATTAATATTATCTTTTCCCGCAAGTAAAAATCCCCAGCTACTATCAAAAGAAGGAATATAAGCTTGATATGAAAAAACATTATCCCCAAATACTTTCTTTACATTATTCTTAATCCAAAAATGTTTATCCTGTTGTCCCCACTGCGTAGTCTCTGCCTGTGTAACCATGATTCCATTTGGGTTAAGTTTTTTCCATACCATCTGATAAAATTCAGGAGTATATAGTCTAAAGGCAGGAGTATTAGGATATGGTTCTGGAAGGTCTAAAACAATAATATCAAAAGAATTTTCAGTATTTTTGATGTACTCCCATCCATCCATGTATATCAATCTTACTCTGGGACTTTTAAAGGCTCCTTGATGCCATTCCTCTAAGTATTGCTCTGCGAAGTTAACAATCTCTGGATCAATTTCTACCGCAATAATATTTATATCTGGGTATTTTAAAATTTCTCTTAAAGTAGCTCCTTCCCCTGCTCCAATAATAAGAACATTTTTAGGATCAGGATGTAAAATAAAGGAAGGATGAATCAAAGATTCATGATAGATATATTCATCTGCTTCTGAAGATTGCATTTTCCCATCAATTATTAAACATTTACCGAAGGTTTTATTTTTTATAATCTGGACCTTTTGCCACGGAGTTCTTACATCAACTAAGATTTCACTCACTGCATAACAATGAAATTGATCTTCTGCTACTTGATCTACATACCATTGGAAATACATATTTATCACCTTTAGTAAATATAAAAATCTTCAAATAATCCTAAATAATCTTTCCATTGAATATCTAATTTTTCCACCACTGCTCCAAGAGGTCCTTGAGCTAATTTCTCAATAAACAACTTTAAACTTTCCTCTTCTCCCTCCCCTTCTACCTCAACTCTTCCATCTGGAAGATTTTTTACTTTTCCTTTAATACCCAATTTTTTAGCCCATTTATAGGCAAAATATCTATACCCTACTCCTTGAACTATTCCATAAACATAAACATGAATATATTTCTGCATAGTCAAAAAATAGTCGGGGCGACTGGATTTGAACCAGCGACCTCCTACTCCCGAAGCAGGCGCGCTAGCCAACTGCGCTACGCCCCGATTAAAAAAGTGGTCGGGGCGACTGGACTTGAACCAGCGACCTTCCGCACCCCAAACGGACGCGCTAACCCCTGCGCCACGCCCCGACGAGCTATAATATTATAACACAAAGTTTATTTATGGTGAATAGTATTTAGGTTTTGATAGGAATATCTATTCTTAAAACCACCTGGTTGTCCTTTTGTGAAAAATTAATATTTAAATTTTTTACATCAAAATTAGAATATTTAGAAATTGTCTTTACCAAATCCTCTTTTAGAGACTCAACAATTCCTGGATCTAAATGAGCTCTATCATAAACCAATACAACCTGAAGACGCTCCTTAGCTAAATCCCTTGTTGACTTTTGTTTTCCTCCCCAATCGAATATGGACATTTCTTCCTCCTTATATATTGAAAAATTTTCTTAACTTATCTATAAAAGTAGCTCCAGTAAAAAGACTATTCCAATCTACTCTTTCCCCTAAAAGACTATTAACAATCAAACCAAAAGCAATTCCTGCTTTACTTTTATTACCATTTAAAATAACAGGTTCTCCTTTATTTACACTTACAATTATTTCCTCATCCTCCGGAATAATTCCTAATAATTTTATTGCCAAAACTTCTAAAACATCTTCCACACTTAACATATCTCCTCTTCTTACCATCTCAGGTCTTACTCTATTTATAATTAAAATCGGGTCTTTAAATCCATTTGCCTCTAATAATCCAATTACTCTATCAGCATCCCTTACTGCAGAAACTTCTGGCGTAGTTATTACTATAGCAATATCCGCTCCCGCAATAGCATTTTTGAATCCTTGTTCTATCCCTGCAGGACAATCAATTAAAATATAATCAAAGGATGATCTTAGATTTTCAATAATTTCTATCATTTGGCTTCTATTTATAGCATCTTTTTCTCGAGTTTGAGCAGCAGGAAGAAGATAAAGATTTGGAAGTCTCTTATCTTTAATTAAAGCTTGTTTCAACTGGCACTTTTTTTCTGCAACATCCACAATATTATAAACTACTCTATTTTCCAAACCCAAAAGTAAATCTAAATTTCTAAGTCCTATATCAGTGTCAACTAAAACAACATTATAACCTTTCAAAGCCAATCCCGCACCAATATTTGCTACTGCAGTAGTTTTACCAACACCCCCTTTTCCTGAAGTTATGACAAAAGCTTTTCCCATTTTTCTCCCTCCTATTAGAGATAGATACTAACTTTTAATTGATTATCTTCTATATATACCCAATATCCACTCTTCGATTCCCAAAACTCCTCTTTATTCCAAACTACATTTGCAATTTGCATATGGGTAGGATTTAAACTTAAAGCAAAAATTAAAGCTTTTCTATTTCTTTCCATTCCTGCATAAACCGACCCTCTAATTTTTCCCAATACAAAGATACTTTTTTCACTTACAATCTCTGCCCCAGAATTTATATCTCCAATAACTAAAATACTATCCTTTGATACAATTCTTTGTCCACTTCTTACAGGTCCTATTATAATTTGAGCAATATTCCTATCTGTAATTTTTGTCCCAAAGACTTCTTTGTATAACATTATACCAAATTCTCTAAAAACTTTCTGCTGAAATTCAAACCATTCCTCCTCATCAATTTTTTTATCTTTTAAATCTACATTTAAAGAAATACCCTTTAAAAATCCTGCTTTTTTCTCTAATTCCTTCCATATAACTTCTTTAATTTCTTCCCAACTTAGAGAGGGATTAACAACTAATTTTAATCCAGCTCTAATATCTCCTTTAATAGAGATTTTTTCCAAGGTTTCTCACCTCTTTCTTTTCTAAATAATTTATAATTTCTCTTGCTATAGGAGCAGCCTTTGTTCCCCCACTTCTCCCATGTTCCACAAAAACTGTAATTACATATTTAGGATTTTCCCATGGGAAAAAAGCTCCAAACCACGCATGGCTTTCTCCATGGGGATTTTGAGCGGTTCCTGTCTTTCCACCCACATTCCATATCTCTCCTTTAGCAGACATTCCTGTTCCCTTTTCTACAACTAACTTCATTCCTTCTTTAAGGATTTTCCAACTTTCAGGTTTTAAAGAAACTTTTCTTATTATCTCTGGTTCAAATACTTTTATATCTTCCCCTTTTGAATTTATTATTTTTCTTACTAAGTGAGGTCTATAGCCTAATCCCTCTGTTGCAATAATACTTACCATAAGATGTATCTCTAAAGGTGTGGTTAAGATATATCCTTGCCCTATGGACATATTCAAAGTATCTCCCGGATACCACCGCTCTTTTAGTGTTTTTTCTTTCCATTCTGAAGAAGGTATAAAGCCCTTAACTTCTCCAGGTAAGTCTATCCCTGTTCTATCATCCAATCCAAAATTCTTTGCCATCTTTGAGATTTCATCTGCTCCAACTCTTAAACCTAAATTATAAAACACTACATTACAGGACTGTGCTATTCCTTCAAGAAAATTAAGAGTTCCATGCCCTTCCTTCTTCCAACAAGCAAAAAAGAATTTGCCTAAACTTATACCTCCTGAACAATAAAATTTCTCTTTCAAAGATACCTTTCCTTTTTCTAAAGCAGTAAGAGCAACAATTAGTTTAAAGATAGACCCAGGAGGATACAGACTAGAAATTGCACGATTGTTGAAAGGTTTTTTATTATCGTTCATAAGAGTTTGCCATTCCAAGGAGGAAAATCCTGTTATAAACTTATTTGGATCAAAACCCGGATGACTTACTAAAGAGAGAATTTCACCACTCCAAGGATCTGATACAATTATAACTCCTGTATCCTCTCCTAAAGCTTTTTCTGCAACTTCTTGCAAATCTTTATCAATACTTAATACTAATGTATTTCCTGGTTCAGGATCTTTGTTAGGAAGAAGACTATATTTTCTTTTCCCTGAAAGGAGTTCTATACTTCTATATCCCTTTTTCCCTCTTAGATAATTTTCATATACCTTTTCTAAACCAGATTTCCCAACTAAATCACCAAGAGAATAATTTCCCTCATCTTCCATTAATTCCTCTTTACTTACTTCTCCCATATATCCTAAGATATGAGATGCTAATTTTTCGTTGGGATAAACTCTATCAAGCTCCATATTGATCACAAAAAATGGCAAATTTTCTCTATTACTCTCTAAAAGAGCAATCTCTTTATGAGTAAGGTTTGTTTTTAATAGAATAGCAGGAGTATAGGAACTAACTTTTTTAAGTTTTTTTTCTAAGTCCACATAAGATAGACCAAGTATTTCTGTCAATTTTTTATATTTATTTTTATTAAATTCATAAGGAGGGACAAGATACACTGAATATTTTACTTGATTAGAAGCCAGTATATTCCCATTTCTGTCTAAAATTAATCCTCGAGGAGCAGGGAGAACTATAAATCTTAAGTAGTTTCTTTTTGCAAGGTCGTCATAAAAATCACCCTTAACTATTTGGATATGAAAAAGTCTAAGAGCTAAGATAATTAACAAAAGTTGAATTATATATAGAAAAAATTTAGATTTCTTCATGTTCGACTTTTTCTAAATATTTTGGCAAAAAAATATATAAAGGCAAAAAGGCTATTAAATTAGCTGTAGACAAAAATAAAAATCTTTTCCATAAAATCAGATTAAAAAGTGAATTAAAGTTCCAATATATTATTGAAAAAAGACTTAAAAAAAGAATCAAAACAAAAGAGAAACTCCTATGAGCAAGAAAAAGTCGTTTTTTCCACAATCTTATCATTATATCTGAAATAAGCCAGAATATTAAGAAAAGGTAAAGAGGATAAGAAGAAAAAATAGCTTCCCAAAAAGAAAAATACAAAAATAATCTTTTTTTTGAAAACCCCTTCAATGATAAGAATACATAAAGAACAAGCAAAAAAGAAGGCTTAAACCCTCTCCAATTTAAAGTACTTTGGAGAAGAGAAAGAACTGGGGGAAGAATAAAAACTAATGCGCCTTGCAAACTACCACTCCTTCTAATTTAGAAAGATCAAAAAAAGGTAACACTTTTAACTTTGGTAAAAAATATGTAGGATTTTTAGTAATTTCAGTAATATACCCTACTTTTAAACCATAAGGCATTCTTTCATCAACTCCCGAAGTTATAACATGATATCCATTTTTTATTCCACTATCAGAAAAGAGGTAAGATAATTCCATATATTCTAAAGAGCCTTTAATGACTCCCTGGTCTTTCGTTTCATAAATAATTACACCTACAGAAAAAGAGGGATTAAATATGGTCTGAACTTCTGAGAAGTTATAGCCTACATATTTAATTTTACCAATTAACTGATCTTTATAAATTACTGGCATGTTTTCCTTTATTCCATCCATTTTCCCCTTATCAATTCTAAAAGAAAGTTCCCAGTTTATAGGGTCTCTACCAATTATAAATGCTGGGATTAAGACACAATTCTCCATCTTAAAATCTTTTATCCAAGAAAATTCTTGATATCTTTTTAAATTTTCTAAAGAAATTTTTAAATTTAAGTTTTCTTTGTATAACTCTTCAGCTTTCCTTTGCCAGTATTCCTTTTCTTCTTGTAAGTTAGTATAGATAGTGAAAAAATCCTTTAGATCTTTTAAGAAATTTGTAACACTTTGAGATAAATTCAAAAAATACTTTTGAATAAAAGATGCCCCTTCTTCTAAAAATCCTTCATTCCAAAGAATTAAAACTACAAGAGAAAATAAAATTATAAGACGCCAATTTAATCTTTTTCTTTTAGCCATCAATAATAAGCACTGATCTTGGGAAGTATTTGCTTATATCTTTCAAATTCTTCTATAATCTTTCCTGTCCCTTTTACTACACAATAGAGAGGGTCTTCCGCGACAAAAGCAGATACACCTAATTCTTCAGTTATATACTCGTCTAATCCTTTAAGTAATGCTCCTCCACCAGAAAGAATAATTCCCTTATCCATAATATCCGCCGCCAATTCTGGTGGAGTTTTTTCTAAAGTATCCCTTATGGTATTAACAATTATATTAACACTTTCTCTTAGAGCATCCCTTACTTCTGTGGATGATATTTCTATAGTTCGCGGGACTCCACTAATTAAGTCTCTTCCTTTCACTTCCATATATTCTTTATTTTCATCCCCAAAATAAACATTACCAAGTTTAATCTTTATTTCTTCTGCAGTTCTTTCTCCGATAAAAAGGCTATATTTCTTTCTTATAAAATGCATTATTGCTTCATCCATCTCATCTCCTGCAATCTTTATAGAGCTACTTACTACAATTCCTCCAAGAGAGATTACTGCAATTTCTGTAGTTCCTCCACCTATATCTACAATAATATTTCCAGAAGGTTCCCAAATGGGAATATTTGCTCCAAGAGCTGCTGCCATAGGCTCTGTAACTAAAAGAACCTCTCTTGCACCTGCTTGATAAGCGGTATCTATAACTGCTCTCCTCTCTACAGAAGTAGTTCCAGAAGGTATTCCTATAACAATACGAGGACTTACAAAAAAGTCCTTTCTATTATGTACTTTTTCAATAAAATATCTAAGCATTTTTTCCGCAGATTCAAAATCTGCGATTACTCCATCCTTCAAAGGTCTTACAATAACAATCTCTTCAGGTGTTCTTCCCAACATTTTTTTTGCTTCTTCTCCTACCGCAATAATTTTCTTATCTTGTTTTCTTATGGCAACCATAGATGGTTCAAAGCATATAACTCCCTTACCTCTAACATAAACTAACGTATTAGCAGTTCCTAAATCAATTCCTAAGTCCTTTGAAAATATATTTGCTAAAAAATTAAAAGCCATATATCCTCCTTCACTCCTTTTATTTTTTATAGAACTTTAACCCCTACTTTCTTCAAAAGCAAGCATAAAGGGGCTAATGGTAACCCAACTATATTATAGTAATCACCTTCTATTTTTTCAATTAAAAGAGCCCCTTTTCCTTGAATTCCATAAGCACCCGCTTTATCTAAGGGTTCTCCAGTCTCCACATAATTAATAATTTCTTCCATAGAATAATCTCTCATTTTAACTAAGCTTTTAACTACCCTTGTAAAATATCTATTTTCTGGCATTTCCCAAACCACAATTCCTGTGAAAACCTGATGAGTTCTTCCTTTAAGCCTTTTTAACATATTAATAGCAGATTCCTTATCTTTTGGTTTTCCTAATATTTTCCCGTCCAAAACTACAACAGTGTCAGCACTTATAATAATAGCTTCAGAAAAATTTTGGGAGACAGCTCTTGCTTTTTCTAATGCATTTTTCAAAACAACTTCCTTTGGAGATTTTTTGTCTTCTCCTTCATCCTCTTCTATATTACTTGGATGTACAATAAAATCTAAGCCTATCAATCTCAAAAGATTTTCTCTTCTTGGAGAGCTTGACGCAAGGATAATCTTTTTCATTTTTTAAAAGACTTAAATCCCTCCCCTAATACTTCATGTGCAGGTGAAATCACCACAAAAGCTTTTGGATCATTTTTATGGATTATTTCTTTTAGTTTGCTAACTTCTGACTGACTCACCACACAATAAAGAATTTCCTTTTCTTGACCTGTATAAAGTCCCATTCCATAGAAAATTGTAACACCTCTTCCTAAATCACGTAATATTTTCTCTCCTAACTCTCTTGGCTTTTCAGAAAAGACTAATGCAGCCTTTGTATAGGAAAGACCCTCTTGAACCAAATCAATGGCATAACCTTGAATAAAAATTACTAAAAGAGCATAAAGAGCCAATTCAAAATTGAAAATGAAACCTGCAGTCAAGACTATTACTCCATCTATTAAAAGTAAAGCTTGTCCCAAGTTTAAACCAGAATAGTGGGAGAGGATTTGAGCAAGGATATCAGTTCCTCCGGTAGAACCTCCATATTTAAAAACAATACCAAGCCCAAAACCTGCAATGAGTCCGCCGTAGACTGTAGCTAAAAAATTATTAGTGATTGTTGGAAAGGAAAAAAAATTAAATAAATCAACTAAGATTGAAAGTAAAATACTACCGAAGAATGTTTTTATACCAAAATGCAATCCTAAGAGTCTTATTCCCAAAATAAAAATCGGTATATTCAGAATTATCATTACAAGTCCTATAGGAAATTTAAAAGTATGATAGAGAATAATAGCTATACCACTAACTCCTCCACCTACTAACTTATTAGGAGCTAAGAACACGGAAATACTTATAGCAACTAATATAACCCCAAAAATTATTCCTAAATAATCTAAAGTTTTCTTGAGCATAAGCATCAAGCTCTAATATAAATATACAAAAAATATAAAAGATTGGGAAATCTTTTTACTAATCTCTTTGGTTCTTGTAAAATTCTATATAGCCACTCTAATCCAAGATTTATAAAAATTTTCGGTGCTCTCTTTTTTCTTTGTGAAAGAACATCAAAACTTCCACCAACTCCCATGGCTATTTTTACTTTTAGTTTATCTTTATTTTTATAAATCCAAGCTTCTTGTTTAGGAGCACCTAATGCTACAAAAAGAATATCAGTATTAGAGGTATTTATATCATTTATAATTTTCTCTTCCTCTTCTATTGAAAAATAACCATGATGATATCCTGAGATTAATATCTCTTTATATTTCTCTTTTAATTTTAATATCATGTTATTTAAAACTTCCTGCTTTGCTCCTAAAAAATATATGAATTTCTTTTCTCTTTGGGATACAGAAATTAAATTTATCATTGCATCGATTCCAGCAAATTTTCTTAGATTTCTATAACCCATTTTCTTTGCCAATAATAAAACCCCAATACCATCAGGTAGGTTTAAATCAGAATCCATAAGAATCTTTTTCAGAAAATTATTCCTTTCAGCTAACGCAATTATCTCAGCGTTAGGAGTAAATATAGTATGAACTCTGTCCTCTCTTAAAAAAGAAAGAACTTTCTCTTCAAATTCCTTTTCATTGCTAAAGAACGTAAAGGGAATATTTAAGATCTTAAGAGCTTTCATATTTCTCCCTTTACCTTTTCTAATTCTTCTTTTAAGATTTTTCTTTTTTCATCTATCTTAATTTTTAAATATAATTCGAGTTCCTCTCCCTCTTCCTTCAACTGTTTCCAAGTTGGTAAAAATTTGTTGAGGTCATAAATACTTAAATAATATTTCCATCCTAAATCATTTAAATAAGCATCTATTTTATCGTCGTAGGATAATCCTAAAAAGGGTATTCCCATTATGGATGCTAAAATTAAGGAATGTAAACGCATTCCTACAAAATATTTACAAGAAGAAAACTTATCCCAAAAATTTTCATTATTAAAAGATATAATTTCAACATCTTTTCTGGTTTCCATAGGGAATTTATTAAAAAGTTCTAAATCTAATGAATCTTGAAAAGAAAAAAATATTAATTTTTCTTCTTGGTTTTTCAGGTTTATTAAAATATTTTCTAATTCTTTCAGATTAATTCCCCTCCATGGTCTAAAATTTATACCAACATTATTTTTCTTAAATTTTATTTCGGGAATCTCTGTAAGAAATACTAAATCAGGAATTATGGAAACTTTATCTCCAGAAATTCCAATATTATTTAAGATATCAAAAGAAAGTTTATCTCTTACATATATTTTTTGACAAAAAGGTAAAGATATCTTAACCAAGAACTTGCTTATAGGATATTTAAAAGTACTAAAACTTTGTCCTATAAGATATACTCTTTTCTTTTTAATAAACGAAAGCCAAATAATAGAGAGATAATAAAGAAGAGACCTTAAACTTGTCTTATCCTGAAAAATTCCCCCTCCACCACCTATTACAATATCTGTCCAATTTACTGCTTTTAATACCTCTTTCGGATTAAACTTGTCAAAGCAGGTTAGGTTTTTATAATAACTCTTGTTAGATGTGAGAACTCCTAAAATAAAATCTTTTGAAAAGTAATCTTTAAGATTTTTTAAAAGTAATTCGTCCCCTAAATTTCCTTCCCCATAATATCCAAAAAATAAAATTTTTTTCATTTATCAGAAGATCCTTTTTGTTTTTGCCATTCTTTATACAAATAAGCCTCAATAAAAGGATCTAAATCTCCGTCAATCACCGCTTGAATGTTTCCAATTTCCACTCCAGTTCTGTGATCTTTTACTAAAGTATATGGATGAAAAACATAAGATCTTATTTGATTTCCCCAACTTATTTCTTGCACTTCTCCTTTCAAAGCCTGAATCTGTTCCCTTCTTTTCTTCTCTTCTAATTCCTCTAATCGGGCTTTTAAAATTCTTAATGCCATTTCTTTATTAGCATATTGAGACCTCTCATTTTGGCATTGCACCACTATTCCTGTAGGAATATGAGTAATTCTTACAGCAGATTCTACTTTATTTACATGCTGACCCCCCGCCCCTCCTGCTCTAAAAGTCTCTATTTTTAAATCTTCAGGTCTAATCTCCACTTTGCTATCTGGAAG
>JBNARO010000006.1:0-17573 GCA_049718665.1 Dictyoglomaceae bacterium | reverse complement strand
ATAACTTCTACTAAAGCAAAAGATGTGTGTCTTCTGTGGTTAGCATCAAAAGGAGAAATTCTTACTAATCTGTGAACTCCCTTTTCACTCTTGAGATATCCATAAGCATTTTCTCCTTCAATGAACAAGGTAGCACTCTTTATTCCTGCCTCTTCCCCTGGAGAGATATCTGTTATCTTTACTTTATAATTCTTTTTTTCTGCCCATCTTATATACATTCTTAAGAGAATTTCTGTCCAATCCTGAGCATCTGTTCCTCCTGTTCCTGCATGAAGGGATAAAATTGCATTACCTCTATCATGTGGGTCCTGAAGGATAGATTCCAATTCAAAAGTTTTTAATAATTCTCCAAATTTTTTTAACTTCTGAGAAAATTCTTCTTTAAACTCTTCTCCCTCTTCAATAAATTCCTTCCACTCAGAAAGCTCCTTTGCTTCCTTTTCTAAAAAATACCATTTATCTAATCTATCCTTCAATCTATGATATTTTGTGGTCAACTCCTTTAGTTTTTCCTGATTCTCCCAACCTCTCTTAGAAAGCTCTTCTTCTATATTTTTTAATTCTCTCTCTTCCTCTCTTATGTCAAAGATATCCTCTCAATTGCTTATACTTGTTAATTAACTCTTGATATATGCTGACTAAATCTACAGACGATATTACCATAACTAATTCCTCCTTCCTTTACTTATAGTTTTAGAGGTCTTATCTTGAGCTACATGTATATTAAATAGGTATCTTATACTTTCCCATTCAAAAGTATATACCATATTTTGAAACATTTCATATGCTTCTTTCTTATACTCTACTAAAGGATCTTGATGAGCTATAGCTCTTAACCCAATTCCTTCTCTTAATGCATCCATATCATTAAGATGTTCAATCCATAATTTATCTATAACATATAATAGCACTAATCTTTGAAGTTGAGACCACAATTCCTCTCCAAATTCTCTTTTCCTCTCTTCAAATCTTTCCTCTATTCTTCTTTTTAACTCTTCAAAAATTTCTTCTTCATTTTTTTCAAGAATATTTTTCCAATCCCTTGGCAAAAACCCAAAGAGGTTTATAAAAACCTTATGCCAATTTTCTTTATCTTCCTGAAGTAACTCGTTAAAGAATCTTTCTATTACTCTATTCAATATATTTTTCATAAGTTCTTCTAAATTTTCTTTTAAAAGAATCTTTCTTCTTTCACTATATACTATCTCCCTTTGCTTATTCAATACATCATCATATTCTAAAAGCTGTTTTCTTATCTCAAAATTCATTCTTTCTACCTTTGCTTGGCTATTTTCAATAATTCTTGTTAAAAGAGGTGATTCTATAGGTTGCCCATCTTCCATTCCCAATTTAGACATTATATTCTTAATCTGTTCCCCTCCAAAAAGTCTTAAAAGGTCATCTTCTAAAGATAGATAGAAACGAGAGGAACCTGGATCTCCTTGCCTTCCTGCTCTTCCTCTTAGCTGGTTATCAATTCTTCTACTTTCATGTCTTTCTGTCCCTATCACATGGAGTCCTCCTAATTCCACAACCTTTTTCCTTTCTTCTTCACATATCTTTTTATATTCTTCAAACTTTTTTTGATATCTTTCTTTATCCTTCTCAGGGTCTACTTCCTGTTTTGCAAGCATCTCAGGATTTCCACCAAGAAGTATATCTGTACCTCTACCTGCCATATTTGTTGCAATAGTTACAGCTTTAAGTCTTCCTGCTTGCGCAATAATATATGCTTCTTTCTCATGATACTTTGCATTTAATACTTGATGAGGAATCCCTTTACTCCTTAACATCTGGCTTAACCTTTCAGATTTTTCTATAGAAGTAGTTCCTACCAATACTGGTCTTCCTATCTTATATAATTCCTCTATCTCTTTAACCACTGCAGAGAACTTTTCTCTTTCTGTTTTATATATAACATCAGGATAATTAATTCTTCTCAAAGGCTTATTAGGAGGTATAACTACTACTTCTAATCCATAAATTTTGACAAATTCTTCCTCCTCTGTTGCTGCTGTCCCTGTCATTCCTGCAAGTTTTTTGTACATTCTAAAGTAGTTTTGAATGGATATGGTTGCCAAAGTAACATTTTCATCTCTAATCCTTACACCCTCTTTTGCTTCAATAGCTTGATGTAGTCCATCACTATATCTTCTTCCAAACATAAGTCTTCCTGTAAACTCATCTACAATAATTACTTCTCCGTCCTTTACAATATAATCCCTATCTCTATGGAAGAAATTAAGAGCTTTTAAACACTGAAGAAGAGCATGAGCTAAATCCATATGTTCAAAATCATATAAATCTTTTACTCCTAAAAACTTCTCAGCCTTTCTTAATCCCTCATCGGTTAAAGATATAGTTTTTGTTTTTTCATCAGCAGTATAATCCTTATCCTTTTCCAAAATTCTTGCTGCTCTAATAGCAAGTTTATAAATTTGGCTATTTCCTTGAGCTGGACCAGAAATAATTAGTGGTGTTCTTGCCTCATCAATCAATATGCTATCTACTTCATCTACAATAGCATAATTTAAAGGTCTCTGGACTAAATGTTCTGGGGATAGAGCAATATTATCACGTAAGTAGTCAAAACCAAACTCGTTGTTAGTCCCATAGGTTATATCAGCATTATATGCTTTTTGTCTTTCTAATAGAGGAGTATCATGCTGTAATAGCCCTACAGTAAGTCCTAAAGATTCATAAATAGGTCCCATCCAATATCTATCTCTTTTTGCTAAGTAATCATTCACTGTTACTATGTGTACCCCTTTCCCTTCCAAAGCATTAAGATACGCAGGCATTGTAGCAACTAAAGTTTTACCTTCACCTGTTTGCATCTCAGCAATCTTTCCTTGATGGAGAGCAATTCCTCCCATAAGCTGGACATCAAAAGGTCTCATCCCTACCTTTCTTTTTGCAGTTTCTCTTACCACCGCAAAGGCTTCTATTAAGAGATCATCTAAGGTTGCTCCTCTTTCCAATCTATTTTTAAATTCAGCAGTTTTCCTCCTTAGTTCCTCATCGGAAAGTTTAGAAATCTCAGGTTCTAAGGCATTTATCCTCTTTACATATTCTTCTAACTTCTTTAAAGTTTTGGCATTGGAATCAAAAAGTTTTGAGAAAAGTCCCATTATTCCTCCTCAGCAATTATTAATCCATAATTTCCATCTTTTCTTTTATATAATAATGAAATTTTATCTGTCTCAGAATCTAAATATAAGAAGAAGTCATGTCCTAACATTTCCATCTGAAGAATTGCTTCTTCAATATCCATAGGCTTTAGTCCAAATTTTTTAACCTTTACTACCTTAGGTTTAGACTCCTCTTCAGAAGATAAGACCTCAGGGAGACTTGGACTTCTTCTCCCCCTTTCAATTAATTTCTCCTTTAATTTTTTCAATTGGGCTTCTAACTTATCTACAACAAGATCAACACAAGCTCTAAAATCTTGATTCTCTTCTACTGCTTTAATTATCCTCCCATTAACTTTCATGGTAACTTCAACAATATGAGTTCTCCCAAGATCTTTTCTATCTTCTCCCTTAAAGACTACATCTACTTGGGAAATTTGATCAAAAAAACGAGAAAGTTTTGACAGCTTTTTCTCTGCATATTCTTGCATAGCTTGAGATACAGATACATTCTTACCAGTTATACTAATTTGCATACTCAAAACCTCCTACCCCAGTAATGTTCTACATATTACAAAAGAAAAGACCTTATTAGCCTTTCCTTTCTTCAATTCCTTCGCACATTCCTTTAATGTAGCTCCTGTAGTATAGACGTCATCAACCAAAAGAATATTCTTCCCTTCTATATTGACCTTTGAATTTAGTTTATATATATTTTTTACATTTTCAAATCTATCTTTATAACCTAAGGACTTTTGGTCTAAAGTGGGCTTGATTTGTCTCAAGGTATTAATAAAGTTTACATTTAATTCCTTACTTAGAAAATTAGCTAAAATTTCTGCTTGATTATAGCCTCTTTTTAATTCCTTTTCCTTCCACATAGGAACAAAAGTAATAAAATCTATATTCCAATTTCTTTTCTCAATCTTCTCTCTTCCTATATGAGCAAAAGTCCTTGCTAAATAGGGTTTATTCTCAAACTTGAATTTGAAAATTAAGGTTTCCCAAAGACCTTGATAATATCCTAACAATTCTAATCCATCTATTAAGTTTTCTCCTTTTTTACAATTATAACAAATATTTTCAGGAAATGTAAGAGGTGCTCCACATAAGATACAATAATTTTTAGGAAAATCTAATTTTTTGAGACATTTAGGGCAGATATACCCTTCTAAATAAGTCCCGCAAAAGACACATTTTGAGGGAAAGAATAACTCCAGAAGAATATCTTTCAAAATAGAAATTCTATCCACTTTTAAACTCTTCAGGAAGAGAAGATGATAGCCCAAAATAATATTTTAAAATTTGTAGTATTCTTAGACTTGCCTTTCCATCACCATATGGATTTATCGCAGAAGACATCTTTTTATAAGAATCTTTATTAATAAGAAGTTCTGATAATTCCTTTACAATTTTATCTTTATTTGTTCCTACCAACCTTACTGTTCCCGCTTTTATAGCTTCAGGTCTTTCTGTTACTTCTCTTAATACTAAAACAGGCTTTCCAAGAGATGGTGCTTCTTCCTGAATTCCTCCTGAGTCAGAAAGAATAAGATAGGACTTTGATATTAAATATACCATGGTCTTATAATCTACAGGAGAAATTATAAATGCTCTTTTATGAGAACCTAAAATAGGTAAGATCTCTTTCTTTATTAAGGGATTAGGATGCATAGGAAATATTATATATACATCAGGAAAACTATCTAAAACTTCCTTTAAAGCTAAGGCTATATTTCTTAAGGGTTCTCCCCAATTTTCCCTTCTGTGGGCAGTTACTAATATCATCTTCCCTTCTAAAATAGGAATATCTACTGGTTTATAATCCCCTAAGTTTTTATAAATAAACAAAAAGGCATCAATAACTGTATTTCCAGTGATGAAGATTCTATCTTCAGGAACGTTTTCCCTTAGTAAATTTTCCTTTGCAGACTTTGTAGGGGCAAAATGAAGATCTGCTAATACTCCTGTAAGATGTCTATTCATCTCTTCGGGATATGGCTGGTATTTATCATATGTTCGAAGTCCTGCCTCCACATGGGCAATGGGTATTTTTTTATAGAAGGAAGCTAAACTTGCTGAAAAGGTTGTAGTAGTATCTCCATGAACCAAAACCATGTCTGGTCTATCTTCTTTCCAAATCCTATCTAAGCCGTACAAAACTTTTGCAGTAATATCTGTGAGAGATTGTCCTTCCTCCATAATGTTTAAATCATAATCTGAGGAAAGATTGAATAATTTCATAACTTGGTCTAAAAGTTCTCTATGTTGAGCAGTTAAAATAATCTGGGTATGGAAATTTTGGGAATTTTTAAGAGTATAAGCAAGGGGAGCCATTTTTATAGCTTCTGGTCTTGTCCCAAAAACCAATGCAATTTTAATCATTTTCTCTGATATTCTTTATAATATCCAATTATCTTATAAACTAAGCGAGAAACTAAATAATCTGGAGCAATAAATCCAGGAATAGGAGAAAGTTCTACTATATCCATTCCTAAAACCCTTTTCTCTTTAAAAACTTTCTTTAAAAGACTTAAAATATCCCACCAACTTAAGCCACCAGGTTCTGGAGTTCCTACAGAGGGCATAATAGCAGGATCAAAAACATCCAAATCCAGAGTAATATAAACTTTCTCATTTAAATAAGAAATAACCTTTTCTATCCAATCCTTCTCTTTTTTGATCAAAAAGTCCCAAAAAACTTTTATATTATCTCTTTTATCTATAAATTCTTTCTCTCCCTTTGAAAGGCTTCTTACTCCTACCTGTATTAAAGGAATTTTTTCTCCTACCTTTCTCAAAGCACAAGCATGGTGATACTGAGTTCCTTCATATTCCTCTCTCAAATCACTATGAGCATCTAAGTGTAAAACACTAATGTCTGGAAATTTTTCCATATAAGCAGAAAGAATCCCTATAGTTATAGTATGCTCTCCTCCTAAAAATATAGGAAACTTTTTAGATTCTATTATTTTCAATGTGATTTCTTTTATATAGTCCAAGGGAAGTTTCAAATCTCCTATAGGGAGAGAAGGCTCAGGATAGGTGTATATGCCTATATCTGCGGGAATTGTATCTAATTCTTCGTCATAAAGCTCTAAGTTGTATGATGAATTAAGAATAGCTAATGGACCCTCTTTTGTTCCTTTTCTATAAGATGTAGTTACCTCATAAGATATAGGAACAATTACTACCTGAGCCTTCTCAAAGGGAATATTTGGCAATCCTGCAAAAGAAGGGGTTGTTTTAACCTGATCCATTTCTTCCTCTCTTTAAAAGATGAACAGGGAATTCTCTCCCTCTAACCAATATTTCCCATTCAATTTTCTCAGGACGGAACTTTTCTTCCAATATTTCTTTTGTCTTATCTATATCGAAAATCTTGCATGAAAAAACATCTATACTTATATAGTTAAACTCCGGCCACGTATGAATAGTAATATGGCTTTCTGCAATTAAAACAACACCAGATACTCCCCAATCTAATGGGTCTTCCTCTGGAAGATACCTTATAACATAGGGTGGCATGATTTTATGCATACCTATTTTTTCTGGAAGTTCATCTAAAACTTCATAGATATAATTAACATCTTCCAAAACTTCTCTGGGACATCCATATAAATCTAAAACAAGATGCGGTCCCAACATCTCTTCTCTCTTCTAAACCCCTTTCTTTAAAAATGTCAAAGGTAAATATACATCAAACCACCCCCAGTGTCAATAATTTAAAAAAAATTTTTTGAGGCAAGAAATAAATGTGCAAGTTATTCCTCTTTTAATCCCTTAGTTCTATCCCTATATCTCTTCTATAATACTTGTTTTCAAAGTGTATTTTATCTATAGCTTGATACACTTTCTCTCTGACTTCTTTAAAGCTATCCCCCCAAGAAGTCACAGAAAGGACTCTTCCTCCTGCGGTAAATATTCTTTCATCTTTTTTCACTGTTCCCGCATGAAATATATAGAGATTTTCAAAGTTCAAATCTCCAAAAACTACTTCTTTCCCTGTTTCATATTTTCCTGGATATCCATAAGATGCTAAAACTACACATAGTGCCTTTTTATCTAACTTCCAAGGAAAATTATTCTTATAAAAAATACTTGTGAAATCAAAATCTAAAAGAGGTAAGATTACTTGTGCTTCAGGATCTCCAAGGCGAACATTAAATTCTAACACATAAGGCTCATCTTTTACTAAAATTAATCCCCCATATAGAAAACCTTGATATTTTATATTTCTTTTATCTAATTCTTCTAAAAGAGGTTTGAATATTTTCTTTGCACATTTATCAACTATATTCTCCGTAATCCAAGGAACTGGGGCAAAAGAGCCCATCCCCCCAGTATTTTCTCCTGTATTTCCCTCTCCTACTCTCTTATAATCTTGGGCTGGAGGTAAGAAATAAAAGTCTCCGTCTTTTATTATTGCAATCAAAGAAAATTCTCTTCCTTCTAAATATTCTTCAATAACCACTTTTTCCCCTGAGCTTCCAAAAATTTTATTAACCATCAAGTTATATAAAACTTCTTCCGCAGACTCATAGGAGTTTACTATTTTTACTCCTTTTCCTGCACAAAGCCCGTCTGCTTTAATTACTAAAGGATACGAAGAATTTTTAATAAATTCCTTAGCGTTAGGATAAGAATCAAATACTTTAAACTCAGCAGTAGGTATTTTCGCGGTCTTCATAATTTCCTTTGCAAAAGCCTTACTATACTCTAACTTTGCAGATTCTTTATTTGGTCCCCAAATTTTTAATCCTTCTTTCTCAAAGGCATCTACAATTCCCAAGGAAAGAGGAAGCTCAGGTCCTACAATAGTCCAATCAATTTTATTTTCTTTTGCAATATTTACTATTTCTTCTATGTTTTCTATTTTCTCATCGATACATTTAGCAATTTGAGATATTCCTGCATTTCCGGGAACTGCAAAAATTTCTTTCACATTCTTATCTAAGGATAATTTCCAAACTATAGCATGTTCTCTTGCTCCATTTCCCACAACAAGAACCTTCATTTTTTCACCCCTTTAGTTTATGAATTAGTAAAGTATGAGCCATAGGTTATTATCACTTTTTATCTATAAATATCACTCTTCTTCCCTCTAATTTATATTCCTCTGTACAAAGTTTTTTAACAACCTCTCTTAGAAGAATATGCTCTTTCTTCAAAATTCTCTCTGCTAAACTCTCAGGAGTATCTTCATCATATACTGGAACCACTTTTTGTCCTATAATTGGCCCTGAATCTATTCCTTCATCTACAAAATGAACAGTACATCCTGAGTACTTAACTCCATATTCCCATGCCTGTTTTTGGGCATTTAAACCTGGGAATGCGGGAAGAAGAGAAGGATGAATATTTATAATTTTCATAGGAAAAGCAGAAAGAAGAGTTTTTCCTACAATTCTCATATATCCAGCAAGAACTACGAGATCCACATTGTAAGAGAAAAGAATCTCTTTAATCTTCTCCTCAAATTCTTTTTTGGTTTTATACTCTTCTCTTTGAACCACATAGACAGGGATATTTGCTCTCTTTGCTCTTTCGATAGCAAAAGCATTAGGATTATCACTAATAACTACTACAACTTCCGCAGGATAATTTTTTCTTCTTCCCGCATTTATTAAAGCCTGAAGATTCGTCCCCCTTCCTGATACAAGGATTCCTAATCTCTTTTTCAAATAATTTCAACCCCCTCTCCCTTTCTAACCTCACCAATTATAAAACTTTTTTCTCCTTTTTTATTTAGAGTATCAACAATTTCTCTCTCTTTATCTTTCACTACTAAAATTAGACCAATTCCCATATTAAATACTTTAAAGACTTCTCTTTTTGAAAGATTTCCCTTTTTAATTACCCAAGTAAATATCTCTGGAACATTCCAAGAAGAGGTATTAATTACTCCTTTATAACCTTTTGGAAGAACCCGGGGAAGGTTCCCAGGAATTCCTCCTCCTGTAATATGAGCTATTCCTTTTATAGAGTCTTTAAACTCTTTTAATAAAGGTAAAATAGAAATAGGATACAATTTTGTAGGTTTTAAAATCTCCTCTTCCAAAGTTATTTCCCCTATTTTTGTTTTCCATGAAACTTTTTTTTGTTTTATTATGTACCTTACTAAAGAATACCCATTACTATGAAGCCCTGAGGATGAGACACCAATTAGCTTATATCCGTCTTTTATTTCGTCTAATTTAGGAAGCAAATCTTCTTCCTCTACAATTCCTATGGCAAAACCTGCAATATCTAAATCCTTTCCTCTATATATTCCTGGAAGTTCTGCAGTCTCTCCGCCTACAAAAGCACATTCTACTAATTTACATGCTTCTGAAACACTTATTAAAATTTTCTGATAAATTTCTTTATTAAATTTTCCCATAGCAAAATAATCTAAAAAAGCAACAGGTTTTGCTCCACAAGTCAATAAATCATTAACATTCATAGCAA
This sequence comes from Dictyoglomaceae bacterium, assembly GCA_049718665.1. Taxonomy (GTDB): domain Bacteria; phylum Dictyoglomota; class Dictyoglomia; order Dictyoglomales; family Dictyoglomaceae; genus NZ13-RE01. The sequence goes on along the minus strand of JBNARO010000006.1, from coordinate 7,992 downwards.
CTAAATCTTGTCCTATGGTACTATATTTTTTCCTTTGAATAGCTATTTTTAATTTTGTTCCTACCCCATCGGTAGTTAGAAGAATTAATGGATTTTTATAATCTTTCCAATTTATTCTCAAAACTGAAGAAAAACTATTCCAAAAAGGAATTACAAGAGGGGTATATGTAGACTCAAAATATGGTTTTAGAAAGGATAAACTTTTTTCAACTTGAGTTATATGGACTCCTGCTAACCTATATGTAACTCTTTTAGCCATACTTCCTTTTTCACCACTTTCTTTCCAAAGCATTCTCCGCAATAGCCTTTATCAGGTAATATACTTACTAAGCCTTCAAGACTTAAAAAGGCTACAGAGTTAAATCCTAAAAGTTTTGCTATTTCCTCAGGCGTATAATAATGACTTACTAATTCTCGAGAGTGAGGAATATCAACACCATAGTGGCAAGGGGAAATAATAGGAGGAGATGAAAGCCTCAAATGAACCTCCAAAGCTCCTTCTTTCCTAAACATCTCTGCAAGTCTCTTTGCAGTAGTTCCTCTCACCAAAGAATCATCTACAAGAATCACTCTTTTATTTCTGACTACATCTCCCATAAGAAGGAGCTTCATCCTTACCGCTCCTTCTCTCTCTTTTTGTCTCGGCTGAATAAAAGTCCTTCCCACATAATGACTCCTCATTAATGCCATTTCCAAAGGAATACCGCTATATTCGCTAAATCCAATAGCTGCAGGAATTCCAGAATCAGGAACAGGAACAACTAGATCTGCTGGGACATAAGATTCCTTAGCTAATACTCTTCCCATGTCTTTTCTATAATTATAGACTGTTCTTCCATTATATAGACTGTCAGGCCGTGAGAAATAAATAAATTCAAAGAGACAAAATCTTGATTCTTTTTTAAGATATATTTTTTCTTCTATGTTTCCATGGGGATCCACAAAAATAATTTCTCCTCTTTCTAATTCTCTTATTTCTGAGATGGGAAGATGTTTAAAGGCACAAGTTTCTGAAGCAAATATTACACTTCCATCATTAGTTTTTGCCATAAATAAAGGTCTAAAGCCATGAGGATCTTTAATAGCCCATAAACCCTCATTACTACCAATTATCAAAGAATAGCTTCCATTTATCTTATCTAAGGCATCTTTTAATCTCTCTTCTAAAGTATTTTTAGAAGAATGAGCCATAAGATGGAAAATTACTTCAGTATCAGAAGTGCTTTGGAAAATAGCACCCTCATTCTCAAGTTTTCTTCTTAAAAAGTTTGCATTGGCAACATGTCCATTGTGAGCTAATGCTAAAAATCCATAGCGAGGGAGATTTACAATTAAAGGCTGAACATTATTAGGATTTTCTTTTCCTGATGTAGAATATCTAACATGCCCTATAGATATTTTCCCTTTCATTTTCTTAATAATTTCCATATTAAAAACATTACTTACTAATCCAAAATCTTTATAAAATAATGGTTCTGAACTTTTAAAACTTACAATACCTGCACTCTCCTGTCCTCTATGTTGTAAATTAAGTAAAGCCTGATATACTAAAAAACTTGCGTGATTTTGTCTTAATGGAGTTACTACTCCTACAATTCCACATTCTTCTTTTAGCTTATTCATATTAGTCCCCTCCTAATATTTTATTAAGGGGATAATCTATATAAGGCTTAATCCTAAAGGTATTTTTTGAAACTTCTCCTAAAAAAAGAGCCTTTAATCCATACTCTTTTACTTTATTTTCAAAATAATTTTTATTCTCCTCTCCTATTTCAACAATTATTAATCCTGATGCCTCCCCAAAAAGAATCTTTTCATCATTTTCAACTTTAGGAAGAGCAATATCTATTCCTTTTTCTCCCCAAAAACTCATCTCCAATAACGCACTTAAAATTCCTCCCTCGCTTACATCATGAGCAGATAAAATTATTTTTTCTTTTCTTATATCTTCCATAAAATTTTTTAATTTTTTCTCCCATAAAAGGTCCACATATGGTGGATTTCCAGCAATAATCCCATAGGAATACTTCAAATATTCACTACCTTCAAGGGTTAACCAATCTAAATCTCCTAAAAGATATATTAAATTCCCTTCCTCCTTGAAGTTTGGAGTTATTAGATAATTTATGTCTTCCAATATTCCCACCATTCCAATTATAGGGGTAGGATATATTCTATTCTCTCCTTGTCCATTATAAAAGCTTACATTTCCACTTACTATAGGAATTTCTAATACCCTTGAGGAAATATTAATTCCTGAAACCACCTCTCTAAATTGATAAAAAACTTCTGGTTCGTCAGGGTCTCCAAAGTTAAGTCCATCAGTTATTGCTAAGGGTCTTCCCCCTACACATAAAATATTTCTACATGCTTCAGCCACAGCATACATAGCCCCTATCTTAGGATTTAAATAACAATACCTTCCATTCCCATCAATAGTTAACGCAATTCCCTTTTTCGTTCCTTTAATTCTTAAAACTGCAGAATCTCCCTTTCCTGGCGGAAGAACAGTATTTGTTTGAACAGAATAATCATATTGAGTGTAAATATATTCTTTAATCTTCAAGTCATCAACTAGTTTTTTTATAAACTTTTCTTTATTCTCTTTATTTCTTTCTATCTTTTTTAAAGGAAATTTCTCGTAAACTTTTATAGGAGGGTCAAACTCTAAGGAGTCCTTTGTAAGAAGTTTAATAGGCAAATCTACAATCTTTTCTCCTTTAAAATAGGCAATAAATCTTTCTTCTTCTATAACTTCGCCAATAACCTCAGCTTCTAAATCCCACTTTTTAAAGACCTTTTTAATGTCCTCTAACTTATCTGGTCTTACTATAAGAAGCATTCTTTCCTGAGATTCAGAAATAAGAATTTCCTCAGGAGTCATATTCTCTTCTCTTTGGGGTACTTTCTCAAGAAAAATCTTAACTCCAGAATTTCCTCTTCCTGCAGATTCAGATAGAGCACTAACAAGTCCTGCAGCTCCTAAATCTTGAATTCCCACAATTCCATCTAAGGACCCTGCTTCTAAACATACCTCAATAAGAAGTTTTCCCATAAATGGGTCTCCTACTTGAACTGATGGCCTTTGAGAGTGCACATCTTCCTCTAATTTTTCTGATGCAAAGCTGGCACCATGAATCCCATCTCTTCCTGTCTTTGCACCAACTAATAAAAGCAAGTTTCCTTTTCCTTCTGCTCTTCCTTTATAAATCTTTCTCCCCGGAGGAATTATCCCTACACACATGACATTTACTAAAGGATTGGAACTATAACACTCCTCGAAAAAGATTTCTCCACCAACTACTGGAACTCCTATACAATTACCATAAAAACTAATTCCTGCTACAACACCATTGAATAGATATCTATTTCTCAAATTATCTTGGGGACCAAATCTTAAAGAATCTAATAAGGCTATAGGTCTTGCTCCTAATGCTAAAATATCTCTAACAATTCCTCCAACTCCTGTTGCTGCACCTTGAACAGGCTCAACTGCAGAGGGATGATTATGGCTTTCTACTTTAAATACTAATTTATACCCATCCCCCACATCTATTATCCCTGCATTTTCTCCAGGTCCTTGTTCTACCCATTCTGCTTTTGTAAGAAAATTCTTTAAATATTTTCGTGAATGTTTATAACTACAATGCTCTGACCAAATAACAGAAATTACTGACCATTCTGTATTATTGGGTTCTCTTTCCAATAAGTTTCTTGCATGTCTTACTTCTTCATCTTTTAATCCATGAATTCCCATCTTTTCACCCCTAACCTAAAAGGGATAAAAATAACCTTAGCCCTGAATCACTCCCCAAAAGCTTTTCAACAGCTCTTTCTGGATGAGGCATCATCCCCATAACATTTCTCTTTTTATTTACTATTCCCGCAATATTATTCAATGAGCCATTAGGATTATATTTTTCACTTATCTCTCCTTCTGGTCCTACGTATCTTAAGACTACTTGCTTTTCCCTTTCTAACTTTAAAAGTTCTTTTTCTGGAATATAGTATCTTCCTTCTTTATGAGCAATAGGTATCTTTAATACTTCCCCCACAGAATACTTCTTCAAAAATGGAGTATCATTACTCTCTACCCTTAGATAAACAGATTTACAGATAAAAGTATTGGTGTTATTGGGAAGCATAGCTCCAGGAAGAAGTCCCATTTCTAATAATATCTGAAACCCATTACATATTCCTAAAACTAATCCACCTTTTTCAGCAAAATCAAAAATTGTATTAATTACTGGAGAAAATCTTGCAATAGCGCCTGCTCTAAGATAATCCCCATATGAAAAACCACCTGGCAAAATAACAGCAGAAACATTCTTTAAATCCTTATCTTTGTGCCATAAAAATACAGGCTCTAAACCTACAAATTCTAATGCCCAAAAAGTGTCATAATCACAATTTGTCCCTGGAAAAACAACTATACCTACTCGCATATTCCCTCTACCTTTATATTAAAATCTTCAGTGACAGGATTTGCTAAAAATATTTCACTCATTTTCTTTACTTTTTCCTTAATTTCTTCCTCATCTTTTCCTTCAATTTTAATTTTTAAAATTTTCCCCATTTTTACTTCTTCCACCTCATTAAACCCTAAGGAATGTAAAGCAGAGTTAATAGTCTTTCCTTGAGGATCTAATATTCCCTCTTTTAGAAAAATTTCCAATTTAACCCACCATTTACTCATTTTTTTATCCCTGCCCTTTCATAAATTTTTTCTATATTTTTCAGGAAAATATCTAAGGAAAAACATTTTTCAATCTCTTCCTCACTTAATTTCTCTTTTATTCTCTTATCTCTTAACACTACTTCTTTAAATGATATATTTTCCTGCATAGCCTTAAAAGAATCCTCCTGAATCCAAGAATAGGCAGTATCTCTTAAAACTCCTTTTTCTATTAATGCAAGAAGAAGATTCTGCGAATAAAATGTTCCCTGACTTATTTCTAAATTTTTCAAAATCCTGTCTTTATTAACCTTTAAATCTTTAACTATATTTATCATAAGATTTAAAAGATAATCCAATAAAGAAGTAGCATCTGGGAAAATGATTCTTTCTGCTGAAGAATGGCTAATATCTCTTTCATGCCAAAGGAGAATGTTTTCTAAGGAGCTTATTAAATACCCTCTAATTACTCTTGCTAATCCACATATTCTCTCTGATAAAATAGGATTTCTCTTATGAGGCATAGCAGAAGATCCTTTTTGCTTCTCTCTAAAAGGTTCTTCTAACTCTCCTACTTCTGTTCTTTGTAAATGTCTTATCTCTTGAGCAAATCTTTCTAAGGATGTAGCAATCATAGCTAAGCTATACATTACTTCTGCATGTCTGTCTCTTGGAACAACTTGAGTTGCTACGGGCTCTGGATTAAGACCTAAAATTTCACATGCTTTCTCCTCTATTTTTGGATCTATATGAGCTAAAGTCCCAACAACCCCAGAAAATTTTCCAAACTTTATATTTTCCTTTGCTTTTCTCAATCTCTCTAAGTCTCTTTTTAACTCCATCCACCAACCTAAAAATTTAAATCCTAAAGTAATAGGTTCTGCATGCATTCCATGAGTTCTTCCCATTATAGGTAAATCTTTATATTCTATCGCCTTCTCTCTCACTACATTCAATAACTCTAAGAGATCTTTCTCAATATAATCCAAGGCAGATAAAATTTGCAAAGAAAAAGCAGTATCCATAACATCTGAAGAGGTTAAACCTTGATGAATATACTCTGAACCCTTCCCTACATATTGAGAAACATTGGTTAAAAATGCAATCATTTCATGATTTGTTTCCTTCTCTATTTCCCTAATCTCCTCTACTGAAAATCTTGCTCTTTTCTTTATTTCTTCTATTACTTCTTGCGGAATTTCTCCGTAAAAAACTCTCGCTGATAGAAAAGCAAGCTCTACCTGCCACCAGAGATTATATCTATGCTCATCAGACCATATTTCTTTCAGCTCTTTTCTACAATATCTATCTAACATTCCTTCACCCCTCATAAATTTTAAAACCCAGGAAGGTAGGATTCTCTATACGAGGGAACCTACCCGCCTGGGTTTTTATCCCTTCGGTGTAGCAAGACTTCAAAGTCTTGCCAGTCCCGCTTGGACTCTTTTTAAAGAGCCCTAAGGGACTCTTCCACTCGTAGTCAGGCAATTTACGGTTGCCTGGTAGAAACTCCCAAGCCTTATCCTTGGGATTATACGAGACAATAATAGTATAAAAAGAAAAAATTTGAATGTCAAACTGGATTATTTGTGTTATAATCAAATTTAGGAAAGCTAATTTAGAAGCAGGAGCTATGTATATTCTGACTATAGATTTAGGAACCACAAATTTTAAAGCCTTTTTGTGGAATAAAGAAGGAAAAATTACATTTAAAATGGTCTTCCCTACATCTCTTGAAGAGGATTATTCCATTTCTCCTTTTATCCTTAAAAATTATTTAGAAAAAGTTTTTGAAGAATTAAAAGGTAAAAAAATTTTAGGAATATCTATTTCTGGAATGGGAGAAGCAGGTTTATTAGTAGATTCTTTTGGTAATCCTTTAACAAATATATTTTCTTGGTTAGATCCTCGAGGAGAAAAAGAAATAAAAATATTGGAAGAGTTAGGAAGAGATAAAATATTTGAGATTACAGGATTAAAAATATCTCCCAAATATTCCTTAGCAAAGATTCTTTGGACAAGAAAAAATTTGAAAGATGTATGGGAAAGAGGATACAAGTGGTTAAATGCGGTAGATTATCTAAACTTTCTTTTAACAGGAGAAATTGTGACAGATTTCTCTCTTGGAAGTAGAATGCTTCTTTTAGATATTGAAAAGAAAAACTGGTCATTAGAAATCCTCAATCTATGCAATTTAAATGCTTCTCTTTTGCCTTCTTTAAAACCCTGTGGAAGTATTATAAGAGAGATACTACCTTATTGGCAGAAAAGTTATAACCTTCCACCTATACCAGTAGTTTTAGGAGGACATGACCATCCTATAGGAAGCCTCTCTTTGTCTTTAAATGAAAAGACCCTTTTAGATTCCTGGGGAACTGCGGAAGCCTTCTTTTTATCTACTTCTTATCCTCTTTTGAGTAAAGAAGTAGGGGAAAAAGGCTTTTCTGTTGGCTATATTTCAGAAGATAAATATTATCTTATTGCGGGAATACATTTTTCGGGAGGAATAAGAAAATGGGTAAAAGAAAAATTAGAATGGAGTATTCCCAATAACTTTAATAAACCTACAAATATATATTTCTTCCCCTATATCCTGGGAAGAAATATTCCATCTCCAAACCCTTATATAAGAGGAATGTTTTATGGAATAAATATGAACACTAAAATTTCAGATTTGAAAAGAGCCATTTGGGAAGGAATATTTTATGAAAGTAGAATCATAATTGAAGAATTGAATAACTTAGGATTTAACATTGAGAGAATAATTATAAGTGGGGGAATGACAAGATATAAAAACCTTATTAGATTAAAGGCAGACATTTTGAATATACCACTTTTAGTTTCAAAGGAGAGGGAACTCACTAGTAAAGGCTCTGCTTACTTAGTAGCAAAAAACATATTTTCAAAGGAGATTCAAAAAAATTTTTTAACTTGTGATTTTTATGAACTAACTCCTTCGGAAAAAGCATTAGATTATCAGAAAAAATTCCAAGAGTATAAAGAATTATTAGAAAAATTCTTTGATTAAAGGAAATTTTTATTAAAATCTGGCGGAGAGGGAGGGATTCGAACCCTCGGTACGGGTTTTTGCCCGTACAACCGCTTAGCAGGCGGCTGCCTTAAGCCGACTCGGCCACCTCTCCTTTCGAAAAAAGATTATACCATTACAAAAAATAATTGGCAACAGAAACAACTTAATTAAAGCTTATCCCTGACCTGTACCCGATTTTATCACCCCTCAAATATTAGGATAAATCCCTTTCTCTAATTCTTCTACAAGTCCTCTCGCCCTCCTTCTTCTCTCCTCCATCTTCGTT
>JBNARO010000005.1:0-72135 GCA_049718665.1 Dictyoglomaceae bacterium | reverse complement strand
AAGGAAAGAACTTTTTAAACGAGCTAAGTTTTTTGACAGAGGTAAATAAGGAGGCGTTTCTCTTTCAATACTGATTACAGGTCAGATTTTATATCTTTTAAAATTTGCCCAAAGGAAATTTTTAGGATATAATTTAATAAAGGCTGTGAACGGGGAGAGTAGCCACCAAAAGCAGGATTCAGAGAGGCTGGGGAAGGTGTGAGCCAGCTATCCTGCAGGTGGTGAATGGGCCCGGGAGCCTTGGACCGAAAAAAGGGAGAAATTCCCTTTGAGTAGGCTCCAACGGATGTTGCCACCGTTATCAAGGCAAAGGGTATCGGAGGAAAAGACTCTCCCGTACCCGAAAAGAGTGAGGCAGTGTTGCCTAATTAAGGTGGCACCACGAGAGATAAGCCCTCTCGTCCTTTTATGGGACGAGAGGGCTTTTAATTTTAAGATAAAATTTAAAAAGGAGGGTATAGCATGAAAGATAAAAGAAAAATTTTATTAGAGGAAGAAAAGATCCCACGAGAATGGTACAATATTTTAGCAGATCTTCCTTTTTCTATGCCTCCTGTTCTGAATCCTGTTACTGGAAGACCTATAAGTCCAGAAGATTTAACCCCATTATTTCCTACAACTCTCATTCAGCAAGAAATAAGTCAGGAAAGATACATTCCTATCCCAAAAGAAGTGTTAGAAATTTATAGAATGTGGAGACCTACTCCTCTTTACAGAGCAGTAAACTTAGAAAAATATTTAGATACCCCTGCTCATATATATTACAAATATGAAGGAGTAAGTCCCCCTGGAAGCCATAAACCAAATACTGCTGTAGCTCAAGCCTATTATAATAAACTGGAAGGAGTTAAAAGATTAACTACAGAAACAGGTGCAGGGCAATGGGGATCAGCTCTTGCTATGGCATGCAACTTTTTTAAATTAGAATGCAAAGTATATATGGTAAAGGTAAGCTATTATCAAAAACCATATAGAAGATCTTTAATGGAGACTTGGGGAGCAAAAGTGGTTCCAAGTCCCAGTCCGGACACTGAATCAGGAAGAAGAATTTTGGAAAAGGACCCAGAGTCCTTAGGATCTTTGGGTATTGCTATAAGCGAAGCTGTAGAAGATGCCATAAAAAGAGATGATACAAAATATTCCCTTGGAAGTGTATTAAACCATGTGTTACTGCACCAAACAATTATTGGTGAGGAAGCATTACTGCAAATGGAAATAGCAGATGAATTTCCCGATGTGGTTATAGGATGTGTAGGAGGGGGAAGTAATTTTGCAGGAATTTCCTTTCCATTTATAAGAGAGAAATTTAAAGGAAAAAGAATAAGAGTTATTGCAGTGGAACCAGAATCCTGCCCCAGTTTAACAAAGGGGATATACACTTACGATTTTGGAGATACAGCAAAAACTACCCCACTAATCAAAATGTATACTTTAGGACACACTTTTGTCCCACCAGGAATTCATGCGGGAGGATTAAGATACCACGGGATGGCTCCCATTGTAAGTGCTCTTTACCACCATGGTTATATAGAAGCAAGAGCTTACCCTCAACTGTCTATTTTTGAAGCAGGAGTTATATTTGCAAGAACAGAAGGGATAGTCCCTGCTCCAGAATCTGCTCATGCTATAAAAGCAGTAATTGATGAAGCTTTAGACGCAAAAGAAAAGGGAGAAAAGAGAGTAATATTATTTAATCTCAGTGGACATGGATTTTTTGATCTTTCTGCGTATGACCAATACTTCTCAGGGAAATTGGAAAATTTTGCGTATCCAAGAGAAAAAGTAGAAGAAGCATTAAAAGATTTACCGAAAGTATAGATTTAAAGGTGAGGAACTGTTTTCCTTAGTTCCTCACCTTTTATGGAAAGATATAAGTCTCCTAATTCAATTCTTTTTATTTTTTCCTTTTCAGAATAAGGAGTAAATACTACCAAAAGATTATTATCAAAATCTACTTTTTCTAAGATCCCTAAAGCTAAAAGATTTTCTTTATCTCCAAAAAGTCCTACTAATCTATTTTCATAAAAACTTCCTTTATTCTTATCTATAAACTTGTTTATGGAATAAAGCAGGAAAGAAGGAAGCTCTAAGAAAGTTCCCTTACTAAAATACATAGAAAATTTTCTCTCCCTAAAAGCTTTCCTTTCTTCCCAAGATCTTTCTCTCGCCATAATACTTTTAGGGATAACATAAAAATTAGAAGCAAGTCTCTCAAGGATTTTTAGAAAACTTTCCAACTCATTTTCCTTTCTTATAAGAATAATATGATCAGGATTTAATAAAGAAAGCTTGTAATATTTTAAAACTTTTCCTAATTTCCCTAATATAAGTCCACAAGTATTTACAACAATAATCTCACATCCTGCAAGCTTTGCTCTATCTACTAACTTTTTAACTCCAACCAAAAGAGGTAAAAGATGCCCCATAGGAGATACAGATCCTACAAAATACCAGTCCAAAATAGATAACTCATCAAAATTGTGAAAATCTCTTTCTGGAATACTTAAACTTACTGTTGTAGGAACCCCTAATTCGCTTTGTCCTAAATCACTATTTACTATTCCTACTTTCAAATTATTATTTAAGGCTTCTTTTGATAAATAATATACAAAAGAACTTTTTCCAACATCAGGAAGTCCTAAAACTATCACTAATCCTCTTTTTTCAATTATTTTATCTCTTACTCTTTGCCAAGAAGGAGGAATATCCAACATTAGAATTCTGTATATTGAGGAGCATTTTTATAAAGCTCTTCAATTTTATAAAACTCTCGAGCTTTTGGGGAGAAAATATGAACTATAAAATCATAATAATCTAAAAGAAGCCACCCACTTCCCTCTCTGCCTTCTATTCCTCTGGGTCTATATCCTAATTTACTCATTTCTTCTTCAATGGTTCTTTGAATAGCTCTTCTCTGTGTAGGAGTTGTACCTGTACATATAATAAAAAAGTCTGTTATTCCTGAAATATTAGTCAAGTCTAAAACTACGACATCATTCCCCTTTTTATCTAAGATTAAACGAGCGACAAAAAATGCTTTTTCTTTACTTTCCAAAAATTCACACCTCCAAATTAAGATTTATTATTCTCTTTTCCTTCAAAAACAGACTCTTTCCAAGTAGCAATCCCCTTCATATCTGGAATCACATAACTAATCCCATTAATGTTTTCGGGTGTCCCAGGCATTGTAGCCATATTAATATCCTTTTCCTCTATATTAATAAATTTTGTTGCTAAATAGAAAGCTTCATAAAAAGAAATATTTGTTTCTATAGTTGATCCTACTAAATTTACGTATTTAGGAATTTCAGTGAAGGTAATTTTTTCTTTCATCTGATTAAATAATGCTTTTAAAAACTTTTGTTGTCTTTCTATTCTTCCCAAATCTCCTAAGGGATCATGTCTAAATCTCACATATCCCAGTGCCTCTTTCCCATTGAGATGATGTTTCCCAGGTTTTAATCTTACAAAAAATTTATCAGTGCGATCAGTATAGTACATTGGCTTTTCTACTTCTATATCTACTCCTCCAAGAGTATCAATAAGTTTTTCAAATTGTTGAAAATTCATCTTTGCGTAGTAATTTATAGGGATTCCTAAAAATTCCTCTACTGTTCTTACTGCAAGATCTACCCCACCATAATGATATGCATGATTTATCTTATCATATCCTCTACCAGGAATAATTACTCTGGTATCCCTTGGTATAGAGAGAAGATCTACTTTTTTATTCTTTAAATTTAGAGAAATGAGAATAATAGTATCACTTCTTCCTATATCATAACTTCTCTCGTCCACTCCAAAGAACAAGATGTTTATCCTGTCCATTTTACCCAAAATTAACTCAGTAAGCTCCACAGAGTCAAGAGAAGGAAAGGACTTACTTGGAATATATTTATAACTGTTTTGAATATAAAAATAGCCTCCAATTCCTACTAAAACTATAAGTAGTAGAAAAATTCCTATTCCTAATAATAAAATTTTCACTTTTCTCAACTTATATTATTCCCCCTTTAATACTTTTAAAAAGGGGACCCCTCTTAAAGAGGGGTCCCTACTAATTATAATATTAAATTAGCTACTTTCCAAATTTAAGATCGAGATCTTCTTTCTCTTCCTCTTTCTTCTCGTGGTTTTGCTTCATTGACTATAATTTTTCTTCCCTTAAATTCAGAACCATTTAAAGCATTAATCATCTTCTCTGCTGAATTGTCATCAACTTCTACAAAACCAAATCCACGAGATCTTCCAGTATTTTTGTCAGAAATAATCCTCGCAGAGATCACATTTCCATAATTTGAGAATACATTTTTTAATTCATCTTCAGTTGTTGACCAAGGAAGATTTCCTACATATAAAGTCTTGCTCATTTTTCACCTCAGGAAATTTTTTAGATTTGAGAGCTTTAGGGAAAACTCTCGGAACCTTAAAATAAAGATTTTGAGAAATTAAGAAACTGATACCCTGGTAAACTTCACCTCTCTTTCTTGGGGGAATAAAAAAACCTAAGATTCCTAAAATCTTAGAAACCTTAGGTTTCTTGTCCCAAAACTTATCTTTTAAAAAATAAAAACCTTTAACCATTTCTAACCAAAAAAATTTTAGCATGGTTTGATTTTATTGTCAAAAAGAAGAGAAAACAAATAAACTCATCTTGATATTTCCTTTTTCAAGTCTAAGATTTACAAAAGGAGCTATAATCAAAGTTTTCATTAATGTTAATGTCGTGATATACTTTAAATGGAGGAGATAAATTAGATGGGAAAAAGAGCAAGAAATATTTCTCAAATTATAAGTTTAATCCTTATAAACTCTTATTATTTAGCAGACTTTGGCAAAAATATTCCTTTACCTGTTTTTAATTGTTATTCTTGTCCCTTAGCAAACTTCGCATGTCCCATTGGAACTTTACAGCATTTTTTAATAATAAGGCAATTCCCCTTTCTTCTTTTAGGAATTTTAATCTTTTCTGGAATTTTCTTGGGAAGATATTTTTGTGGATGGTTTTGTCCATTCGGAACTATTCAGGATTGGCTTTATAAAATAAAAACACCTAAGATAAATATTAGTAATAGATTTAGCACTCCTATAAGATGGATATTCTTTATTCTCTTAGTAATTACTATTCCATATATAACCTTAGAGCCTTGGTTTTGTAAATTATGTCCCGCAGGAACATTAACCGCGGGAATTCCTCAAATTCTTCTTAAACCTCAACTAAGAAGTTTAATTGGTATCCTTTTTACTATAAAAATTATTATTTTGATAGTATTCTTGATAAGTAGTGTTTTTATCTCAAGATCCTTTTGTAGATTTATATGCCCTTTAGGAACTATTCTCTCAAGTTTTAATAAAGTATCTTTTTACCAATTAGTGGTTAAACCTTCATGTTCAGAATGTGGATCATGCAAAGCAAGATGTCCAGTAAATATTGAAGTTTACAAAGACCCAAATTCATTAAGTTGCATAAGATGTTTAGAGTGTACTGAGTGTAAACAAGTTTATGGAAAAATTTCTTTTTAAAGAGGTGAGAGTATGAAGCTTACTTTTTTAGGAGCAGTGGGTGAAGTTACAGGGTCTAATTATCTATTAGAAATCAATGGGAGAAAATATCTTGTGGATTGCGGAATATTTCAAGGAAGATCTGAAAGAGAGAATGAAAACCCTTTTCCTTTTGATCCCTCTCAAATTTCAGGAATATTTTTAACCCATGCCCACTTAGATCATTCAGGAAGAATACCTAAATTGGTTAAAGAGGGATTTTCTGGGAAAATATATGCAGTTCTTCCTACCATTGAACTTTGTGAAGTATTATGGTTAGACACTGTAAAATTAATGAAGGAAGAGGTGGAAAGGATAAATAGAAAAAATCAAAGGTCAGGAAAACCCTTGATAGAGCCATTGTATACAGAAAGAGAAGTAGAAACAGCAATGAAGCTTTTCGAGCCAGTACCCTATGATGAAATTATTGATTTAGAAGATATAAAGGTGAGATTTAGAGATTCTGCACATATATTAGGAGCAAGTTCCTTAGAAATTTGGGGAGATAGGACTAAAATTGTTTTTTCAGGAGACTTAGGACAGTGGGAAAATGTAATGGAAGGAACCCCTGCTCTTATTGAGCAAGCAGATTATGTAGTCATTGAATCCACATATGGGGATAGATTACACAAATCCTTAGAGGAAACAAGAAGAGAATTTAAAGAAGTAATTGAAAGTGTAATAAGAGAAGGGGGAAAGATTCTTATCCCTTCTTTTGTAGTGGATAGGGCTCAAAGAATAATTTATGAATTAATGCTCTTAGAAAAAGAAAATATTATTCCTAAGGATTTTCCAATATTTTTTGACAGTCCGATGGGAAAAAAGATAACAGAAATTTATAAAAAATACAGTAATCTTCTTTCTGGGGAATTACAAAAATACTTCTTAGAATCTGAAGACCCCTTTTCACTAAAAAATCTAAAATATATCTCCACAGTAGAAGAATCAAAAAGTATTAACAACTTAGAAATAGGGATCATAATTGCGGGAAGTGGAATGTGTACTGGGGGGAGAATTCTTCATCATATAAAGCATAACATCTGGAAAGAGAATACTCACATAATTTTTGTAGGATATCAGGCGCAAGGAACTCTTGGAAGAAGTATTGTTGATGGAGCAAAAAGAATCCATGTTATGGGAGAAGAATTAACAGTAAATGCTAAGATTCATACCATAAATGGATTTTCAGCTCATGGAGATCAAAAGGACCTATTAAATTGGGCAGAACAATTTCAAACTAATCCTCTTTTTATAATAACTCATGGTGAACCTAAATCATCCCAAGCTCTATCTGACCTACTTAAAAGCAAAGGGTTTGAAACTTTAATACCAAGTGCGGGACAAAGTATAGATTTAACAAAAAAAGAAGTTTTGCCTGTAAAAGAGGCTCCAAAACCTGAATGGCAAGAAATCTTAAAGGAGTTGGAAAATCAAGTATCATTAATAAAAACTCAACTAACAGTTTCTCCAGATGAAGAAACATTAAATTTATTGAAAGCATCTTTAATCCTTCTTAAAAGTATAAGGAAATAAAATTAATTCTAATACTTATGAAAAAATACCTTACCAAAATTTAGCAGAAGTGATAGACTTAATAATAAAATTTCTAAGTAATTATTTGGGAAGGAGGAGAATATGTTTAAAAAAATAAATGTTTTTGATGTCTTTGTATTAGTAGTCATAATTTTAGCAATCTTAGGAATTTTCTTAGTTAGAGCAGGGAAAAGTCCTATAGTAAAAGTAAGAGGAGAAGAAAAGGAAGTAGAAGTAGATCTTATAATAAGAAATTTACCTTTAGTAGATCATAAATTTATAGTCCCAGGAGAAAAAGCCTTTATAAGAATTAAGAATCAGCCCTTTGCTTGGGTAACAATAAAAGATGTAAAAATATATGAGAAAAAGAATATAATCCCTGATTTTAAAGGTGGTTTTAAAACTATTGATGATATAAACAATCCTTTTAATGTGGATTGTCTTATTACTTTCACTGCTAAAGGTTATGAGACTTCTGACTCCATAGTTTTAGGAACAAAAGTAAAAGTAGGAATGCCCATAACTATAGAGAGCTATAAAGCTGATGTTACAGGAGTAATCTCTGCCATAAGGGTGAAGTGAGTATGAGGAACTTAGAATCTATATGGCAAGAAAGTTTTGTATTTAAAGTATTAAACAATATTGAGACAAAAGTTAAAAATTTCTTCACCCCTATAATATCTTCTTCTTTTCTATTTCCTTGGTTAGATTTTATATTAGAACACTATCTATACATCTTCCTCTTTTTACTCCCTTTTTTATCGACGGGTAAAATTGCTATAGGAATATTTATTGCTTTCATTTTATGGACAGCACTTACCTTTTTATCTTCTGAGAAAAGTTTTTTCAAGAATTTAGATAAATTCTCCCTTTTATTCTTTATACTTTTAGGAATAAATATCTATGCGACAGGCTTTTCTCCCTATTTTGTCTCTGCTATAAAAGGTTTGGCAAAATTCTTAGTTTATTTTGCTATATTTTTTGTTTTCAGAGAGGTTTTTGATGATACTTCCAAACAGAGAAAGGCTATCATCTCTATTCTTCTATCTACTTTTATTCTTTCTATATATTGTGTGTATCAATGGATCATTAAAGTTCCACCATTAGCAGGTTGGGAAGATCCAGAGTTAATAGCAGAAGGGGTAACAAGAGTGTATGGAACTCTTTTAAATCCAAACTTATTAGGAGGATATTTAATTTCTGTATTCCCTTTTCTCTTTTCTGCATTAATCTTTTATCCTTATTTCAAATTCTTTATTTCTCTAACAATAATTATCACTGCTCTTTCTATAATATGGACATATTCTCGGGGTGCATACTTAGGACTTTTAGGATCTCTTGGTGTTTTATTTGGTGGAACCTTTTTATATTTCTGGCAAAAAGATAAAAAGCTAAGGAGAAAACTTTTTGTTATATATTCTATTATCGTTCTCTTAGGAGTTGGACTTATTTTTTCATCAGATTATCTTAGAGCAAGAATTTTCTCTATGTTTACCCTGTGGGGACATACATCTAATGCTACAAGGGTCATGATATGGAAAGGCTCCTTTAAAATTTTTAAAGATTTCTTCCTTACAGGGATAGGATTAGGAAATGATGTTTTTCGCCAAGTCTATGCCTTTTATATGGAGCCAAAATACACTGCCTTAGCCTCTTATAATCTCTTTTTGGAATTAGCTATTGAAGGAAGTATATTTTCTTTAATAGTATTTTTAATAATGCTTTATACTCTGTTTAAAACTTTTTGGAATTCTTTTCCTAATTGGGATTTTACAAAGAAAATTATAGGAATCAGCTCTTTATCTTCCATAACTGCACCACTACTTCATGGTCTTGTAGATACCATATGGTATAGACCTTATCCTCAAATAATCTTTTGGTTTTCCTGTGCCTTCCTTTTAAACCTTAATAAGGATAAAAAAGAAAAAAAGATTCTTGCCTTTAATTTAGGAGGATTAGGGGATCAGATATTATTTTTACCTACTTTAAATAAATTAAGAGAAAAATTTGGAAAAGTAAAAATTATAACAGAGACAAGAGGAAAAGAGATTTTGAAAATAGCAGGCTATGAAATAGAAGAATTCAATCCCAAGAATGGATTAAATCTTTGGGAGACTTTTAAAGTCTTAACTAAACTAAGAAGAGAAAAATATGATATCTCTGTTTCTTCAGGAAAATCTCCTTTCATACCTATATTTATGTATTTAACAGGAGCTAAAATTAGAGTAGGTTATAAGGAAAATCTATTAAGTTTTTTATACACCCATAAGGTATCCTCAAAAAGGAATGAATATATGGGGAAAGTCCATTATAGATTAGTAAGAGCCTTAGGAATCAATGACGATTTCTCTCTTCCTAAGATTTTTCTCTCGACAAAAACAAAAGAGAAAATAGAAAAAGAAATTAAAAATATAGGAATAGAGCCTTTTTCTTACATCCTTTTGCATCCAGGAATCAGTGAAATGAGTATAAAAAGAGGGATTGATAGAAGATGGGATGGAGAGAAATGGAAAGAACTTTGTAAAAGAATAAAAGAAAGAAACATTCCCTTTATAATAACCTTAGGCCCTGACGAGGAAGAAATTGGAAACTCTTTAAGAATTCTCATTAAAGATGGGATTTTTATATGTCCAAAATCCTTAGAGGAATTCTTAGGGTGGATTTATTTCAGTAAAGCCATGGTCTGTTTAGATTCTGCTCCTCTCCATTTAGGAATTGCTTTAAATAAACCCTTAGTAGCTCTATTTGGTCCCACAAATCCTAAAGAGATTTTACCTGAAAACAGTAATTTCCAAGTAGCAAAAACTGATCTCTCCTGCCAACCTTGTCTTTGGGATAAGAGAAAAAGAGTATGCACTACCTTAGACTGTATGAAAAAGCTTTCTGTCGATAAGGTTTGGGATAAACTAAGCCTGTTTATATAAATTTAATATTTTTTCAATAAGTCTTGTTGTAGAAAATTCAGGAAGTAAAGGGAAAATATAAACTTTACCTCCATATCTTTCTACAACTTTTGCTTCCGGAAGATCCTCTATTTTATAATCTCCTCCTTTCACATGAATATTTGGCTTTAATTCCATAATAACATTTTCAGGAGTTACTTCATCAAAGAGAATTACATAATCTACTACCCCTATAGATGCAACTAATCTTAAACGAGACTCTTCATCCAAAATTAACTTTTTTTCTCCTTTAATCTGCCTTACTGAATTATCACTATTTATTCCTACAATAAGTATATCCCCTAAGCTTTTTGCCTTTTCCAAAAGCTCAATATGTCCTGGATGAAGAAGCTCAAAACAGCCATTAGTAAAAACAATGATTTTCCCTTCTTTTTTTAAATCTTCTACTATTTTTCTAAGTTCTTCTCTATTCTTTATTTTTTTTAAAGAATATCCATCCATCTCTAAACTCTAAGCTCTCAGGAATTACAGAGATAAGTTCCTTTGGAGTTACTGTAGCAGTTCCTAATTTTCTTACTGTTATACTCGCAGAAAAGTTAGATAAAAGAGCTGACTCTAAAAAATTCCCTCCACCTGCTAATGCCAAAGAAAGAACCGCTACTACAGTATCTCCCGCTCCAGTAACATCTCTTACCTGAGAAGAAAGTGCAGGAATAAAAACTTGGAAGTCAGGTAAGAAAAGAAACATTCCTTTCTCTCCACGAGTAATTAAAATTCCTTCCCCTTCCGTAATTTTCCATAATTTTTTGGCACAGGAAATTACATCAAAATTTTCTTCAGTATTAGTAGCTATTTGAGCTTCTTTCTCATTAGGTGTAAGAAGACTTGCCCCTCTGTATTTTCTGTAATCTTTCCCTTTCGGATCTACGATTACTTTTTTATTCTTACTCTTCATCAAAGATATAACCTCTGATGTTAATTTAGGAGTTAAAACTCCTTTTGCATAATCAGATATTATAAAAATATCTATTTCTTTAACATTTTCCTCTATATTTTGAAAGAGCATTTCCTCCATCTCTTCAGATATAGGCTCTTTTGTTTCTCTATCAATCCTTACTACCTGTTGGTTTAATGCGATGATTCTCGTTTTTTGAGTGGTAGGTCTATTCTTATCTATACATATTTTACTAATGATCCCTTTCTCATGAAGAATCTCAATTATTTTTTCTCCTGCTTTATCCTTTCCAATAATTCCAAAAAGAATAGGTTCTCCCAAAAGTGCCTTTATGTTATTTGCCACATTGCTGGCTCCCCCTAAAAGAGAGTATTCTTCAGATACTTCTACTATAGGAACTGGCGCCTCAGGAGATATTCTTGAAACATTTCCTATAATATATTCATCTAACATTATATCTCCTAAAATTCCAACTTTTTTCCCTTTCCAGTTATTTATAACTCTTAAAAGATCTTCTTTATTCATTTTCTCTCTCCTTTGAAAGAATCCATTTTGCACTCTCCAAAAGATCCGAAGCATAAAAGTCTGCAGGAATTTCTGAAGAAGATTTTCCAAGAAGAATAGTCTTACATCCCGCTTTTTTTCCTGCTAAAACATCTGATTCTTTATCCCCAATAAGAAAAGATTTAGAAAGATCAATATTCCAATCCTTTTGAGCCTGAAGAAGCATTCCAATATTAGGTTTTCTGCAGTCTCCTTCTATATAAGGGCAATAATAAAAATCATCTATATATACTCCTTCCTTTGCTAAGGTTAAATAAAGATAATTATTAAAGTTTTCCACATCCTTTTCAGTATAATATCCTCTTTCTACTCCTGATTGATTTGTCACCACAATAAGAAGAAATTTTTTCTGAAGGAGTCTCAAACCTTCCACAACTTTTGGTAATATTACTAAATCTTCTATTCTATAAGTATATCCTTTATCTTCATTTATAGTTCCATCTCTATCTAAGAACACAGCTCTTTTTTTAGAGAAAAATAAATATTCTTCCACTAAATCACATATTATGTGGCCTATGGTTATATGAGCCTCTTGAATATGAGGAGTCATGTGAAAAGGAACTGTAAGATTTATATCCGCTATTTTGGCTAACTCTCCTCCATCTCTTCCTGAAAAAGAAATTACTATTGCTCCTAAATCCTTTGCCTTTTTTAATGCTCTTATAACATTAATAGAATTTCCTGATGTACTTATCCCTATTACCACATCCCCCTCTTGAACCATTGACTCAATTTGTCTTTCAAAAACTATCTCATAACCATAGTCATTAGAAATTGCAGTTATAACTGAGGAGTTAGTAGTTAAAGCAATGGCGGGAAGAGATCTTCTCTCTTTTAAAAATCTTCCCACTAATTCTCCTGCAATATGCTGAGCATCTGCTGCACTTCCTCCATTTCCTAAAAGAATAACTTTTTTATTATTCTCATAGGCACGAATTATAACTTTGGCACAATTTTCTATCTTATCTATAAGCTCTTTCTCCACAAGCTCTATAACTCTTTTATGTTCTCTTAACCTTGCTTTTATTCTATCCTTCATTTTTTCTCTCTCCTTTTTAATTTACATCAAAATTATATCAAAAAGAAAATCCTTTAACAAAATTTAACCTGTTATTAATTCTTATTTAATATCTTAGTTTTAAAATATAAAATGGTAAAAATGTAAAAAGGAGGGCATAAAATGTTTTGGATAAAAAAAAGAGTGATTTTGTTAACCTTAGTATTAATCTTGATTCCTACTCTTGCTCAGGTTTCTCTTACAGGAGCGGGAGCGACATTCCCCTATCCATTATATTCTCGCTGGTTTTATGACTTTGAAAAAGAAACAGGAATAAAAATAAATTATCAAGCAGTAGGAAGTGGGGCAGGAATTCAACAAATTAAAGCAGGAACTGTTGATTTTGGCGCTACTGATAGTCCCATTACAGGGAAAGAACAAGAGGAAATGGGAGTAATAATGGTTCCTACAGTAGCGGGAGCTATAGCAGTAATCTATAATCTCCCAGGAATAGGAAGAGGATTAAAATTAACAAGAGAATTAATAGCAGAAATTTACCTTGGAAAAATCAAAAAGTGGAATGATCCAAAGATAGTAGCAATAAATAAAGACCTAAATCTTCCTGAGCTTCCCATAGTAGTGGTAAGAAGATCTGATGGAAGTGGAACCACTGCAATTTTCACAACATTCTTAAGTAGAGTAAGTAAGGAATGGGAAGAAAAGGTAGGTTCAGGAACTGCGGTTAATTGGCCTGTGGGAATAGGAGGAAAAGGAAATGCAGGGGTAGCAGGATATGTACAAAATACTGTTGGGGCTATTGGATATGTGGAATTAGCATATGCAGAACAAAATAATATTCCTTATGCTCAGATTAGAAACAAATCAAATAATTATGTCTATCCTACAAAAGAAACAGTGCAATCTGCTCTCAGCCTTTATAAAATACCAGAGGATTTTTGTGTATATACAGTTGACGCCCCAGGAAGAAATAGTTATCCTATAGCAGGATATACTTTTTTACTTATAAAAAAGGAACAGAGAAACTTGGAAAAAGCAAAGGCATTGATTAGATTTATAAAGTGGGCATATGAAAAAGGAGATAAATCTGCAGAAGAATTATTATATGTTCCATTACCAGAGAAAGTTAAAAAAGAAGCCTTAAAGAGACTTAAGAGTCTAACGTATATGGGAAAACCCATAGAACTATGAGAAAAAATGTGGGAGAAAAAATATTTAAAAATTTAAGCCTTTTATCCAGTATACTAATAATATTATTAGTAGGAGCAATATTTTACCAGTTACTTACAGCATCTATCCCCAGTATAAAAAAGTTTGGGTTAAGATTTTTGATAGAAAGTATATGGGACCCTGTGGCAGAGCGATTCTCCGCTCTGCCAGCTATTTATGGGACCATAATTACATCTCTTATTGCTTTCATATTAGGATTCCCTATAAGTCTTGGAATTGCTATATTTATAGTAGAAATTTGCCCTTATTATCTAAAACAACCCTTATCTTTTATTATTGAGCTTTTAGGAGCTATTCCCAGTATAATATATGGCATGTGGGGACTTTTTACTTTAGCGCCAATAATACAATTCAAAGTAGGACCTTTTTTAAATAAATACTTAGGATTTCTCCCTTTCTTTCAAGGTTATCCCATGGGAGTAAGTTTTCTAACTGCAGGAATAGTTTTAGCTATCATGATTATCCCTATAATCTCATCTATATCCCGAGAGATTATTTTGGCAGTTCCAAAAGAGCAAAGAGAAGGTGCCTTAGCCCTTGGAATGACTAAATGGGAAATAATATGGAAAGTAGTTTTAGGAAATGCAAAATCAGGAATATTTGCGGGAGGACTTTTAGGATTAGGAAGAGCCTTAGGAGAGACTATGGCAGTAACTATGGTTATTGGAAATTCTCCTCAAATTTCTTTGTCACTTTTTAGCCCAGGCACTACCATATCAAGTACTATTGCCAATGAATTCACAGAAGCTGTAGGGAAATTGCACTTATCTTCCCTTATAGAATTAGCTTTAATTTTATTCTTTATTACATTTTTCACCATTGCCTTTGCTCGATATTTTATAATTAGAAGGATAGAGAAAAGATGAACTATAAAAGAAGAAAAATTATAAATAATATAATGTTGACTCTATGCACTCTTTCCTTTATTACTGGAGTAATTTTTCTTTTTTGGATATTAGGAGACTTATTTATAAAAGGATTTTCCTCTATAAATTTAAGTTTATTTATAGAGCTTCCTAAACCTCCAGGAACTCCTGGAGGTGGAGTTGCCAATGCTATAGTAGGAACATTAATTTTAGCTTTAATTGCCTCTATAATTGGAGTTCCCTTGGGAATTTTTTCAGGAATATACATAGTAGAATATGGGAATAATAAGTTAGCATGGTGGACAAGATTTATATCTGAAGTATTAAGTAGCATTCCTACAATAATTATTGGGGTTTTTGTCTATATTTTAATAGTTATTCCTATGAAAAGATTCTCAGCATTAGCAGGAGGAATTTCTTTAAGTATTATTATGATCCCTATTGTTGCAAAAGCTACAGAGGAATCTTTAAAAATGATTCCTAATTCTGTAAGAGAAGCGGGATATGCGTTAGGAGCTCCAAAATGGAGAGTCATACTTAAAGTGGTTCTTCCCTCTGCAAGTAGTGGATTAATAACAGGAATTATGAGTGCCTTGGCAAGAATAATGGGAGAAACCGCACCTCTTTTATTTACATCTCTTAACAATTCTTTTTGGAGCATAAAATTAGATCAGCCCATTGCTAGCTTAACAGTTACTATTTTTAACTATGCTACTTCTCCTTATAAAGAATGGAAAGAAATTGCTTGGGCATCCTCTTTCATTCTAGCTATAATAGTATTAATCTTAAATATTTTAGCGAGATATTATGGTAAGAAAAGAACTCATTAATATAATTGATAGGGAGGAAAAGAATTTGGAAAAAATAAGGACAGAAAATCTTAATGCCTGGTTTGGTTCTCTTCAGGTATTGAAAAACATAAATATATCTATAAAAAAGAATACTTTAACTGCAATTATTGGACCATCAGGCTGTGGAAAAACTACTTTACTTAGATGTTTTAATCGTCTTCATGAACTTACACCAGGAGCAAAAGTAGAAGGAAAGATATTTTTAGATGACCTAAACATCTATGATAATCATGTAGACCCTGTTTTAATTAGAAGAAGGATTGGGATGGTATTCCAAAGGCCCAATCTTTTCTATAACATGAACATATATGAAAATGTTATCTCTGGCTTTCTCTTAAATACAAGAAGAGTCTCTAAGGAAGATTTAGACAATATTGTGGAAAGAAGCTTAAAACTTGCAGGAATATGGGATGAAATAAAAGATAGGTTAAAAGCTCACCCCTCAGAACTTTCGGGAGGTCAGCAACAAAGAGTATGTATAGCAAGAGCTTTAGCAGTAGAACCAGAAGTTCTATTAATGGATGAACCTACCTCTGCCTTAGATCCCATATCTACATATAAGATTGAAGACACTATAAAGTCATTAAAGGATCATGTAACCATAATAATTGTAACTCATAATATGCAACAAGCAGCCAGAATTTCTGATGAAACTATATTTATGTATATGGGAGAAGTTATAGAAATGGGGAAAACCTCACAGATATTTACAAATCCAAAGAAAAAGCTCACCGAAGATTATATTACTGGTAAATTTGGATAATTAGGTATGAAGCTCCTTTAATTCGCCAGTCTCCATATAATAAATCCTCTCTGCAACATTTGTAACATGATCTGCAATTCTTTCTAAATATCTTGCCATCATAAGAAGTTTTATCCCTCGAGGAGCAGTTTGAGGAGCATTTTCTATCTCTTCTACAATTTCATCGTATATTCTATGATAGGCATGATCTATTTCTTCGTCTTCTTCTACCACCTTTAAGATAAAATTTACATCTTTGTTAATAAAGGCTTCTAAAGAATCAGTTATAATTTTTTTCACTAATTCAAACATTTGAACTAATGTGGGATTAATAAAAAGAGTAGGATATCTTATAAGATCCAGAGAGAATTTTGCAATATCCACACAGTAATCTCCCATTCTCTCAATATCACTTATTATCTTCATTGCTGCTGCAATTACTCTTAAGTCGTGTGCCATAGGTTGCTGAAGAGCAAGAAGTTTAAGACACCTATCCTCAATATCCCAATTGTATCTATCTACTATATCATCCATCTCAATAACTTTTTCTGCCAATTTCTCATTTTTTTCTAAAAGGGCTTTAAGACTATTACATAGCATATTTTTAACTACTTTTCCCATCTCTTGGAGATCTCTCTCTAAGGTCTGAAGTTCCTCAACAAAACTCTTCCTCACCAAAACAGAACCTCCTTTAACAATTTTACAAATTATATCAATTTTTAAAGGATTTATGCAAGGAAAAAGGATAAAATTTAAGAAGGAGGGAGATTCACCTGAAAAAGCAAGAGAACTTTATCATCTTCTCTTCTTCCTTTCCAGGAACTTCAGCTTGATAAATCTTCCTAAGTACGAATGGAATATTATTGATTGTTATACAAGATCAAGGTAAGACCCCTTTTGAAGATTATCTACCTCTCTGTACTATTTTTAGAAGGCTTGTTAAGTGCTAAAGGACTATTTACTAAGACATTAAAGGGAAAATAGTACCCACAATTAAGAAACAAATACCTTCTTCTCTTATATAACAGAAAGAAGCTTATTTTAAATCTTCTATTGTTTTATCCGTGCAAAAATAAGAATCTTTTTCTCTATTTACCTATACAAAAACAAGGAATTAGTTCAAAATTTACATTTGTAACCCTTCTTTCTCCATCTGTTTTCCTCTTAAGATCATTCTCTTTTTATAATTCTCACGAACATACTCATTCTTTTTCTACTTAATTGGGAGGCTGTTTGAAAAATCGTAATATTAATTAAAAAGAGAGCTTAAATAAGGGTAAAAATAACATATTTGGAAAGAGAATATAATCTTGCTAAATTTTTTCTCTTTGTACTTTCATAGCGGACTAATGCTTGCTTTATATTCCCAAATACCCCTTCTATTCTGTTCCTTATTACTGGCTTGAATCCTTTAAACTCCATCTTCTTTGATAAAGACCTCAGCAGATTTTAACATGAGAGTTTATTTCCCTTATTTTTCTCCTTCTCTCAAGTTTGATAGGATATAATCTCTTTCCCTATAAAAGTTACAAATTCTTTCAGTATTCCTTATTACCAATTTAAGTCCTATCTTTCTCATCTTTATCTATCCATAAATTACTCGTTTTGTAAATTTTCAAACAGCCTCAGTATATAGATTGAAAATAAAGATAAGCAAGAAAAGAAGGTTAGTCCTGATATTTGAGGGGTGATAAAAGTGATTACAGGTCAGAATTAATTTTATCTTTTAAGAAATCATAGGCATTTTTTACAGAGTCTTCTTGGGATACATCCATTTGATAAAGAATCAAGTTAGGATGATCTTTTATTTCTTCTAATTTTTCAAGATTTTTTCGATAGGTTGCTATTATTTTATGGCCCTTTTCAAGATAGAGTTTTGTTAAGGAGAAACCTAAACCCTTTGAAGCTCCCGTTATAAATACAATATAATTTGACATATAATTATTGTATTATATAAGCTTTTTGTCCTATCCTTAAATGGAGAATTTTACAAAAGTAATGATCAGATTATTGCATATTGCATTATTCTTTCTTGAGTAGCTTCTTCTTTACTTATTTCCGCTGTGATTCTTCCCTTTGATATTACAATTATTCTATCAGAAAGGGCAAGGATTTCTGGAAGTTCTGACGAGATGAGAATGATCCCAATTCCATCTTGGGCCATCTCTCCAATTAGCTTATGTATTTCAGCTTTTGCTCCCACATCTATTCCCCGGGTAGGCTCATCAAGTATGAGAATCTTTGGCTTTAAAGCAAGCCATTTTGATAAGACTACTTTTTGCTGATTTCCTCCGGAAAGATTTACAACTTTTTGAGAGATGCTTGGCGTTTTTATTTGCAATTTTTGAACAAAATACTCAGCAAGATTATATTCTAGTTTTCTTCTTAGGATTCCATTAGGAAATAGGTATCTTAAAGAGGGTAATGAGATGTTCTCATGAACTGCCATATCAAGGATAAGTCCTTGAAGCTTTCGGTCTTCAGGTACTAATCCTATTTTATATCTCACTGCATCCTTAGGAGATTTGATTTCAATCCTTTTTCCTTCAAGATATATCTCTCCTGAAATTATCGAGTCGGCTCCAAATATGGCTCTAATAATCTCTGTTCTCCCTGCTCCAACAAGACCTGCAATTCCTAATACTTCTCCCTTTTTAAGTTCAAAGGAAATATTTTTAACTTTTTTAGATGATAGATTTCTTACTTCAAGAATGGTTTCTTCTGTTTTTGTAGACGGTTTTGGTATTACTCTCACTTCTCTTCCCACCATCATTCTTACTACATCATCATATTTATCCCTTTGAGCAGGCAATTCTCCAACTCTTTTTCCATCCCTTAGTACTATAATTCTATCAGCAATTTCGAATACTTCTTCCAGCCTATGAGTAATAAATATAATTGAGATGTTTTCGCTTTTAAGTTTTCTCATTATCTCAAATAAGTTTTTAACTTCTCTTCCAGCAAGAGCTGAAGTAGGTTCATCCATGATAATGAGTTCTGATTTTTGGGCAAGGGCTTTTGCAATTTCAATCATTTGTTGCTCAGCTACAGTAAGGTCTTTTACTAAGGTGTCTGGTGGTAGATCTAAACCAAGTAAACCTAAGAGTTTTAGTGATTCTTTATAGGCTTTTTTGTAGTCAAAAATTTTAATAATTTTGCCCTTTTTAGGTTCATTACCTAAGAATATATTGGTAGCAATATCGAGATTTGGAGCTAAGTTGAATTCTTGATAAATGATAGAAATACCTAATTTTTGCGCTTCATGAGGGTTTTGAGGATTTATTTCCTTTCCTTTTAATATAATTCTTCCTTCGTCTTTCTGATATACTCCTGTTAAAATTTTCATAAGGGTAGATTTTCCAGCACCATTTTCTCCTACGAGAGCAAGAATTTCGCCCTTATAAACTTCTAAATCTACCTGGTCTAAAGCTTTTACTCCAGGAAAGCTTTTTGAAATTTTCTCCATTTTTAAAAGTAGTTCTTGATTCATTTTTAAAGGCCTCCCTTAACACAAATAGGGGGGAGAAGTCCCCCCTACTTTTATACTACCATCCTTGAACAGGTATACCAAGTTCTTGTAATTTCTTTCTATATTGTTCTACGGTCAATGCCTGTACGCTCTTTATGCTCTTTACATATTTATCCCCTGCTACCACATCTACGCCAGTATCAATGATTCTACTTGCTGGTAATTCTTTAAGGGTTGCATCAACACCTTTTTGTGCCATCTTGGTTAGAACTTCCACACTCTTGTATCCCATCATATATGGTCTTTGACCTACGGTAGCAGAAATTACTCCTTCTTTTATAAGTTGCATATGTTCCGCAGTAGTATCAAAGCATACTATTAATACTTGACCTATCTTTCCTGCAGCTTTTACTGCTTTTGCTGCAGCAGGTCCATTAAAAGCATAAACACCAAAGAAACCTCTAAGGTCTGGATAGGTCAGGAGAGCTTGTTCTGCAAGGGTAACAGCTCTTCCTGTATCCTCAAAATCGCAGAGAGCTGGTTTTGTTACTACGACAATTCTCTTATTGGAAGCTATTCCATCCATGAATCCACGAATTCTTTCCAAAGAGTTCATGGCTGTGAGAGATCCAGTACCTATAGCTACTTTTCCCCCTTTTATACCGAGAAGGTCCTTCATAACCATTCCTGCGATTTTACCAGCGGAGTAGTTGTCAGTTCCAATATAGACTAATCTTTTACTTTGAGGGGCATCGGTATCAAGGGTGATCACTGGAATACCTTTTGCCATGGCTTTTTCAATAGTTGGGGCTATAGCAGTTGGGTCAGAAGGAGCAATGGCAATACCGTCAATACCCATGGCAATAAAAGACTCCATTTGGGATATCTGAGCAGGAATATCTTCCTTTTGAGGTACAAAGAAAGTGGCTTTTACTCTTAAATCTTTGGCTGCTTGGTTAACTCCAAGCTCTACCTCTGCCCAGTAAGGGTGCACTGATTTTCCAATGACCGCTACGTGTATTTCTTTGGAATATCCTATAGAGAAAATAATAGGGAAAAGAATGATTAAAATAGCAACTAAGATCTTACGCATGGAAGACACCTCCTATTAGAAGTTTTTGAAAGATAGAAGAATCAAAGAGATTAAGTATCTTCTCACCCCCCCAAATTATTATTTATCTTTTTCTCTTTCTCCATATATCTATTGTAACTGCTGTAACTATTACAAGACCCATTACTACATCATGCCAATAAGAGGAGATTTCAAGAAGTATGAGCCCATTATAGATTACTGACATGATACTTGCACCGATTATTGTACCTAAAATAGTCCCTTCACCCCCTGAGAGGGAAGTACCTCCTATCACTGCAGCTGCTATAGCACTTAATTCATAACCTCCTCCAACTCCTGCTTGTCCTTGACTTAATCTTGAAGCAATAATTATCCCTGTAATTCCTGCAAGGAAAGATCCAAAGATATAAGTAAATATCCTCACTTTGTCCACATCTATTCCAGAAAGCCTTGCAGCCTCAATATTACCTCCAACCGCGTATAAATTTCTACCAAGTACTGTATATTTAGTAATAAAGAAGGCTAAAATTGCAAATATTATCAATATTATAGTGGGAAAAGGAATTCCCCAGAGATCTCCCTGCCCTATAAAAAAGAACTTTTCAGGAAGACCAATAATAGGCCATCCTTTAGTAATAACCGAGGCAAGCCCTCTTGCTGCAGTAAGGGTTCCTAAGGTAATTATAAAAGGAGGAACTTTGAGTTTAGTAACAAAAAATGCGTGCCAAAGTCCTATGAGACAAGAGATGATTAAGACCGCAAGAATTGCTACCATCATGTCCATGCCATTTTTCATAAAGAGAGCTACAAGGACTCCTGTAAGAGCAACCAGAGAACCCACAGAAAGGTCTATACCACCACCAATGATTATCAAAGTTTCTCCTATGGCAATAAGACCGTAAATTGCTATTTGTCTGGCAACTACTTGTAAATTAAAAGGCGTGACAAATTTGGGATTCATTATTGTGATAAAGATACACAATATAATAAGAGCAAGAAGAATATTTAACTCGCGAAAATAAGACTTTGGCTTTTGATTACCGGCTTTTATCTCCATCAACTCCCCTCTAAAAAAGTTTACATTATCAAGCTTCATGTATGCCACCTAGAATAAAACTACAAACCACTACTCCTAAAAACAAGACTTTCAAAAACTTCTTCATGTTACCCTTTCCTTCTTTCAAATTTTTGTAAAATAGTTTAAAAACAACTTCTAAATCCCCCCTTATTAATAAAAGTTATTTCTCCTTCTCACCTCCTTTTCTTTCTATAAATCAATTACGCAATCGTTTATTATGGTAATACTTTTTTATCTCTGTGTCAAGTATAAATGGGAGACTGTTCAAAAAAATTTTAAATAAGGGGAAATGATATATTTAGAAGGGCAATTTTAAAGAGCCAAATTAAAAGAATTCTTATAAAGTAGTCTCTTCCTCCTCTTTTTATGTTCCCAAATACACTCTCTATTCTATTTTTCTTTCTCATTTCGTCTATCACATCTACTTTATCCCTCTTTTTTAGCTCCTTTATACTGTCTTAAGCTTTATCTAAGATATTTTTTGCTATTTTTATACCCTTAAATCCTCTTATTTCAGCTTCCAGTCTCCCTTTCACAATTGCAATTTTTTCTGTAAAATACTTAGTGGTAATTTAATTTATTGGAAGGGAAAAATGGAAATAAATAAGCTTTTTTGGGCAATGTTTTTAAATATTTTTATAGCAATAGGAGAAGTTATTGGAGGAATATTAGCCAATAGCTTAGCCTTAGTTAGTGATGCCTTTCATAATATAAATGACTTTTTCGCCCTTTTTATAAGTTATATTGCTGATTTAATATCTAAAAACAAAAAAAGAGATTTACTTCATTCCTATGGATATAGAAGATTAGAAGTATTATCTGCCTTACTTAATGGACTTCTTCTTTTAGGACTTTTTTTCTTTCTCTTATACGAAGCTTATGAAAGGATCAAAAACCCACCAAAGATTTTAGGATTTCCCACATTTATTGTGGCAGTTTTAGGACTTGTAGGGAATATATTAGGTGCGGGCCTTTTACACAAAGAAAGTCATGAAAATTTAAATATTAGAAGCGCCTTTTTACATTTAGTCTTGGATAGTCTATCTTCTGTAGGAGTTATTATTGCATCTCTTTTAATTCTTTGGAAAAATATTTATATTGCAGATACTGTTGTATCTTTAATTATTGCTTTCTTTGTCCTCTCAGGAAGTTATGATATATTAAAAAATTCCATTCATATACTTTTAGAAGGAACTCCTTATCATTTAAATCCTAAGGAGATAGAAGAAAGCATACTAAGAGTTCCAGGAGTAAAAGAAGTTCATCATCTTCACGTTTGGCAAATAGACAGTAAAGAGATAGCTTTATCTGCTCATATAGTAGTAGAGGATCAGAAATTATCTGATGCAGAAAAAATATGTAATACCATCGAGAAAAGATTAAGAGAAAATTTGGGGATAAATCATTCTACCTTACAGTTGGAAGTAGAGGGTGGAAAAAGTTGCAACTGTGAATTTTAAAAAATTTTTGCCTATTAATCTTTACGAGGCTAAAAAAGTAGGTTGGGATCAATTGGATATTATTTTAATCTCTGGAGATGCATATATAGACCATCCTTCTTTTGGAATAGCTATAATAGGAAGAGTTTTAGAATCTATAGGATTTTCTGTAGGGATTATTCCTCAACCTAATTGGAAAAATAAAGAGGATTTTAAAGTGTTAGGAAAGCCAAGACTCTTCTTTGGAATCTCAGCGGGAAGTTTAGACTCTATGGTAGCAAATTATAGTCCCAACAAAAGACCAAGAAAAGAAGATGCATATTCTGAAGGAGGAAAAACAGGGAAAAGACCTGATAGAGCGGTATTAGTTTACTCTAACATAGTCCATGAATTATATCCTGATGTCCCTATAATCTTAGGAGGAATAGAAGCAAGTTTAAGAAGATTTTCTCATTATGATTATTGGGAAGATAAAGTAAGACATTCTATTCTTCTGGAATCTCGAGCAAAGATAATTGTATATGGAATGGGTGAAAAACAGATTATAGAGATAGCAAAAGCCTTGGCAGAAAATAAAGATTGGTATGAGATTTATCAAATTCCAGGTATAGTTTTCTCTTTAAGCGAGAAAGAGATAGATAAATTTTTAAAAGATAAAGATTATATTTCCCTCCCTAGTTTTGAAGAAGTTTCAACTAATAAAGAGGCTTACTTTGAATTTCAGAACCTCTTAATAAAAGGTATAAAAGAAAGAAAAACATTAGTTCAAAAAGATGGAAAAAGATATGTAATTCAAAACCCACCTCCTATATATACCACTTTTGATGTAGATTTTATTTATTCCCTTCCTTTTACAAGGAAGCCTCATCCTTCATATAAAGAGGAAATCCCTGCTTTAAAAACTGTTATTACCTCTATTACTTCCCATAGAGGGTGCTTTGGTAGTTGTTCTTTTTGTTCTTTAAACCTCCATCAAGGATGGCAAGTTATAGAGAGAAGCGAAAAATCCATTTTAGAAGAGGTAAAAAGATTGCTCTCTCATCCCATGTTTAGAGGGACTATAAGTGATATAGGTGGACCTACCTCAAACATGTATGGAATAAGATGTAAAATTCACAAAATTCCTGGCTCTTGCTCAAAAAGAGATTGTCTTTTCCCAGATATTTGCCCATATCTTGAGGTAGATTTCTCGAGACAGTTAAACCTATTTAAAAAAGTAAAAAATATTTCAAAGGTAAAACATTTATTTATTGCTTCAGGAATAAGACATGATCTTGCATTAAAAGATCCAGAATATATAAGAAAGATTATAGAAGAAGGATACGTGGGAGGACAACTTTCTACCGCTCCAGAACATGTAAAGGATCATGTTCTTGAAATTATGAGAAAGCCAAAATTTGAAGTATATGAAAAATTTGTGGAGATTTTTGAAAAAGAGATAAAAAGACAAAAGAAAGAGTTCTATCTAATCCCATATTTTATATCCGCTCATCCAGGAAGTACTATAGAGGATGCATGGGACTTAGCCATATATGTAAAAGGACTGGGACATTATTTGGAACAAATTCAGGACTATACTCCTCTTCCCTTAACATCCGCATCTTGCTCTTTTTATACAGAATATCACCCATTTAGGAAAGAGAAAATTTATGTTGCAAAAACTTATGAAGAAAGGAAGCTCCAAAGAGCATTGGTACAGTATAGGGATAAGAAAAATAGAGAATTCCTTTTGAGAAACAGGTCCAAAATCCATTTCCCTTTAGAGACGCTGTTTAAGTAAGAGAAAAGTAGCAAGGTAAATTACTGCGACGCTAAGGATAATAAGAGCTGGAATTTTCAAATTAAAATATGCCAAGATAATAGCAATAGCAAGAATAAATCTATAATAAGAAAATACTCTTAGAGAAAATCTTCGAACATAATTTAATAGGGTATGAATACTTATAAGCCCTACAATAAATGAGATTAAGGCTCCATAAAGAATTAATGATATTTCTCCTTTGGTTCCTTCTTTAAAAAGCTGTAAAAATTTTAATAAGACCGCTCCACCTATTATAGGGAGTGAAAGAAGAAAAGAAAACTTTGTGGCTTCTTCTCTTTTTAATCCTATAAACATTCCTCCTGATATAGTAGATCCTGATCTTGATACACCAGGAAAGAGAGAAAGTACCTGCCAGAATCCTATATTAAGAGCTTTTTTCACATCTAAATCTTTGATTTCAAGGTTTTTAGCGGAATATTTTTCTAAAAGAATAAATATGATTCCAAAAGTCACTACTCCAACAAGTATAATCCACACCGCAAAAGAATATGTTTGAGGTTCTGAAATCTTTTCTACAAAAGGGTCTAAAATAATTCCAAAAATTCCTGCGGGAAGAGATGCTAAAATGATTAATCCAAGAAGTCTTCTTTTTTCTCCCTCTTTAAATAGTCCTAATATAAGTTCTATCCAATCCCTTAAAAAGTAAATAATTACTGCCAAAAAAGTTCCTAAATGAAGTCCTACATTAAAAGTTAGTCCAAAATCTGGTACTTTTATAAGGTATGGTATAAGAATAAGATGAGCAGTACTACTTATAGGTAAAAATTCTGTAATTCCTTGAATCATTCCCAATAAAAATATCCAAAAGTTATTCATATAATCCTCCCTATTTTCCTATACAAAAATTCTCAAAAATCTTATCTACTATATCAATAGATACATCTTCTCCTAAGATATTTCCAAATATTTTTTCCACATCAAAAAGACTTTCTGCTAAAATGTCCATTCCACCATAGGGATTTTTAATGATTTCTAAGGACTGAGTAAGAATATCATAAGCCTTTTTCAATTCTTCTTGATGATAAGTATTGAAAAATAAAACATCCAGAGATTCCTCTTCCTGGATATGATCCAAAATTATTTTCTCTAATATATCCAAACCTTCCTTTGTATATGCAGATATATAAACTTTTGGAATTTTAGGAAAATATTTTTCTAACTCATCTTCTTCAATCTTCCTTTCAAGATCAATTTTATTTAAAACAATAATAATCTTAATATTTTCTTCAAAAATCTTTCTAAATAATTCTAAATCCTCGTCTTTTAATGGCTCTGATATATCTATTAAAAATAAAATAAGATTTGCTTTTTTTATTACCTCCTGAGTCTTCTTAATACCTATAGCCTCTACTTCATCTCTTGGCTCTCTAAGCCCTGCGGTATCAAATAGCCTTATAAGATACCCTGACAAGTATAACTCTCCTTCAATATAGTCCCTTGTAGTTCCAGGAATAGGAGTTACAATTACCCTTTCCTCTCTCATTAAGGCATTAAAAAGACTTGATTTTCCAACATTAGGTTTTCCCGCAAGAACTACCTTATATCCTCCCTTAAGCCAGTCTCCTCTCTCAGCTTTCTCTATCAGTTCTTTTGTCTCTTTTATCAATTCTTCTAAAGAATTAATCCATCCTTCTTTTTCTAACTCACTTACATCTTCAGGAAAATCTAAAGAAGCCTCTAAATATATTCTTAAGTTCTCAATTTTATTCTTTATTTTTCTTAAAATCTTAGAAGATTCTCCTTCTAATTTCTTGATAGCAATTTCTAAGGATCTTGAACTCCTCGCCTGAATAATTTCCAATACCCCTTCTGCCTGTAAAAGATCAACCCTTCCATTTAAAAAAGCTCTTTTAGTAAATTCTCCTCTTTCTGCAAGTCTCGCCCCCTTTTTAATAAGAAGATTTAAAATTTCTTGTAAGGGAATAGGTCCACCATGGGCATAAATCTCTACCATATCTTCCTTAGTATAAGTATGAGGAGCCCTAAGAATAGCAATCATAACCTCATCAATAACTCTTTCTCCATCAACTATTTTCCCATAATGAAGAGTATGAGAAGGAACCTTTGTAATATCTTTTTTCTTATGAGGGACAAAAACCTCTTTAATTAAAGAGATTACATTGGGTCCACTTAGCCGGATAACTCCAATTCCACTATGCCCCAAGGGTGTAGATATAGCAACAATGTCATCCTTTAAATATTCCTTCATATTTTCTCTTTCGGTGCTATGATTACTCTTCTATTAGGGTCCTCTCCCTCACTAAAGGTATACACATAAGGATCTTCTTGTAGAGCAATATGTATAATTCTTCTTTCTCTGGCAGGGAGGGGTTTAAGAGCAATTTGTTTTTTTTCTTCTTTTACTCTTTTTGCCAATTTCTTTGCTAAATTTATCAAATAATTTTCTCTTCTTTCTCTATAATGATCTATATCTAAACTTATAATCTCTTTAATTCCTATTTTTGAAGCGTATAATTTTAAGATAAGCTCCAATGCAGATAGATTTTTTCCATTATATCCAATAAGTCTTCCTAAATTTTCTCCTTCAATACTAAATATTATGTTATTTTCTTTTTTAATTTCTTTTATTCTCACTCTTATATTCATTCTTCTAAGGATACCTTTTAAAAATTCTTCTAACATTTCTTCGGGTTTTTTCTTAATCCATGCATAAATTCTATAAGGTCTTGCACCAATCCCTAAGATTCCATCCTTTCCCATCTCCAGTATTTTATAATCTATATCTTCTAAAGGAACCCCAAGAACCATTTGAGCCTTTTTCAAAGCTTCATCTAAGGTTCTTCCCTCTGTTTCCACCTCTTTCATATTTTCTTAGCCTCCTAAATGAAGCTTTATTACAATAAATTGTTGAAGAAGCTGGAAAAGGTTAGATGTAAACCAATAGAGCATTACTCCTGCAGGTATATTAAAGAAATAAAACATGCCTGTAAATAAAACAGCCATAAGAATGTTATTTAATTCCTGTTGTTTTTTCATCTCAGGAGTTGTAGAAATAGAAGAAAGTTTTCCAGAAAAATATTGAGTTATTCCCATAAGAAGTAAAAGTATTATATCAGGTTTAGTTAAGTCAGAAATCCAAAGAAAAGTAGGAATAGTAGTATACTTATAATGCAATAATAATTGATAGAGAGCAATAAGAATGGGAAATTGAAGTAAAAGAGGTAAACATCCCATAGCGGGATTTATCTTATATTGTTTATAAAGAATCATAACCTCCCTATTAAAGGCTTGAGGATCATCCTTAAATTTTTCTTGAAGTTTTTTAATTTCAGGTTGTATCTTTTGCATAAGAAGAAGAGACTTAAGTTGAGCTTGAACCAAAGGATATAAAAGTATTCTTATGAAAATTACTAAGAGAATTATAGCAAGTCCATAATTATTAGTCCCAGAATAAAAAAATTCCAAAATGTATTTTAAAATATCTACTAAGAATTGAATCATTTCTCTTTCCTCCTAAGCTTTATATTTAATCTTATGGGAATATAAACTTCAGGGACAGGATCGTATCCTCCGGGATTAAAGGGATGACAACGAAGAATTCTTCTTATAGCTAAAAACCCGCCTTTTATAAATCCAAACTTCTCTATAGAAATCAACGCATAAGTAGAACAGGTGGGGTAAAATCTACAAGAATGGGGAAGTAATGGAGATATAAAATTTTTATAAAATTTTATTAATAGAATCCCTATCTTTCTCAACATCCTTGAAAATTTTTGCATCTTGCCATATTTTTTTAAGAACTTTTTCCATTTCCCAAAAATTATCAATCACCTTATCTCCTGGCTTTATTATCACAAGCATTTCCACATCGTCTACAAGATAAGGTCTATTTAATCTATAAACTTCCCTTACCAATCTTTTTAATCTATTTCTAACTACTGCGGAACCTACTTTTTTACTGACACTTATTCCTATTTTTCTCTGTGGGCTTCCTCTTCTAATATATACTATAAGGGGGGAGAGGGTATAAATTTTACCCTCCCTCAAAATTCTCTTAAAATCTTCCTTCTTTTTAAGCCTTTCATAAGATGGAAAAGAAAAAAGTCCCAATTATACTGCCAGTCTCTTTCTTCCTTTTGCTCTTCTTCTCTTAATAACTTTCCTTCCACCTGGAGTTCTCATTCTCTTTAAAAAACCATGAACCCTCTGTCTATGATGTTTTTTAGGCTGATAGGTCCTTTTCATCTTACCTCTCCCTTTACTCCAAAATTTGACACAAAGGATATGTTAACAGAAATACTTGTAATCGTCAAGGCTCAAACCTTATCTTAGGTAGCTCACCGCCTGTTATTTTCTTCAAATTTTCAGGTAAACATTCTAAATTTTTCAATATTCTTTCCCTAATCTTATCTACATCTTCAAATTCTCTTATAATCTTTCCCTCCTTTATTAAAAGTTTTAATAAGGGTCTATATCCGGGTAATATCTCAGATTCAAAGAGACGAATCACGTCGTTATAATTTTCATCCCTTTGTACTTGTTTTCTTCCTGGCATATTTCCTGATTTTGCTTTTGGCTCTCCATCAACTTCCACAATTTTTAATGCAAAATCAATAGATGATGCATTAGCAATTCTTGTCCCTACTCCAAAAGCGTCCGCAAGATCTCTATATTTTTCTACCTCATATTCGTCCAGTCCACCACTTAAAAAGATTTTTATATCGGGAAAACCTCTTCTTGAAAACTCCCATCTTATATCTTTTATAAGATAAGCATAATCTTTACTATCTAATCTTATTCCTCGAAGTCTTGGTCCTAAAGCTTCTAAGGCTTCTAAAGCTTCCACAGTAGGAGAGCCAAAAGTATCTACCAAGGCAATTCTTGGGACCTTTTCATCTACATATTTATCAAAAGCTAAAAAGGAGGACTTATCATCTCCAATCACAAGAATCAAAGCATGAGGCATAGTTCCCACAGGAGTTTTTCCTAAATATTTTGCTCCAAGAACATTAGAGACTCCATCGAATCCACATACGTATGTAGCATATTCTACAGCGGGTGCTAAGAAGGGATGCTGTCTTCTTGTTCCAAAACTATAAATTTTCTTATCCCTTGCTGCGATTCTTACTCTTGCAGATTTTGTTCCTATCCCTGATAAGAAGGATACAAATCCCAAAATCGAAGTTTCATATCTTGCAAAATCTCTATATCTACCTATTATTTGAATAACAGGCTCGTAAGGAAAAAAAATTTCTCCTTCATCCATAGCATAAACATCCACAGGTAGTCCTTCAAGAAGTTTTGCTACTTCATATGCTCCTAAAAAAACCCCAAAAAGATAATTTTTATCAGGGAAAGCCTTAGTAAAAAGTTCCATTACTACATAAGGATTTTTCCTAAGACCATCTAAGACTTCTTCAGTCCTTAAAAAATAGGCATCAGTAGCTAAACCATTTTTAATTTCTTCAGGCTTTGCAATCAAAAAATCTCTCACTTTTTCTTCCACCTTTCCATTACAATGTCAGAGGTCAAAATTTCAGCGCCATAAATGTCTTTCATATATTTTAAAGCTTTATCATGTTCCTCGGGAACAAAAGATGCAACTGCATCAGATACTACAACAATTTTAAATCCTCTATAAAAACCATCACAAGCATTGTGAAGAACACATATGTGAGTACTGGTTCCTGTAAGATATAAAGTATCTATGTTTAATTCTTTTAAATTCTTTTCTAAATCTGTCTTAAAGAACCCAGTGTAAACCTTCTTTTTAATAATATAATCTCCTTCCTGTGGGGAAAGTTCAGGAATTATTTCAGAACCTTTCTCTCCTTCCATAGCATGTTCTCCCCATAGAGAAATTTCTGGATCAGATGGGGAGTGGGAATCTATTAGATAAAAAATAGGAATATTAAATTCCCTTGCGGTATTTAAAAGTTCTTTTATCTTTGGAACTATTCCTTGAGCATAAGGGTTCCCAAATTTTCCAGTCACAAAATCTACAATCATATCTATAATTAAGAGCGCAGATCGCATTTTTTCCCACCTCCACATAAAAAGGGATGGAATTTCCCTTTCCATCCCTTTTTTATGAAACCTATATCTTTCTCTATTTCTTTCCCTTAGTAAAATACCAAATTAAGAGAATGATTACTACAATTATTATTAGCCACCAATACCAAGCCATTTTTCTCCCTCCTTTCTAAAAAGAATTAAGAGGGCCCTAACTCTTTGATAAAGTTTAAACCTAATCCTTTACTATGTCAACCCAAACTTTTCTCACCCTTGGTCCATCAAATTCTGCGAGAAATATTCCCTGCCATGCTCCCAACTTCAATTTTCCTTCTTTAACAAAAACCATTATCTGATTTCCTATAATAGCACTTTTTATATGGGCGGGAGAATTTCCCTCAGTATGAGAATAATTCATGCTCCAAGGGATTAATCTTTCTAAGGTATTTAAAATATCTCTTACTACACTAGGATCATAATTTTCGTTAATAATAATTCCCGCAGTGGTATGGGGAATAAATATATAACATCTACCCTCCTTTATATTACTTTTTTTAACACATTCTTCAATTTTATCGGTGATATCCACAAGCACAGTTTTTCCAAGTGTAGATACTGTAAATTCAAAAAACAAATTTTTAAACCTCCTTTCAAATTAATATTTTAAAGGTATAATTATTATAGGAGAAAAATACCAAGAAATAAAACAGGATCAAACCAAAGACTATTTGGAGGTGAACATAATGGGAGATCAATGGAAAGGTCCCTTAGAAAAGATAGATGATTATAGATATAAAATACCTGAAAACTATAAACCTTGGATGAAAGTTCCAGGGATAATTTTTGCTGATGAAAAGCTTATTCAAGACATTATTCAGGATCAATCTCCTGAGCAAGTAGCAAATGTAGCAAGCCTCCCTGGAGTGATATCTGCATCCTTAGCTATGCCTGATATTCATTGGGGGTATGGTTTCCCTATTGGTGGAGTTGCTGCTATGAGAAAAAGGGGAGGAGTTATATCTCCTGGAGGTGTAGGGTATGATATAAATTGTGGGGTAAGACTAATAAGAACAAATTTATCTAAGGAAGATGTAGAACCAAAAATAAAAGAGTTAGTAGACGCTCTTTTTTCTGCCATCCCTGCAGGAGTAGGCTCTGAAGGAGAATTAAGGGTAAAAGGGAAAGAATTAGACGAAGTATTGGCGAATGGAGCTCGTTGGGCAGTAAAGCAAGGATATGGATGGAAAGAAGATTTAGATAGAATAGAAGAAGGAGGATGTCTAAAATTTGCTAATCCAGATAAGGTTTCTAAAAAGGCAAAAGAGAGAGGAGAATTTCAATTGGGAACCTTAGGTTCTGGTAATCATTTCTTAGAAGTTCAAGTAGTAAGTAAAATCTTTGAACCTGAGATTGCTGAGAAATTAGGATTATTTCCCAATCAGATTGTAATAATGATACATACAGGCTCCCGAGGATTAGGACATCAAGTAGCGGAAGATTATATTAGAGTAATGAC
The DNA here is from genome assembly GCA_049718665.1 of Dictyoglomaceae bacterium. Taxonomy (GTDB): domain Bacteria; phylum Dictyoglomota; class Dictyoglomia; order Dictyoglomales; family Dictyoglomaceae; genus NZ13-RE01. Next base: position 39,566 of record JBNARO010000005.1, on the reverse strand, counting down.
TCAAGCCATGAATAAATATGGAATAAGTGTCCCTGACAGACAACTTGCTTGTGCTCCCTTTGATTCTCCAGAAGGTCAAGATTACTTTCAAGCTATGTGTGCTGCTGCAAATTTCGCCTGGGCAAATCGTCAAATGATTACTCACTGGGTAAGAGAAACCATGGAAAAAGTATTTAAGCAAGGAGCAGACAAATTAGGACTAAAACTTATATATGACGTTGCTCATAATATTGCAAAATTAGAAGAACATATGGTAGAAGGGAAAAAAGAAGAAGTAATTGTACATAGAAAGGGAGCAACCAGAGCCTTTCCTGCGGGACATCCTGATGTTCCAGAAGAATATAGAGATATTGGTCAGCCTGTGATTATTCCAGGAGATATGGGAAGATCTTCCTTTCTCCTTATTGGTCTTCCTAAAGCAATGGAAATTGCCTTTGGATCTACATGCCATGGTGCAGGGAGAACCCAAAGTAGAAGGCAACTTTTGAGAAGTGGAAGAAAAGCGTCAGATGTTGAAAGGGAACTTTTAGAAAGAGGAATTATTGTAAGAGCTGCCTCAAAAGCTTCTATTGTGGAAGAGGCATCTGAGGCTTATAAAAATGTTGTAGATGTAGTAAATGTAGTACATAATGCGGGATTGTCTTTAAGAGTTGCCCAAATGAAACCCTTAGCGGTAATTAAGGGATAAATAATGAGTAATGGGTGATGAGTAAAGAAAATTCATCACCCATTACTTTTTAGAAGAACATAGAAATTCCCAACCTATGATTTAATCCCCCTATACCTAAGGAATAAAGAAGAGCATAATCAATTCTCCATCTTCCATCAGGGCTTCTAAATCCTAAACCTAAAGTAGGAGAATCTATGTTCCATCCTATTCTAAAAAATATAGGATCAAAAAAGTATTCTCCACCAATGTGATAATAAAGACTTGGAAAATCTAAATCAAAAGCAAAAGTTAATCTCTCAGTTTGGTAACAAATTCCCATTTTAAAATTTGCAGGAGGAGGTTCCTTTGATATCTTTTCTCCATCATACCAATCTAAGGAAGCAAAAAGATTTTGAGCAGAAAAGCCTAATTTAAGAGTTGAAGAAAATCTTAGTATAATACCAAGATCTATACTCCATCCCTCTGCTTTATATGGTGAGGGCATATTTACCCATAATCTTTTAAAATTAAATCCAAGGGCTATATTCTTTATCCCTAAAAAATCTAAGCTCTTCGCCACAGTATATCCCAATTGGTTCTCTCTATATAAAATTCCTAAATCCTCTATTGGAGAAAGACCTGTATAAAAAACTCCTGATGACCAAAGCCCCCTATCAGGAATTCCAAAAAGTATATGATAAGAAGTTATATACATATTTGTTCCAAATCCAAATCCCTCAAAAGTTAGAGGGGAGTAATTATACATAATACTCAACTGGGAATCTAAAAGACGAGAAATACTCGCGGGATTCCATAAAGCGCCTTCCAGATCTCCTTCTAAAGCAGAAAATGCACCTCCCATCCCCAAAGCTCTAACACTCCATCCTACTAATGGACCAGTGGATGCAAAAGCCCCAAAAAGTCCTTGTTGAGCAAAAGAGGGAGTGAGCAAAAATAAAATTAAAAAGACTAAAATTAATCTTCTCATATTATACCTCCTCTACTTTAAGACCACAAAACCTTTAAATCTTACTCTTATGGCTTCACTACTTTCTGTTATTTTTGCTTTAACAAGATAATAACCATTAGGTACCAGTCTTCCTAAGCTATCTCTCCCATCCCAAGTTACAGTGCCTTGAACTTGAGGAGAATTATAGCTTTCAGAACTTAATTTCTTAACAAGAATTCCATTAAGAGAATATATTTCTATATCCACTTTTTGGATGTTTCCTGATACCACTTGAAATTGATAATCAATCCTTAAATTACCTTTCTCTGGAGAGAATACCTTAGGAGATATTATTAAATCTCCTGTCTCTTGTGGGGCTTGTTGCAGAGTAAAGGTATAAGTATCATAAGTAGTATTATCTAACTTATCTGTTACATTAATTCTTACAGTATAGATTCCATTGGTCCAAGTATATCCACTAATCTGCAGTGTTAATGTCCCTGTCTTATCATCAGCTGATTTCTCATAAGTATATGTCCCTGAAATTTGTGAACCATTAGGATCAAGAAGACTAATATAAGTCTTAGCCAAATCAAAATTCAATCCTATGGTTTTATCTTCCACTTTAGCCCATATTTTTTGAGGAGGAAGAAGTAAAGTAGAATTTTTAGTTGGACTTACCTCTTTAACTATTGGTCCTTCTCTATCCAAGATAAAGGTAGTAGAAGAAGTCTTTGTATTTCCCGCTTTATCATATAAGATAATATCAAGATTATAGTTCCCATCTTGAGAGAACACGTCACTGCTAAATCTTGCTATAAGTTCTGCTCCTGTAGATTCTGATGAACTAAACAATGTATAAGTAGAAATTCCCTGGAAAGTGAGAGAAGCCCTTGACTTTGTGAAATCTATTCCACTTCCCAATTCTGAATATTTCACTATCACTTTATCTACTGATTTTACATTGCCTGAAGGAGAGATAGAAATAATATCGGGAGAGGTTAAATCTAAGGTAAATTTTTGAGGAGTAAATAAAACATTATCTAAAAGATCTGCCACCCTTATAGTTAGATAGTAATCTCCTTCCTGCCAAGTATATGTAGAATTTATATTTAACACAAGTTCTGCAGTCTTTAGATTTATAATATTAATGGTAAAAGTAGAAGGAACTTGATTTCCTAAGGAATCTCTTAATTCCAAGAATGTTTTTAATGTATAAGTATTTATTCCTGTCGTAGCATCTTGTACTGTGATTTTTATCTGAGAAATTGTATAGTTTACAAAGGTTTGGGGCAGTGTGCTACTTATTATTGTAGGAGGGGTTCTATCTAACACAAAGTAAGTATAGGAAGTAGTATTATTTCCCGCTTTATCCACTAAATAAATACTTAAATCATATCTTCCATCGCTCCCTAAAATACTTTGAGGAACATTTGCTATTGCATATATAGAAGAAGACAAATTCTTATCAAATAGTAAAGTAATTTCTTGGGGAGGAGTTGTAGGAATATAAATTTTTATATGAGACTTCGCAGGAGACACGGGATAATTATCCCAAAAATCTAATCCAGAACCTATATCCTGATAATTCACCCTAATTTGATTTACAGAGACCACATTCCCTGCTGGAGATACTCCTAAAACCTGAGGAGGAGTATTATCAATAATAAAAGATGAAGTAGTAAGAGAACCAACATTTCCATATTTATCTACAGGAATTACTTCAATAAAATATTGCCCTGATGTTAAAGTAGAAGTAAAGGTCCAATATAAAGTATCTACTTCATTGTGAGATTTTATTCCTCCTACAAGTCTTCCTAAATTATCTTTTACTCTAATATCAGATTTTACTAAATCAGGTCCTACCCCTGCTCCATCATCTAAAACTGCAGAAACAAAAAGAATATTAGATACTAAGCTTCCATCTTCAGGAGTAAAAGAGATAACCCGGGGAGGAGTAGTATCAGAAGGAGGTAGGAAGGCTCTTTGAATTGTTAATAATGTAGTTATCTCTTTTAATGGAATTTCTAATTCTCTTGTAGGATCATCAGGATGGGGTATAGTATATGTTGCAGAAAGAACGAAAGTGTAGTTTCCAGAAGGAACACCCCTTATCATATACCACCAAGATTCAGGCTTTGTAGGATCATCTTTTATTAATTGAGGATCATCTTCTCCATACCAGTAGAAATTACCACTTTTGGAAAGATTAGCGGGAAGAGTAATAGTTCTTACTAAGGCACCATTAGAATCATAAATTTTAACCTGTGCATTTTTGAGAGTAGGAGTGTAAGAAACTCCTGGTTTTGGAAGAATATCAAACTGAAAGGAGCTTCCAACAATGGTAATTGCAGACTGATCTAAATAAAATTGAGGAGAAAAGTTGAAAGTATAAGTATTATTATAAGTAGGAAATTGAGTATATGAAGCTTTGTATATTACATCAGATCTTAAAGTAGGATCAAAGGGATTAGGCAGACCATAAAAGTTAGCAAGCTCCATATCAGGAATATCTAAAATAAATTTTCCTGTTGCAGAATTAGTATTTCCTGCAAAATCTGTTGCGGTTATTGTATATATAATAAACCCTTCAGAAGCTAAGGTATATGTTCCTCCAAAAATCCCATATCCATCCCATTCAAAATTATAAGTTTTTGGCGAAGGACATATGGTTCCATTCCATTCAGGAGGAGTATATATATTCCCATTTTTATCTTGTAATGTAATTGTCACAGTAGAATACTCACTTAAATCAAAGGAGATGGTCACTTTATCTCTAAATCCATCCCCATCAGGAGAAAAGGGGTTAGGAAAGGCATTTAGATTGTTAATAATAGGCTTTGTTCTATCTGCCTTTGCCCTCCCTATCTCAGTAGTTAGTGTTTGGGTTCCATCATATATCGCTATTACATAGCTATATAAAACCCCATCCTCTGTGTTAGTATCAGTATAAGTGGTTGATATAGTATTAGTATAAAAGCTATAAGGATAAGGATTCCCGTCTCCAGAAATCCTATATATAGAATAAGTCCCTGAAACTCCTGATGTCCAAGAAAGTTCTATTTTTCCATCAGGAAGTGATTTTGGATAGCCATCTTTCCATTGAATGTTTTGAGCAGAGGAGAGAGAAAAAAGATATATTGAAATTATAAAAAAGAAGATAAGGGTTTTTTTCATAGTCTTCCTCCCAGGATATATTTTATACTCTCCCTTAAAAACATTTTTTAAATATTATACCATAATTTTTTGACAAACCAAGTAAATTTCTGATATAATTTTATTGTAAGATTATCTTTAAAAATCTTATTTTAAAAGGGGTTTGACATGCAAAAGAAAATTAAAAAACAGGACTTTCTTCAGACTTTAAAGAATAATCCTATTATTGCTGCAGTTCGAGAAGAAGAAAGATTATCCCAAGCTCTTCAAAGCAAAACTAAAGTAATATTTTTACTAAAGACTAATATTTTAACTCTCCCTAATGTAGTTCAAGAAATTAAGAAACATGATAAATTAGTTTTTATCCATTTAGATCTTTTAGAAGGATTAGCTCAAGATAAATATGCATTAAGATATCTTGGAGAAGTGGTAGGAATTGATGGGATAATAACCACAAGAACAAACCTTATCCAACAAGCAAAGGAAGAAGAATTAATTGCAATTCAGAGATTCTTTGTATTAGACTCTTCAGCCTTAGCTACAGGAGTAAAAATTATGCAAACTTCAGATCCTGATTTTGTGGAGATCTTACCTGGAATTATTTTTATCCATTTAGGAGAGGAATTAAAACAGCAACTTCCTTATCCTTTAATTGCGGGAGGACTTATAAGAACACCTGAAGAGGCTAAGGATATTCTAAATGCGGGAGCGGTAGGGGTATCTACCACATCTATTGCTCTTTGGAACCTTTAGTTTCTTCAAGACTTTCTACCGCTCTTAGTTTTGCTAAGGCTTTTTGAAGAGAAGTATACAATTGAACTCTCTGAGAAATTGCTTTTTTCTGGGCAAGAAGCTGTTCTAATTCTTCTTTTTCTTTTCTCACTTTTAAAACATCAATATCTTCTGCTTTTTCCCCAGAATCTACAGTTATATATACATTATTATTAACAATCTCTAAGAATCCTTCTCCTATAGCAAAATAATGAACTTTTTTATCACTTGAAACTACCTTCATAACCCCAATAGTTAAATGAGCTAAAGTATTTATATGCCCAGGAAGAATTCCCCACATTCCATCTTCTACAGGGACTACTATATAAGATACTTCTCCTTTAAAGATAATTTTATCTGGAGTTGCCAATTCCAAATGAAGAAGTCTTTTATTCATCAATAGACCAAGGCACCCATTTCTTGTGCCTTCTTCTTTACATCATCTAAGGTCCCTACCATATAGAAAGCATCCTCTGGGATATCATCTACTTCACCATTTACAATAGCAGAAAATCCTTCTATGGTCTTTTCCCGCGGAACATAAACTCCTGGAATATTATTGTATTGTGCTGCTACAAAGAAGGGTTGAGACAAAAATAACTGAATTTTTCTTGCTCTTTGGACAATTAACCTATCTTCTTCAGAAAGTTCTTCCATTCCCAAGATAGAAATTATATCCTTAAGGTTCTCATAATGTTGTAATATCTCTACAACTTTTCTTGCAACTTTTACATGTTCCTCTCCTACAAATTGTGGCTCCAAAATCTGCGAGGACGATGCTAAAGGATCTACAGCGGGATAAATTCCCATTTCTGCAATTTCTCGAGAAAGAACTAAAGTAGAATCTAAGTGAGAAAAAATAGTAGCGGGAGCGGGATCTGTTAAATCATCTGCAGGGACATAAACTGCTTGAACAGATGTAATAGATCCCATATCAGTGGAGACAATTCTTTCTTCTAATTCTCCCATCTCTGTAAGGAGAGTAGGCTGATAACCTACAGACGAAGGAATTCTACCTAACATAGAAGATACTTCCATTCCTGCTTGAACAAACCTAAATACATTATCTATTAATAAAAGAATATCCTTCCCTAAATAATCCCTAAAATATTCAGAAATAGTAAGAGCGGTATATGGAACCCTCATTCTTACTCCTGGAGGTTCATTCATTTGTCCAAAAACCAAAACCGCCTTAGAAATAACCTGAGAATTTTTCATCTCAAGCCATAATTCATTCCCTTCTCTGGATCTTTCTCCTACCCCAGCAAATACTGATATTCCTCCATGGGCGGTAGCAATGTTATGAATCAACTCCATTATTAACACAGTTTTTCCTACACCCGCTCCTCCAAAAAGTCCAATCTTTCCTCCGCGAGGGAAGGGAGTTAGAAGATCTAATGCCTTTATGCCTGTTTCCAGTATAGAATAAGATGGCTGAACCCTATGAAATTCCACAGCACTTTTTATAATAGGTTCCCATTCTCCCTCTATAGGTTCTCCCCCATCTATGGGTTCTCCAAAAACATTTATAACTCTTCCCAGAAGTTTCTCAGACAGTGGAATTCTTATGGGATGATATAGTCTTTTTACTGGCATTCCTCGAGATAGTCCCATAGTAGATCCTAAAGCAATAGTCCTAACTTTGTTATTTCCTAAATGCATTCTTACCTCTAAAATAAGTTTCTCATTTTCTCCTCTCAAATTTCTTACTTCTAAAGCCTCATTTAGTGAGGGAATTTCTTTTGGAAAATAGACATCTACTACAGGACCATTAATAGCAATAATCTTACCTTCCAATCTTTATCACCTCTTGTTCTTTCAAAGTTTCAATTCCTGAAGTAATTTCAATAAGTTCTTTAGTAATCTTACTTTGCCTTACCTGATTCAATTGAAATATTAACTTTTCTTGTATCTTTTGGGCATTCTCATAAGCTCTTCTCATAGCAATTCTTCGAAATGCCTGTTCACTGGCTGATGCATCAAGAATTATTTGAAACATAGTAGTTTCAAGAATAGTTTCCAAAAGAGGACCTATAATTCTTTCAGGAGAAGGTAGGAAAAGAAAACTTTCCTCTTTTTCCTCGGGAATATTTATAGGTTTTAATGGTAACAATCTTCTAACAATAATTTCTTGTTTTAATATATTCACAAAATCATAAGATATAATATAAAGTTCATCAATTCTTTCTTCCAAAAAATCCCTCACAAAACTTCTTGTTAATCTTTTAACTTGAAGAAAATCAGGAACATCTAAAAGATGCGTAAAAGAATTAATTACTCTCAAATTTTTTGCCTTAGCAAATTTTATAGCATAAATTCCTACAGGATAAAAACTTATTCTTTTCTTCGGATTTTCTTTTATAAATTTCTCAACGGTATTTAGAATTTGAACATTATAACTTCCGCAGAATCCCCAATCAGAAGTTATCATTATTACTCCTGTGTTATAAATATTTCTTTCTTTTAATAAAGGATGATTTAGATACTCTCTTGGAAGCTTTGAGACCAAATTTTCTAACATTCTTTGTAATTCCTGTGTATAAGGTTTTAGTCTTAAAGCTTTATCCTGAAAAGCCCTAATTTTTACTACACTTAGGGTTTCCATAGAACGAATTATATGACTAATATTATTTATACTTTTTACTTTACGACGAAGTTGTTGAAGAGTTGGCATATTCCTTTTGAAACTCCTGAAAGCTATTATGAAGTTCGTATATTATTTGGTCATTCAATTCCAGTTTTTGTCTTATTAAAGAAAGTAATGGGGAGTATTTAGTAGAGATATATTCGATATATTTTGAAACTACTTCCTTCACTTTATTTACAGGATAATTATCTAAAAATCCTCCATTAACTAAATAAAAGGTTATAATTTGCTCCTCAATAGGTTGGACCTCATGAGCAGATTGCTTTAAAATTTCTTCTATTCTTAATCCTCTTTCCACTTTCTTTTTTGTAGTAGCATCAAGTTCTGTTCCAAACTCCAAAAACAGTGAAAATTCTCTATACTGAGCAAGACTTAACCTCAACATCCCTGATACCTGTCTCATTCCCTTTGGTTGTGCAGATCCTCCTACTCTTGATACTGAAAGTCCCACATTTATTGCGGGTCTTATTCCAGCATTAAAGAGAGAAGTATCTAAATATATTTGACCATCAGTTATAGATATCAGGTTTGTAGGAATATATGTAGATATTTCTCCCGCTAAGGTTTCTGCAATAGGTAAAGCAGTCAATGCTCCCCCACCTTTTTTAGTACTCAATTTTGCTGCTCTTTCCAAAAGGTGAGAATGAAGATAGAATATATCTCCGGGATATGCCTCTCTTCCTGGAATTCTTCTTAATAAAAGAGCAATTTCTCTATAGGTATTAGCATGCTTAGTTAAATCATCATATACTATTAATACTCTCTCTCCTTGCATCATAAAATATTCTCCCATGGAACATCCCGCGAAAGGAGCAAGATATCTAAGAGAGGGAGATTGATCTGGAAAGGTTGCAATAATAATAGTATTTGCTAATGCCTTATGCTCTTTTAATGTTTGAACAATACGAGCTACATTAGTTCTTTTTTGGGCAATGGCTACATATATACATATTGTTCCATATCTCCTCTGATTTATAATAGTATCAATAGCAATAGTAGTCTTCCCTGTTTGTCTATCTCCCAAAATCAATTCCCTTTGTCCATGACCTATAGGAATTAAAGCATCAATGGCTCTTATACCAGTATAAAGAGGCTCTTTTACAGGTTCCCTATCAAAGATACTGGGAGCGGGTCTATCTATGGGTAAATATCCTTCAGGATATATAGGTCCCAGATCATCTAAGGGATTCCCTAAGGGATCAACAACTCTTCCTAAAAAACTACTTCCCACAGGAACCTGAACCATTTTCCCTGTGGAATAAACCAGATCCCCTTCTTTTACATTACTCGTCTTTCCAAGAAGAATTACTCCTACAAAATCTTCAGAAAGATTTAAAACCATTCCCAATACTCCAGAAGAGAAAGAGACAATTTCTCCTAAAAAAGCATCATCTAAAAGAGAAACTTGTGCTACCCCATCCCCTACATATTTCACATAGCCAATATTGGAAAGTCTTGGTGTGAAGTCATATTTTTCTATTTTTCTTTCTATTTCTCTCCAAGGAAGTCCTAAAACTGTCTCCCTCATATATTCTCCGTCTCCCTTATATACTGGTATATCTGATTAAGATGAAAATCTAAAGAGTGGTCTAAAAGATATTCTTTAATATAGAGTTTAAAACCAAGGACAATTGAAGGGTCTTCTTCACAAACAAATTCCCAACTTCCTGGAATAATACTTCTCAACTTTTCCTCAATTTTATTTATAATCTTAGGATCTAACTTGTTAGGAGATACAAATTTTATTTCCTCAATAGAATTTAAATTTAATGAAGGTATAAATCTTTCAAAGGAATCTATAAAAGATAATAAGAACATTTCTTGAGAATTAGGAGGTAAAAACTTGGCAAAAAATTGGCGAATGATAATCTTAGAAAGAGCAATAATCTCTTCTCTTGAAGTTTCTAATGCTCTTTTCCTTTCAGCTTTTGCAATATCATGAGCCTTTAGAATAATTTTCTCTGCCTCCTCTTCTGCTTTTGAAACTATTTCCTGTTTTATTTTTTCTGCACTTCCTACCGCTTCTTCTATAATTTTTGCTGCTTCATTTCTTGCAGAAAGAAGTCTTTCTTCTCTTCTTTTTCTTAATTCTTCTGCCTCCTTTAATTTTTCTTCTGCAGTTTTTATTGCAGTTTCTATTCTCTTTTTTCTATCTTCCATTATTCTAAGGAGGGATCCAATAAAGTACTTTTTTATGATCCATGCAAGGACCAATAAGTTGACTATAGATGAGAATACAGTAAGAAAGTTAAAGTTAAACATACTTTACTGCAATCTCCCTAAAAGAGGATTTGCAAAAAGTAATATTAATGAGATAGTTAATGTAAAGATCACAATAGTTTCAATAAATGCTAAAGCAAAAAGAAGCATTCTATTGATTTGATCTCCTGCTTCTGGTTGACGAGCAACACTCTCAAAAGCAGAAGAAGCTGCATTTCCTTGAGCTCGTGTAGCAAACATACCTACTAAAGCTATGGATAAACCAGCGGTAATTATGGAAGCAATTACAACCCATCCAATCATAGCAAAACCTCCTTTATTCTTCAAATACTGCAGCCAAATAGGCGGCTGAAAGAGTAGTAAAGATTAATGCCTGGATAAATCCCATAAACATAGAAAGAGCCATAATAGGAACAGGAATAATTAAAGGAGCTAAAAAAGAAATTATTGCTAAAACTATATGCTCTCCAGTAATATTTCCAAAAAGTCGCAGAGCAAGAGAAACAGGACGAGTAATTTGTTCCAAAAGATTTATAGGAAGGAAAAGAATAGATGGAGAGATAAAACTCTTAAGATATTTTTTTCCTTTTTCTCTAATGGCAGTATACTGAATATATCCAATAGTTCCCAATGCTAAGCCAGCGGTTACATTTAAATCTGAGGTAGGAGAAATAAATCCTGGGATAAGACCTGACCAATTGGAAAGAAGAATAAAAAGGAAAAGAGTAGAAAAGAATGGAAAATATTTTACTGCATTTTCTTCTCCTAAAAACCCACCTAAATATCTTTGAAACATCTCAATAAGAGCTTCTACTAAGCTTTGTCTCTTTGTTACAATTTCTTCCTTAGGCTTATAGGATACCCAAAAACTTATTATTAGAACCAGTATACTTACTATCTGTAAGCTTATAAAAGTATTAGTTATTTTAAAATTTCCTATTTTAAATACAACTTTCGGTCCTATCTCTTCCATTATTTCCCTTCTTTCCAAATTTTAATTACCATATACCATTGCCCTATAATATACCCTACAAGAAAAAGCAAAGCTCCTAAAAGCTCTGCCTTAAGACTCATTATAAACAATATAATTAATATTCCATATCTTTTTATTATACCACTTTTATAGCCTAATACTCCATATTTTTTTAAATCTTCTGCCAACCAACAAAAAGAAATTATACTCCCAGAAATTCCAAAAGTCAAAGAAGCTAAGGGTGAATAGAGAAAGTAAAAACTTAGTCCTAATAAAAAAATTATTATGCCAATCTTTATATACTTACCGTAATATTCTGAAGATATCACGAAACCCTGCCCAAATTCCTAATGCAACTCCTGCCAATAGAAAAACAGGAGATGTATTAAAGACTTTATCTAAATAATAACCCAAAAAAATCCCTACAAGAAGGGAAGCAAGTACACTGGTCCCTAGGGAAAAAGTAATATTAAATATCTCCCATGGGGATCTGGGCTTTTTCCTCATAATATCAGTATATCAGGTCTTTCTATTTCTTTACCCTCCACTTTTACTTTTATATAATTCCATTTCCCAGTATGGGTTACTATTTCAAATCCATTAGAAGTTACTAATATAGTATCTTCAGACTTTGTTCCAGTAATAGATGGGTTCCAGGCAACAGGCTGATTTTCTAAAACTACATCATCTACATAAGGATTATTTATAAATTCTCTTGTCCAATAGCCTGTTGGTCCTCCCTGATGATGTTTCTCCCATTCATTAGGATATCCCACTTTATTATAAAGCTCCTTCATTTTATTAAATAACTCCTTATAAGCTACGCCGGGTCTTGTAGCATATATAAGATTTGCATCTATTTCTACTACTGCTCTATGCTTCTTTTTTAATTCCTCACCCAATGGTCCTACATGAACCAGTCTTGTCCCTGCAACTTGAAGCCCTTTTCTCCTTGCCATAATAACTAACATCGCCTGTTTTTTAAATATATTATCCGTAGGGATGGGATGCCTGTATTTATAGATTCTATCATCACATGCAACAAGAATTACTGTAGGTTCCAAATCTTTTTTCCAGAAATTTTCAATAAGTAAAGTCGCAATAGCTTTCTCTGAAAACCCAGGTTTTATATTTCTTGCAACTTCTTCTAAAACTTCGCCTGCATCTTTCCCTATTTTTCTATATCTTTCTATCTCCCAAGAAGTCAAAGAAGATCTTATTTTTACTAAATCCCTATCAATAAGAATACCATTTCCTAAGGGAATATCTGTCCCAAAAGGCTTATCCCCAAAGATCTCCCTTAAAATTTCTTCTTTCTTATTTTCATACCAAGGATAGGAAAGAGGCTTAAAATCTAGTCCTGATACTTCTTCATCTAATATTCTCTGAATCTCTATATTTGTAGTTAAAATGTAGTTTTCTTTTTCTGTAACTACAAGAGATGCAATCCCCTCTTCTGTAGAAAAAACCACATGATTATCTCCTCCACAAGTGAGCCATGAAAAATTACTTCTTCTTGTTAAAACAATACCTGATAATCCCTTTTCTTTCATAAATTCTCTTAATCTTCTTTCCTTTTCTTTAAACTCTTCCAAAACCATTTTTCCCTCCCCAAAAATTTTATTTTAATAATTCTTCTGCAATCTTCCTTATTAATGCCCCATCAGCCTTACCTCTTAATTCTGTCATTGCTGATTTCATTACCTTTCCTAAATCTTTTATACTTTTTGCATCTACTTCTTTTATAATTCTTTTTAATACATTTCTTAATTCTTCTTCAGAGAGTTGTTCTGGAAGATACTCTTCTAAAATCTTTAGTTCTCTTTCCTCTTTTTCTGCAAGATCTAATCTGTTTCCTTGTTTATAAAGATCTATGGCTTCTTTTCTCTTTTTTATCTCTTTGTTTATTACATCTATGATCTCTTCATCATTCAGTTCCTTTCCTTTTTCTCTAAGATCAATCTCTTTGTACTTTATGGCGGAACGAAGAAGGCTTAATACCTCAGCCCTAAAAGAATCCTTAATTTTTACTGCCTGCATATAATCCTTAGTGATTTTTTCATAAAGCATAGTTTTAACCTCCATAATTGTGATTAATTACTTTCACAACCCTTAACCATCCATCTTTTGTATTTTCAGGATTATATCCTCCCCCTCCTAAAATTAATAATTTCCCATCACAAATTTTATGAGAAAGCTCATGAACTCCTTTTATAAATTTTTCGTACCCATCACTCGTATAATTTAGATGAGTTATAGGATCATTCTGAATCCCATCTACCCCTGCCTGAAGAATTATAAGCTCTGTCTTAAATTCCATTGAAAAATCCTCAATTTCTTTCAATGCAGTTAACAAATCTTCATCAGAAGCACCAGGAAGAAGAGGAATATTTAATTTTGTTCCGAAGGCATCCTTTTCTCCTCTCTCATGTCTTCCTCCTGTTCCTGGATACAAAAATCTTCCGTCCTCGTGAATATCTGCTATATATAAATAAGGATCTGAAAGAAACTCATAAAATACTCCATCTCCATGGTGAGCATCAATATCTATATATAGAATATCTCTCACTCCGTAATCCCTTCTTGCCTTATTTATAGCAACCCCAATATCATTAAATATACAAAATCCAGAAGCACTGTTTCTTTTTGCATGATGAAGACCTGCCATGGGAACAAAAACATGTATATAATTTTCTCTAAATATTAATTCTAAGCCTTTTAAAGTAGCACCAACAACATAGGACGCAGACTCAAAACATCCAGGATAAGCAGGAGTATCCCCATAATCTAAAAAACCTCTTCCTTCTTTTGATTTTTCCTTTACAAAATTCACATATTCGTCGGTATGAAAAAGAAGAAGATCCTCCTCTCTTGCGAGATTAGGAGGAAAAACTTTAACCTTGTTAGCTTTTATAAGTTTTTTTAATTCCTCCCAGAAAGGCTCTAATCTTCTCCGATGCATGGGATGATCGCCTGGAAAGGAATAATTTAGAAGTTCTTCTCCAAATACTACTGCGCTATAGCCTTCTGACAATCCCCATACCCTCCTTCCTAAAGTTTTTATTTTCTTTATTATACCACTAGTTTCTATGACAGACTTTTATTTCATGAGAGATTAATCTTCAGAGCCTAAGGTTATAAAAAGATTAACTAATTTATTCTCTCTTATAATCTTTAATGTTACCTTTGTACCTGGAGGTGTATGGCTAAGAAATTTATGTAGATCATCAATATTATTAATGACCTCATTTTCTACTCCTATTATTACATCTTGAGGATGCAATCCACCTTTACTGGCAGGACTGAAAGGAGCAACCCTTATTACATAAACCCCTCCTTCCTGGGATAAAGAAAGCATATCTTTAATTCTTGATGGAATAAGAACACTCTGTCCAATTATTCCCAAATAGCTTCTTCTAACTCTTCCTTCTTTTATTAATAACCCTACCACCCACTTTGCTGTATTTATAGGGATAGAAAAACAAATTCCTTGAGCTCCTTGAATAATAGCGGTATTTACTCCTATCGCCTTTCCATAAATATCCACTAATGGTCCTCCAGAACTTCCAGGATTTAAAGGAGCATCAGTCTGGATAATATTCTCCATTAAATGTCCACTAAAAGTTCTTAAAGATCTTCCTAAAGCACTTATAACACCACTTGTTACGCTATGTCCAAATCCCAATGGATTTCCTATAGCCATTACAGGTTGTCCTACTTTTAGCTTATCTGAGTCTCCAAATTCAAGCATTGGCAAATCTCTTCCAGGAATTCTTAAAACAGCAAGATCTGTTTGAGGATCTTCTCCTACAACTTCTGCAATAAATTGCCTTCTATCTGCCAGGGTTATAATAAGTTTATTAGCCTGATGAGTTACATGACTATTGGTAAGGATATATCCATCAGGGGTAAATATAAATCCTGAAGCAACTCCTTTTATTTCCTGAAACCCAGTAAAGAAAGAAAAACCTACCGCCTGACTAATATCAATATTTACCACAGCAGGACTAACCCTTTCTACCACTTTTACTATAGCCTGAGAATATGCTTCTAATATTTTTTCAAAATCTTCCATTTTTCTATCCTCCTAATTCTTCATTTATCAATTCTTCTTTTCTTTCCACAATCTTTTGAGATCTTATAAGATTTTGAATCTTATTTACATATTTCCTTTTATCTCCTAACAAGATTGCTCCTACAATTCTATCTTCTTTAAATATTAACTTTCTATAAAATCCTTTTTCCTCATCTTTTTTTATTATAATTTCAAAGCCTTTATCCTGAGGGTCTATCTCTCCTATAGATGTAAGATCAATACCTGTTATCTTTAGAGTATTGGAAGGAATAGTCCCTTTATATTTCACTTCCTCTCCCAACATATTTTTCCCTGCTACATAGGACTGCTCCAAACTTGCAGGGATAATTCCATAAATTCTTCCAGAAAACTCTATACAATCGCCAGCAGAATATATATCTTTCATGTTAGTCTCCATATACTCATTAACTAATATTCCTTTATTTACTAAAATATTAGAGTTTTTTGCTAATTCAGTATTAGGGATGATCCCTGCAGAGATTATCATTAAATCTCCATATATTTTTCTTCCATCTTCCAGCTCAACTCCTTCAAATTTTCCATTTACTGCCAAGATTTTCTTTGCTTTAACTCCTAAATAAAACTCAAAACCAAATTTTTCTTCTATTTTCCTTTGTAAAATTCTTGCCCCTTCACTATCCAATTGTCTTGGAATAAGTCTTGGAAAAAATTCTAAGCCAATAATTCTCAAACCTCTTTTGGAAAGAGCTCTTCCTGTTTCTAATCCTAAAAGTCCACATCCTAAAATAATTGCTTTTTCTTTATCTTTAACAAAAGAAATAATATTTTTGGCATCATCAATATTTCTTAAAGTAAAAACTCCCTCACTATTAATATTTTCCAAAGGAGGTTTAAAAGGAAAAGCTCCTGTTGCAATTAAAAGCTTATCAAACTTATACTTATCTTTATCTGTTTCTAAGATCTTCTTTTCTATATCAATTTTTAAAGCTTTTTCTCTATATAATACCTTTATATTATTTTCCTCATACCACCTCTTGGGGTAGAAGGGAAGATCTTCTACCCCAATATTCCCTGCTAAAAATTCGATGATTTGAGGTCTGGAATAATAGGGATATTCTTCTTCTGTAAATATAAAGAGGGGAACTTCTTTATCTTTTTCTCTTATAACCTGAGCGGTGTTTATTCCCGAGATTCCATTACCCACTATTAAATACATAAGACTACCTCTTTTTATATAGGTCTAAACATATCTTTTTCTGCCCCACACACAGGACATACCCAATCTTCAGGAAGATCCTCAAAAGGAGTCTCAGGAGGAATGTCATTCTCAGGATCTCCTTCAGAGGGGTCATAAACATATCCACACACAAGGCATCTATATTTTTGCATGTTTACCTCCTTTTAAAAATTATTTTCAACAATAAAATTATATCAAAAAGTAGGAAGTAGAGAAAATCCAGAGGGTCCAACTTCTCCTCCTATCTTCTTTGTAGGAATTGCCTTCAATGCTATCTCAAATTGAATATTTCCGTTATTGGGATCCCAAGTAAATTTTCCAGTAAAACAATGTAAATCCTTATCCAAGGAAACAATGGGATAGAAAGAAAAAGAAGGATAAATTCCCCATAAAGTCAATTTTCCCGCAATATGCCAATCTCCCTTTATATCTATTGTCAATTTATAATCCATTCTTTGTAGAGGATTTTCTAAATAAGGATTTAAAAGAACTCCCATGGCTAAAGATATGAAAGAAGGATAATTCAAAATTGATTGAACTAAGATGGGAGAAAATTTTTGTAAATTCCAATTCAAGCTTGTACTTCCCTCGATTATAAAGATTTTTCTTAAGTCACATCTTACCCTTACACTTAAAGGGGCTAAAGAATTTAAAAGAAAGTTATAAGAATCAGAAAGGGAGATATTAAAATTCGAGTCTCCTAAAATTAAACTTCCAGATAATAGACTTGTCTCTCCTTGATAATCAAAATAAAAAGGAGTATTTCCTGAGTCACCTGTAATTATATCCTTTCCTAAGAATTGAAAATTATAAGACGCAGATAAAGAAAGGAGTCTAAAAGGTTTAAAACTTGTTGAAATATTCCCATAAATAAAATATCTTGCATCCCCTGTCTGATAAAAATCTTGTCTATATCCCAAATTAGAATTTAGATTAAAATTGGAAATTTTCAAGGAATAAGGAATAAAAAACCCAAAACTCAGTTTTGCAGATTCTGTATAAGAACTTGGCTCATTATAATAACCTAAGAGTCCCTCTAATTTTAAAGGAAGATTTAAGAAAGTGTATGTTCCATTAAAGGTGATCTCTGGTAATTTTATGAGTTGAAGATTCTTTGGATCTGAAATCCGATAGTTTTGATATAGAGAAAGGCTATAATTTTTACTTCTATATATAAATCTCCCATCTTCATATATCTCATAGCTCCTTTTCCCTAAAATAGTATTATCCTCATACCTGAAATTAAGTAAAAGAGATTTTGTCTTCTCTTTATCTAAATCTTGATTCAAATTTAAAAGAGATCTAAATCTACTGGAAGTATTATCCTGGGAATAATTCAATTGAAGAGAGGTTTTGTTTAATCCATAGGAAAGATTAAACTTTAAAATGTCTTGGAAAGAATAAAGATTTTCATTAGGTCTTAAATTATAGGATAAAGAATTGGCTAAAAATAAAAAGTCTAAGAGTTTCTGCTCATGACTCCAATTAAGGATAAAATTAGGATATTTTAAGCTCTCAAAATCTATATTCCCTGAAAAATTTAATTTAAGGGTTCCTTTTATGTTTTGGAAAGTATAATTCTGAGAAACATCAATAGAATAAGGATTTTCCTGAGTTACAAAGTTATGTTTAATAAGAAAATTTATAAGTCCTAATTGACCAAGAATAGAATAAGAAAAAGGATAAGATAAAAATACACTTTGTCCATCAAAACCCAGTTGAGGAAAGGGAGTAGGTTCTTTCTTTAGAGAAACCACATATTTAAATAAAGGAATAGAAAATGGTATGAATATAAACTTTAAAGATACACCATCAAGAATTATTTTATCATCGGGAAGATAAGTAATCTTAGAGGCAGAAAGATAATAGTGAGGATTTTCATAATCACAAGTGGTAATTCTTCCATCATTTATAATCATTTTTCCTTTATCCCATTCCAAATCTTTCCCTAAAAAATATAAATTCCCCTTTACTCCCTCTGCGGTATAAACTGCTCTCACTTGTAATAAATCTGCAAAGTCTTTTTTGAAAAAATATTTAATTTCCTCTGCAAAAAACTCCCCTTTTAAATCCTTAAATTTCACATTTCCTATAGCCTTTATCCATCCCTCTTTCAAATCTCCCTCTACTTTGTCTGCCAAAATCCAAATATCTTTCCCCTTGATTTCTACTTTCCCATATGCTTTAAAGGTTTGAGTCTCCCAGAAAAATTCAATTTTCTCCGCCTTCAAAGTCCAGGAAGAACTTTGTGCAAGGGAAATATTGAGAATGAAAAATACCAGAATAATAAATAATATAAAAATTCTTACCACTTTCTTATCTTCCATACAAATACCCCTAAACTAAGAGTTCCAAGGGATATATTAGGAAGCCAAGCAGAGAAAAAGGGAGAAAATATAGCATGTTCTCCAAGAGATCTGGCAATAATAGTAAAACCATAATAAAAGAAGGCAATAATAACACTAAAGGCAGTCCCCCAGAGCTTTCCCCCTTTTCCTGTGAAGAGAATAACAGCAAAAGCCAAAAGAGTAAAAATAGGAATAGCCACACTCTGAGCAATCCTTAAATTGCTTTCTACTTCTAAGCTTCTCGAAGATACTCCTGCCTTTTTGAAAACTTTAATTTTCTTCCACAATTCCTTTGTGGACATCTCCTGAGGAGTTCTTTCTCTTTGAAATATATATATAAACTCTTGAGGAATATTTATTTTAAAGGTCTTAAATTTCCCTTCCCACATAACAAAATTATCCTTTCCCAATTTATGAATTACTCCATCCTTTAAAAAAAGACTTCCTTCACTCAAAATTGCAGTCTTTGCTGTAAGAATTATCGGAAAATTTTCTCCTAAAGAAAGATCGTATATCATGACATCTTGCAATATATTACTATTTTCTTTTATCTTCCTTACATAATAATATCGAGATTGCTCATCATGAAAAAATACATTCTCTCCCTCCATAGGTAAAGGATTCATAAAAAAATATCTTTGAATCAATTGATTTACTCTATAATTAGAGTTAGGAATAAGGGAATAATTTAAAAGCCAAAGAATTCCAGAAAGAAATATAGAAAAAACAAAGACAGGTATAGTTAGTTTAATAAAGGGAATTCCATTACTTCTTAATGCAAAAAGTTCTCCATCTCTTATTAAACGACTAAAGGCAAAGATTATTGCAAAAAGAAGAGCGGTAGGCAAAACAAAAACTAAAAGGGAAGGAATCTTATAATATAAAAGTTTTAGAACAGTTTGGAAATTTATTCTTTTTAAGATAATAAAGTCAGAAAATTCATAAAGAATTTGGACTAACATTACAAGAATAAATCCCAAAATTCCAAGTAAAAAGGGTGCTATTACTTCAGAAAGAACATATTTAAGATACAATTTCATAATTATTCTGTTATATAAAATACAGATTCTACATTTCCTTCTGCTTCTACTCTTTTCTCTTTTATATATACATATAGTTTACTACATTTAATCTCATTTTTATCACTATCTACCATAGAGACATTATCTATAAAGGTGTAAATTTCTTTATCAGTATCAACTATAGCATTACTGGAGCTTACTTTTAAATCTTCTCTATCAATACTTACTCCTCCCCCTAAATTTCCAATCCTTGTTTTTAAAGAATATTTTAATGTTTGGGAAGTTAATTTTGTGATTTCCACTTTTCCACCTTCTACTTTTCTTTGAAGGACAATAACTACATTCTTCTTTAATTCCACCTCTTCCTTTTTCAAATCTGCTCTTAAATCTTCTCCTGTTATAGTTAAATCTTTTTGAGTTATGGAAACTTTTCCTGGAACCTCTACTATGCTTGTATCTTGATTATAAAAGACTAAGGATGCAGAGATTCTTGTCTCATCATCCTTTCCAGGCTTGTAAATTACTAACACATTCCCTTCTGCCTTCGACATTTTCTTGCCCCAATCATACGAAACCTTTTGTGCTTTTATTTGAACAGGAGTCTTTGGAGGTGATGTGGTTTGAGCCAAAATATAGTTTAGCATTAAAAAAAATAACATTAAAACTAAAATTAACTTCTTCATATTTACCCTCCCTATATTCCAGTTTCTATCAAAACATTTCCCTCAAAAGTAGCTATACCTTCCTTTGCTGAGAAATGAAAATAACCTGCTTCTGCCTTAAACTCACCTATCTTTTCAAACTTTACTCTACCATTGGAACATATGAACTCCTTTGTATTTATATACCATACTCCATAAGGAGCAAAACCCCTATATCCATCTTCTGTCCTGAATTCTACTCCTTTAGGAAAGGTCAATATTCCTTGATCCATATCAATTTTTGCTTCTTCTCCTCTAACATCAATAGATAATTTCTTTCCTCTATAAACCTTTCCCTCCACATTTCCTTTAAACGAAAAATTCTTATACTGAAGATCTATACTTAAATTCTCCGACCTTATTTCCCAAGAAATGTTTCCCTCTTCTCTTCCCTTTAAAACTACATCCTTTGCAAAAACTCCTGTCTCTCTTATAGAAGAGGTGGGAATATCAATCTCTATGGGTTTTGATAATAATGAGCTTATTCCCCATCCAAGAAGCATCAAAATAAAAAATATTCCTAAAGAAATTATCTTTTTCATCTTGTTATCTTAAACAACAAATAAATTATGAAAGTTATAAACATAAAGAGATCTCCCCAAATTCTGTAAAGGGAGAAATTATTTCTATAAATGGGAATATCATAATAATAAACATTCTTCTCTCCCTCTTTACTTTCTTTTAATATTTTACCATAGGGATCAGCAAAAAATGTTATTCCTGTATTTGCCACTTGTATTAAAGGAACTCTATTTTCTACCGCTCTAATTAAAGATAGGTTTCTATGTTGCCAAACTGCAGGGGTTCTTTGAAACCATCCATCATTAGTAATAACTACCAAAATATTTGCACCATCTTTTACCAAACTCCTTGCGGGATGAGAAAATAAAGATTCAAAACATATTAAAGTACCAATATTTATCAATGGAGTTTTAAAAGAGAAAAATCCCTCCCCCTTTGTATAATTTCCTACAAGACTTTTTACAAATGGAGGAAAGAGAAAAGAAAAGGGAAGTTCTTCCACAAAAGGGACTAACTGAACCTTACTATATGTTTTAAAACCTTTTTCAAAAGGAGAGAATAAATAAGCAGAATTATATATTTTGTTGTCTTCATATTTTAAAGCACCTACAATAAGAAAGGATCCCATCTCTCTTGATAAATTTTCCAATTCCTCTATATATTGAGGATAATAGTTCAAGGGGCAAAAGAGAACACTTTCCGGCCAGATTATTAAATATAAATTCTTAGGAAGAGATAAAGTAAGATTTTTATGAATCTCTAATTGTTCTTCTATATTTCTCTCGTATACCTTTAAAAAACTATCATAGTTTCCCTGAACCGCCCCTATTCTAAGCCTCAAAATAGGAGAATTAGTGGGAGTTTCTAATACATTTCCAAAGAAGATAAGAAAAAACATAAAAATTATGCTATAAGTTTTCTTTCTCGAAGAATAAAACTTAAAATTGTATAAAATAGTATTCATTAAAACTACAATAAAACTTAGTCCCAAACCACCAAAAACACTTGCCCACTGAAGTAAAGGATATATATTCACCAAGGGTTCACCTAAGGTTCCCCAATTAAAAGAGAGAGGTCCTATACTTCTTATGAATTCTAAAAAGCACCAGAAGAAGGCAGGAAAAAGAAGAGACTTCTTTTTCTTTTTTACTCCCCATAAAAATATCCCAGGATATATAGAAAGATAAGAAACAAGAAGTAAAGTTACAGATATTCCAAAAAAACGAGAAACAAAATGATTTAAAAGCGTAGGGAGCCAGTAAAAATTAACTCCGTAAAAACCAAACCCATAGAGAAAACCGTAAATAAAAGATTCCTTAGGAGAAAGCTGAGGTAAAAGAATAAATAGAGGAATTAAAGTAAGGAATATAAAAAAGGAAAGATTAAAGGGTGGGAAGGAGAGAATATATAATATTATTGACAAAAACAGTAAAAGTAACCTTCTCATGGCTAATAGAACTTTAAAATAAGATTATCTATAAAACCTGGCATACTATACAAGGTTTGATTTCCCCTCCTAATTTCTATAGAAATATCTTGAAATAAATAGTTATGAAAAGTAATTTTTTCAGTCTCTGAATTAATATAAAAATAAAAAATATTAACATGCAAAATTTCAGGTTCCTTTCCATCTTCATAAAGCTCATATAAAGGGATTTTTAAATTAAAATTATTTTGGAAATCTACAGAGCATTCAAAATATGTAGGAGATAACTGCTTTAAATTTCCATTCTTTCCTTTATAAAATCTGTCAAATACCATCTCTCTTCGAAATAAAATAAAATTTTTCCAAGAAGTAAGATCTTCCTTAGGCTGAGAGAGACTATTAAAAGCTATTACTAAATAGTAATTTTCATCATCAAAAGTTATACTTTTACTAAGTTTAAAAGAGACTTCTACTACTTTTTTTAAAGGGCTTGTCACTGTCCTTGCACATCCTGAAAGAAAAATTATAAAAATTAAAACAAGAAAAATTTTAAATCTTCTCATGAATTAATCACTTTTATAAATTCTTCATAAATACTTGGAGAAATTGCCAAAACTTCTCCATCAAAAAGGTCAAATTTTTCACCATTGGGTTTTGATATTATTGCTCCTCCCTCTTTTGCGATTAAAACTCCTCCCGCTAAATCCCAAGGATATAAACCATATTCCCAATATCCATCAAAGGCACCCATTCCCACATAGCATAATTCTAATGCTGCACTTCCAAAAGCTCTATATTCTGTATATTTTAAAATTTTATTTGCAGATTCTATAGCTTTTATTAATTTTTCTTTATCATAAGGCCATCCAGTAACTAAGAGAGAGTTATTTAGAGATGAAGGAGAGGAGACAAAAATTCTTTTCCCATTCAAAAAAGCCCCTTCCTTTTCTTTAGCATAAAATAAATCTCCTCTTATAGGGTCATACACCACTCCTACCTTAGGCTCCTCTTCTTCCCAATACCCAATGGATATACAAAAGAAAGGGATTTTATGAACAAAATTTAAAGTTCCATCTAAAGGATCTACAAAAAATGCCCTTTCATATCTTTTTATTTCCATCCCCTCTTCTCCTAATATGGGAATTTGAGGAAATTTAGAAGAAAGAAGAGAAATGATAATATTTTGGGATTCTTTATCTGCTGTAGTAACCAGATCATAAGAAACAGTCTTCTGATCTACTTTAAAATCTTCACCATTATAATATTTTCTTAAAACCTCTCCCGCCTTTAATACCGCCTCCACCATAATTCCAAAAATATTTTCCATATTTCCTCCCTTTTCACAAAAGTTTTGTTTATTATATTATAATTTTAAGTAAAATGTTGATCCTTCTCCTTCTTTAGATTCTACACCTATTTCCAACCCCAATATATCAGCTAGCTTCTTTGCTAAAGAAAGCCCAAGACCATACCCCGAGGAACTTCGAGACTTGTCAACCTTGTAAAATCTTTCAAAAATTTTCTCTATTTCTTCTTTCGGAATTCCTCTTCCAAAATCTCTAACAAATAGTTTTCCATTTGAAAAACCTAACTCAATAACCTTTTTACTTATACTATTTTTAACAGCATTCTCCACTAAGATATTAAATATAATTTCCAAAAGTCCTTTTGAAGAAATTATTTCAGTGTTAGAGTCAATAAAAACATGAAAATCAAAATCAGGATATAATTTTTCATAATAACCCTTTCTCTCCCCAAAGAAATCTTTAATATTAATTTTTTCCTTTGGAATTTCCTCTTGAACCCTTGCCATTTCTAAAAGGACATCTATTAATTCTCTCATCTTTTCTCCTGTCTCTTTAATGATATCTAAGGACTCTTCTAATACTTTCTTATCTTCTTTACCCCATCTTTGAAGAAGCCTCACATATCCTAATATATTTGTTAAAGGAGTCTTCAATTCATGAGATACATCTGCAATAAACTGCTCCTGAATACTATATGCTCTCTCCACTCTATTTAGCATGTTATTTAAAGTATCACCAAGTTCCCAGAGTTCATCTTTATTTTTGGGAAGGTCAATTCTCTTCTTTAATCTTTTAGTATCAATCTCCTTTGCAGTCTGAATTATCTTTCTTATAGGAGTTAAAAATCTCTGGGAAAGAAAATATCCCAAAAAGGAGGAAAAGATTATTCCAATTATGGAAAAAATAGTTAAATTAATTTTTAATCTGTTTAGAGCCAATATTATAGAGGTTATATCTTTTCCAATAATATATTCTCCTCTCTTCACTAATAAATAAGAGCCATTAGAATTCTTTAAAATTCCCTCTTTATATACAAATCCCAAATCAAAGGGGTCTTGAATTACCCCATTAGGAGAGGATATATAATAAAGGGAAAATCTTTGTACTCCCATCATAGCAGACATTCTTCTTCCCATCATAAGAGCATGTCCAAGAGATACCCTAAATAACTCTTTTTTATTTTCATCTATTAAAAGATTTTTAGTGTATAAATAATAAAAAGATGAAAAGAGAAAGATTAAAAGAGAAAATATAACGGTAAAAATTAATGTTAATTTCCCTGCTAATTTCATTTTTTTATTCGCCTCTAAAAGTGTACCCAACTCCTCTAACAGTTCTTATATACTTTCCTTTATCTCCTAATTTCTTCCTTAAATAATTTATATAAACCTCAACTAAATTTAACCTTTCATCATCGTAATCTCCCCAAACTACCTCTAAGATTCTTTCCTTAGTTAAAACAATTCCTGGATTTCTCATAAGAAGATAAAGAAGCGAAAATTCTGTCTTAGAAAGCTCTATTTCCTTCCCATCAACAAGTACCCTATATTGGGATGGATATAAAAAGATTCCATAGAGGCTTATAACTTCGGAAGACGCCCTTTCCTTTCTTCTTAAGATAGCATTTATTCTCGCTAAAAGCTCTTCAATACTAAAAGGTTTCACAATATAGTCATCTGCACCATAATTAAAAGCTTCAACTTTATCTTTTATCTCTCCTAAAGCAGTAAGCATAATTATTCCCATATCAGGATATTTGTCTCTTAGCCTTTTTGCAACCTCTTTCCCATTTAAAGAAGGAAGAAGAATATCAAGTATAACAATATCAGGTCTAAATTCCTCTGCAGTTAAAAGAGCAGAATATCCGTCTGTCACTACTTTTGTCTCATAATTTTCGTGTTTTAATTCCAGATCTAAAAGGTGAGAAATCTTTGGATCATCTTCCACAATTAATATTTTCAAAAATCATACACCTCCGAAAATATTTTTAATCCATCTGTTCTTTTAATATTATACTTGGAGATAAGGAAAAGAAAAGCAAAAGAAAAGATTATACTTGAAAAATCTGCCCTCATATCTATGGAGAAGTCAAAAGGTAGTATAAAATAATTTTGTGTATGGAAAGAAGGGATAAAATGGGGAATAGAGAAAAGAGACATATATGGAGAAGAAAAAAGAAATACTTTTGGATCATAGTCCGCAATGGAGAAAGCACAATAAAGAGGATTAAAGGAACCACTATTATTTGTTGGTGATGGATTACCTGGCTTAGTTCCAACGATAAAGGAGGTATATCCAAAAACAGAGTTTCAGATTTAGTAAATAGCTGGGAGAGAGATTTGGATATATTAACAACAAAGAGGTAAAAAGGAGGACAAGTGTAAGCATGAATGAGAAATACAAAGAAAGAAGTGAGTTACTAAGCCAAGTATCACCATAATATTTATACACAAAATTCTTGACACTATGAATTTTTACTTTAATATGTATTTTTATTTTTTAAGTTTGAAAAAGCCTAATAGTTTTCTCCAAAATAAGCATGCATTATTTTTGAGTCTTGTTTCATATCCTTAGGATTTCCTTCAAGAGTTATTCTTCCTGTCTCAATAATATAGGCTCTTTCAGCTACTTCAAAAGAAAAATATAAATTTTGTTCTGCTAAGAGAATTGAAACTCCATTTTTCTTTAAAGAAATTATTATATTAGCTAATCTTTCTAAAACAATAGGAGCTAAACCCATTGTTGGTTCATCAAGGAGTATCAATTTAGGTTCTGACATTAGTCCCCTAGCAATTGCAAGCATTTGTTGTTCACCACCACTCAATTGATTACCCAATTGAGTTTCTCGTCCCTGAAGTTCAGGGAATAAAGATAATACTTCTTCTATTTTTTTATTAATCTCCTTTAAGTTTTTATTTAAGGAATAAGCTCCCATAACTAAATTCTCTCTCACAGTTAATTCTGGGAAAATTCTTCTACCTTCAGGAATATGAACTATTCCCTTTTTAATTATTTCAACTGGAGATAGGTTAGTTATTTCTACTCCTCTAAAAAATATATTTCCAGAGGATGGTTTTAATAAACCTGAAATAGTTTTTAATAAAGTAGTTTTTCCCGCACCATTTGCTCCCACAAGAGCTACTATTTCTTTCTCTTTAACAATCAAATCGACTGAGTTTACTGCTCTTATATTTCCATAGATCACTGTTAAATTATTGATTTGTAGCACTATAAACACTCCTTCCTAAATATATTTCGATTACTTCTTTAGAATTTAAAATCTCTCTTGGAGAACCTTCAGCAATTTTTTCTCCCCGATGTAAAACTACTATTCGATCACAAATATTTGTAATAAATTTCATGTTATGGTCAACAATTACTAAGCTAAATTTCTTCTCTTCTTTAATATTTTTTAAGCAATTAATTAATTCCAATGTTTCCTCTGGATTCATTCCAGCTGCAGGTTCATCAAGTAATAATAATTTAGGCTTAACAGCTAAAGCTATAGCGATTTCTAATTTTCTTTGTATACCATAAGGGAGAGATTTAGCACATTCTCTACTATATTCTTCAAGCTCCAATTTCTTCAATATTTCATTAATATCTTTATAATTTTCTCTATATAAATGTGTTGCAATCTCAATATTTTGAAATACACTCAAGTTTGGAAATATACTTGTATTTTGGAATGTTCTAACAATACCTAATTTTGCCAAATAATAAGGTGGAAAACCTGTAATATCTTTTCCTAGGAAAAAGATACTCCCTGAAGTAGGTTTTAAAAAACCTGTTATCATGTTTAGGAGAGTCGTCTTACCAGCACCATTTGGCCCTATAAGTCCTACTATTTCATTTTCTCTTACTTTAAAACTTACATTATTAACTGCAATAAGACCACCAAACTTTTTAGTTAAACTCTTTATTTCTAGCAAATCATTCCCCCCTCTCATGAGTAAGTAGCTCAGTAATAGTTCCTACAATGCCTTTTGGTGCAAACATTATAGTAATAAGAAGGATAAAGCCAAAAATAAGTATTCGAAATCCCTCTGCAAAACGCAGTATTTCTGGCAAAATTGTGACTAGAAAAGCCCCAATTACTGGCCCTAATATAGTTCCCTCGCCTCCTATAATTACCATTGTAACTATATTTATGTTTACAAATGTGTCAAGGAGCTTAGGACTAACAAAGCTAAAATAATGTGCATATATTGAACCAGCTAATCCTGCCATAATTGCGCCTATTAAAAATGCTATCAGTTTATATTTAAAACTATTAATGCCAACAGATTCTGCCAAATCTAAATTTTCTCTAATTGCAGTCCATGCTCTCCCAATTTTAGAATTGACAAGTAATATAGAGATGAAAAAGCAAAACCAGAAAGAAGTAGCTATTAGGTAATAATAGGAACTATCAGTTGAAAGTACAATTAAATCATTGCTAAAAAGGTTATAAATTTCAAGTCTTTTAACACCAGGAAGTCCAGTAGGACCACCTGTTAATGCTCCTCCATTAGAAATAAATAATTGTAAAATCATTGCAAAACCTAAAGTAACTATACTAAAATATGGACCTCTAAGTCTTAATGATGGAAATCCAATGATCAAAGCTCCGATAGCAGTAATTAATAATGAAATCATTACTGATCGCCAATCAGATAGGTTAAATTGGGTAGATAAGATTGCAGTAGTATATGCACCTAATCCATAGAAGGCTGCATGTCCAAGAGATTTTTCGCCAATAAATCCTAAAATAAAATTAAGTCCTATTGCCAAAATAGCATTTATAAAACTCATTATAAACATATGAATAAAGAAATTACTTTTTATAAATAAAGGTAATATTAATGTAAATATTACAAAAAAACTTGGCCATAAAACATTATTCTTTTTTCTTTTTATCCTTTGCAAAATAAACATGTTTAAACTCCTTTTATCCCCTTCTTAAACTCTTTCCCAATATCCCTCTTGGTCTTAAAAGTAAAATTAATATCACAAATAGATATCCAAAAACATCCTTAAAGGTAGGTGATAAATAAACACTAGCTAGGGATTCAGTAAGCCCAAGAAATATTCCCCCAAGAATAGCACCTTCTACATTTCCTAAACCACCTATTATTACTACACATAAACCTTTTAATAGAGCAACTCTTCCTATATAGGGATCAACTGTAGATTTAGGAGTCAACAGTATTCCTGCTAATGCACTTAATATGGCACCTAATAACCATGTAAGTTTGTAAATCTTTTCAATATTTATCCCCATAAGTAAAGAAGCTTCTCTGTCTTGTGAAATAGCTTTCATAGCAATGCCATATTTTGTTTTCTTGAGGAACCAACTTAATGAGGAAACGCTTATAAGAAATACTATTAATATAATCAAGTCTTGTCCTGAGATAGTAATAGAGAAAATATTAATAGGAGTATAAGCAAAAGGATTATTTAAAATATATGGATTAGGACCAAAAATTATTAGATAAAGACTCTGTAAAATAACGAGTAATGCAAGTGTAGCAAGGAAGGGTGACCAAATACTTGCCCCTAATTTTCTTAGTCTTCGAATTACTAAGGTTTCTATTGCCACTCCAACAATTCCTACTAAAATAATTGAAATTAATAAAGCAAATAGATAGGAGAAATGATTTTGAACTAAAATTATTGCTATGAAGGCACCAAGAGTAAATAGTTCGCCATGGGCAAAGTTTATCACCCTTCCTATACCAAAAACTAACGTTAATCCACTTGACATTAAAGAATATGCTAATCCATCTACAATACCATTTACAATTGTTTGAAGTAAGAGAAGCATAAAAATTTATCTCCTTATTTTGTTAAAACTCTTTCAAATTTTCCATTTTTTACAACAACTACAAAAGTTGATATACCTATTGGATCTCCATTTTCTTTAAATTTCCAAGTTCCTCTTGGTCCAGTCCATGTCAAATTAAGAAAAGCTTCACGAAGTTTAGCAAGGTTATCTATACCTCCAGCCCTCTTAATAGCTTCAGCCACAATCCACATTGCTTCCCAACCTTGAACTGCAAACTTAGTGTCTGGTATCGTGCCATAATCTTCTTTATATGCATTTAAGAACTCTTTTGAATATTTATCTGTAAATTCTGGAGACCAATCTAATGGGAAATATACTCCTTCTGCAGCATCGCCAGCAAGTTGTAAAAATTGAGCAGTTGCTGCTTCAGCAGAAGAAAGTATCGTGCTTTTTACACCCAAAGTTTTAGCTTGTTTTACAATTGTAGAAGCTTTAACAGAGTCTGCAACTATAAATAAAACATCAGGATTTAGAGCTTTTATTTTAGTTAAATAAGAGATAAAATTAGATTCGGAGGGATCAAAGAACGCTTTAAATATAGTAACTGGTCCTTTTAATTCAGCATAGAATTTCTCTGCAGCCTCTACTTCTGATCTACCCAAATCATCATTAGCTGCTAAATATGCAATTGTTTTAGGCTTCAAATTTTCAACTACAAATGACACGAAACCTCTTTGTCGCATTTCTGCTGTTGCTGTTACTCTAAAGAAATATTTATCACCTCGTTGGGTAAGAGCAGGACTCATAGATACAGGAGTGACAAGAAATATATTTTCTCTCATAGTTAATTGTTGTATAGCTAATGTTACAGAACTTCCGATACTTCCTATAATTATTTTAACTTTATCTTCATATATTAATCTTCTTGCAGCGGCCACACCTTCGTCAGGAATATTTCTATCATCATAAATTATAAGCTTGATTATTGAACCATTTATACCGCCAGAGTCATTTATACGCTTGACTGCTGATTTTATTCCATTTACAACATTTGTTCCTATTATTGCTTGAGAGCCAGTTAGTGGAGCAATTACTCCTATCTTTATAATATTTTCAGCAAAAGAAGAGGAGACAAGAAAAAATATTATACTTAAAAGCAATACTAAAAGAAACTTTTTCATTAGACTCGCCTCCTTATATTTTTTAAATATTTATCATCTTAGGGAAGTTTCTCAATATTAGCCCCCAAATTCTTAAATACTTCATAAAAATTAGGAAAAGATACAGCACTATACTCAGCAGTTTCAATTAAAGTGACCCCGTCAGCGACCATTCCAGCCACAGCAGTTGCCATAACTATTCTATGGTCATGGTGACCAAATATTCTTGCTCCATGAAGTTTACTTTTTCTGACTTTTAGTACCTTCCCATCATATTCAATATTTGCTCCCATCTTTGCTAATTCTTCAGCTATAGTTCTTGGTCTATCTGTTTCTTTTAGATGAGAGGCTTCAAGATTATAAAGTACTGTTTCTCCTTCCGCTTGTGTACCTAAAACCGCAAGAATAGGAGGAATATCAGGCAAATTCTTACAGTCAACTTTTATTCCTCGAAGGGGTATACCTCCACGAACATAAATTCCGTCAATACCATAATTCTTCACATCAACATATGCTCCCATTTCTTTCAATATTTCAATTATAGCTTTATCTCCTTGCTGATCCCTTGTATCAAGCCCATAAACAATTACTTCACCTCCACAAAGTACAGCAGCACTTAATACAAATGTTGCAGACTCCCAATCTGCAGGAATAGTAGTAATAAAGTTATTATATCTTTGCTCTCCACGCACTTTGAAAATCTTATAATCTTCATTTTCATATTCTATCCCACAGCGATTAAGCCAACTAAGAGTCATATTTATATATGGGACTTCATAAAGATTATCCACATATACTTGAATATCATTTTCAGATAAAGGACTTGCTATTAAAAGACCTGTTAACCATTGGGAATTAACTCCAGGTAAAGTAGTTTTTCCTCCTTTTAATCTTCCTTTTATTACTAATGGTAATAAACCATTTTCTCTAGTAGAAAAGATATTCGCCCCTAAGTCATTTAAGGCTTTTACTAATGGTTCGATAGGTCTTCTTCTTAACTGATAATCCCCTGTCAATACTGCATATCCATTAGATAATAATGAAGCTACAGCAGTTGTTATATACATGGTTGTCCCTGAATTTCCAGCATTTAAAACATCAGGGGGAATATTTAAATTTCCTCCTGTACCTTCTATTATCCATTTATCATCTTTAATTTCAATTTTAGCACCTAATAATCTACAAATTTCAACAGCTGATAAACAATCCCAGGATGGTAAAGGATTATTTATTTGTGAAGTTCCTTTTGCTAATGTAGCTGTAAAAACAGCTCTTATTGTGTGAGACTTTGAACCAGGTATTTGAGCCTTCCCATTAATTAATGACCTTTCTACTAAAAATCTCATTGCTGTTGTCCTCCTTTGATTGGATAATTATAATATCCCAGAGCTTCAGAAATTGATTTTGCAGCTCTCAACAACTTGCTTTTTAATTTCTCAAGCTCGTTATCAAGCACAAGACTTGTAGGGAAAAGAAGAGCAATACCCGCAATTACTTTCCCTTCATGATTATATATAGGAGCAGCAAAGCCAGAAACACCATTAATAGTTTCATCCTTAGCGTAAGCATAACCTTTAGTTCGTATGTTTTTAAGTTCTTCTTTATAAAGTAGAGGGTCTGTAATAGAATTGTCAGCAGTTTTTTCGAGAGGATAACGCTTTAAAATAGAATCAACTTCTTCTTCAGGTAAATAAGCCAAAAGCAACTTACCAAGGATCCCATAATTCGGTTTTCTTCGTTGTCCCGTATGTGATTGTACAAGAAGAGGAGAATTACCATGTTGAGAAAATAAATAAACTAAGGAGCCATCTATAAGTGAAGCCAACAATACAGTATAGCCAGTTTCTATAACTAATTTCTCTATTACAGGTATAGCTATGCTTATAATATTACTTGATATAAATAAACTTCCCAGTTCAAATAACTTTATTCCTATTGAATATTGTTTTGAGTTTGCATCTAAAGAAAGATATTTTCGGTTTACTAAAATATTCAATATTCTATGCGTAGTACTTTTAGGAAATCCTGTTTTTTTAACTATCTCTGAAAAACTAAGTTCCTTTTTATCATGATTAAAAAGTTCTAATATATCCAAACTTTTCTCTAAAGAACTCATTAAAACTTTTCCCCTCTTTTGTTCAAAATTTGGAACTAAGTTCCAAATCTGGAATTAGATTAAGATAAAAAAATCAAAATTGCAAATCTTAATTTTTGAGAGTTATTTTTAAATATATGTAATTTACTAAAGAGATTTTAGTTAATTCTTGTTATATCTTAAAATATCTCCTTTTTGCTTGGTTTTCCTATTTTTTTAATTTGGCCTTTCAAAATTGTCTTTTAAATATCCTCTTTCCCTTTATTTGAAAATTTTTAGAACACTCCCTTTTACTGACCTGTGATCAGTATTAAAAAAGGATGCCTCCTTGTAGTAGAATTTATTTAGCATCAAAAACACCACAAACCACAAGTCCGCGATTTTCAAGGAAGTTTTTTCTCTTCTTATTCAAGCTCTTTTACTTCTTAAAAACCAACAATTAGAGAGATAGCTCGTTTCTTTTTCTCTTCTAACTATTCCTCTCCTCAATCTTTAGTTAATAGAATTAGAAAAGAAGATTTCTCCTAATGCTTGAGGAGTGATAAAAGTGATTACAGGCCAGCTCTCAGAAATTCCTCAAAAAACTTTTTAGATGTAGCAAAATATAATTTGCCCCCTGGAGAGTTTTCTTCTCTCTTCTTTTTGAGGCTTTTTCAGCCATCTTCTAATTACTCCACAGGAGGCAATATTTTTTAAAAGAGGTAAATTTAGTGAAATTGAAAAAGTGGAACCAGCTCAAATATTATG
This sequence comes from Dictyoglomaceae bacterium, assembly GCA_049718665.1. GTDB lineage: Bacteria > Dictyoglomota > Dictyoglomia > Dictyoglomales > Dictyoglomaceae > NZ13-RE01. Next base: position 5,812 of record JBNARO010000005.1, on the reverse strand, counting down.
ATCCCATAGTAATTCTGATCCTCTTATTAACTAATCTTAGCTTTAGATAAACATCACTTCAAAGCCTCAGTAATAACTCTACCTTCTACATTCCGAGGAGGCTCAATATTAAGGACTTTTGATATGGTAGGAACAATATCCACAATGTAGACACGATTCTCTATTCTAACTCCCTTTTTAAAGCTGGGACCACTCATTAATAGAAATACATGTTGACTGCTATCATCTACACTGTCGTGCTGACCTCGAGCTACATAATTTTTAGTTATATCAGTCTTAAAATGATTAGAAGGTTTGGGCCATACAAGAATATCAGCTGTTTTAGGATGAGCTCCCCTTAAGGAAAGATCAGAAATGGTGTAGACCCCTCCAATATATTCCTGGGATTTCAAGGCATTTACTACAGTGTTATATTCTTCCTGGGTATACATCCAGTTTTTATTGAAATATATCTGAGCTTGAAGCCCTACAGTGACAATAACCAATTTGTTATCAGGAGCAGGACTCTGATTAGTAGATAAAACTTGAATAGAATTATTGGTAACAGAATATCCTAAATCCTTTAAGGCATCTTTTAAAGTGTTTACTAACTGAGGAAGGGAAGAGTATCCAGAATAAGGGGTCATTCCATGATCACTCGCTATAACAAAATTAGTCTTCTCATAAATTCCCAAATCCTTTAAAGTCTGGATTAAAGTACCCAACCACTTATCCATTTGGATTAATCTCTTCACACAATTGGCAATCCTTTCTTCTTCAGTGGAAGCACAGGGAAGACCGTAGGTAGGTGCCTCATTATGTCCAATACCATCCAGGTCATCAGCATATATAAACATAAGATCAGGTTTCCCATCAAAGGTTATTCTAGCGCCGGCAGCATCAATAGGTTTTCCTGTCCAGATTTTTATCGCTTCATTAACCCTATTCTGGAAGTCTCCACCAGGCTGGATATAAAGATGGGAGGGATCAGTATAACTTGTCCCTCTATCTAAGACCATAAATTGCTGAACTGAAGCTACTTTCAACTCCTGCCTTGCTGCTGCCTCAGCTAACGTCTCCGCTAAATTATCCCTTCCCATTTGTTTTATTATATTTAAATCTTTGTCATAATATCTATATATATTTCCTGTGGTACGGGGCCAGGCTCCTGTTACTAATGTTGCTTGCATAGGGTTTGTAATGGAAGGAATTCCTGTGTAAACGTTAGTAAATAATACTCCATTTTTTAGAAGTTCATTAATTACTGGAGTCCCTAAATATGGAGATTGATTTGCCCAAATATAATAATCATACCTGAAGGCATCCCAGATTATATATACTAAATACTCTGCCTTTTCTCCAGTGTATCCTAAAGAAAGTATAATCAGAAGCAAAAGTAAAGAAATTAACAAAACTCCTTTCATTTTTCTACACACCTCCTCTTTTCTATTTCTTCTTTTTTCAATAATCTATCTTCTGGTATTCCCACCTCCCTTAAAAGTTTGATAGAAAAATTAATCCTGCCCACCTAATCTAAGGAATGAGCATCACTTCCTATGGAGAATTTTATATCGTAATCTAAAACTTTTTTAAAACCTCTTTTCTTGGGCTCTTAGAAGGATTATGTATTTCCAAAGCAATATGATTTTTCTCTATTCTTTGCCACTTCAATAATTTGAGATATATTTCCTTCTCCATCGGAAAGAGAACTGTGAATGTGAAGATCAAAAATTTTTCCATTTTAATCCGTGAGAATTAATTCTGCAATAATAGGAAGATGATCAGAATAAAGTACTTTAGGGATTTCAAAACTCTTTACCTTCCATGGACCCCGAACAAGGATAAAATCAATTCTTATACTGGGATAATCCGAGGGAAAGGTATTTATACTTTCCTCTCCCAGAATATCTACAAATCCTGCCTTTTTTAGAATTTCCAGAGCAGGAGTCCCAGGCTCATTGTTTAAATCTCCTACAAGGATTATAGGCTCTTTTATATCCCTAACCCATTCAGCTATTTGCTGAGCAGAATATACTCCTTCCCTAAAAGTCAAGCCAAAATGGGTAATCCAGAAATGAATAATTTTATCCTGAACTTTTATCTTACATTGCAATACTCCACGAGGTTCTGCAATAAGCCCTGACGGAAAGGCTAAAGGAACATTTTTACTCTCTACGATTTTAAATCTTGAGAAACATGCATTACCAAATTCAAAGGGAGGAACTATCCAGTTTGGTCCAAAGGCATAATTATATCCAATCTTTTCCCCTAATAATTTCGGTTGATCAGCAAATCCTCTCTTGGGATTTGCCCTTTCTATTTCTTGAATTCCCACAATATCCAGATCCTTTTCCTTTATAAAATTGGCAATCCTATCCAGATCAATCTTTCCATCCATCCCCTCTCCATGACGAATGTTATAGGTCATCACCCTTATGCTAACTTCAGCTTCTCCCATGATAATAATTATCCCTCCCAGAAATAATAAGATTGTAAGGAGCTTTTTCATCATTCCTTCACTCCCGTCAAATGAATTCCTCTCACATAATTTTTAGCTACAGTAAGGAAGAGGAGAATTATGGGAATAATAGCTATGCTAGAAGCCGACACCACAAGATTTTGAGCATAATAATATCTTTGCCGGAATCTTGCCACTGCTAAAGGTAAGGTCCTTATCTCATCTCTATTTACCACCAGAAGGGGCCAGATAAAGGCATTCCAGGTACTGATAAAGGTAAAGATAAGTACTGTGGCAAGAACAGGCTTACATAGAGGAAGAACAATACGCAAATAAATATAGAATTCACTGGCACCATCAATCCTTGCAGCGTCAATAAGGGAATCAGGAATACTGGTCATATACTGTTTAATCAGGAAAATATTACCTATAGATAGAATTCCAGTGAAGATCAAAGCAAAGTAGGTGTCCACCACACGAGCCTTCACAGCCATGATGTATAGAGGAATAATAGTGACAGGCCAGGGAATAAGGGTAAGCATAAGAAGGTAGAAGAAAAATTTAAGTCTTCCAGGAAATTCATATTTGGAAAAACCAAAGGCTGCCATAGAAGAAAGAAAAAGATTTAGAATGGTACTAACTACTGAGACAAAAAGGCTATTTCCAAAGTATCTTTTAAAATTCCACTTATAAAAAAGCTCCTGGAAGTTCCCTAAAGTCCATTTAATAGGAAACCATTTTGGGGGATAAATATCAAATTCCTCTATAGGCTTAAAAGAGGAAAAAATCATCCAAATAAAAGGCATAACCATAATAAAGGCAAAAAGAGCTAAGACAAAATATACCCAAAACTTATAAAAATTTCTTCCCATTTTAAAGTACCTCCTTAAAGAAAAACTTCCATTGGGTAAGCATGAGGATTGCATTTACTATAAACAAGATCATGGCAATGGCTTCTGCATATCCCATCTTCAAACTGGTAAAAGCCGACCTATAAAGATAAGTCATAAGGGTTTCGGTGCTATGCAGGGGTCCTTCCATAATATAGGTCTGTTCAAAGATATGAAAAGTACCAGCTACAGCAGTAATAAAGAGATAGGCAAAGATAGGTTTCAAAAGAGGGAGAGTAATGTATCGAAGTCTATTCCAAGAATTAGCCCCATCGATGGAAGCAGCTTCGTAGTATTCCTGGGAAATTCCCTGAAGACCTGAGAAAAATATAAGAATGGGATAACCAATGCTCTGCCATATAATAAGAATGATCACAGACATAAGAGCAGTGGAAGGATCATGCAACCATTGAGATTCAGGTAGATGTAAGGCTCTTAAAACACCATTTATAGGACCAAACTGGGGGTCGTATAGCCAGGTCCAAACAATAGCTACTGCTACAGAGGAAGTGATCCCAGGAAGAAAATATATAATTTGCCATAAAACCCTTCCTTTGATGCCCTGATTCAAAAGTAAGGCAAAAAGAAGAGCTAAAATAATCTTTATGGGAACAGAAAAAAGCACAATCCATAACGTATTTTGGAAAACCTGCCAGAAGCGTTCATCTCGCCAAAGCTCTATATAGTTTTTAAATCCCACCCACTGCCAATTTGGAGAGATAATACTCCAGTTAGTAAAACTATAAGGAGCAGCCATAATAGCAGGGATAAGAGTGACAATGGTGGTATAAATTAGGGCAGGAAGAATCCAGAGATATGGTACATAAAATTTATAACCCCTATAGGTTCTGAGGAAAAAAGGCTTTGACATTAATTCACCTCCTTGTAAAATGGGAGGGAGAAAAACCTCCCTCCCATTATTATCTCTTACTGAACAGCGTATTTTTCTGCTACAACCTTATTCATCTCTTCCACAGCCTTATCCAGGGCTTCCTTCACAGGAACATTGTTTTTCATGACCCTATTCCAGGCATCAGCAATGATTCCTCCTGCTTCAGGGAATTGCCAGGGAGAGGTTACAGAATGCTTTAAAGAATCCAGCATGGGTTTTAATAATGGGTCCTTTAAGAAAGGCCCATAAATTAAAAGGCTCTTTCTTGCAGGTAATTCTCCGGTCTCCTTTGTAAAGAGTTTCTCAGCTTCATAGGAGGTAATAAAGTTAATCCATTTTGTGGCTGCCTCAGAAGGTGCTCTCTTTGTCATGCAATAAGCCCAACTGGTTACTGTTGAAGTCTTATCGGTTTTCCATTTTGGCATTTCTACTACTCCAAACTTAATATTGGGAGCAGTGACTTTGAAATTACCAGCCATGGCAGGATGTGCTGGAACCATTCCTAATTTACCCTGACGGAAGGCTGTCCAGCGAGACATAAAAGTAGAATCCCATACTTTATGTACCCTCTCCAGATCTATCCAGAATTGGAAGGCTTCCACTGCTTTAGGGTTATTGAAGATAAATTTCCCTGTTTCGTCTACAATAGGAGCTCCAGCTGCCACAAAGATAGAAGAAATATAGGGATGATAAGAAGATATACCAAGACCACCTCGGACCATCTTTCCATCAGGACCAAACTTAACAATCTTTTTGGCAGCAGTTATAACCTGATCCCAAGTCTTTAATGGGGGTTTTTCAGGGTCTAAACCTACTTCTTTGAAAAGGTCTTTGTTATAGAAAAGAACTATGGTTTGGACATCAGTGGGAAGACCATAATACTTGCCATCTTTCCATTTTAAAGGCTCGATAGTGGAAGCCACAAAATCTCTTTCTATAGTGGCAGGAGGAACTACTTTGGGATCTAAAGGTTGAAGAACTCCTTTAGCCACAAATTGTTTTACTGTGCCAGCTTCAATCTGAATAACATTAGGGCCAATACCTGCAGCTAAGGCTGCTATTAATTTATTACTGTAGTCTGCCTCAGGAATAAACTCTGTCTTTATTTCAATACTGGGATATCGCTTCATAAATTCTTCGGCTAATTTTTGAATGATCATAGTTCTTGCTGCAGATTCGTGTTGCCAGTGGGTTACTGTAACCTTTTTTGAGCAATACCTGGCTCCATTACTAAGCTTAAGAGAATCAGTAAAGATATAAGGATTCCTAAAAGTTTTCTCATAAAAGCCTCCCTCCTTTTAAAGAATTCGAATGGAGATAATAGATTTTTAAAATTTTTCACCTCCTTATTTTGTAAACTTTACTTAATTATATTGTACTTCAAGTTTCATTTTTTTTACAAGTTATCGAATTGCCTGACCTGTAATCACTTTTATCATCCCTCAAATATTAGGATAAATCCCTTTCTCTAATTCTTCTATCTTCATCCTTTTTCTGTAAAGTTCATAGCTTAGCATATCAGCGTTTTCCATTTACACAAACTAAAGCTCTACCTCCTATAGGAACTGCAAAGGAAAGAACTTTTTAAGCGAG
>JBNARO010000004.1:6847-73042 GCA_049718665.1 Dictyoglomaceae bacterium | reverse complement strand
TTTCAATACTGATTACAGGTCAGTCATAAAATCATCTTGAATTTTCTTCACATAATCCTTTGAGAAATCAGAAACTTTTACTCCTTTATACCTTGCCATCTCTATAAAAAGCATAATAATTTCTGGAGATACATCATCTCTTATAAATCCATTTTTTGATTCTTTACAATTATTTCATAAAGTAGGTTTTTGGTTTTTCCTTTAAGAAACTCATAAACCTCATCCCTATAAGGAGAATCATCATAGAAAGCGGTTTTTTCTAAAAGGTCTGTTTGCAAAATATTTTATTAGAGCATCAGTAATTTTCTTTCTTTTTTCCTCAGGAATATTAAAAAGTTCTCTTTGGCAAACCCACCACCTTATTATCCTTTTATTACTCCTGAAAAGGCACCTCTTTTCATAAAATTGAGAGTGTAAGAGTAAAAAATTATCATAGGAATAGTAGATAGCATAGATATAGCAGAAATTTTTCTCCATTCAACTTTAAACTCAGAAAGATATCCCGCCATAAGTACAGGAAGAGTAGTAGTGTGAGTTCGAGTTAGAATTAAGGAATATAAATATTCAGTATAGCTTGACATAAAGGCTAATATTGAGACAGCAATAAGACCGGGCAATATATTAGGAAGTACAACTTTTAGAAGGACTTGAAAGGGAGAAGCTCCATCCACAAGAGCTGATTCTTCTATTTCTAATGGAACCATATCAAAAAATCCTTTTAAATACCAAATACTGGTAGGAATTATCCAGACTGAATGGCTAATTCCTACTCCTAAATGAGTATCCACTAATTTTAATTTTGCCATTAAATAAAATATAGGGAAGGCAAGAGCAATCCAAGGAAAGAGTCTAAAGAATAAGAATAAATAATATAAAAATTGAGAAAGTTTATTTTGTGATCTAGAGAAAGCATAAGCAGAAGGGATAGAAGTAAAAATAGAGAGAAAAGTTGCAAAAATAGCAATGAGAAGAGAGTTCCAGGTAGCATTCCAGACTTCTTTATCTTTTAAAGCATCTATGTAGTTATTTAAAGTTATTTCTTTTGGAAATCCCAACTTTGTAGGAAGTTCAAAACCAGAAAGAGAAATGATTAAGGAATAAAATATAGGAAATAATGCCCATCCTAAGAGAATAAGAACAATAAGAAAAATAAAAACTGTTCTAAAAGGGCTCATCTCCTTTGCCTCCTTAATATAAGAAGGGTAATTATAAAAGTAACTATGACATTAATAACTCCCCATGCAGATCCCATACCATAATCATATTGTAAGAAAGAAACCTTAAAAGTAGCAACAGGAAGAGTAGTAGAAGAAGTTCCAGGTCCTCCTTGAGTCATTATCCATATAAGAGAAAAACTTCTAATAACATCAATAAGTCTTAAAAGTGCTACTAATAATATTACAGGGGAGACCATAGGCAAAATGATATACCTTACTTTTTGCCAATAGGAAGCTCCATCTACCTCTGATGCTTCTAACGGCTCTGTATCCAAACTTTCCAATCCTGCTAGTATCATTAAATAAGACATAGGAGTCCCATACCATGCATTTGCAATAGATACTGCAGGAAGAACAGTTTTAGGGTTAGCAAGCCAAATTTCTCTTGGTAAATGTAAAAATTCCATTATATGATTAATTAACCCAAAAGGTTCACTATACATTAAAGCCCAGAGAATAGCAGTAGAAGATGGGATAAAAATCATAGGTAGACTGAAAAGGCTTCTAAAAACTTTATATCCTAAGAAATTTTCATAGGTAAGGAGGGCAGCCAGTATTGCTAAAAACAAAGGAACAAGAGTGGATATTATAACCCATATAAAAGTATTATAGGCAGTTTGAATAAAAATATTACTCTTGAAAATTTTTATATAATTTCCAAGACCAATAAACTCATTAGTATGTCTTACAATGGAATAATCAAGAAAGCTAAAATAGAAAGTTAAAAGTACAGGGTACATAAAAAATATAACCATAACTAAAAGAGCGGGAAGAATAAAGAGATTATATTGCCAACGAAATATTTTCACTGGCTACCCTCCTTATGTTATTATCTTCACTTCATAATCTCATTAAATCTTTCAAGCAGCCTATCTACCATTTGTTTAGGAGTATAAGTTCCAACAACCATATTTTGAGCTTCTTCTATAAAAGCAGTAATCAATTGAGGACCTTGTTTTACAAATCCTAATCTTGGAGGTACACTATAAGGAAGACTTTCCACTAATCCCTCTGCTAATAATCCTTTCTCTGCTGATTTTTTGTCTACTTCAATCCAATGAGAAGCAGCACCTGACGTCTTTGCCTCTGTTTGTAAGTTCTCCTCACTTATAAACCATTCTATAAACTTCCAGGCTGCATCAGGATTCTTACATGTATTAACAATTCCTAAGCTCCAAATAGACATCCTTCCTCCTCTACGAGACTTAGGACCTCCCGGCCATTGAGGGAAAGGTGCACTTCCCACAGGACCTACCGCTTTCACAAATTCAGGAGAATTTAATACATCCCAGTGATCTCCCCACCAAGAAAATGCCATAGCCAACTGACCAAGTTTCCACATCTCTCTCATCTCTACATGTCCCATAGTTTTAGCAGCAGGTGGAATAACTTTGTACTTGTTTAGTAAGTCATTCAAGAAAGTTGCAATCTCAATTGCTCTTTTATATTTTACTCCAGAAGTAAAGTCAGGCTTTCCAGTTTTTAAATCTATCACATCAATTCCCGCTCCTAACATAACATGCTCTAAGAAGTGCTGAGGATATTTGCCACCTAATGGAATCCCTAATCCCCAAAGATTTTTTTCAGGTCTTGTAAAGAAAACCGCTACATCTATTAATTCTTTTATAGTTTTAGGTGGGGTAGGAAGTTCATATCCAAATCTTTCTTTAAAAGCGGAGCGTTCCTTAGGATCTTCGAAAAGAGATTTTCTATAGATAAGGAATTGTACATTCCCATGGAAAGGAATATAATAAGTTTTTCCTTCCCAAATTCCCGCCTTTGCAGCCTCAGTACTTATAAGTTTTCTGAAATTACTCACACTTCCCCATTTTTTAGCAACATATCTATCTAAGGGAAGTAAATACTTATAATATGCTGCCAAATCAAACTCTGCACTTGCCATAATAACATCAAAAGCTCCAGTCCTTGCCTCCAATTCTGCTAAGGTCTTTGCTGTTAATTCTCCTGGAGGAATATCAACCCAGTTGACTTTTATTCCTGTAGCTTCTTCAAACTTAGGTAGATTTGCTTTTATTCCTTCAGTGCATCGCCAACCTTTTCTATTGGTTACAGTAATAGTGATTCTTTGAGCTGAAGAGATATCTATTAATGTGAGGAAAATAAGGAGAAGACCTAAAACTAAAAGGAGCACTTTTCCTCTTTTCATCCTTTATCCCCCCAAAAAAGAATTTTTTATTTTTTAAAATTTTATCATTTAAATCCTTAGCTTGCAAATTTATATAGTATAATATTTAAAAATAATTCTTGTTATCGGGAGGTCTTTATGAGGAGAGTTATTTTTATTCTCCTAATTTTTGTCTTAATTTTTTCTTTGGAAGTCTTTGGGAGTGTGAAAAATGCCTTAGTATCTATTCCTCCTTTGCAAAGCCTCTCTAAATATATTGGAGGAAAATTTTGGAGTTTTTCTTTGATAATCCCAGCAAATACTAATCCTCATATTTTTGAGCCAACACCTGAGACTTTTAGATTAATTGAAAAAGCAGATTTAATAATTATAAATGGAGGAGATGTAGACTTTTGGGTAGAAAATCTTTTAAAGAATAAAAGAAAAGATATTCTCAATGTATCTTATAATATAAAATTTGAAGAGAATAACCCCCATATTTGGCTTAATCCTATAATTGCTAAAAAAATATCTGAGAATATATATAAAAAACTTGTAAGCCTAGATCCTAAGAACAAAAAATATTACGAAATAAATTTTAAAGGCTTAATAAAAAAGTTAGACGATTTGGATAAAGAAATAAAGAAAAGACTCTCAAAATATAAGACCAAAGAAGTTATTGTTTATCATCCCGCATGGTATTATTTCTTTAAAAGGTATAATATTAAAACCTTGGCAGTAATTGAAGAAGGGGAAGGAAAAGAGCCTTCTCCTAAGAAGGTAATTGAGATAATAAATCTCATTAAGAAAAAGAAGATTAAATATATATTTAAAGAGCCCTTTACGACTTCTTCAGTTTTGAATATGATTTCTAAGGAAACAGGGGTAAAAATATTAATATTAGATCCTTTAGGATTTGGTAAGGATTACTTTTCTTTGATAAGAGAAAATATAAAGATACTGGAGATGGTTTTTAATGAGCAAAATCATTAATATAGAAGACTTATCTTTTAGTTATGATGGGCACTTGGTTCTTAAGGATATAAATTTTTCTGTAGAAGAGAGAGATTTTTGGGGGATTGTAGGTCCTAATGGTGCAGGAAAGACTACTCTTATAAAAATTATTTTAGGTATTCTTAAACCTCAAAAAGGCAAAATTGAGGTTTTTGGAAAACCACCATGGGAGCTAAAAGAGGAGAGAAAGTACATAGGGTATACCGCTCAAAGAATAGAAGTGGAAAAATATTTTCCTATAAAGGTTTGGGATGTAGTATCTCTTGGAAGAAGAGCTATAAATGGATGGAGAACTCTTTCTTTAAAAGATAAAGAGATAATTGAGAGAGTTTTGGAAGAAGTAGATATGTTAGATTATAAAGACAAATTATTTAGAGAATTATCAGGAGGACAGCAACAAAGAGTATTAGTAGCAAAAGCTTTAGTGGGAGAGCCTAAATTACTTTTATTAGACGAACCTACAGTGGGAGTAGATCTTCCCACCCAAGAAAAATTCTATAAGCTTTTGGAAGACTTAAATAAAAATGGCTTAACTATAATTTTGATATCCCATGATATTGGAGTTATATCAAGGAGGGTTAAAAAATTAGCATGTTTAAATAGAAAAATATTTTTGCATGGATGCCCTGGGGATATTAAAATTCATAAAGCTTTAAGAAAAATATATGGAGAAGACTTTTTATTCTTAACTCATGAAAGGGAAGAAAAAGAATGAATTTTCTTTCTTATTCCTTTATGCAAAGAGCTATTATATCAGGATTTCTGCTGAGTATAATTACTTCTATAATTGGAGCTTACTTAGTCCTTAGAGGAATAACTTTTATGGGATCTGGAATCAGTCACTCTGCTTTTGGAGGAATCGCGTTGGGAATACTTCTTGGGATAAATCCATTGATTACAGCTATCATATTTTCATTAGTAATTGTATGGATCATGCCCTATGTAAGCAGAAAGGCAAGATTAAAAGGAGATGTACCTATTGGAATATTTTATACTTCCGCTATGGCATTAGGGGCTATATTTCTTAGTTTCCATAGGGGGTATTCTATAGATTTATTTAGCTATCTATTTGGAAACATTCTTGCGGTGAGCTACGAGGATATAATTATCACTTTTTTCTTCCTTATAATTTTGCTTCTCTTTGAGATTAAAAATTACTGGAAAATTATTTATGTTATTTTTGATTCAACCTCTGCAGAAATTTCCGGAATAAATACCTTTGTTTTAGAAGGGATTATCTTAAGCCTCTCTGCTATAACTATAGTTTTAGCAAGTAAATTAATAGGTATTGTATTAATCTCAGCTCTACTTGTTATCCCTACATCTATTGTTCTTCCATGGTCAAAAAGTTTAAAAGAGATAATACTCTTTAGTTCCTTAATAAGCCTTTTGAGTATATTTATAGGACTTATTCTTTCTTTTTATTTCAATCTTCCCTCTGGAGCTACAATAATTCTTCTTTTAACAATTCTTTTCTTTATTTCTATTGTTATAAAAAGGTAAACTTGATATTATATTCTCTGTATGCCTTTAAAGGAAAGGGATTATCGCTGGAATTTTATTGTAGATAGTATTGATTTTGCATTTTTTAGTTTAGGAATGACCTTCGGGTCTATTCTTACTCTATTTCCATTATTTGCAAAAAATCTTGGAGCAGGAAATTTGGAAATTGGTCTTATCCCCGCTATTGCAAACTTAGGATGGGGAATTCCAGCAATATTAGGAGCAAAATACTCTGAGAAAGCTTCTAAGAAATTAGATGTAGTTTTAAAGTTCACCATAGGAGAAAGGCTTCCCTATTTATTTATGGCTCTTATTTCCTTTTTTGTTGTTTCATACAATCCAAAACTTGCTCTGTATCTTTCTCTTTTGATGCTTGGGATTGCCACTTTCTCTATGGGATTTTTAGGACCTCCTTGGATGAGTATGATAGAAAAGGTTATTCATCCCGCAAGGAGAGGAAGCTTTTTTGCAGTAGGAAATGGACTTGGAGCATTAATGGGAGTGGGAGGGGCAAGTCTCGCAAGGTATTTCTTGTCTAAGTATCCTTTTCCTAAAAACTTTGGATATTCATTTCTTTGTGCGGGAATTGCTCTTATTATTTCTTTTATATTTTTAGCTCTAACCCGTGAAGAGCCTGATGAGGATATAGAAGAAGATGTGAGCTTCTTAGAATATATAAAAGGAATAAATCAAGTTTTAAAAGATAGAAATTTCAGAAATTATATAATAAATAGAATTTTAAGTGCCTTATCAGGTGCTTATGCTTCTTTCATTGTAGTTTTTGCTATTAAAAAATTTTCCATTCCTGATAAAGTTGTTGCAGATTTTACTGCAATTCTTTTAGTATCTCAGGGGATCTCTTCTTTCTTTTTAGGACCCTTAGGAGACAAATTGGGGCATAAAATCATATTAGTTTATGGAAGAGCTTTAAGTATCTTATCTCTTCTCTTACTTCTTTTTGGAAATTCTTCCCTATTCATATATATTGTATTCGCATTAATTGGGCTAATTAATAGTTCTTTTATGGTAGGGGATTTGGCAATCACTTTAGATCTTTCTCCGCGGGAGAAAAAAGAATTGTATATAGGAGTTCTAAATCTGTTAATTGCTCCTTTTTCTTTCATCTCCCCCCTCATTGCAGGGAAAATATCAGATTTCTTAGGATATGAAAGTTTATTTTTTATCTCCCTTTTAATAGGGATCTTTAATCTATTCTTCCTTGTGAAAATGGTAAAAGACCCAAGAAGAGGTTTCTCTTCATAATCAATTTTAGTATAATATTACAAAATCTTTAAGGAGGAAAAAAATGATAAAAAGCCTTGGACATATTGCTTTTGCAGTTTCTAATCTTGAAAAATCCTTAGAATTTTATGAGAAAATTTTAGGATTTAGAAGGCTTTTTGATTTAGAAAAAGATGGGAAAATCTTACTTGTTTACCTCCAGATTGCTAAGGAACAATATATAGAACTCTTCCCAGCGGATAAAGTTTCCCAAAATGAGAAACAAAGTTATATGCATCTTTGTCTTCATACTGATGATATTTTCAAAACAGTGGAGGAGATAAAAAATAAAGGTTGGAAAATTGATGTAGAACCTCAATTAGGTTTAGATGGAAATTATCAGGCATGGATAACAGATCCTGATGGTAATAAGATTGAGATTATGCAGATTTTGCCCGATTCTCTTCAAAGGAGGAGCGAAAATTTATGTTGAGTGCTATTTTAGATGAAAATGGTAAATTAGTATTAAAAGAATGTCCAAAACCTTTTGTGGGTCCTCATGAGGTTCTTATCAAGGTTTTGGCATCAGGAATATGTGGAACAGATCTTCATGTTTTCTCAGGTAAAAATTATGGAAAACCAAATGTTATAAGAGGACATGAGTTTTCTGGAAGGATCGTAGAGGTAGGTTCTGAAGTTAAGGAGTTTGAAATTGGAGATTTAGTTGCTGTAGATCCTAATATAGCTTGTGGTCATTGTTATTTTTGTAGAAGAGGAGAAATTCATCTTTGTGAAAATCTTACTGCGTTAGGAGTGGATCTTAATGGAGGATTTGCGGATTACTGTACGGTTCCATATAGACAACTTTATAAATTACCAGAAGGAGTGTCACCAGAGGAAGGAGCAATGATGGAACCTTGTGCTTGTGCCTTACATGGAATAGAAAGAGTACAAATAAAACCTGGAGATACTGTGCTTATTATTGGAGGTGGAGCCTTAGGACTTATTCTTCTGCAACTTGCTTATATATATGGAGCATCAAAAGTTTTTCTTTCCGAACCTGTAGAAGAAAAGAGAAATATTGCAAAATCTCTTAATGCTTATACCATTGATCCCTTAAAAGAAGATGTAGTAGCAGAGATTAAAAAATTGACAAAAGTAGGTGTAGATGTTGCTTTAGAGGCGGTAGGAAGAGCAGATACTGTAAATGTGGCAATAAATAGTGTAAGAAGGGGTGGAAAAGTTCTTATTTTTGGAGTAGCATCCCCAAAGGATTTTTTAAATATTTCTCCTTTTACTATCTATTATAAAGAAATTACAATTTCGGGATCCTTTGTGAACCCATTTACCAATAGTAGAGCCTTAGAGCTCATTGCAAATAAAAGAATAGATGTAAAGAAGATAATATCCCATAAATTCTCTTTATCAGAAATTCACAAAGCGGTAGAAGTAGGTCTATCAGGGAAAGCTTTAAGAGTTCTTATCACATGGGAGGAAAAGAAGTGATTTTTGATTTAATCTGTGTTCTTACAATAATGGGATTGGCAATAAAAGGTTTAAAAGAGGCTTTAACTAATAAAATTGCTATTTTCCTTTCTCTTATTATTGCTTTTGTAATTTCTTCTACCCTTTTGCCCTTTTACATGAAATATATTCATTTTCCTCCTAATATTCCATCAAATATTTTTGCTTTTATCTTAACTTTTATCTTTTCATACGTATTAATGGCTTTGCCTTCTTTAATTGTCTCTGTAGTTTTTGGTGGAAGTTTTTTAATAATGGCATATGGAGTAATTCTTAAATTTTTGCCTTCATCTTTCCAGCTCCAAATTGTTCAAAATTCTATTATCTTTTCCTTTATAAAACCAGTGGTGGAACAAATATATAAGTGGATAAACTTGATAATATAATGAAAATTGTTGCTCTATCAGATCTTCATTTAGATTACATAAAGATGAGAAATGGCTTATCAGAAGAAAGTATAGTAGATCTTTTAGAAAAGATGAAAAATAAAATTTTATCTTTTAATCCTGATGTTTTTATCTTTGCAGGAGATATTTCAAGGAAAGTAAAGGATATAGAGATATTTTTAAATGTTTTTAAGAATTTATCTTTCTATAAAATCTTTGTTCCTGGAAATCATGATATATGGATAGAAAATGGAGAGGACAGCTTTGAAAAATATAGGAACATCCTTAGAAAGGTCTCTGAGAATTATAATTTTTATTATCTTCCCGCGTTCCCTTTAATTATAAAAAATATTGGCTTTGTTGGAAGCTTAGGTTGGTACGATTATTCCTTAGGGGGTGAGGAATTCTCTTTTTATGAATATGAAAAGGGAAAATATAAAAATTTAAAATGGAGAGAAGTTTATTGGAAACTTGTTAGTTTTAAAGATGAAAAAGGGAATAGACTTTCTAATCCAGAAGTTTGTAAAATTATGCAGGAAGATTTGAGAAACCAAATAGAAGAGATTAAAGATAAAGTAAATATTATTGTTGCAATAATCCATACTCTTCCTTTTGAAGACTTGATATATACAAGAAATTTCTTCTCAGCTTATCTTGGAAGTAAATTTTTAGGGGATATTCTTTTAGAAAATGAAAAAATAAAATATCTAATCTGTGGACATGAGCATAATCCATTAATTCTTAATAAAAACAGAATAAGGATTTACAGATGTCCCTTTGGGTATTTAAGAAATATTAAGGACTGGGAAGAAAATATATTAAAGGGAATAAAAACTTTTGAGATAATTATATAATTACAGGGCTTGAGTGATATACATTTAAAGCTTTATATATACTTCCCCAGATCACTGCATTGGAACCTAAGGGAGAAGAAACTATATTTATATCAATGGGTAGATAATGCTCAAAAATTGGCTTCATTTTAGGTAGAAGTATATCTAAATATTTCCCAACAATTCCACCAATTATAATAATTTCTGGAGCTAAGACGGTGGTAAGATTTACTATGGCTTTTGCAAGAGTTTCTGCAGATGAGTCAATAATTTCCTTTACCTTTCTATCTTTATTATAATCTTCAAAGACTTCTTCTATGTTTTTATAATTTTTCCCCAAATTTTCTATTCTTTTTAATATCCCTGCACCAGAAGAAATCCACTCTAAGGAACCAAATGGGGTATTTAATGTACCAGGATATGGATAATTAGGATCATCTATTACCATATATCCAATTTCTCCTGCAAATTTATTCTTTCCTTCATATATCTCTTTTTTTACAATAATACCCGCTCCAATTCCTGTGCTTATGGTTATATAAACTATGTTTTCATAGTCTTTCCCTGCTCCCTTCCAATATTCTCCTAAAACAGCCATATTCACATCCTTTTCTAATATTACCATAGATGATGGAAATTCTTTCTCTAAGATCTTTATTAATGGTGCATTGTTCCATTCAGGAAGCCCTGGGCAAAACATCAACTTTCCTTCTTCAATAATTCCAGTTATTCCAAAGCTTAAAATTTTTAAATTCTCAATATTGATCCCTTTTTTGTTTAAAAAATCTTTTAGAATTTGCGGGAAATTATATGGGTCCATTAGTTTTTCCTTTCTTAATTCTTTTACTTCTAAACTCTCTTGATAAACAATATCTCCTGCTAAGTCCGATAAGGCAAGTCTAAAGAAAGAACCTTCGAGATCCCCTGCTAATATATAACCATGTCTTGCATTATACTTTAAAAGAATATCCTTTCTTCCTTTTTTTGTTTCTCCCTTTCCTACTTCTACTAACAATCCTTCTTTAATAAGCTCGTTTACATGGGCAGAAACAGTGGGTCTTGAAAGCCCAAGTCTTCGAGCAATTTTTGCCCGAGATATAGGTCCCTCTTCCCTGACAATCTGAAGAATTAATCCTCTATTAATCTCATTAATAATATTAGGTCTTCCTATTTTAGGCATCTCTCATTTATATATAATATTTAGAAGAATTAGTCAATAGTAGAGAAAATAAGGACCTCTCCCAAAGGAGAGGTCCTTTTATATTACTTATCTTTTAAAAGTGGCATCTCATATAACCCCATTTACCAAATCCATAATTTATATCTGTAGAAATATCAAAAACCTTTTTCCCATCTACTGTAAGTTTAAGAGCTCTTATTACGTTGGTGTTATAGATATAACTCTTATACCCTTCTACCTCTACCTTACTTCCTACTTTAAAGTTGATTTGGTCTTGTAGCCATACGGGGCCTACTTTTACTATAAAGTTTTCTCCAGAAGCAGTCTTTACACTAATGGTTAAGGCTGGAGCATAGTATATTTTTTCTACAGTTCCTGATATTTTGAAAATTTCTGGAGGATTTGTGTTGTAATATCCTCCCCATCTTGGACCATAAGCATAGACAAGACTAAGAATACCTAAAATTACTAAACCTAAGATTAATAAATTTTTGAACCTCATTTTTAGAGACCTCCTTTTTTAAATTTCTTCTCAGGTTATCCCTGAGACTGATAAAGAGTTTAAAGAGTAAAACTTAAAGAAAAATAAGAAGAAGCTTAAAATTTCCTTAGAAAATTTAAAAGGAATTTCTTAAAAACAAAAAGGGGTGGGAGAATATCCCACCCCCGAAAAAAAGAATATTTTTCTTACTTAACTGGCTTTAATATTCCTTTAGTTAGCATTATTATTACAAAATTGTCAGAATATGGACTATTCTTATAAATAGGATCTTCCTCAGGTGGCCATCCAGTAATTCTTACTCCATCTAAGGCTGGATTATTTCCATAGCGCTCCCAAAGAGGAATTATTGGTAGAAGTTCGTTAAATGCTAAAGCAAGGGTAGTTATATATTTCTTTTGAAGTCTTGTGTCAAATCCAATTGCAGAATCTGTTATCAATTTGTCTAAATCAACCTCTCCTACTACTTTTATTTTTTGCTTCATGGGGAAGTTCATTCCAGGTCCTACACCAAGAGGATAATTAAACCTGATCAAATCTTGATAGAAGGAGAAGTGAGGATGAGGATGTCCCGCACCCCACGACTGTATTAGTAATTGAAATCTTCCTTGTTCTGCCTCTTGAGGAACTTGAGCAAAGGTTACTCCACGGACTGTTACTTTTATTCCAAATTTTGTCAACTGAGCCGCAGCATTCTCTGCAGCTGCGGACCAATCAGCATATTCTGCAGGAACTATTAATTCATATTCCATTCTCTTTCCTTTATCATCTATCCATATGCCATCCTTATCCCTCTTAAACCCTATACCATTTAATATTGCTTCTGCCTTCTTTGGATCATAAGGGTATGGATTTAATTTCTTTTGATCAGCTTTAGAAATCCATAGTGGCACTAAGTTGTCACTAAATCCTGCCATAAGTTTTACACCAACTCCTGATTTTCCAAGGGATACAAATCCATTTTCATTTCTATTTATAGCATATGCCATTGCTTGTCTTACTTCTACTCTATTCAAAGGATAAATATTATGATTTATAAATATAGCAGGTCCTCCGTATATAGGTGGTCTTATAATTCTTATCCCTATTTCTACAAATTGTTTCTCTGTAGCTGGTGGGAACCCATGAGTAGCATAATCTACTTCTTTTGCAAGCACCATAGGAGTAACAGTAGGAGTTTCACCGTTTACTAATCTTACTTTATCAAATTGAATAGCTTCAGCATTCCAGTAATATGGATTCTTAGTTAAAACTATTTCTGCCTCTGTCATTCTATCCACATCTAATACAAAAGGTCCAGAGGATACAATACCTTTTGGTCTAAACTGCTCAAATTCTGCTCTTAATTTCTTCATTTCATCAGAATCTCTTGTTTTTCCTGCAGAAAGTAATGCCATAACTTTATCTGCATAAGCTCCATAGGTTGAGTAATCTCTAATAACATCGGTTCTTAAAATATATCTTGGAACTACAGAGGATGGGTTATTCATATGGAATTTTACAGTATATTTCCCAGAAGCCTCTACCTTATCAATATATCTCCATACAGGCCAGTTCATAAGATATCCAAGGTAATAAGTAGCTAATACATCCTTAGACGTAAATTCTTGACCATTGCTCCATTTTACGCCTTTTCTTAAGTTAACTATGAACCATTCAGGTTTATTTGCAGGTTCAAGACGCCAACTTGTAGCAAGAACTGGTTCATACTTTCCTGTTGCCCAATAGTAGAATGCTAATGGTTGATGCATTAATTCATAGTAAATACCAAGAGTTATAGCCCTTGATACAAAGGTATTAAAATGTCCTACTGGAGGCATATCGTAGGGCCATGCCCCTACATAAACTCTTTCAGAAGAGGCAGAAAGCCCAACTGTTAGAATACTAAGAAGGATAACCAAAATTATTAAACGCTTCATTTTTTGACCCCCTTAATTAAATTTTTGGGAATCTGAAAGAAGAATGTTAACATTTTTTACTACTCTCACCTCCCTTTTATCTGAAATATTTCCTTATAAAGAGGGAGAGGATCATAATTAAGGCTCCAGAAATAAAAGCTAAAATATCAACAACAAAAGTCGCAGTCCCAACTTCCAAGAAAGGAATCATTATCCCTGAAAGGAAAGATATGAAAAATCCAATTTTAAAAATAGATCTTGAAACTTCAGAATTCATACTTCCCTTCCGTATAATTCACAAGCCACATAATGCTCTTTTTCTACCTCATAAAGATTTGGCTCTACCTTATCACATTTTCCAGGTTCCATATATGGACAACGATTACTAAATCTACATCCAGGAGGAAGATTTAGAAGACTCGGAAGGTCAAGACTTCTTAGCTCCATAACTTTCTTATTCCTTGTAACCTCTGGATCCGCCTCTGGTACTGCCAAGAGAAGAGCTTTGGTATAAGGGTGCAATGGATTCTCTAAAACTCTTGGGGTAGGTCCCATCTCTACAATTCTTCCAAGATACATCACTGCAATTTTCCCATTCCACCCAAAATATTTTGCCATAGCAAGATCATGGGTTATAAATAAAAAGGTCATGTTAAAATTCTCTTTCAAAGAAAGAAGTAATTTTATAATGCTCAATCTTATTGACACATCAAGCATTGATACCGCTTCATCTGCTACAATAAATTCTGGATTTAAAGTTAAAGCTCTTGCAATGACAACCCTTTGTCTTTGACCCCCAGAAAGCTGATGAGGATATTTATAGATAAAATCTTCGGCAGGAGTTAAATCTACAATCTTTAAAAGTTCAGAAATTTTTTCTTCACATATTCCATTGCTACTTACTATATGATGTTTTAACAAAGGAGCGCTAAGAATATCATAAATAGTCTTTACAGGATTTAGAGAAGAATATGGATCCTGATGAACAATCTGGACAGATCTTCTATAATTCTTAAATTCGGTTTTATCCATTTTCCATATGTCTTTTCCATAAAATAATATTTCTCCTGATGTAGGTTTTATAAGTCCCGCAATAAGCTTTCCTGTAGTAGTCTTTCCACATCCAGATTCTCCTACAAGACAAAGAATCTCTCCTTTTCTAATTGATAAATTCAAATTTTCCAAAACCCTTAAAGTTTTCTTTGGGTTAAAAAATCCTCCACCAACAGTAAAAAATTTATTAACATTTTTCAATTCAATTATTTTTTCCATCTTTTATCTTCTCCCATCTATAGCATGCTACATAATGATTAGGAGAGGCCTCAACTAACTTAGGCTCCTCTCTTAAACATTCTTCTTTTTTATACTCACATCTTGGATGAAATTTACATCCTGGTGGTAAGTCTATTAAATCTGGAGGTGAACCTGGGATAGATGTTAATTCTCTAAAAGAAGTAGAAACTGTAGGAACTGCCTTTATAAGTCCTAAAGTATATGGGTGAAGGGGTCTATAAAAGATATCATAAACAGAACCTACTTCTACTAAGCTTCCCGCATACATAACCGCAACTCTGTCTGCAAGTTCTGCAGCTAAGGAAAGATCATGGGATATTAATATTATGGTAAGATCCAATTCCTTCTTAATTTTTTTCAAAAGCTCTAATATACTCCTTTGACTTAAGATATCCAGTGCAGTGGTAGGTTCATCAAGAATAACAATCTGGGGATCTAAAAGCAAGGCAAGAGCAATTAATACTCTTTGTCTCATTCCTCCTGAAAGTTCATGAGGGTAAGATTTCAACACCCTTTCTGGGTCTAATTGCACTAATCTTAAAAGTTCTAATACTTTCGTTCTTAACTCCTCTTTGGTTATTTTAACATCATGAGACTCTACAGTATCCAAAATATGGTCCCAAATTTTAATTACAGGATTAAAGGCATTTAAAGCAGACTGAAAAACCATAGCAATTTCTTTCCACCTAAATTTTCTTAATTTACCACCGTCTAAACTAATCACCTCATACTTTTTACCATTAGCTTGATACCATATTTTCCCCTGAGATATCCGTGCAGAGGATGGCAGAAGCTTGATTATAGAAAGTCCAAGAGTAGTTTTCCCTGAGCCACTTTCTCCAATAATACCAAGAGTCTCTCCTTTATATACTTCTAAACTAACTCCTCTTACAGCCTTAACTAATCCTCTTCTTGCCCTGTAGTCAATATAAAGATCTTCTATTTTCAAAATACTTTCCATATTTACACTCCCTGACCTAATCTTGGATTAAATATTTCTTCTAAGGAACGGGTAAAGGATATTAAGGACCATTGAAAAAGAGAAATAGCAATTATAGGAGAAAGGATATAAAAAATACTATGTTTGTAAAATATGGCTCCTCTGGTCCAAGCAAAGTTTATCATAACTCCCCAATTATGGCTTGCCAATGGAACTAATCCTAAAAGTATCAATCCCACTTGAGCATACACTGCAGAAGTCATAGAAAGAATAAAACTTATAACAATATAATTCATCATATTGGGAAGGATCTCTGAGAAGACAATATAGGATGTTCCTAAATCTAAGGCTCTTGCAGCTTCTATAAAATCTCTCTCTTTTATGGATAAAACTTGTGCCCTTACCGCTCTCAAAAGTCCTGGCCAGGAGAGAAGAGCAAGAATAAAGGCTATCATAAAGGAACTTTTTAATCTAATAAAAGCAGCTAAAACAGAAAGAAGAGGAAAATGGGGAATAGTTAAAACAATATCTGCCAAACTGGTAATTAAATAATCAAATCTCCCACCAATAAAGGCACTTAGAGAACCAAGAGTTACTGCAATCAAGGTAGAAAGAAGTCCTGTCAGAAAGGCAACAATAAGGACATCTCTTCCCCCATGAACAATTTGGCTTAAAATGTCTCTTCCTTGACTATCAGTCCCAAGAGGATGTTCCCAGGAAGGTTTTACATATATCTTATCTAATCTTGATGTAGTATCAAAGGGAACTATATAAGGCCCAATGAAGGACATTAATATAATAAAAACAAGAATTAAAAATCCTATAAAGCCTACTTTATTTCTCTTTAATAATCTAAAAGTATCTTTCAAAGAACCCAAGATTAGATTAAATTTTCTTAACTTCTTATCCATTATTCACCTCCAGAAGTTCTAATCCTTGGATCAAGCCTACTATAAAGCAAATCCGCTAAGAAATTTGCCATAATAACTGATATGGTTATTATCAAAAATACTCCTTGCATTACTGGATAATCTCTTGAATGGATGCTACTCCAAAGGACCCATCCAATCCCTTTATATACAAATATACTTTCAATAAGGACAGAGCCTCCTACAATAAATCCCAAGGATATAGTTAGGCTGGTAAATAAAGGTAAGATTGCATTTCTTCCTACATAAGAAAAGGTGATCCTACTTTCCTTCAGTCCTCTTGCCTTTGCTACCATTACATAATCTTCTCCTAAGGTAGAAAGGGTGCTACTTTTCATAGTAAGAATCCAACTACCAATGGTACTTATAACATAGGTTAAGATGGGCATAGAAGCATGAAAGAAAACATCTTTTATAAAGGTTAATGTAAAGCCAGGCTTTACTCCAGGAGATAAAGATCCTCTCATAGCCTCAATAGGAACAATTCTCCATTGAACCCCAAGAAAAACCAAAATCATAATTCCAATAAGATAGTTAGGGATAGAACTCAGTATAGAAGCAAGACTTGTAATAATAAAATCTATTACTCCTCCTCTTTTATATGCAATTAACATTCCCAGAATAATCCCCAAGGTAAAACTAATTAATAATGAAACTCCCACACTAAAAAGAGTCCAAGGTAAAAATTCTTTAATGATTGAAGTAACCTTAGTTCCACGGGATAAGAAAGATACTCCAAGATCCCCTTTTAAAAGATTTTTCAGGAAATCTAAATACTGAAGAATAATAGGTCTATTAAGATCAATAGAAAATAAAGATGCTGCTAAGGTTTTTGCTTCTTCATAGGTCATTCCATATTGAGAAATTAATTGGTTTATATAGATTTGAATTGGATTTGATGGCATGAGTCTTATTATAAAGAAAGTCAAAGTTACTACTACAAGAATTGTAAAGATGGATTTTAAAAACCTTTTTAATATTACACTTCCCGCTATTTTTCTCAATTCTCTTTTAAGTTTTCCCACCTTTTGCCTCCAAAATTCTTCAATATAACTTTAAAATTTTCTAGGGATAATATATAATATGGGAAAAAATTTGTCAAGTAGGTTTACAAAAGGAGAAAATATGAGAGAAAGAAGAACTCCAGAACACGTGGGAAACTATAATAAAAATTTGGTCCTTGAAGTTCTCATGAAACAGGGACCAAAATCTCGTGCAGAGCTTTCTCGAATTACAAAGCTAACAAAAACTGCTATTACAGAGATCACTGAAGAACTTCTTTCTAAGAACTTTATTGTAGAATTAGGAAGAGTTAATACATCCCGTGGAAGAAGACCAACAAAACTTTCTATAAATCCTAAACTTTTAGTTTTAGCATTAGACCTTTCTGGAATCTACATAAAAGGAGCCATTGTAAATCCTCAAGGAGAAATATTAAAAAGTAGTTCTGTAAAAATGAAAAATATAGAGGATCTTCTGGATTTAATAGAGAAGTTATATGAATCTTTTAAAGACAAAATTGTTGCCATTTCAGCCTCAGTCCCAGGACTTCTTGAACTTAGCTCTGGCAGAGTAATATTATCTACAAGTTTAAACTGGAAAGATGTGAATTTAAAAGAAATTATAAACAAAAACTTTTCTTTGCCTTTTTATATGCAAAAAGACACAAATGCTGGGATATTAGCAGAAAATTGGTATGGAGAAGGAAGAAATTATAGAAACTTTTATTATCTTCTACTAAGTAAAGGAATTGGATTAGGGGTTTATTTGAATGATAGAGTATTAGATGGATATGATGGAATTATTGGAGAAATAGGTCATACCATTGTAGATATAGATGGAAAAGAATGTTGGTGTGAGAAGAAGGGGTGTTTAGAAACTGTTGCATCTATTCCTGTTATTATTGAAAATTATAATAAATCTTCAGATATAATCGAGATTTTAAATCTTGCTATAAAGGGAAAAAAAATAGAAAGTTTAGAAAAAGCCTTAAAATATTTAGGAATTTCTTTGGCAAATGTTATTCAAATTTTTCCACCTCAAGCCCTCTGTGTATCAGGGAACATCCCAAAAGAAGGTTTAAGATATATAACTGAAAAACTTAAGGAATACATACTCCCCAATATATTTCCTCAATTGAGGTCCAAAATTACCCTTTATTATTCAAACCTTGGAGAAAATGCCCTTATATTAGGTGCGGGAGTTTTAGGATTTATCAATCATTTCAACAGGTAAATATTTTCCAAAGGTTTAAGATCTTTCTTTCATAGCATTATACATAATAGCAAGAGTTATCATTAACATTCCTAAACCTTGATAAAAAGAGATGGTTTCATTTAAGAAGATATATGCCCAGAAAGTTGCAAAAACATTCTCCCCCAATATTACTAATGCTACAGAGCTTGCGGGAAGAATCCTTAAAGCATAATTTACTGAAGAATGTCCTAAAAGTTGAGGAATAAGAGCAAGGAGCAAAAAGCAAAAATAGCTCTTTAAAGGATAAGAGAATAAAGGATAAGGAGAAAAAAGAGTAACAATGAAAAGAAATATAGCAGAAGTTCCATAGACTCCAAAAATATAACTTATAAGTGAGATCTTTTCAGACAATTTTTGCCCTATATATAGATATATAGCCATGCAAAATCCAGCAATAAGGGCAAGAAGTTCTCCTTTTCCCAAAGAAGTATTTAAACTGTTATTTGCTATCAAGATCATCCCAAAAAGAACAAAAGCTAAGGAGAGAAAATAATAAAAAGGTAGTCTCTTTTTATCAAATAGAATGGAAAATAAAACAACAAAGAGAGGATTGGTATTTACTAAAACTACAGCATTAGCTATAGAGGTTAGAAAAACCGAAGAAATCCAAGTATAGAAATGGACTCCAAGGGAAAGCCCAGAAAGAATAAGGAAGAGGAAAATACTTTTCTCTATTTTTATTCTATCTCTATATATTAAAAGAAGGATTAAAGAAGATATGATTAACCTATAAGTAGCAATAATCAAAGGAGGAGCTTCTGTTAACCTTATGAATAAAGAAGCTGTAGACATAGCTATAGTCCCAATAAGAAGCAAAAAATATGCTTTTTTCTTCTCCTCCATTCTTCCTCCTTCTTTCCAAATTAAACACTTGAATTTTATCCATTCATAATTAACAATGTCAATTATAAAGATAGTTAAATCTCATTAATTAATTTTCTTTACAATTTATTTGATAATTGATATAATCATTATGAAAATTTAGTAGGAGGGAAAAGATGAAAATATCAGTTATTGGAGGAGGAAGTAGCTATACTCCTGAATTGATGGAAGGCTTTATAGAGCTTTCCATGGAAGTTTTTCCTTTAGAAGTTTATTTGATGGACATAAATGAGGAAAGATTGAAAATTATAGCAGATTTTTCTAAAAGGATAATAAATAAGAAAAAAGCAAATATAATTTTAAAAACTACTTTATTTTTAGAGGAAGCTTTAGAGAACGCAGATTTTGTGATAAATCAAATAAGAGTAGGTGGACAAAGAGCAAGACTTCTTGATGAGACTGTTCCCTTACAATTTAATCTTTTAGGACAAGAAACCACAGGACCTGGAGGATTTGCTAATGCCTTAAGAACTATTCCTGTAGCTTTAAATATTGCTAAAAAAATAGAAAAATTCTCTCCCAATGCTTGGTTAATAAATTTTGCAAATCCTTCTGGAATTATAACAGAAGCTATTTCAAAATATTCAAAAGTCAAAGTTTTAGGACTATGTAATGTAGCTA
The DNA here is from genome assembly GCA_049718665.1 of Dictyoglomaceae bacterium. Classification (GTDB taxonomy): domain Bacteria; phylum Dictyoglomota; class Dictyoglomia; order Dictyoglomales; family Dictyoglomaceae; genus NZ13-RE01. The sequence continues at coordinate 52,721 of JBNARO010000004.1, read as the reverse complement.
TAAATTTTCAAAACCATTTTGCAAAAATTTTAAATGTTTCTTTGGAAGAGGTGTTCTTAGATTACTTTGGATTAAATCATTTGACCTTTGTGAGAAAAGTATTCGTCAATGGAAAAGATAGAACAGAAGAAGCCTTTAATAAAATAAAGGAATTTCTTCCTGAAGAAGAAAGAAAGGTATTAGAGTATTTAAACATGTTCCCAAATTACTACTTAAGATATTTTTATTTTAGAGAGGAAAAAGTAGAAGAATTAAAAAATAAGCCAAAAAGAGCGGAGGAGGTGGTAAAGATAGAAGAAAATTTATTTAAACTTTATCAAGATCTCAATTTAGACGAAAAGCCAAAGGAATTGGAAAAAAGAGGGGGTGCTTTATATTCTAAATCTGCAGTTAATCTAATATTTCATTTACTTGGTTTAAGAAAAGGATTCCAAATTGTAAATATAACAAATCAAGGAGCAATCTTTGACCTTCCCCAAAACAGCGTAGTAGAAATTCCTGTGTATATAGAAGGAGAAAGAATTCAAAGATATGTGATTGGAAATCTACCCCTGGAAGTAAGAGGAATTATTCAGGCGGTAAAAACCTATGAGGAATTAACCATAGAGTCAGCGATAGAGGGGTCTTATAAAAAAGCTCTTTGGGCACTGGCTCAGCATCCTTTAGTTTCTTCATTAACCTTAGCTGAAAAGGTCTTATCAGCTCTCATAGAAGCAAATAAAGAATATTTTCCAAAACTTTCATAAGGAGTGAAAAAATGAAATATTATTTAGGAATTGATGCTGGTGGAAGTAAAACTGAGGCGGTTATTCTTAATGAAGAGGGGAAAATCATAGGATTTGGAAGGTCAGGACCTGGAAATTATGAGATTGCAGGTATCAATAGTGCAAAGGAAAATTGGCTTTTAGCCATTGAAAGAGCTAAGAGAAATTTAAAAGATATAAAATTTGAAAAAGCTTGTTTTGGACTTGCAGGGGCAGATTTTCCAGAAGACTTTGAGATGCTTAAAAAAGAGATAGAAAATCTAAGCATAGCAAAGGATTTCTGTATAGAAAATGATACTGCTATTGCCTTAAGAGCAGGGACAAAGGATTATTGGGGAATAATTATAGTAATGGGTGCGGGAACTAATGGATATGGAAGAAGAAAAGATGGAAAAAGTTTTAGATTCTATGGAGAAGGATATATTTTTGGAGATTGGGGAGGAGCATCTTCTGTAGCTCAAGAGATGCTTCATTATGCTTTTAGATCCTATGATGGGAGAGGAGAAAAAACAATATTGGAAAAAATTGTGTTAGAATTCTTTTCTGTAAATAATTTTGATGAGTTAGCAAAGAAACTTTATTATTATCATGAGGAACGGTATAAGGCTTTAAATCTTGCCCCATATCTATTTAAAGCTATAGAAGAGGGAGATCTTGTAGCAAAAAAAATTGGAGAAAGAATTGTAGATGAGACGGTGAAAGGAGTATACGCATTAATGAAAAAATTAGAATTAATGAAAGAGGAAACTCCTGTAATTCTTGCGGGAAGTCTATATAAAGGTGCTCCCTGGCTAAAGGAGTATATATCTGCAAAAATTCATATTTTTGCGGATAAGGCAAAGGTAGAAATATTAAAAATTCCTCCCGCTTTGGGAGCAGGGATTATTGCCTGGGAAATGGATGGGAATATATTATCTTCTGAAAAATGGGAAGAATTCTTAAATTTTAATTATAATACTTCCGAAACCCTCTAAAATTATATTTTTATCTATTTTTGAATTCCGAGAATAAAGAATCTTAAAATCCTTTGGAAGAGAATAAGAAAAAACATTCTCAACTCTATTTAAGTTATGAATTATAAGAAATTTCTCTTCTCCCCATTTCCTTACATAAGCTAAGATTGTAGGATCTTTTATCTCTACCCTTTCTACATCTCCATAAGATAATGCTTTATATTTTAACCTTAAATTAATTAATCTTCGGTAGTGATTCAAAATACTGTTAGGATCTAAGTCTTGTTCCTCTACAGAAATTCCATCATTAGGTTTTGCATATAAAGGTCTTATCCACATAGTTTGATAATCTCCCTTTAAATCACTACTCCATTCAAAAGGTTCTCTAATATATTCATCTGGCTTTGCACCACTCATCCCGATCTCTTCTCCATAATATATAAAAGGAGTTCCTGGCAGTGTTAAATAAATAGAAGCAGAAAGAATCGCTTTATCTATACTTCCTCCAAATAGATTCATCACTCTATTTTGATCATGATTTGTTAAAAATATAGCATCTGCAAAATCAGGATTATATTCTGAAAATAATTTTCTTTCCTCCAAAAGATAGTCAATAAGACCCCTATCATACTGTCTTGCTACAGTATTTATAATTCTCTGAGCCAATGGAAAATTAAAATTTGAAGGTAGTCCCTCATAATATCTTGCTATTACATCTTCGCTATCCCAAACCTCTCCCACAAGATACACATCTTTTTTTATACTCTTCACATAATTATAAAATTCCTTCCACCATGAAATGTTTTTGTCATGCTCATCATATATATGCTTTGCTGCATCTAATCTAAATCCATCCACCCCCTTATCCAACCAAAATTTTGCAATTTTTTTAACCTCATCTCTTACTCTTTTCTCGTCATAATTTAAATCAGGCATACCAGACCAAAAGAATCCATAATAATATCCTGTATTAGACCTATACCAAAATTGAGAATTAGATTTTGGTAACTCAGAACTCCAAAGGTAAAAATTTCTATAGGGAGAAAGATAAGAAGAGCTTGCAGATTTAAACCAAGGATGCAAAAAAGATGTATGATTTATAACAAGATCTAATATTACTTTAATTCCCCTTTTATGAGCCTCTTTCAAAAATTCTTCAAAATCTTTTATATCCCCATAATTGGGGTTTATGTCATAATAATCCACCACATCATATCCATGATAGCTTGGAGAAAGAAATATGGGCATAAGCCAAAGGGCATTAACCCCTAAATCCCTATCGGTATTAGGATTTCCATCATTAAGATAATCTAATTTCTTCATCAATCCTCTTAAATCTCCTACCCCATCCCCATCACTGTCTGCAAAGGATCTTACAAACACCTCGTAGAAAATTGCATCTTTATACCAAGGAATAGAGTTAGAAAAATTAGAAGATAAAGATAAAAATAAGAAAAAGAGAGCTAAAATAAATTTTTTATACATTCTCATATCTCCCTATATCTCCAAATAATTAATAATTAAACCCCGGGAAAATTCCCGGGGTCCCTCTCCTCTTTTCTTACCCCATGCTTCTTTTGAAGTTTAACATAACTTTAAAAAAAGTTCAATAAAACTCAAACGAAAGAATAGAGCACTATAAATAAAATTAAAATGAGAAATATTTGCAATTTTATTTGAAAGGGATTATAATGAATATAAAAATAATACTAAAAAGAATAAATTATGGAGGGCAGAATATGGAACTAAGAAAGATTAAAGAAGGAATATATTATGTAGGTGCGGTAGATTGGAATAGAAGACTCTTTGATGCCTTAATTCCTCTTCCAGATGGAACAAGTTATAATGCTTATTTAATAAAGGGAAGTGAAAAAATTGTGTTAATAGATACTGTCGATCCCACAATGGCTCATCTGCTCTTTTCATATTTAGAAAATGTCCCTCATATAGATTATATTATTTCTCATCATGCGGAGCAGGATCATTCAGGAACTATCCCATTAGTTCTTGAAAGGTATAAATCTGCAAAAGTGGTAACAAGTCAAAAAGGAAAAGAGCTTCTTTCTACCCATTTACATATTCCAGAAGATAGATTTATTACTGTCTCAGATGGAGAAACTCTCTCTTTAGGAGATAAAACTTTAAAATTCATATATACTCCTTGGGTTCACTGGCCTGAAACTATGGTAAGTTACCTACAAGAGGATAAAATACTTTTTACCTGTGATTTATTTGGATCTCACCTTGCAATATCAGATCTCTTTGTAACTGATGAGGGATTGGTTTATGAATCAGCAAAAAGATACTATGCAGAGATCATGATGCCCTTCAGAATCATAATTCAAAAAAATTTAGAGAAGATAAAACCATATGAAATTGAAATGATTGCTCCAAGTCATGGTCCTATTTATCAAAATCCCTCTTTTATTATCAATGCTTATAACGATTGGGTAAATAATCCTCCCAAAAATATTGTAGTCATTTCCTATATTTCAATGCATAATAGCACAAAGATAATGGTAGAACATTTAACTGAAAAATTAGTAGAAAAGGGAATTAAAGTAGAAATCTTTGACCTCTCTGTTGCAGATATAGGAAAGTTAGCTATGGCACTTGTGGATGCAGGGACCATAGTATTAGGAACACCCACTGTACTTTCTGGACCTCACCCAAAAGTTGCTTATGCAGTCTTCCTTGCTAATGCTCTTAAGCCAAAGGCAAAATTTTTAACCATTATTGGCTCTTATGGATGGGGTGGGAAAACCTTAGATATTTTGAAGAGCATGATAAATAATCTTGATATTGAAATTTTAGACCCTGTACTTGTAAGAGGACTCCCAAAGGAAGAAGATTTTAAAGCTCTTGATGAGCTTTCTGAAAAAATTTACAAAAAACATAAAGCTACTTTCTTTTAGCTATTCTTTCTACTTCTTTTATAATTTCTATTAAAGGTATATTTTCTCTTTCTGCAATTTTTTTGCAGTCATCATATTCAGGGGACATTTTTTCAAAGGATCCATACTTAGAGATTTTTACTCTAACTTTCCCCCACAAAGTATCTACTTCTTTTATTTCCCTTTCCATCATTTTCTTTTCTACAAAGTATTTTCTAAAACCGATTGTTGTGGTCTCTTTAAATAAAATCTCAGTTATTTCCTCCTCTTTCCAAGGTTCTATAAGAACAGTAAGAAGAATCCCAGGTCTTCCCTTTTTCATGAATATGGGAGTTAAAGTTACATCTAATGCTCCTTTCTCAAAAAGTTTTTCCATTAAATATCCATAAACTTGAGGGCTCATATCATCAATATTTGCCTCAATAACAAGATTTTTTTCTTCTTTTACATTAACAACTTTTTCTCCCAAAAATACTCTTAAAAGATTAGGTATAGAAAAATCTTTCTTCCCTGCTCCATATCCTATTTTATCTATCTTCATAAATGGAAGAGGACCAAATTCTTTTGCTATAGTAGAAATAATAACAGCTCCTGTAGGAGTTACTAATTCTCCTTTTACCCCATTAGAATATACAGGAACTCCTTTCAGAATTTCTACTGTAGCGGGAGCGGGGATAGGAATAATCCCATGAGAAGTTTCAACAAAACCCTCTCCTAAGGGAAGAGGAGAGGAATAAACCTCTTCAATATTCAGAAGTTCTAATGCCAAGAAGCTTCCTACTATATCAATAATAGTATCTATAGCCCCTATTTCATGAAAATGCACTTCTTCTATAGGTTCATTGTGAATTTTGGATTCCGCCTCTGCAAGTTTTATAAATGCCTTTTTGGATAGTTTTTTAACTTTATTAGATACACTACTTCTTTCTACTATCTCAAAGAGGTCTGAAAGATGACGATGTTTTTTTTCATCGTAGGTAATTATTTCCACATCAGTCCCTTGCAGAAATCCTTTAGTTTTTTTACTAATTTTTATCTCATAACCTTCTAAAGGTAATTTCTTTAATTCATTTTTCCATATTTCAGGATCCAATCCTAAATCTAAAAGAGCTCCAAGAATCATATCTCCACTTATTCCAGAAAAACAATCAAAATATATTATCATCTTTTTCCCTCCACCAAAAGGTTTATCATACTTGCTAAATACCCTGCAGAAAATCCATTATCTATATTTACCACTGCTATTCCTGGGACACAACTATTTAACATAGTAAGAAGGGCAGATAACCCCTTAAAACTTGCCCCATATCCTACACTTGTAGGAACCGCAATGATAGGTTTATCAACAAGTCCTCCCATAACAGAGGGAAGAGCTCCTTCCATACCTGCAACAGCAACAATCACATTAGCGCTTCTTAAAATATTTATTTTGTCTAACAATCTATGAAGTCCTGCTATACCTATATCATATACTCTCTCTACATTGCTTCCTGTTATTTCTGCAGTCTCTACAGCTTCCTCTGCTACAGGGAGATCAGCTGTTCCCGCGCAAGCAACTACAACTTTTCCTTTCTTTTCATAATCTTCTCTTATTACTGTTATAGTTTTTGCAATCTCATTATATCTTGCATCTTTTATTTTTGATTTTACTTTCTCAAATACCTCCTTCTCTGCTCTTGTGGCTAAAACCCTTGAATTTTTCAAAAGAAGTTTCTCCATTATATTAACTACTTGCTCTGGTGTTTTTCCTTGACAAAATACTACTTCAGGAAAACCTTTTGTAATACTTCTTTGATAATCTACTTTTGCATATCCCAAATCTTCATAAGGTAAAAAACTGAGTTTTTCTAAACCCTCCTCAATATCTAATTCTCCCTTTTTTATTTTCTCTAATATTTCCCTTATTTTCTCCCTACTCATTTTTTCTTCCCCCATAATACTTCATTCATACTTCCTGTTCGATATCCTTCCAGATCTAAAGTTATATAAATATACCCCAATTCTTTAAATTTTTCTACAATTTTTCTCCTTATATTATCATCAAAAAATAGTCTAAAACTCTCTTTATCTACTTCTATCCGAGCCATATCTTTATAATTTCTAACCCTAACTTGTTTTATCCCAAGATCTCTTAAAAACTCTTCTGCTTCATCAATTTTTCTTAAAGATTCCACGTCTATCCTTTGTCCATATGGGAATCTTGAAGCAAGACATGCTAAGGAAGGCTTATCATAGGTGGGAAGACCGAATTCCTTAGATAATTCTCTTATTTCTCTTTTTGTAAAGCCTATCTCCAAAAGAGGACTTCTTACACCAAGCTCTTTTAAAGCCTCCCTTCCAGGTCTATAATCTTCCAAATCATCCTTATTACTTCCATCTAATACATAGGAAATATCATGTTTCTTGGCTATATCCAGAATTTTCTCAAATTCTTCTTTTTTGCATAAATAGCATCTATTAGGTGGATTGTCTAAAAAAGCAGAATTTTTCAATATAGATTCTTCTTGTTCTATTATATGTTTTACTCCTAAGGTTCTTGCAATTTCTTTTGCCTCCTTAATCTCCCTCTTAGGATACAAGGGAGAAACTAATGTTATAGCCATAACATTATCTCCCAAAACATCCCGTGCTACCTTCAAAAGAAAGGTACTATCAACACCTCCTGAAAAAGCAATAGCTACTTTTCTCATACTTTTAAGTAATTCCTTTAAAGCTTCTAACTTCTCTTTTAATAATTCATTCATAATTATTTTCTCCTTTCTTTATTAGTTTTCGAGATATTATACTAAAAATTGCATTCAATTTAATTTTGTGTTATAATTTTTACAAAAAGTGTTATTTTAGGATGGACATGAACTATATAAAACGTTTTGGAGTTTCCATAGAGGATGATCTTTTAGAGAAGTTTGATGAAATTATCGAGAGTAAAGGTTATAACAGTAGGTCAGAGGCTATTAGAGACCTTATTCGGGATTATATTATCAAAGAAAAATGGGAAGTAAAAGGAGAAAGAATTGCGGGAACCATAAGTGTTATTTATGATCATGATGTTCATGGACTTGTGGATAAACTTACAGATATTCAGCATCACTATCATGATATTATCATTTCTTCTTTGCATGTCCACTTTGATGAGAAAAACTGTCTCGAAGTTATAGTGGTAAAAGGAGAAGTGGAGAGAATAAAAAAGCTTTATGATGAGATTTCTTCTTTAAAATGGGTAAGGCACACTAATATTTCTATAACTGATATTCTTTAATTTTTTTTACTTTTTGGTAACACTTTTTTAAAAATTTTTGTTAAGTTGGAGGTGAATTATGCATATACCTGATGGATATTTAGGTCCTCAAACTTATGGAAGTATGTTTGTAGTTATGGTTCCCATATGGGTAAGAGCCTATAATTTTCTCAAAAAGACTTTAAAAACCTCTCAAATTCCTCTTCTTGCCCTAGGATCTGCTTTTTCTTTCGTTATTATGATGTTTAATATTCCTATCCCTGGTGGAACCACGGGACATGCTGTAGGAGGAGTGCTTCTTTCTATACTTTTAGGTCCTTGGGCTACATCTATTATTATCTCTATTGTTCTTATTATTCAGGCTTTGATTTTTGGAGATGGAGGTATTACCGCTATTGGGGCTAACTGCTTTAATATGGCTTTTATAATGCCATTTACTGGATATTTTGTATATAAAATATTAAAAGGTAATAATCCCATTACTTCAAGAAAGGCTATTATTTCTGCAGGAATAGCTGCATACGTAGGGTTAAATATGGCAGCTTTGTTTACTGCTATTGAGCTGGGGCTTCAACCTATCATAAGTCATACAAAAGAGGGAATACCTTTATACTGTCCCTATCCTCTTTCAGTTACTATTCCCGCTATGATGGTAGAGCATCTTCTTTTATTTGGATGGATAGAAGCTATTGTTACTATGGCAGCCCTATCTTATCTTATAAAATCTAAAATGATAAAGGAGTGGGAATATGCGTAATTTATGGAAGATAATTTTTGTTCTTGTAATTCTTTCTCCTCTTGGGATTATCTTACCTTATCTTTTAAATGCAGGTTCTGCTTGGGGAGAATGGGGTCCTGAAGAATTAAAAGAACTTCTCGGTTATGTCCCGGAGGGACTGGAAAAATTATCTTCTCTTGGAAAACCTATTTTCCCTGACTATAATCTAAGTATATGGGAAAATGGAAGTTTATTTCATCAATCTCTTGGGTATATAATCTCGGGTTTTATAGGAGTTGGAATAGTAGTTTTAGTAAGCTATTTATTAGGGAAACTGCTTTCTAAGAAAAACCATGAGTAATTTCATTGATAAAACTTTAAAAGATATAAGTAAAGTATTAAAAGACACTCTTTTATTTGAAGAGATAAAAGAATCTTTTCTTTCAGAAATAGATGAGCGTATAAAGATTATTTCACTTCTTTTTATTCTCATTACTATAAGCCTTTTAAAGAATTTGGAAAATCTTTTTGTTTTTTACCTTTTAAGTATACTTTTTGCTTTTTTAGGTAAGATAAATATAAAAACTTTTTTAAAAAGAACATGGTTTTTTATTCCTATTTTTACTGTTATTATTGCAATTCCTTCTATCTTTTTAGTTCCTGGAAAGTTCTCTTTTGGATTTACAAGAGAAGGGCTTGAAAATGCCATAAGACTTGTTTTAAGAGTTGCGGTATCTATCTCCTATGTTCAGATTCTTATTCTTACAACTTCCTGGGTGAAAATTTTTTCAGGACTACGGGGGGTGGGGGTTCCTCCTATTATTGTAACTATTCTAACTATGAGTTATAGATATATATTTCTTCTTCTTGATATAGCAGAAAATCTCTTTTTGGCAAAGAAAAGCAGAACTATAGAACTTAAATTAAAAAGAGAACAAAATTGGGTAGGTGAAAGCATAGGGATTATGGCTATAAAAACTCATGAACTTTCAAAAGAAGTTTTTCAAGGAATGATCTCTCGAGGATTTAGTAAAGATATGGGTTTTCATAGAAAAAGTAAAATTCTCTTTTCTGATATTTTGTTTTTAATAATAATCCTTTTCTTTTCTATTCTTTTTCTCTTCTTAGATGGGGTTTTATATGGTAAGAGAAGTTTTATTTAAACTTGAAAGTGTAAGTTTTTACTACCTTGACCATAAACCTGCCCTTTCATCTATAAATCTTGAGATATATAAAGGAGAAAAGATATGTATCCTTGGTCCTAATGGTTCTGGAAAAAGTACTCTTTTAAAGATTATTGATGGACTCCTTTATCCTCAAGAAGGAAAAGTTTATGCCTTTTCTAAAGAATTAAGAGAAAAGACCTTTGAGGATCAGGAATTTAATAGATTTTTTAGAAAGAATGTAGTCCTTCTTTTCCAAAATATAGATGCACAACTTTTTTCACCAACAGTAGAAGATGAACTCTCTTTTGGACTAATTCAGCTTGGGTTATCCTTAGAAGAAATAAAAGAGCGAGTTAAGAGTATAGCAGAATTTTTCCGTATAACTCACCTTTTAGGAAGATCTCCCTATCAACTTAGTGAAGGAGAGAAGAAAAAAGTAGCATTAGCATCTCTTCTTATTATTGAGCCAGAAGTAATTCTTTTGGATGAGCCAACTAATGGACTTGATCCTCGAAGTTCTAAAGAACTTATAACTCTTATCAAAGAGCTTCAGTCTCAAGGAAAAACTACTATTACTGCAACTCATGAGTTAAATATTGTTCCTGAAATTTCAGAAAAAATCTATATCCTTGGAGAGAATAAAAAGATTTTAAGAGTGGGAGATTACAAAAGTATATTCTCTGATAGAAAATTTTTAGAAGAAGCAAATTTGTTATAAAAACCCTTTGCCCTCTCTTTTAAACCTATAGTTTTCTTTTATAATAAATGAAGTATTTTTACTTTTCAAAGAAAGGAGGACAAAAGGTGGACTTAATAGAGGTTTTGAAGAATTTATCTTCTTTAGATGGACCATCAGGATATGAAAAAGAAGTAATAGAGTATATAAAGAAAGAGGCGGAAAAAATCAAAAATACCGAGACAGAGATCGACAGACAAGGAAATCTTATTGTTAGAAAAGAAGGAAAAGGAAAGAAAATTGCCCTTTTTGCTCATGTAGATGAAATAGGATTTATATTAACAAAAAAGGAATCTGGAAACTTTTTTAGATTTTCTACTTTTGGTAAAGTCGATCCCAAAGCTATTATTTCTCAAAGATTGAGATTTCATACAAGAGATGGAAATATTGCCTATGGAGTTGTAGGAATGTTAGAACCTCATCTTCAAACAGAAGAAAGTAGAAAAAAGGTTCCATCTCTTGATGAGCTTTTTATCGATATGGTAGAAAATGCAGAGAAAGTAAGTATTGGAGATACTGGAAATTTTACTTCTGAGCCATTTTTACTATCTGAAAAGTATTTCACAGGAAAAGCATTGGATAATAGAGCAAGTTGTGCAGTTCTTCTTTACACCATGGAACTTTTAAATGATTTTATTCCAAAAGCAGAAAGTTATTTTATTTTTAATGTCAGAGAAGAGGATGGAACCACTGGAGCTCGAGGACCTGCATATAGAATAAAACCAGATCTTGCTATAATCTTAGATGTGACTCATGCAGATACTTCACGCCCATCCTACCCTAAAATTGAGACAGGAAAAGGACCTGTCTTTGATATAGGTCCTGTAATCTCATACGAGTATTTTGAAAAGATAAAGAGCTTAGCAGAAAAAATATCTGTCAATTATCAAATTGAGCCTACAGGACCAATAAGTTATACTGATACCGATATTGTTCAAATAACTGCAGGTGGAATTGCTACCATACTTGTTTCTATCCCTTTAAGATATATGCATACTCCTTATGAGATAGTAAATTTAAAGGATTTAGAGGAGACTGCAAGACTTCTTTCTTATTTTATTGCAAGGGGAGGTGAATAATTTGTATTTAAAGGAATTAACAGAAATTAGTGGTGTTTCTGGATATGAAAAAAGAGTAAGGGAGTTTGTAAAAGAGAAGATAAAGGATAAGGTTGAAGGGCTTGAAGAGGATGTATTAGGAAATCTTATCGCATGGAAAAAGGGGAGAAATAGTAAAAAATTGATACTTTCTGCCCATATGGATGAGGTAGGATTTATGGTTAGTAATATTGAAGAGGATGGAAAATTGAGCATAATTCCCATTGGGTCGGTAGATGTTCGAGCAATTATTGGTAAAAAGGTGTTAGTTGGAGAAAGAGAAATTCCGGGAATTATTGGTTATAAAGCTATTCATCTTCAAAGGGATGATTTATTAATTCCTCCAAACTTTAACGATATAAAAGTAGATATTGGAGCAACAAAAAGAACAGAAGTGGAAGGTAAAGTTAAAATTGGTGATTTTGTTGCTTTTGCAGGAAATTCTATGATTCACAAAGAATGGTTCTCAGGAAAGGGATTAGACGATAGAGGAGGATGTTCCCTCTTAATAGACTTGATAGAGAAACCTATTAATTTAGCTTATGATACATATTTTGTATTTTCTGTTCAGGAAGAAGTAGGAGGTAAAGGTGCGAAGATAGCCTCTGAGAGAATAAAACCTGACTTTGCTTTTGTTTTTGAGACAACAACATCAGGAGATAATCCAGAATTTCCAGAAGCAAGAAGATCTACAGAATTGGGCAAGGGTCCTGTTATTACCCCTGTACATTCAGGATATGCAAATGATGAGAGATTATTTAACTTTGTATTAAAAGTCGCAAAAGAGAATAATATCCCTTATCAGATAAAGAGAAGAACAGTAGGAGGAACCGATGCAAGAATCATTGCATTAGCTTCTGGAACTCCTTCTCTTGTAATTTCTATTCCTTCAAGATATATTCATTCTCCTTTATGCGTTATGAATTTAGCAGATTATGAAAATACTTTAAAGTTAATATCTATTCTTTTAGAAAAGGAGGTTGAAGAATGAAAGAATTAATACAAAAACTTACACAAGTTTCCTCTCCCAGTGGAAGAGAAGTAGAGATAAGGAATGTTATTTTAGATGAAGTAAAAAATTTTGTAGATGGATATGAGATAGATAAATTGGGAAATCTCATTGTTTGGAAAAAGGGAAGAAGTAATGAAAAACTCCTCTTAGATGCCCATATGGATGAAATTGGCGTAGTTGCCACATATATAGATGAAAAGGGTTTTATTAGAATTGAGGGGATAGGAGGGATTTCTCCATATAATCTCTTAGGATCAACTATATCTTTCCCAAATAATATAAAAGGAGTTATAGGGGTAGAAGGGGAAACTCAAGAAGAGTTAACTAAAAATATGAGAGAGCTTAATTTTGATAAAATTTTTGTAGATATTGGTGTAAAAGACAAAGAAAGTGCAGAAAAATTAGTCCCTCCAGGGACATTTGGGGTTTATTATGCACCCTTTATTGATTTAGGAGAAAGAGTAATATCCAAAGCTATGGATGATAGAATTGGATGTGCCATAATTATTGAGGTTCTAAAAAGATCTAAACCCTATCATAATTTATATGCTACCTTTACAGTTCAGGAAGAGATGGGGCTTGTAGGAGCAAGTACTGTAGCTTTTAATATAAAGCCAGATATGGCAATTGCTGTGGATGTTACTCTCCATTCTGATACCCCAAAGGGAAATAAAAGAATGTCTCTTAACTTAGGGAGTGGTCCCGCTATAAAGATTAAAGATAGTGTCTCCATAAGTGATAGAAAGGTCGTAGAAAAACTAAGAAATTTGGCGGAGAAGAAAAATATCCCTTATCAAATAGAAGTTTTATTAAGAGGAGGAACTAATGCAGCAGCCTTACAAACTACGGGAGAAGGAATTATTAGTGGAACCTTATCTATTCCTACAAGATATGTCCATTCTCCTCATGAAATGGTAGATTTAAATGATGTAGAAAATGCTGTAAAACTTTTGACCTTTTTAGTAGAAGAAGAGGAAAAACTACTTTAATCCCATAAATTGGGAAAGAAGCTCGAGGTTTCTGCGGAAGATACTAAATATTCTTCTCGCTTCCTCGAGCTTCCATTTTGAACCTAAGTAAAGATAAACCAAAACTGAAGCTCCTATAGAGGAAAGTAGAGAAATAGCTAAACTGAGCTGATTCTTAGGTAGGATTGACCATAAGAAATTATAAGAGAAAAAGGCAATAAATCCAATTATTGCTCCACCAATAATAAACAATTTTATTTTTTCAAATAGATCCTTACTAAAAGGCTCATAAATTTTCTTTTTTAGAGACCTATAAAGAAGAATAGTAGAAATAAAGGAAGCACAGGAAGTAGCTAAGGCAAGTCCCATATGAGCTAAGGGCTTTATGAATATAAGATTTAAAAGAATATTTGAAATAAGAGCTATAATAGAATTTATAGTAGGAGTTTTTGTGTCGTGGAGGGAAAAGAAAACTCTAACAAGAATAGTATTTATGGACATAAATGTAAGACCAAGAGAATAAAAGATCAAAGATTCTGAAGTTCTTTTTGTGGCAAGAGAATCAAAAAGCCCTCTTTCAAAAGCAAGTTGGACTATAGGTTTTGCTAAAAACATAAAACCCAACGAGGCAGGAATAACAAAGAATAATACTGCTCTTAAGGTCTTTTCCATAGAAGTTTTAAGATTAGAAAGATCTTCGCTTTGGGCAATAAATGCAAAATCCGTATAGGTTGCGCTAGCAAGAGCATTAACAAATAAATTTAAGGGAAGTTGATACAATCTACTGGCATAATTTAATGCGGAAATACTTCCCTCAGGAAGATAGGATCCAAAAATTCTATCCACTGCCATATTTATAAGTCCAATACTTTGGGCAATAAAGATAGGTGCAATAAGATATAATGCCTTTTTAACTCCTTCGTATTTAAAATTTAATTCCCACTTAAGATGAAAACCAATCTTTGAAAGATATGGAAGAAGAACAACATATTGAAATACTACATTAGCTAAACTTCCCCAAGCAAGGGCGTATACTCCAAGATATTTATGAAGAAAAAATATAAAAATAATGAAAATTACATTTCCCAATACCCCAGCAAGATTAGGTAAAAAGAAACTTTTTTGAGAATTAAATATTCCTGTAACCAACCCATAGGTTCCCCAAAAAATAATAGAAGGAAGCATAATATACGAAAGATAAATAGCAAGATTTTTGGACTCTTCATTAAATCCAGGAGCAAGAATTGAAATAATTATTGGGGATAATATATAAGATAAAATTGTTACAAAAAAGAGGATTGCAAAAATATTAGAAAGAAGAATACTTGCAAATCTCTCTGATTCTTCTTTTCCATATTTTTCTTTCCATTCTGCATATAATGGGATAAATACTGAGGAGATGGCACCTGCAACTAATCCCGCCAATATGCTAGGAACCGCACTGGCTACTACAAAACTATCGGTAAATTTTTTTGCTCCAAAGAAGGCAGCAATCATCGTCTCTCTTAGGAAACCTAAAAATCTACTAAAAGTAGCCATGAGAGTGATGAGGACTGCTGCCTCTGTTATACTCTGTCTTAAAAACAATCTCTTCAATCTTTGCAGAATACTTCTCTTATCCATAGTCTTAAAACAGAGATATTATATCAAAAAATTATCTCTTAACAAAAAAGAAATTCAAGATTAAAATTAAGCTATGAACGTTGGGAAAAAGATCAGAGAGTTAAGAAAAGAGAGAAATTTAACCTTAGAAGAATTATCTAAAAGAACTGGACTTTCACTTTCCTATATCTCCTTGATTGAAAGGGGATTAAAAAATCCTTCTCTAAAAGCATTGGAAAAAATTGCGTCGTGTTTTGGTCTAACTCCTGCAGCATTATTTAGTAGAGAAGAAAACGAAAGTTTAGAAGCTTTTTTAAGGGCAAATACAAATTTGGACGAAGATGAAAGAAAAATGATAATTCAACTTATTGAATCCTTAGAAAGGAAGAAGAATGTACGAAGACCTGGTTAAGGAAATTCTTTTATACTTCTCTACTGGAAAGCCCCCAGTAAAGCCTGATGTTATTGCATATGGATTAGGGCTTGAAGTAATATCTTCTTCTCTTCCCCAAAAAGTTGCGGGATTTTTATATTTAGGGAAAAATCTCCAGGCAATAATTGTAAATGAATCTCATCCGTTGGTAAGACAAAGATTTACTATTGCTCATGAACTGGGACATTTCTTTCTCCATCAAAAATCATCCTTTCTCATAGAGAAGGAAAGAGATATCTTAGACCTTGAAGCAGATAACTTTGCAGGAACCTTACTTTTGCCATATTTTTTATTAGAAAGATATCTTACTCTTCCATCGTCAAAAATATCAAGAATATTTATGGTTTCTCAAGAAACATTAAGAAAAAGATTGGAAATGTTAAAAAGGGAGAATAGATTATGAGAAGAAAGATTTTAATAATTTTGATCTTTATATCTTTAATTATCTTCCCCCTTTTTGCCCAAGAATTAAATGATCCATGGAAAGCTCTAATTAACAATAACTGGGAGATATCAAAAAATATATGGCTTGCAAGCCAAGACAATTACTTATCCAATATTGGATTAGCTCTTCTCTATCTTTTAGAAGATAAGCCAGAGACTGCATGGACCTTCTGGGAAAAAGCAATTAAATTAAATCCTAAATCTTATTGGCATAATGTTTTAGGACTTTTGGGGAGAGAAATATGGAAAGACCTTGGGAAGATTCCATATTTTAAAACTCTTTTAAAAGATTATCCACAAAGATCTGAGTATTTAGATTACCTTTATTGGCAAAGCTTATGTAGTACTAACGATATAGAGGAATTAAAGAAATTTAAGGAAAGAAAAGGATTTATTGATGAATGGTTAATTATAGGCCCCTTTGATAATGTAGGAAATTCAGGATTTTATAAAGAATATCCTCCTGAAAAGGAAATTAATTTGGAAAAGAGCTATTTGGGAAAAGGCGGAATGGAAGTAAGATGGTTTAGCCCAAATGTTTCTTCTAATACTGGTTATGTAAGTTTTTATAACATTTTATATCCCAATAAATGGAGTGTAGGGTATGCACTGACATATCTTTATCTTCCAAAATCCCAAGAAGTTTTAATAAATATAGGAAGTTCTGAAAGTATAATTTTGTGGATTGATGACTTCCCTTGTATAAAAGAAGAAGCAGAAAGATCTTCTTATTTCGGTCAAAATATTTTAAGAGCAAATCTCTCCTTAGGATGGCATAAGATTTTAATTAAAGTAGCAAATTCTGAAGGAGATTGGGGATTTTTCTTCTCTATTACTGATACATCAGGAAATCCCATAGAGGGGATAAAATTTTCTAAGGAACAGAAAGATTTTTCAAGAAGAATCTTTAAGTTTGATGAGGAAAATCCAGAGCTTTCTTTAGCAGAAGAAGTATCTTATATTCCTGTATATTATCTCTTTGCAGGGTATCTTTTAACAGAAAAAGGAATTTACAGTAAAGCAGAAGAGTTATTACAAATGGCTCTAAGAATTAATCCTGATTCGTCCTTGATAAAATACTTCTTAGGAAGACTATATCTTTATATGGGAAAGGAGGAAAAAGGTAAGGAATTAATTCTTCAGGCATCTTATAAAGTTCCATCTTTTACTCAAGTCTTTACATATCTTGCTTTCTACAGCTATTCTTATGGGAGATATGAAGAAGCTATTGATTATCTGAAATCTATATTAAAGGAAAACCCTTATGCTTTCCAAGTAAGAACTATCCTTTCAAGAATTTATCTTAAAAAAGGATGGTTAAAGGAAGCAGATGATCAAATAAGATTTATAGAGGAAAACTTTCCAGGAAGTATTATAAAGGACTATTTAAGAGGATGGTGGTATGAAGTAAGAAACCAGTATTCTAAAGCCTTAGAAAAATATATAAATATCTTTGAAAAGGACTCAGAATATTGGGAAGGAATATACTCTTTATATTACCTCTCTAAGAAGATAGGAAGATGGGACCTTGCAGAGAAAATTCTTGAAAGTCTTGAGAAAAAAGATCCAAGAGACTTGTGGATATATTTAGAAAAATCAGAAATTCTTATATCAAAAGGGGAAGAAGATAAAGCCTTTGAATTATTAAACTCCACTTTTAAGATTTCTCCCTATTATCCTGACATCTATCTTAATATTGGAGAAATTCTTCATCTTAGAGGAGAAAAGGAAAAGGCAATAAGTTGCTTTGAGAAAGCGTTGGATTTAGAGCCAGGATATCAAAAACTAAGGGAATACCTTTCTTATCTAAGAGAAGAGACTATAAGTCTTCCTGATATTGGTGAGTATATTAAAAAACCCATTCCAAGAGAATATTTAGATTATCCCGCAGTAATATTATTAGATGAAAAAAGAAGAATAGTTCATAAAGATGGCTCTTGCACTAACATTTATCATAGTATTATTAAAATACAGAATGACAAAGGAAGGGAAAGATATGGAGAAATAGTTATAGATTATGATTCCAGTTTTGAATTAGTAAGAATATTAAGAGCAAGAACTATAAAACCCACAGGGGAAGAACTTGAAGCGGTATCCATAAAGGACTTTGCAGTAACAGAGGATTACCCATTATATACTGATCAGAGACAGATTGTAATATCTATGCCAGGTGTAGAGCCTGGTACAATTTTAGAATGTTTTTATGTAGTAGAAGAATTTACAAGAAGTGTATTTGGCAAGCAATTTCAAGATCTTTACTTCTTCCAATGGCAAGATCCAGTTATTTTAAGTAGATATCAATTAAAAGTCCCTAAGGGTATTGAGTTTAAATATAAAACATATAATGTGGACCTAAAGCCAAATATATCTGAGGAGAAAGATTCCTTAATATACACCTGGGAATATAAAGACGTTCCGCCTCTCCTTCCTGAACCTTATATGCCATATTATCCCAATGTCACCCCACAACTTTGGATTACTACATATCCTAATTGGGAAACATTAGCAGATTGGTTTGCCTCTATATCTTATCCTCAAATAAGAGGAGATAAGGCTATAGAAGAAAAGGTAAAGGAGCTTACTCAAGAAAAGAGAACAAAAGAAGAAAAAATAAAGGCAATATATAACTATGTAATCTCTCAGATAAGATATGTAGGCTTGGAATATGGAATTAGAGGGGTTATGCCTCATCAAGCTCCTGAAATATTTAAAGTAAAATATGGAGATTGCAAAGATAAAGCGGTATTATTAATTACTATGTTGAGACTTGCAGGGATTGAGGCTTATTATACTTTAGTAAATACTCGATTTTCTACCGCTCTTAAAAAAGAGCTTCCAGGATTTCAATTTGATCATGCTATATGCTCTGTTCCTATAAAAGGGGGATGGTTATTCTTAGATGGCACTGCAGAAGATACTCCTATGGGAGAAGTTCCTATAATGGATCAAGGAGCGGATGTAATGATACTAAAAGACGATGGAAGCTATATATTTACTAAGATTCCACTAAGTAAGCCTGAAGACAATAGAAGAGTTTATAATGTGAATCTAAAAGTAGATGAGAGCGGTAAATTAATAGCATCAGTAAATTTAGAAGCAATAGGATATTTTGCAGTATATTCTCGTTGGAATTTTAAATCTGCATCAACCTTAGAAAAAGAAGAGACAATTTCTCAAATTGTAAATCTTAAATGTCCAGGTTCGAACCTTAAAGATTGGTCGATCGAGAACCTTCAAAATTTAGATCTTCCTGTTATAATTAGATTTTCTTTTGAAAATGAAAAATATATAAAGAGAGATAGCATAAGCTATTTTAATCCCATAATCTTTACTAAAATAACTTCTACTATAGAGATAGGAAAACCCGAAAGAAGATATCCTATAAATTATTATTATCCTTATGAAGAAATAGAAGAAGTTGAGATTGATCTGCCACCTTCTTGGGAAATAAAAAGATTCCCTATTGATGTCTCTTTAAAATATCCTTGGATAACCTATAAAAGAAATGTAACGAAAGAAGAAAATAGAATAAAGATAAGAAGAATATTTAGATTGGAGAAAATTGAGATAAATTTAGAGGATTACAAAACATATAAAGAAGCTATAGAGAAGATTATAAAGCTTGATGAAGAAATGATAATGTGTTCTACTCCTTAATTAATATAATTCTTATACCCCTTGCATAATTTGGATTATTTTGGTATAATTCCAACTCAAATCTTTTCCCTTTTTACAATTTAAAAAGAAAAGGGAGGTGATAAGGATGTTATGGATCATGCCTTGCCCGAAGAGGGCGGTTCAGAGCAATAAATACAACAAAATTTTTGAAAGGGAGGGTAAAAAATGGCAAAGACCATTGAAGAAATCAATGAGAAAATCCGCCAGGGTAAGGCAGTGGTGGTAACTGCTGAAGAGATGATTGATATTGTTAAAGAAAAGGGGGTGGAAAAAGCAGCAAAAGAGGTAGATGTAGTCACTACTGGAACTTTTGGAATTATGTGTTCCTCTGGAATTTATTTTAACATTGGACACACAAAACCAAGAATTAAATTGGGTGGAGGGAAAGTATATCTAAATAATGTTCCCGCATATGCGGGGTATGCAGCAGTAGATGTATTCTTAGGTGCCACCGCACTACCCGATGATGACCCAAGAAATAGATATTATCCTGGAAAATTTCCTTATGGTGGAGGACATGTGATTGAGGATTTAGTGGCAGGAAAGGAGATTCTTTTAACTGCGGTAACTTATGGAACAGATTGTTATCCCAGAAAGAGTTTAACAGCATATATAAATATTAATGACCTAAACGAGGCGGTACTTTTTAATGTAAGAAACGCTTATCAAAACTACAACGTAGCAGTAAACTTATCAAACAGAACTATTTATACATATCTCGGAATGTTAAGACCAAATTTAGGAAATGCTAATTATAGCAGTGCGGGACAACTTTCTCCTCTTCTCAATGATCCCTTCTACAAAACCATTGGAATAGGAACAAAAATATTCTTAGGCGGAGGAGTTGGATATATTGTATGGCAAGGGACTCAGCATGATCCATCCGCATTAAGGGGAGAAAATGGAGTTCCAAAGAGAGGAGCAGGAACTATTGCGGTAATTGGAGATCTAAAACAAATGAGTCCAAAGTGGTTGAGGGGAGTAAGTATAATTGGATATGGAGTATCCTTAGCAGTAGGTATTGGAGTTCCTATTCCAGTATTAGATGAAGAGATAGCCTTTTATACATCGGTAAAAGATGAAGATATATATGCCCCAGTAGTAGATTACAGCTCTTCTTATCCTAATAGAGAACCAGAGGTTATCACAGAGGTAAATTATAAACAGTTAAGAAGTGGAGAAATAGAAATCTTAGGGAAAAAAGTTCCCACAAATCCTTTATCAAGCTATGCAAAAGCAAGAGAGATTGCAGATATATTAAAAGAATGGATAAAGGAAGGGAAATTCTTACTTACTAAACCTTCTGCTCCTATCCCCGGACCAGAATCAGGAATTAAATTTAAACCCTTTTCTGGAAGAGAAATTAAAGAGGAGGTAGGGAAAAAATGAGAACAGAAAGGGTGGTACTTCATTTTCCAAAACATTTAGCAGATAAACCTGTAATAGTCAATCTGGTCCGGAAATTTGATTTAGACTTTAATATTCTTAAAGCAACCATAACTCCAGATGAGGAAGGAGTTATGGTTTTAGAAATTACTGGAGAAGAGGAAAATTTTCAAAAAGGAATACAATATTTAAAGGAATTAGAAGTAAAAATTCAGCCTTTATCCCAAGATATAATATGGGACGAAACAAGATGTACTCACTGTGGATATTGTGTAAATTATTGCCCTACTAAAGCTTTACAAAGAGATGAAAAGACTTATTTGGTAAGTTTTGATCCCCAAAAATGCACTACTTGTGGCATTTGTGTAGATATATGTCCCTATAGAGCTATGGAGATAAAATTATTAGCTTAAATATTCTCTACCATAAGTAGTTTATTTAGATTATCTAAAGTTCCTACTATGTAAAGAATATCCTCTTCTTTTATCCTCTCATCGGGGTGGGGATTAACAATAATGTCTCCACCTCGATGAATTGCTAAAACACTAAGATTATATTTTCTTCTCAGTTGTAGTTCGTCTAAACTCTTTCCTATAAGATGAGGATTGGATTTCACTTCAAATATTTTAACATTTCCTGAAAGCTCCATAAAATCAATTATATTGGGAACTACTAATCTTTGAGCAAGAAATTCTCCACTTTCCTTCTCTGGAAATACTACCAAATCTGCTCCAATCTTCTCCAAAATCTTACCATGAGCATCACTCGTAGCTTTTGCCACTACATATTTTACTCCTAATTCCTTAACTAATAATGTCGCAAGAACAGAAGACTGAATATCACTCGCAATAGCAATAATTGCCACGTCAGAATTTTGAACTCCCGCATCCTTTAAAGCATTAATATTTGTAGCATCAGCTACTTTTGCGAAGGACACATAATCCTTAATTTCTTCCACCTTTTTCTCATCCTCATCAATAGCCAACACAGAAGCCCCAAGTCTTTCCAAAGTAATAGCTACAGTAGAACCAAATCTCCCAAGTCCAATAACTGTAAACTGTTGAAACTTTTCTTTAGAAAGTCCCAGCTTATAAAATAATGATTTCATATTATCCTACACTTACCTCCTCCATAGGATAGTCTATTACTTTCTTGTGATTTATAGAAGAAAGGAGAGCTAAACCTGCAGTTACAGTTCCTACCCTCCCCAAAAACATAGTAAAAATAATCACAAGCCTTCCAAAAGAAGAAAGCTGTGGAGTTATCCCTGTAGATAAACCCACAGTTCCAAAGGCAGATACTACTTCAAATAAAGATTTTAGAGGTTCAAAAGGCTCTAAAAGAAGTAATAAAAACCAAGATATTAAAACTAAATTAAGAGAGAAGAAAAACACTGCCCATGCTCTTTTCACAGTTTCCCAATTAAGACTTCTATTTTTAAAATGCACATGTTTCCTTTCTAAAAGAATAGTATAAATACTCAGAACAAGGACCAAAAAAGTAACAGTTTTTATACCACCACCTGTTCCTCCTGGGGATGCCCCTATGAACATTAAAAATATTAAAAATAGCCATGTAGCAGGTTTCATCTTCCCAATATCTAAGGTATTAAAACCTGCGGTTCTTGGTGTAACACTCTGGAAATAAGAACCTAATATTTTCCCTTGCCAAGAAAGAGGTTTCAAAGTGTTATTATATTCTAAGACAAATATTACAATAGTTCCAAGGATAATTAAAAATAAAGTAGTGAATAATGCTACTTTAGAATGAAGGGATAAATGATTTTTCTTTCTTCTTATCTTCTGGTAAATATCATATATAACAAAAAACCCAATTCCTCCTGTAATTATTAGAGATGTGACTGTAAGATTCAATTGGATATTATCTACATAATCTGTGAAGCTTTTAAATCCGCCTATAAGATCAAAACCCGCATTACAAAAGGCAGAAATAGCATGAAAGATTGCAAATTTTATAGCCTTAAGTAGTGGATATTGTCTAATGAAAATGGTAAATAGAGATAAAGCCCCAATACCTTCAAATATGAGGACAGATATTAAAACTCCTTTAAGTAATCCTACTATTCCCTTTATAGAAATGGCATTTAAAGAAAATTGAATCATAATCCTTTCTCTTAAAGGAATTCTCCTATTAAGAAGAATCATTAAAGAAGTTGCAAGAACAATATAACTCAATCCACCAATCTGTATTAAACTCATAATAACTAACTGCCCAAAATTAGACCAATAAGTTCCCGTATCTACAACTACAAGTCCTGTAACACAAGTAGCGGAAGTAGCTGTAAATAAAGCAGTAATAAAATCTGTAAATTTTCCACTTTTGGAGGATATGGGGAGCATCAAGAGAAAAGTTCCGGTAAGAATTACAAGTATAAAACTTCTAATAAAAAACCATGCAGGATTATTTCTCCTAAAAGGAGATATTCCTGCTTCTAAAATATCCATATAACTAATTTATTTAAATTACACCTCTTTTCCATTATAATTACATTTAAAGAACGTTAGTAATTTTATTACCAAGGTGCAAAAATGTCAAATGAGTATGTAAAAAGAGAATATAGAAAATATATGAAAGCAGATGATCTTATTGGTTTTCCTGTAAAAATCAGGGAGAGTGATCTTTTTATTTTGGCAGAAAAGAAATTACAAAAGGAGGCAAAAGAAATCTTAGAATATTATAGAGAGCAATTAGAGGAATATATAAGGCTGGATCTACTATTTTACATAACCTTAGAACCCTACAAAGTTTTACCTTCTGCTCCATCAATTGTAAAAGAGATGGCATATTGGGCAGGTAGGGTAGGCGTCGGTCCTATGGCAGGAGTTGCAGGTGCTATAGCAGAATTTGTAGGAAAAGACTTATTAAAATATACATCTCAAGTCATTATAGAAAATGGTGGAGATATATTTTTAAGTACAAAAAAGGAAAGGAAAGTTGCTATTTTTGCAGGGAAATCACCATGGAGTAATAAATTGGGAATTTTAATACCCCAAAATTCCACTCTCGGAATATGCACTTCTTCTGCTACTGTAGGCCCCTCTTTAAGTTTTGGAAATGCTGATGCAGTAGTTATAGTCTCAGAATCCGCTATACTTTCTGATACTCTTGCTACAGCGGTAGGAAATATGATTCAAAAACCTGAAGATATAAATTTAGGAATAGAGTTTGCAAAAGGATTTCCAGAAGTCCATGAAGTAATAATTATTATGGGAAAGTATTTGGGAATTTGGGGAAGATATGAGATTATAAATTTATGAGGGGGGCTTATAGATAAAAAAAATTATAAGCCCCCAATTAATCTAAACAATCTCCACAATAACTTGTTCATTCTCCTCATTAATATCCACAATTCTTCCTCTAAAATCTGGATCATTAATGAGTGATTCTATTTCTTCCGGTGTAATTTCAATTTTCTCCCCATATTCTCCTGATGAATATTTACTGGCAAATTTCAATCCCCATCTTATTAGTGATATAGGTATAGTTACATTTACTTTTGTTTTTCCATTCTCAATCACATTAACTTTTAAAAATCTTTTTTCTTTTTCTTGAGTTTCTTCTAATTTTTTAAGTAATTCTTCAGCCTCCTCTGCCTTTACCTTGCCCTCCTCAATAAGCTTTAAAATTTTAAATCTTTCTTCTCTCATTTTTTTAAACCTCCTAAAATAATTATTTTTTTTGCTCGTACGAGAGAGAATTATATATCCAAGATAAACAAATATTAGGGGCCATAGTTTCCAAATTTCACTCAATATAGGGATACCAAAGTTACGAGCAATTAGTGAAACTCCTAAAATTAGAAAAACAAATCCCCAAAAAATCCTAAAGGACATTTTTTATGAAACCTCCTCTCCTTTATCTTTTTCCTTATCCAAAATCTTTAAGGCCTCTTGAACAGTTATCTCTCCCTTTTCTAACTTCTCAATAATATCTCTTGCCTTACTTTTTGATTCTTCCTCTTCTATAGGCATTATACCTATGGATCTTAACATATTGTCTAATTTGTTTCTTAATGTTGGATAAGATATTTTAAGTATTCTTTCCATTTCCTTAACGTTTCCTCTTGTCCTTAAAAATAGTTCTAAAAATTCTTGTTCCTCTGGTGTTAATGATGCTAACTTATTAGCCAGAAATTCTCCTTCAATAGTAATATTACAGTTATTACACTTCAATTTTATGATGGTCATCTCTCTTCCACATATGGGACATCTTGGCAAATAATGTGCCATAAAATTTTAATCTCCTTTTTCAAAATTATCAATTATAATTTTATAAAATTGAAATTTTTTGTCAATAATTTAAAATTGTTTAAGATTTTATTCAGATCTTAAAGCCTGAATAGGATCTAAATTGGCAGTTCTGACAGCTGGCTAAACTCCAAAAATTAATCCGATGGAAAGAGAAAAGAAAAATCCTAAAGCTAAAATATCATAACTTAAAGAGAATGGTATTTCAAATCTAACAATAATTTCACCTACTAATAATGCTAAAACTATACCAATAGATCCTCCTAATATTCCAAGGATTGATGATCCTATGAGAAATTGCCTTTCTTATCCTACTAACATGATATTCACAATTCCAATTCCACCTACTATTAGAGATACGCCAGCGATTCCTGCTAAGGTTAAGGTCAATATGTTTATAATCTCATTCATAGCAGAGAGAAGATCCTCTTATAGAGAAGAGCGCGTCAGCAGACTCATGATCTTCTCAAAATTAGTGACATTCCCCCAATGTTTGGCCTCAAATGCGAGAGAGCGACCGTGGTAGGTCCCTAAGAAATATATCGCGGCCTTTTCTTCCACCTTGACCTTTACTACCCCGCCCCCACTATTCCAGAGGGGTATCCAGGCGGTGGGTACCTTTATGTATTCGCTCGGCGTTGTGCTCGGTATTGCGGGTTGGCCATGATAATTAGTTCTTCAAGCGGTCGGCCCGGTTGGCCTGCTGCCTTATCATCCTGGCGTCTCATGGATTCATATTTGATAACTCCAATAGTGCATAGCCCCACCTCTAATTACCTTCTCGGATCTTAAGTAGCCCCTCCGCCGCCCGGTCCAGCCTGGCCCGCTGTTCCCGCGTAAACTTCTCCAACCAGCGATGCGGGATGGCCCCATATCCCCAGTAGATCCCCGCCAAGCCGCCGGTAATAGCTCCGATGGTGTCCGCATCTCCGCCAAGATTTACGGCCCGAACCACTGCGTCCTCGAAGTCCTTGGCTGCCACCACCGACCATATGGCGCAGTGAAAACTGTCCACTGTGTACCCGGTTGGTCTAAGGTTACTCCCATCACGATTGATAGGGCTTTCCGCAATCTCTCTTAGCTCTTCCTTGTAATCTTTCCTGGCTATTATCTCTCGCACCAAATGTACGGCCTCAACTATGGCTTCATAGCAGTCTGCTGCACCTTCAAAAATGTTCCGCACAGCTAAAGAATAGACGGCGCAAGTAAGAGCTGCCTTTATGTCCCAGTGCGTCATCCGTGCTATATTCACAGCAAAGCGGTAAACGTCAGGTATCAATCGGTAGGCGATTCCCACCGGCAAAGTCCGCATCAGCGCCCCGTTGCCTGCGCTCATACCTCCCATTTCCCAGTGGGCCCGCTCGGCCGCAACATGCCATTGCTCGTGAGTGAGGTTATCCCGATCCCAAATCCTGAATGTTGCCCTGATGGTGGTTCCTATGTCCGGCGGGTTGGTATTCCGCCACCTGATGAAGGCCTGCCCGATGTGTGGAACCGGGTCATCTGGGTCGGCTATAATCCCCTCGGCCACGGCCAGAGTCATCTCTGTGTCGTCCGTCCATTCTCCGGGGCGGAGGTTTAGCCAGCCTCCGCCCACGATGTCCCGTAGTACCCCGTATCTCTCCCGGATTTTGTCACGGCTCATAAACTCCACGGTGGCCCCCAGGGCGTCTCCAACGGCCACGCCGTAGAGGCCGCCCTTGACCCTGTCCTCAATGCTAACTGGCTTCATAAATGACTCCTTCTTTCTTAGCCAACTTTAAGACTAGAATTTAACTCACTTATTCCCTCAGGCTTTTGTAAAAATTAAACTTCCTGTAGCAGAAATAATAATTAGAAGATCTCTTCTTTGAATTTTCAAAACATCTACCTCAATAGGGGGATAAAACAAACAAGTATTAATCCAAATATAGCTATATGTTTTTTCATCTCTTATCCCTCCAGTTTATTCAAGAAATCTTTTAGAAAATTTAAATATCCCTTTGTCCATCCCGCACAAAGTTCTAATGCCTGAAGAATAGTTTTATCATATTCATCTTTTATCGGTGAAGCGTACTTAAAAGAGAAAAGTCTGGGATCTGCCTTAAAATTCTTTTTATTGTTTATATCATGTCCATAATATTTTATCTGTAAGTCCCATAATCTACCCATAAAATCTCTTGAAAGCCATGCAGCTTTCTCTGCAGCTTCTTCTGGATTTTTAATTTCTAAAGGGTTTGCTTCCTTTAATACCTTTATATATTTAGGATTCTTATTCTTTACCTGATATTCCTGATAAGCCTCTAATACATAGTGATGGTTTTCTCCTTGAGATATAAGCTTATCTAAATTAATTATATTAAGAGCAACATTCTTTAAAGGCATAGGGTATGCATGAAAGGGCATGGAAAGATCTTGTAGATAATGAAGGCTATATGCAAAAAATCTAAATCCCCAATAATAATCTTTTCTTTGGAAGGCTTCCTTTGCTAAATTCCAAAAATGTAGACATCTTTTAGGAGCTTCCCCAAGTTTTAATGCTCCTGAAAAGGCAATAAAATACATATGTCTCCAACCTGAACTTCCACCCATTAATTTCTGAAATGGGCTTAGATTTAGATTTTCATCCATACCATTATCAGGTTCTTCTACATATCTTGTGATAATAGTAATAGCAGAAATTTTATCACCAATTTTTTCTCCCCTATATTGGATAACATAGGATGGATTATAAGGAGAAGGATCATTATAAGTATATGGGGTTACAGTAATATTATCAAATTTTCTAAGCCATGGAAATTCTTCTAAAATTATCTGAGTCATCTCTTTATGAGCAGACCAAGAAAAAAGTGGAGTTATAAGAAGAAACAAAATCAAGATAGAAAATAAAATCTTTTTCCTCATAATATCACCTCAATATATTCTTTTTCCAGAATCAGGATCAAAGAAGTAAATTTTTTCAGGAAGTTTTAAGTAGAGTTTATCTCCTACTTTAAAAAGACCTTCTTCTCTTGGAACTTGAATTTTTAAACTGTTCTTTCCAAATTCCAAATGAAGAGTTTGAAATTTATCTGCGGGAAGACTTTCTACAAAAAAGATTTCTCCAATTATATTTGTAGGCTCTTTACTTATCTCCACTTTTGAAGGATGGAATCCCAAGATTATTTCTCTTTTATTATAATTAAAAGGAATCGGTATTTCTACAGTCTGAAAGAAAAATTTATTATTTACCACTTCTCCTTTAAAAAGATTCATAGGAGGTTCTCCTACAAAGGATGCGACAAAAGTATTTACAGGATTTTCAATAAGCTCCTCATAAGTTCCCACTTGCAGTATTCTTCCTTGATCCATTACCGCAATAAGATCTCCTAAGGCTTGTGCCTCTTTTTGATCATGGGTAACATAAATAGTAGTTACTTGAAATCTTACAAGAAGTTTTTTGATTTCTGTTCTTGTTATTACCCTTAATTTAGCATCTAAGTTTGATAACGGCTCATCCATAAGCATCAAAGTGGGATTTCTTATAATACATCTTCCTACAGCAACCCTTTGTTGTTCTCCTCCTGATAATGTCTTTGGCTTCCGAGGAAGAAGATCCTCAAAACCAACTCCCAAAATTTTTGCAGTTTCTCTTATCCTTTCATCGATCTCTTCTTCTGGTCTTTTTCTTATCCAAAAATAAAAAGAAAGATTTCCCCGAGCCTCATAATGGGGATATAGAGCATAATTCTGAAAAACCATTCCAATTCCTCTATCCTTAGGAGGAAGATCATTCACTAATTTATCATTAAAATAAATATTCCCAGAATCTTGCTTCTCAAGACCCGCTATAACCTTTAAAAGAGTAGTTTTTCCACATCCAGAAGGTCCAATAACACAAAGAGTTTTTCCTTCTGGAACATATAAATCTACATCTCTTAATGCATACACTCTTTCTTCCCTTTTTCTAAAGAAAGATTTTGTTACCTTTTCTAATCTAACGTTTACCCCATGTTTGGAATAATTTTTTCAGCCTCCTTACACGTAGTATATGTATCCTGCCCTAAATACATAGCGGGATTAAATTTCTCAAGAGTATATATCCTATCAAACTTATCCTCTTCCACTTGGCTATATACTACCTTCCCTATAAATAAAAGATGGTCTCCCTTAACATCTATAATATCTTCTAAAGCACATTCTATATGAGCTATACATTCTTTTATTATTGGTGCCTTAACCTTATTCCCAGGAATTGGCGTTAGATTAGCAAGCTTAAATTTATCTTTATCTCTTCCTGATACTTTTCCACATATTAAAGTAGCCTCAGCCAATTCATAGGGAGGCATATTTACTACAAATTCTCTTGTTTCCTTTATCAGCTGAGAAGTGAATCTCTCAGGTCTAAGACTCAAAATCACTAAAGGTGGAGTAATACTCATAGGAATAACCCAAGATGCAGTCATTACATTGGGTTTTCCCAATTTACTTATACTGGTTATTAAAAAGGCAGGTAGTGGATGAAGAAGATATATAAAATTATGTTTCAACTCTTTATACATTTTTATCCTCCTTTCTTAAATCTTAAAAATATTAGGATCTAAATTTGGATTAATCTTATAATTCTTATATGTTCTTCTGTGAGTTAAGGTTTTAACTCCATTATAATTTTCATATTGTTCTAACTGAATAGGAATAAAAGTATTTTTATCGATATAGAATTTTTGGGATACATAAGTGTGAAGTCTATCTTTACTTAATCCCATCTCCAATACATAGCAAAGATATCCCGCAATATTCTCTTCACCAATCAATTTCAAAGAAGAACCTTGTGTAAGCTGTTGAACCACATATTCTAAGCCCGATTCATCAATTCTTCCCTTTCTAATAGAAAGAACTAAAGGATCATCAGGATTTACTGTTAAAATAATAAATCTTAAAAGTCCTCCATGATGTCCTCTAACTTTTCCATCTCTTAATATAGCTACCGCTCCTTTATCTCTTCCCTCAATCATATTTAGTCTATAAATATCTGGTTTTTGAAAATAGAATTCATAAATGGAAAATTCTTCTTTATTCCCTTCTCTATTATAAATCTCTAAGATGCTACTAAAAGTATTTAATTTATTATATGTCTCCACTACCTTTTGGACTATTTCCTCTACTATTATCCCAAAGGATATGGAAAAAATTAAAAGAAAAGTAATTAAAAATTTAAAAATTTTCATTAGTATCCTCAGAAATTATAATTTTAAAATCCATTCCCAATCATATTGAGAGGAAGTAAAAGTTCCCTTTTGATAATTTAATTTCTCTGTTTCAAGAAGGACAATCATTTGTCTTGCAAAGGCATCTTGATCCTTTTTGGTCATGAAATCTTTGAGAGAGGAGTATGGAAAGGTTATAAATAATGTCTTCCCTAAGAAGGGATCATTTTTATCTTGCACCATTATTATTATATTAATGCGAGTTTTTAAAGGAAGGACAATATCATTTAAAATAGGTAAAAGTTCCTTAAGAACTCTATTTACTAATGTAGGATATGGGAGTCCTTTTTGATTAGTCTTTGTATAGCAAGAAATATTAAGTCCAATTATGGGATGATATAAAGAGACACCAAGCTTAAAAGTATCATCAAAGGCTCTTATATTCTTCTCGAAATTTGATTTATAGATCTTACTAAAGGATTCAATATGAAGGACAAAAATTGTTACGGGTTTTTTCTCTTTAGAAGTCACTGTAGGAGTTTGAGTTTGGGAAAAAGAAAAATTAATTATTAGGACAAAAAGCAAAAGAGTAATTATGCACTTTTTCATATAAAGACCTCCTTAATTAAGTTTTTCTTATTATACATCAAATTAGACGAAATTTTTCATAAACTTATTTTTGAAATGATCTTTTATTCTTTTGCAAGAAAAAATTTTGGAACTATTTTAAGCGAATTTTAAATTCTCCTTGTAAAGATAAGAAAAGCGTGCTAAACTTTACCTAAAGAAGTATTTTTAATTATAATGTAAAGATTATTTTTTTTCTTGGAGGAGAAAAAATGAAAGAAGAATTGGAAAGGTTTCTCAAGAAATACAATTGGGAATTTTACCCCAAGTCTTTAAGAAAGATTAAAGAAAACATCTATTTATTTGTAGCAAAAAGTAAAGGAGAAAAAAAGATTGGAATATTAAAAGAGGGAGATAATTTTTATCTATCAAATCCCTATTATTCCGAAGATTTATATATAGACTCTTTGAAATCTTATGTCAACTTTTATCCTTTATCCTTTGAGAACTATTTAAAACTTAAAGAAATTATCAATATTTCTCCTTCGACCTGTGATAAAAAAACATCTTTTGGAACTGGAGATAGATTAGGACTTGTATCATCTTCCCATTTGAAAGTCCTTTTGAAATATCCTGTATTTCCCGTAATTTCCCAGCAATCTCCACGAGAACTCTCAAAGACTAATAGAGATTTCAAAGATGTTCTTTTAAAAGGAGTTTTAGGAGTTTTAGAGTTAGGATATGATGGAAAATTTGGTGCAGATGCGGACCATATAAAGGATGAATATTATTTAACTGAGGGTATAAATGCGGAATTTAGTATGTATACCCTGGATATTAGTGATTTTTTGGAAAAAATTACGAATCTTGAGAAAAGTGAAATTCAAGAGAGATTTAGGAAAATTTCTTCTTTAAGCAAAAAAATTATTGAGAAGTATAAAGAGAAAAAGATAAATATACCTCCTGGCGAATATTATGAGTTTAATGAAGAAAGACTATGTGAGTCTGCAATTATATATGAAAAGGGCTTAGATTTTATAGAAAACGTATATGGAATTCTAAAAGATAAAGTAAGAGAATTTGATTTAGAAGTCTCTATAGACGAAGGAGAAAGAGAAACAACCTTAGAAGATCATCTCTTTGTTGCAGAATATCTACACGATAAGGGAATAGATTTTTGGAGCTTAGCTCCTAAATTTCCTGGAGAATTTCAAAAAGCATTGGATTATAAAGGGAATATAGAAGTTTTTTCTTCAGAATTAAGAAAACATTATCTTTTATCTCAGAAAATCGAAGGATATAGATTAAGCCTTCATTCAGGAAGCGATAAGTTTAGTATATATAAAATCTTTTCAGAGCTTACTCAGAATAACTTTCACATAAAAACCTCTGGAACCAGCTGGCTTCAAGCAATAAAGGTTATTGCCAAATTTGCTCCTGATTTATTCAAAGAATTATATGAAATTGCCCTTGAGAATTTGGAGGAAAGTAAAAAAGCATATAAAGTAGATATAAAAAGAGAAGATTTTCCAAAGGAAATTGATAAAGACCCCTTAGAGTTTTTTGAAAAACCAGAGGTAAAACAACTTTTCCATATCTCTTATGGAGTTTTGCTGGATGAAAAGAGAAACGCAATTTATGATATTCTAAATAAACATGAAAATGAACATTACGAATTTGTAGAGGAAAATATAGAAAAACATTTGAAAGAGATTTTTAGAGGAGGTTAAAAATGGTTAGAATTGCTATTGTAAATTCCAGTAGTTTTGGGAAGTATTTCCCAGAGCATATAGAAAGGTTGAAAAAATTGGGAGAGGTAGAGAGGTTTGAATTCCCAGAAAATATAGATGGAAAGACCTTAGCAGAAAAGTTAACAGGATTTTCCATAATAGTTGCCAGTGTAAAGCCTTATTATAATAAAGATTTTTTTGAACATAAAGATAATACCCTTCTCATAACTCGCCATGGAATAGGATATGATAACATAGATTTAAAAAGCGCCACAGAAAAAGGAGTCATAGTTACAAAGGTTCCAGGAGAAGTAGAAAGAGAGGCGGTAGCAGAAACAGCAGTTTCCCTTTTAATGGCGGTAATGAGAAAGATAAGATCCGCATCTTTAAAAGTAAAAGAAGGAAAGTGGAAGGAAAGAGCAAAATTCATTGGATGGGAAATAAAAGGGAAAACAGTAGGAATAATTGGATTTGGGAACATTGGAAGTAGAGTAGGAGAGATACTAAAGAATGGATTTAATGCAAGAGTTATTGCTTATGACCCTAACCTCTCAGAAGAAGATATAAGAAAAAGAGGAGGGGAGCCTGTGACCTTAGAAGAGCTTCTTAAAAACTCTGACATTATCTCACTGAATGCCTCTTTAACTCCTAATAATTTTCACATGCTTTCCTTTAAAGAATTTTCTCTTATGAAAGATGGAGTATTTATTATAAATACTGCAAGAGGAGAATTGATAGACGAAAAAGCTTTAATCTCTGCTTTAGAATCTGGAAAAGTATTAGGTGCGGGATTAGATGTAATAGAAGGAGAACCCATTGATGAAAATCATCCTCTATTAAAATTTGAAAATGTAATAATTACTCCCCACATCTCTGCATATACTTATGAGTCCTTAAAAGCAATGGGAGATAAAGTAGTATCTGATGTGGAAAAAATATTAAGGGGAGAAATTCCTGAAGAGATTTTAAATAAAGAGGTTTTAGAGGGAAGAACATGGAAGATTTAATTCTTGCTGTAGATATTGGAACTACTAATATAAAGGCAGGAGTTATAGATAGTGAGGGGAACATATTAAGAATAACAAGTAAGGAACTTACTATAGAAAAAGATGAGACAGGGAGAGCAGAGCACAATCCTGAAGAGGTTTTTAATACCTTTATATCTATATGTAGAGAAGTTTCTCAAGGATATGAAGATAAGATATCCCTTCTTGTTCCATCTTCTTATATGTTTGCTCTTCTTCCTGTGGACAAAAATCTAAAGCCTCTAACAGGAATTATTACCCTTTTAGATACAAGATCTAAGGAAACCTTTGAGGAAATTTATAAAGTAGTAGATTTTGAGGAATTATATAAAAGAACAGGATGTCCACCCCTTTTTCACTATCCCTTTGCTAAAATATATTGGCTAAAGAAAAAGAAAAAAGAAATTTTTGATGAAGCAAGGTATTACCTTTGCTCTAAAAGCTTTATCATATCAAGATTAATAAACAAACCCTATTCTGAGGCAAGCATCTCTTCTGCAACTCAACTTATGAATATCCATAATTTAGAGTGGGATCCTTATGCTTTAGATATATTAGGCATTAAAAAAGAACAGCTTCCAGAATTGGTCCCCTCTGAAAAAATATTAGAAAAAATCCCTAAGGAAAATGTAGAACTTTTAGGATTAAAGAGAGATGTATATCTTCTTACAGGAGTATATGATGGAGGAGCGGTAGGATTAGGCATAGGAGCCATGGGAGGCTCTGTAGGAGTTATAAATTTAGGAACTACCGCAATGCTTAGAGTAACTTCTTCTAAACCTATTGTGGATAAGGATAAAAATATGAGATTTCAAGCATATTTCTTATGCTCCCAAAAATGGTTTATAGGAGGAGCAATAAATAATGCAGGAATAATTCTTAAATGGTTTAGGGATAACATTTTTAATCTTACATATGAATCATTAACCTCACTTGCGGAAAAGGATGACTCCAAAAATTTATTTTTCCTTCCCTTTATTACAGGAGAAAGATATCCAGAAATTGGAAACATTGCGTCAGGAGTATTTTTCGGACTTAAGAATTTTCATACTAAGGAACATATGATAAGGGCTGGAATGGAGGGTGTTGCCTTTTCTTTAAGGATGGGATTTGATGCCCTTCTTGAGAATGGAATAAAGATAAAAGAGTTAAGAGCAGGGGGAGGAGGAACAAAGTCTTCCTTATGGATGAATATCTTTTCTTCTGTTTTAAATATGCCAATAAAAGTTACAAAATCTGAGGAGCCAGCTCTTTTAGGCTCATCAATCTTGGGGCTTTATGCTTTAAAAAGATTTAAAACCTTAGAAGAAGCAACGGAAAAATTAGTTAGGGTGAAAGATACCTATTATCCAAATAAGGAAATGGTAGCATATTATGAAAAAAGGTATGAATTTTTCAAGTTTTTAGTAAAAAATCTTAAGGAACTTTTTGAAAGGCATACTAAGTTGTAAAGGAGGTTTAAGAAAATGAAAGGGGATATTGGATTAATTGGACTTGCTGTAATGGGGCAAAATCTTGCGTTAAATATAGCAAGAAAGGGATTTTCTGTTTCAGTATATAATAGAACTTCCCAAAGAACCGAAGAATTTGTAAGAGAAAGGGTAAAGGATGAAAAGATTATTCCATACTATGATTTAAAAAACTTTGTGTATTCCTTACAAAAACCAAGAAAAATAATTCTTATGGTAAAAGCAGGAAGTCCGGTAGATGAGATGATTAATGAGCTATTACTATATTTGGAACCTGGTGATTTAATAATTGATGGAGGAAATTCCCATTATTTAGATACCTCAAGAAGAATAAAGGAATTGAGAGAAAAAGGAATACTTTTCCTGGGGATGGGAGTATCTGGAGGAGAATATGGAGCTTTATATGGACCCTCTTTAATGCCAGGAGGCTTTGAGGATGCATATAAAATGGTAGAAGATATTCTTTTGAAAATTTCCGCAAAAACTGAAGACGGACCCTGTTGTACCTTTGTTGGAAAAGACTCTGCGGGACATTTTGTAAAGATGGTCCATAATGGGATTGAATATGCATATATGCAAACCATTGCAGAAGCCTATGATATCATGAGAAAAATATTAAATATGAATTCTGAAGAAATTGGAAAAGTTTTTGAGAAATGGAATAATGGAGAACTAAATTCTTTTCTTATGGAGATTTCCTACAAAATCATGAGATATAAAGATGATGAAACAGAAAAACCCCTTGTAGAGCTAATATTAGATAAAGCAGAACAAAAAGGAACAGGGAAATGGACTGCTCAAACCGCATTAGACCTTGGAATCCCAACACCATCATTAAACCTTGCAGTAGAAGCAAGAATTCTTTCTTACTTTAAGGATTTGAGAAGGGAGCTTTACAAAAATTATGAAAGAAAAACTTCTAACATCTTTATAGATAGGGAAAAGACTATTGAAGATCTAAGAAAATCTGTCCTTTTCTCGCTATTTATGGCATTCTCTCAAGGACTTTGGCTAATAAGTTCCGCAAGTAAAGCCTTTGACTATGGGATAAATCTTTCTGAAGTATTAAGGATATGGAAGGGAGGATGCATTATAAGAGCAAAGATCTTGAACTTTTTAAGAGAAATTATCAATGAAAACCCAGAGAATGTAAATCTTTTAAATAGCGAAAAATCTATTTCTTTTATAAAAGATAAATTAGATTCTGTTAAAAACATTACAAAACTTGCTAAAGATTTTAATGTTCCTACCTTAGTTTTAAACTCTTCTTTAGATTACTTTTTAAGTATTACCGAAGAGGATCTTCCTGCAAATCTTATTCAAGCACAAAGAGATTTCTTTGGTGCTCATACCTATGAAAGAAAAGATAAGGAAGGAGTATTCCATACTATTTGGGAGGAATTTTAAAAGGAGGTGAGAAAAATATGAGTTATGTGGAGGAGCTTTTCTCAGTAAAAGATAAGGTTGCTATTTTTACAGGAGGAGCTGGAGTATTAGCAGGTGCCATTGCAAAAGGCTTAGGAAAAGCAGGAGCTAAAATTGCCCTTACAGATATTTCTCCTTTAGAAGAAAGAATTGAAGAATTAAGAAAAGAAGGAATAGAAGTAGAGGGATATTACATGGATGTTCTTGACAAAAAAAATGTAGAAGAGGTGGCAGAAAAGGTTAAAAAAAGATTTGGAAAGGTAGATATTTTACTTAATGCAGCAGGAGGAAATGTACCTTCCGCAACTACTTCTAAGGAGGTTTCCTTTTTTGATATAAGTATTGAAGCTCTTCAAAAAGTAGTAAATCTCAATCTCTTTGGTGGAGCCATTATTCCCAGTCAAGTATTTGGAAAGATTATGTTGGAAAATGAAGATGGAGGAGTAATAATAAACTTTTCCTCTATGTCTGCTTTTAGACCATTAACAAGAGTGTTAGGATATTCTGCAGCAAAAGCAGCAGTAAGTAATTTTACTCAGTGGCTTGCAGTATATATCGCTCAAGAATATTCTCCAAAGATTAGAGTAAATGCTATTGCACCTGGATTTTTGTTAACGAAACAAAATAGATATCTCCTTTTAGATGAGCAAGGGAACTTAACACCAAGAGGACAGGCAGTTATCAATCACACTCCTATGGGGAGATTTGGAGAACCAGAAGAACTTATTGGAACTATAATTTGGCTTTCCTCTCCCGCAAGCTCCTTTGTGACAGGAACAGTAATCCCCATAGATGGTGGATTTAATGCCTTTTCAGGAGTATAAGCCCTCTCCCTCCCTAGGAGGGGAGGGAATGAATCTATACCCATTCTGCACTTATTACATTATCCAATTCCACAACTTTTGCTATAACTTCTTCTTCCGAAAGTTTTGCGGGGAGCTTTAAGCTAATAGTTAAAATCACCTTGCCATCCCAAGCAGAGGAAAGTTCAATCTGTTTTATATCTACATTCAAACTTCCTAAGAGAGTTCCTATTGCTCCTATAGACCCTGGTCTATCTTCTATAATACATCTTAATGATACTGGCTTGTGGCTTCCAATAATAGACACTTCAAGTCTTACTGCAAGCATTAAAGTTGCCACTACCAAAAGAGTAGTGAAAATTGCAGGAAGATAAAGTCCCACACCAATTGCTAAGCCAATCCCTGCTACTGTCCATATACTTGCTGCGGTGGTTAAACCCTTAATAGTTATTCCAGTCCTTAATATGGTCCCTGCTCCTATAAAACCGATACCAGTTATTACTTGAGCTGCAATTCTTCCTGGATCAGAAGGATACCTGCCAGGAAATCCATAGGCAGAGACTATCATCATCAAAGTGGAACCAAGACATACCAATATATGGGTTCGGAGACCTGCAGGTTTTTCTTCTTTTTCCCTTTCCCAACCTATAAGCCCACCTAATATTATTGATAATAAAAGCCTTAGAATAATGTCTAAATCACTAATCATAGTTTCTAAATTATATCACATAAATGGGATTTGTAATAGCATAAAGCTCCTTTTCTTTCCAAAATTCTAAATAAATATATCCAGAATTTCTTAAGAAAAAATCTATATTTCCCGAAGAAGTTTTAGGAATTTCTATGATAACATTCCCATTATAATAAATTCTTAAATCCAAATTTTCTTCACAGAAATATCTCAAATTAGCCTTCCCCTCCCTTAATCTTATTCTCTCTCCTATATTTGCATCATTAATAGAAAAATTAAGCTTAGGTCCTCGAGTAATATATACTCTTCCTTCTTTTAAGGATTTTAAAATATCTTCTAAGGCTAGTTGTTCTACATATACATAGGTTACAGGCGAATCAATAGTAATATCCTCAGGAGTATGCATATCTGTTCCACCGATCCCTGTAATTCTATAGCCAGAATTAAGAAGACTTCTCCATAGTTTTAAAGATTCGGTGTTCTCAGGTCTTCTTTTATTAAAAGAACCTGACCATATTTCTATAGCATCCACGTATTTCCAATCTATATTTAGTGTACATCTACATCCAGTACATATAGGATCTCCCATAGTAAAAGGATGAGCTACACAAAAAATTCCTCCTTGGGAATGTACTAATTCTGCTGCCTTTCTTATTCCATTCTTAAGATCTATTACATCCCACTCAATATATTCTGAGACTCCAAAAGAGGTAAAATGTCCATAGAAAGTAGTAAATTCCATCCCACAAAATACTTTATAATTCTCGCTTTTTATCTTTTGAAATCCAGATATTTTATTATGATCTGTAAGAAAAATAAAATCTAAATTTCTTTTTATAGAATGTTTAATGACATTTTCTAAAGATAATTTCCCATCACTATGAAGAGAATGAAGATGAAAATCTCCCGCTACCCATCCATTCTTTTTTGTAGGTTCCTTTACTACAGGAATATATTCATTAAAAAGCTCTGGAATATTTTCTGATTCTTCATTATTAATCTTAATCTTTAAATTCAACAAGCATTTTTTAACTATAGCATGAGTTTCTATAACCATTCTCCATTTCCCTGGATAAATTTTTCCTTCTACACATCCATAGGATGATAGTTTTTCTCCAATCTTTATAGGAATTCCCTTTGAAAATCTGTCTTCTCCTGTCCCCCTAAAATTTCCATGAGAATCAAAAATTCTAAAATTGATAAGATTTCTTACAGGAATAAATTTTTTTATTATTTCGTTTAAACTTTTTTCGGGAATGTCTTTTATATCTAAAGGACTATCTCCTTGATTTATATAAATAGCTAAAGCCTTTTTAACAAGTTTTTTAGACTCCTCCAAATCTAAGGTTCTTGGTTCCAAAATATTTTCAATAATTATTTCTTTAGCACCTTCTGGAACGTCAAAATAAATAGGAATATGTTTTTTAGAATCCTCAGGAAAAAGTTCTAAGTTAAAAATATATTCCTTCACCTTTCCACCCCTGGAACTATAGATGTAGCAAGTAATTTTCTTGATAATATAAACAAAATCACAACAGGAATTTGAAACAGTATAGCAAAAGCAGATACTAATTCATACCTTACTTCCATATATCCTCCTACAGTTCTCATTGCCTCATAAAATACTAACGGGACTGTCTTCATCTTTTCTGAGTCCACTAATATAAGTATAAGCATACTTTCCCCCCAAGCACCTAAGAAGGAAAGAGCTGAAACTACTAATATCCCTGGAAAAGATACAGGAAGAACCACTTTAAATAAAGCCTTCAGGGATGTACATCCATCAATCCATGCAGCCTCTTCTAACTCTTCAGGTATAGTATCAAAAAATCCCTTCATAAGCCAAATTAGAAAAGGAAGTTGCATGGCGGTGTATACTAAGATTAATCCTAAGTAAGAATTTCTAAGACGAAGAATTCTCATTATTCCATATATAGGGACCATAGTAGTAGATAAAGGTATAGAGTGAAGAAGCAAAAGAGAATATAAAAAAGCATTTTTATATTTCCATTTTATTCTTGATATGGAATAGGAAGAAACAGCAACAATAAGGACTGTTAAAATCATAGTGATGGTTGCAACAAAAGAGCTATTTATTAAATATCTTGCGAAATTATATTCTCTAAAAGCCTCTATGAAATTAGATAAAGTAAAATTAGGCATTTTAATGAAAGCAGAAGCTTCTTTATCAAAAGCCGAGAAGTACAACCATAGAAAAGGAATTCCAAAGAAGATAATTATCAAAATAAAGCTCATAAAAACTAAGAACCTCATCTTATCTCCTCCTAAAAAGCCTAATGTATATGACCCCGAAGATAAGATTTATGAAGAGCATAATCACCGCAATAGAACTTCCATATCCAAGTCTGTAAGATTCAAAAGCAGTTCTATAGGCGAAAAGACTTAAAGTAGTAGTCTTAAGCCCTGGTCCACCACTGGTTATTGCCCAAATTAATAAAAACGCTCCCATAGTCGCCATAGTTATCTGAATAAGATTTACTGTTATAATATCTCTAAGCATAGGAACTGTAATATATCTAAATCTATCAAAAGCATTAGCACCATCTATTTTTGATGCCTCATAAAGTTCTATAGGAACTGTCTTTAATGCAGAAAGCCAAATTAACATAGTAAATGCGGTCCCCCTCCATATATTAGCAACAATTACTGAAAACATAGGCATACTTCCTAACCAGTTTATCTTAGGAAAACCTAAAAATTTAAGAAAAGTATTCAATGTTCCATAATAGTAATCATACATTGCGGACCATTGAAATCCCGCGATTAATGTAGGATTAATCCAAGCAAGAAGGACAATACCATAAACTATTCCTCTTCCTGGAATTTTTCTTCTTTCTGCATAATCAATAAGCAATGCAATGATAAGACCCAGCAAAAATTGACCTATTAATGCGGAACCTATAACAAAATATATGGTATTTAAAAAAGATGTATAAAAAGCAGAATCTCTGAAAAGCTTTATATAGTTCTCCAATCCTAAGAATTGAAAATTTGCAGCCTCTTTTCCTAAAAGTGCCATATTAGTGAAACTACTATATATTCCCCAAAGAGAAGGAAGAACAAATAAAAAAGCCATTAAGAGAATAGCAGGTAAAAGCCCCAGGATTAAAAATTGATTCCTTTTCATTTTTCTTCTCCTCAAAATAAAATTAGGGTGGGGAATTCCCCACCCTCTTTTCTATTTTACAATTACATCCCCAAAATCTGCCTTCATCTCTTCTATAAATTTTTGCAATGCAGAATCTACAGACATTTCACCACTTGCTACTCTTCCTGTCATAAGCTGAACTCTATTTGCAAATTTAGAGATTCCAGGTGCCATAGGCTCAAATTTTGCCTGTTTAAGTATTTGAGTACAGTCATATAGATATTTTATGGCTTTAAATTCTGGAAGTTCTGCAGAATCCATACGAGCTACAGGATGAGGATCTTCTATATTAATTTTAGCTACTATTTCCTTTGTATTAAATCTCTTTATGAATTCCCATGCAAGCTGTGGATTTTTGGACTGAGAAGAAATATACCAGCAAGTTCCTAAACCACCCACAGTAAAGTATGGAGCACCCTTCTCTGAGGGCATCAAAGTATATCCTACAGTTTTTTCTACATTTTCTAATCCATATTTACTCACCCATCCGCCATATACCCATCCACCCTCAAAAAGAATTGCCAGTTCTCCTGCTCCTAACTTTTCCCTCATAGTAGTCCAAGGTTTTGGTAAGGTTAATACTTCTTGGGGAACTAACTTTAAATCAATAAATGCCTTTTTATAGAATTCTAAAACTTTCTTTATCGCAGACGTATCTATTATATATTTCCCAGATTTTACATCATAAGCTACCGCTTTTGTCCCATATAACAATGGGATATATCCATGATTCACTGTTCCTCCGCCACCAGCAACTCCCGCATATATTACATATGGAATTACATTAGGAACACTATTTTTTATTCTTAGAGCAGTATTAAGAATATCATCCCATCCCTTTGGCTTCCAATCTGTGGGAAGTCCTGCTTTTGCAAATATATCTTTTCTGTAATATAACCATCTCACATCTAACCCATAAGGAATTGTATAATAATGTCCCTTATATCTTACCGCGTCCTTTATAGATTTTGGATAATACTGCCAATCTTCCCATTTTACTATATATGGAGTTAAAGGACGAATATATCCAGCTTCCACAAATTCTGGCATTAGTGTTCCACCTACATGAAATACATCTGGTGCTTCCTTTGCGTCAATTGCTAAAAGTAGTTTTGTTAAGAAATCACCAGGTGGAATTTTATATCTTGTTACTTCAAGATTTACATCAGGAAACGCTTTTCTAAAGTCTTCTGCTGCCTTATCCACATATTTAGGTTTTATTCCTAACTCGTCAGGATACCAAACTCTTATTGTTATTGGTTTTGCAGAGGAGTTTGTAATAATAAATAGAAGAATAAGAAGAAGAGGAATTAATTTAAGAATTTTAATCATTAGGAGACACCTCCTAAAATTTTATTTTGGAACCTTTCCCAAGTTTAAGTATAAACTTTAAAGAATAAAAAGTCAATAAATAGTTATATTAAGTATAGAGAAAGTCATAAATATATTTGATTTTAGTTTAGGATTAGGTAAAATAGAATTCAAAAAGCAAAGGAGGCTTACTGAATGGAAGAAAAATTTGTCTTCAACATTAAATATAGAGGAAAGACCTATACTTTTAGTTCAGAGAGGGATAAGTTGAATCCACAAGATATTT
Source organism: Dictyoglomaceae bacterium (assembly GCA_049718665.1). Classification (GTDB taxonomy): domain Bacteria; phylum Dictyoglomota; class Dictyoglomia; order Dictyoglomales; family Dictyoglomaceae; genus NZ13-RE01. The sequence goes on along the minus strand of JBNARO010000004.1, from coordinate 9,723 downwards.
TAAAATTTTTAGGACTTTCTAAAGAGTATGCCTTTGTTGTTAAAAATGGTGAGATAGCAGAACTAAATACTTATCTCTCTCCAGATGATGAAATAGAAGTTATAAATGCGGTATCTGGAGGATAGTCTATGAAATGTAAGATTTGTAAAACAAAGAACATCTCAAAAAACGCTATTGTGAATTTACCAGCGTATAACTTGAGTTTATGTAAAGATCATTTTATAGAATGGTTCGAGAGAAGAATAGAAAATACTATAAAAGAATTTCATATGTTTACTAAACAAGATAAAGTCTTAGTAGCAGTTTCAGGAGGAAAAGATAGTTTAGGATTATGGTTTGTTTTAAATAAACTTGGTTATAGCGCAGATGGAATGCATATAGATTTAGGAATATACGATTATTCAAAAAAGAGTAGAGAAATTGTAGAGAATTTTTCCCAAACTATTAACAGGAAGTTATATATTGTTGATTTAAAAGAAGAAATTGGTACTATACCTGAGATAAAGGAGAAACTATCTAAAAAGCCTCCTTGTTCAGTATGTGGTACTCTTAAAAGGTATTATATGAATAAAATCGCAAAGAAATATGGTTATAACATTCTCGCAACCGCCCATAATCTTGATGATGAAATTTCCGTTCTTTTTGGAAATACTCTAAATTGGAATATTGAATATCTTTCAAGACAATATCCTGTCCTTATGGAGTCTCAAGATGCCTTTGTAAGAAAAGTAAAACCTTATTTTAGAGTTACTGAAAAGGAAAGTGCAATATATACCTTTTTAAATGGAATAAAATACATAGAGGAGGAATGCCCCTTTAGCAAAGGGGCTGTTTCTCTAAAATATAAAGAAATTCTTGGAAATATAGAGGATCAATTTCCTGGGACAAAGATAAGATTTTTCAATAATTTTTTGAAAAAGCTTCATCCCATAATCTCAAATAAATTAGAAGAAAAAGAGATTAAAAGATGTAAAATTTGTAATGAGCCATCTTCTCTTGATATATGTGCGGTATGCAATATAAAGATGAAGCTGAATCTTTAACCTTTTCACCCCCCTCCTCTGTTAAATAAACTCCTTCTAATTTTAAGACTGTAATCTCATTTGGCAAAATTCTACATAATCAATATCTTCCACTTTGGTAATTTTTGGATTTTCTCCACAAATAGGACAAGATTTATCCTTAGGAACTTTAACTATACGGAAACTGGATTCTAAAGCGTTAAAGACTAAAAGTTTATTTGCTAAAAGTTCCCCTATACCTAAAATATATTTCAAAACTTCATTAGCTTGAATTATACCTATTATTCCTGCAACAGTTCCTAAAATTCCTGCTTCTTGACAACTGGGAACTAAACCAGGAGGTGGAGGAGAGGGGAAAAGACAACGATAACAAGCACTCTTGCCAGGCAAAATCGTAATTACTTGACCATCAAACCTGAAAATACCACCATGAATCAGAGGCTTTCCCGCTAAAACACAAGCATCATTTACTAAGTATCTTGTAGGAAAATTGTCAGAACCATCCACAACTATATCATAATCTTTTATTACATCTAAGATATTTTCAGAAATAAGACGTAAATAATAAGGGACAACTTCTACATCAGGATTTATAGCATTTATTCTATCTTTTGCAGATTCTACTTTAGGTCTTCCTACATCTTTTGTAGAATGAATCACTTGTCTTTGTAAGTTATTTAGCTCTACCCTATCTGAGTCCACAATTCCTATTTTCCCCACTCCTGCAGAAGCCAAGTAAAGAGCAACAGGAGACCCTAAACCTCCTGCCCCAATTACCAAAACCTTTGCTTTCAAAAGCTTCTCTTGTCCTTTACCCCCTACCTCGGGCAAAATAATCTGTCTTGAATATCTTTCTATTTGATCTTCCCTTAATGTTATTCCACCAGCTATTGCTGGAATTATGGAAACTTCATCTCCATCTTTTAGTTGAGTTTTTTCCATATCTAAAAAGCGAATGTCTTCTTCATTTACATATATATTAATAAATTTTCTTAAATTTCCATCCTTCTCACAAACTCTTTCTTTAATTCCTGGGAAATTTTTATCTAAATTCTCAATAAGCTCTTTGATATCTCCCGCTTCTATCTCAATTTCACTTTTATTATGAGTATATTTTTGTAATGGTGTAGGAATTCTTACTTTAACAACAGCCATTTTGCACCTCCAGATTAAGTTTTTCTTCAAAAGAAGAAATACTTGGTTTTATTCTTATAATTTTACTAAGGTTATTTGAGATTGCCTCCTGAGTTTTCAATCCATTACCTGTTATACAAACCACAATAGACTCATCCCTTGGAATTACCCCCTTTTCAATAAGTTTTTTTGTTACACCTAAGGTAACTCCTCCAGCAGTTTCTGTAAAAATTCCTTCTAAAGAGGCCAAAAGCTTTATTGCATCAATTATTTCTTCATCAGAGACACTTTCTGCCCATCCTCCTGATTCTCTTACTGTAGATACCGCATATATACCATCTGCAGGATTTCCTATAGCCAAAGATTTAGCAATAGTATTTGGTTTAACAGGTTTAATAATATCAGCATTTTCTTTTATAGCGTTAACTATAGGAGCACATCCCTCTGCTTGCGCTGCATAGATCTTAGTATCCAATTTATCAATAAAACCTAATTTCCAAAATTCCTTTAATCCTTTCCAAATCTTAGTAATAAGAGAACCTCCCGCGCATGGAACTACTATATGCTTAGGAGCCTTCCAACCTAATTGCTCTACGATTTCATATCCCATAGTTTTTGAGCCTTCTGCATAATAAGGGCGAAGATTAATATTTACAAAAGCCCATTTGTATTTTTCTGAAATTTCAGTACATAATCTATTTACCTGGTCATAGTTTCCCT
>JBNARO010000004.1:0-6747 GCA_049718665.1 Dictyoglomaceae bacterium | reverse complement strand
GTAGAAGCACAAGCTACGGTATCAAACCCAAACTCCTTAGCCTTTGAGAGTGCAACTGCAACTACTCTATCCTTAAAAGATAGGGTAGGATGATTTACTGAATCATCCTTAATATATAGTTCTTTAACTCCCAAGGCTTTTTCTAAATTTCTTGCTCTTATTAATGGGGTAAATCCAGTATATAGACCATAAGTAGGCTCTTTCTCTATAGGTAAAAGTTCTTTATATCGCCAGATATTTTTAGATCTTTTGCTAATAATTTCCTTTGTAAGTACTTTCTTTATCTCTTCATAATCGTATTCTACTTCCAATGGGCCAAAACAATCTTCGCATACATATAAAGGTTCTAAAGGATAAGTTTTGCCACACTCTCTACATTTTAACCCTTTCACATAACTCATTTTTTCTCCTCCTTTCTTATTTCAATTTCTTAACTTTTACTGAGAAATAATCATCTATCCTTTCAATTCCTAAGATTTCTTGTCCATCATTTTCTAAACTCTTAGGAACATTTGCTATAGGTTCTCCATCATCAAGGAAGATCTCTGCTATATCTCCTATATTGAGGTTTTCTAAAAACAATTTCGCCTTTACGTAATTTATAGGACAAGGAGTTCCCTTCAGGTCTAAAATATGAATTTTCTCTACATGATCCTTTCTCTCAGTTTTTCTTGTTGGAAAATTAAAGTTAGGGTCCATATTCTCGTATAGTTCTTTTATATGCTCCCAAAATTCTTTTGCATAAGAGAATTTTTCTTTTCTTTCTTCTAAAGAGGTTTCTTCTTTAATAGTTGTAAATACCTCTTCCATATTCATAAATTTTTCTTCTGCTATTTTTTCTTTTATAAATTTTTCTTTAAATTCTCTAAACACTTCTTCTTCGCTCTTAGGATCCGAGCCCTTTACTACTAATAGGGACCTTGCAGAAAAAAGTAGAGCCTTTTTAATTTTTTCAGGAGAATAATTTTCTTTCTTTGCTTCTTCCAAAGCTATTTTTGCGTCAGTAAGATCCGCTTCTATCATATCCAAGATTCCTGCACCACACTCCCCAGGTCCTAAACCTGCTAAAGAAAATTCTTCTTCTCTTCCCCAATCTATATAAAAATCTCTATTTTCTTCGTAAGGAGGGACATAGCTATACTCTTCTAAAATTTTCCAAGCTATATCCTTTCCTTTAGTCTTAAGAAATTGATAGATATCTTCATCTTCTTTAATTTCTTCCTCTACTTTTTCCAAGAAATTCTTTAAAAATTTAGGAACATTTTTAGCAGGAATTATTCCTATATCTTCTGCCAATTTTGTTGCTCTACCCTCTCTTCTTCCTCCAATAAGAAACATATAGAAGGGAGCAGATCTACCATATACTCTTCTTGCCAAACCGTGGAAAGAAATCTTACCAATAGGGTGTTGTCCACAAGCATTAGGACAACCATTAATCTTAATATCCAGCTTATTAAAAACCTTTTTACCCACAAATTCTCTTGCTACCTTCTCAAGCTCTTTTGCAAGTCCTACAGAATTGCATAAGCCTAAATTACATGTCAAAGCACCTTTACATACAGTAATATCAAGCAGAGTTTTAGGATATAAAAAATCTATAAGGCTTTCTTTCAATTTCAAATATAATCTATATATATCTTTCTTCTTTACCCAAGTAATTATCAAATTTTGGTTCTGAGAAGTACGAAATTCTATCCCACAAAACTCTTCCTCTAAATTTGCCAAGGAAATTGCTTTCTCCGCAGATATGTCTCCTTGAGGAATACGAAGCTCTACCGCAACAAATCCTTTTTGTCTTTGAGGATATATATTATATTTCAAAAATTCTTTATACTCTTCATTTTCCACCTCAGGAATTTCTCCATTTTTCTCTTCCTTTTTTGGAAACTCTACTTTCCTTAATGCAATATACTCGTTCTCTTTTAATTTTTTAAATTCCTCCCTATAAAGTTTCTTAAATTCTTCTATTCCTATATCTTTTATCAAAAATCTCAAACGATTATGATGTTTGTTGTGTCTATCTCCTTTTCTGTAAAAAATATTTTTTATGGCCTGGACAGAATATCCTAAATCTTCTACAGGTAAAAATTCTTCTAATATACTTCCTATTCTACTTTCTGCCCCTAAACCTCCTCCTACAAAAACTTTAAATCCCTTCTTTCCATCCTTCTCTTCTGCAAGAAATCCTACATCATTTATCAAACAACCTGCACAATCTCTTTCACACCCTGAAAAAGCAATCTTAAATTTACGAGGTAAATTAAAAGAAGTTTCGTCCTGTAAAAGATATTCTGTAAGAGCTATAGCATAACTTCTTACATCAAAAATCTCATCCTCGCATATTCCAGAATATGGGCATGCGGTAATATTTCTTATAGTATTTCCTCCCCCGCCTCTTGGCGAAAGATTATAATCCTTTAGATAATCTATAATTTTTATAGTATCTTCAATTTTTACATTATGAATTTGAATATCCTGCCTTGTAGTTATATGCAAAACTCCATCTCCAAATTTCTGGGAAACCTCAGCTAATACTCTAAGTTGAGAAGGAGTAATAACTCCTGCGGGAATACGAATTCGAGTCATAAAAACCTTTCCACCCCTATGGGAATAAATTCCCCAAGGAACCCTTATACCCCTAAAACGTAAGGAGGATATTTCTCCTTTCTCAAGCTCTTCTAAATATTCTCTGTACTTTTCGACTTCATCTATTATTTCCTTAGGTAATCTAAACATTTTCTCTTTCCTCCTTAAATTTCAAAATATTGAACTATAGAAAAATATCTTTCTCCAGTATCAGGGAGAATAACTACTACTCTTTTTCCTTCTCCTAAATCCCTTGCGACTTTTAATGCAGCATATACATTTGCCCCTGCTGATATACCTACAAAGAGCCCTTCTTCCTTCGCTAATCTTTGAGATGTCTTAAAAGCATCGTTATCACTTACTTGAATTATTTCGTCTATTATTTCGAGGTTTAAAACATCAGGAATAAAGCCTGCTCCAATCCCTTGAATTTTGTGGGGTCCCGGCTTTCCCCCTGAAAGAACAGGACTTGCAGAGGGCTCCACTGCAACTATCTTTATATCTTTTCTCTTCTCCTTCAAAAACTCACCAACTCCTGTTATAGTTCCCCCTGTTCCTACTCCTGCCACAAAAGCATCAATCTTTCCCTCTACCGCTTCCCATATTTCTTTTGCTGTAGTCTCTTTATGAATTTTAGGGTTTGCTGGATTCTTAAACTGCTGAGGCATAAAACTTCCAGGAATTTCTTTCAATAATTCTTCTGCTTTCTTTACCGCTCCCGCCATTCCCTCTATCCCTGGAGTGAGAACTACCTCTGCTCCATAAGCTTTTAGAATATATATTCTTTCTAAGCTCATAGTCTCAGGCATGACCAAGATACACTTATATCCTTTTACAGCAGAGATCATGGCAAGACCAATACCTGTATTTCCACTTGTAGGCTCAATAATTGTAGCTCCTGGCTTAAGGATTCCTTGTTTTTCTGCTGATTCGATCATAGAAAGACATATTCTATCTTTCACACTTCCTCCAGGATTAAAAGATTCAACCTTCGCAACAATCTCTGCCATTCCAGGCTCAACGATCTTGTTTAGTCTTACCATAGGAGTATTACCAATAAGCTCTATTATGCTATTTGCTATCTTCCTCTCTGACTTGATAGCTTTATCCTCACCACCACCCATATAAAACACTAGTTCCACTTTATCTTCTGGTTTCAGAACAATTTCCCCGTATTTCTCCTTAGGAATAATCTCCTCATTTAATTCTACAGTAACCACTTCTGGTCTAATATTTCTAAGTTTTAATAGATCTAAAATGCTCATATTCTCTTCGATCTCAACTTTTTTACCATTTACATAAATTCCTATACTCATATCTACCTACCTCCTTATTCTTCTTAACACCTTATGAATAACTCTTAAGGTTTTTTCTAAATCAGAATTATTATGAGCAATGGACAAGAAATTTGATTCAAATCCTGAAGGGGATATGTATATTCCTTCCTCCAATAAGTTGTGGAAGAATTTATTAAAAAGAACAGTATCCTGGATTTTTGCAGTTTCGTAATCTCTTACTTTTTTACTAGTGAAAAATATACTAAACATCGAACCAATGTAATTAACTTGGATATCTATACTATATTTTTGGGCTATATTTTTTATCTCTTCACATAAATTTCTTGTCCTTTCTTCAAGAGCTTTATAAGGATTATCTCTTTTTAGAATATTTAGAGTAGCTATTCCTCCCATTACTGTGAGAGGATTTCCTGAGAAGGTTCCTGCCTGATATACATTGCCCTCTGGAGCTAAAAGTTTCATAATTTCCTTTTTTCCTCCAAAAGCACCCACAGGAAGTCCTCCTCCTAAAATTTTCCCCAAACAAGTAAGATCTGGATTTATATGAAAATACTCTTGAGCTCCTCCATAGGAAAGTCTAAATCCTGTGATTACTTCGTCAAAGATTAATAGGACCTCATATTTATAAGTAATTTCTCTTAAAGATCCCAAAAACTCCTCTTCTGGAGGAATCACCCCGCAATTTCCTAAAACTGGCTCCACAATTACACATGCTACTTCTTTATAATATTTTTTTAAGGTATCATTAAGGCTTTTTATATCGTTAAAAGGTAAAAGAATAGTGTGTTTAATAAAATCTCCAGGTACTCCTAGGCTTGCTGGTATTCCTAAGGTTGCAGAGCCAGAACCTGCTTTTACTAAAAGATAATCTGCATGACCGTGATAGGCTCCATCAAATTTTATAATTTTATCTTTCTTTGTATATGCTCGTGCCAATCTTACCGCACTCATTACCGCCTCAGTTCCAGAATTTGTTAATCTTACCTGTTCTATAGAGGGTACCCCCTCTACTATCATTTTGGCAAATTCTATTTCTAATTTCGTATTTATCCCAAAGCTTGTTCCCTTATTTATAACTTTCTTCAAGTTTTCTACCACTTCTTTGTGAGCATGCCCTAAAATCAAAGCCCCAAAAGAAAGGCAGTAATCAATAAAGCTTCTATCTTTCTCATCATAAATCTTTGATCCTTTCCCCTTTTTTACAAATATGGGATATCCCCCTACCGCCTTAAAGGATCGAACAGGACTATTTACTCCATATCCTTTTCTGTCCAATCTGCTAAAGGATTAATCTTAATTATTCCATTATGAAGATGATCTATCTCTATTTTCTGGATCTTTTTTCTTGTTATAGATTGTTCTCTTCTCAGACCACATATCCAAGCAGACAAATTCTTTAAAGCTCGATTTAATGGTTCTACCTTTCTTATATGACAGCAAAGCTTTCTCAAGTCTATGCTTTTATAAAATAGATTTGGACCATACTCTTTAACTATCCTTTCCACACTTTCTGCATCAGGAAAATATGGTTCAATTTTTATCCCATATTTTTCTTGAATTTTCTCCCAAACATCATAAGTTTCTTGAGGAAGTCTTCCTGTATCTAAGGTGAAAATTTTTATCTTAGGATTTATTTTAACTAACATATCTGTTATAACTACATCCTCTGCTCCAAAACTTGTAGCTTGAGCTATTTTGTCTTGAAAAGTCTCAATAGCCCACTGAAGTATTTCTTCTGCTCTCTTGTTTTCAAACTCCAAAGCCTTTCTTTCTATATCTAATTTCATCTTCTCTCCTCCTAAAATAGATTTTTCATATTTGATACATAAGAGACATTTCCCTGACCTTGTTTGCAATATCCTCAAAGGTAAATTTCTCAAGAACATCATTAAGAGCCCTTTCAACCTCAATCCAGATTGGAAGAAATATAGATCCTTTCTTTGCGGAATCCGTTATACCCAATAAAGAGCCTTCTATATGTTCAATTACTTCTCTTAAAGTAATAGTATTAGGAGCTTTAGCAAGAACGTATCCTCCTTCTTTTCCTCTAATACTTTTAACTAAACCCATATTTTTTAAATCAATTAAAATCTGTACTAAATACTTCACTGGTATCCCTTGCCTTTCTGCAATCATATTTATAGGTAAAGGGTCTGTATTGGGCCAATGAAGAGAAAGCTCTAAAAGCGCCCTACACGCATAATCACATTTTGCCGAAACAAGCATTTTTCTCTTTCTCCCCCAATCTTTACTAAATTACTAATGTTAGTAGAGTATAAAATAAAGTTTTAAATTTGTCAAGGGGAATTTTTTCTAAATTTAGGAATTGAAAACTTTCTTTAAAGATTATAAAATTAATTTAGAATAATTTTAATTTTAAAAAGGGGTGATTAAAATGACAAAGCGTCTCCAAATTTATAAATGTGAGATCTGTGGAAATATTGTTGAAGTCCTACACGAAGGGATAGGGCAATTGGTATGCTGTAATCAACCCATGAAACTCTTAGAAGAAAAAATAGAAGAACAGGGCAAAGAAAAGCACCTTCCAGTAATTGAAAGGAGTAATAGAGGAGTTCTTGTAAAGGTTGGTTCTGTCTCTCATCCCATGGAGGATGCTCATTATATTGAATGGATAGAAGTAGAGACTAAAGAAAGTTTAATTCTCAGAAAATTTTTAAAACCCGGAGATAAACCTGAAGCAGAATTCGAAGTAAAGATGGAGAATCTTTCTATAGTAAGAGAACACTGTAATATTCATGGATTGTGGGCAGTAAAATTATAATTTTCTTTTTCTCTAAATAATCTTGTTATGATATAATATAATTTGACAATTAAATATAGGGTTTCCAGGGGAGCTGAGGGG
>JBNARO010000003.1:65461-75636 GCA_049718665.1 Dictyoglomaceae bacterium | reverse complement strand
TTTTAAAGTTATCGAGGGGACTATCTTTCAGAGATTTAAGGGAGGAATTAAGAGACAGAATAAAGGAGGAAACATTAGATTTGCTTTTAGAGTATGTGAGAAGGGAGATAGAAGAAAGTACAGTTAAAGGATAAAAAGGGGAAAAGAAATAGTGAAAGAGACTTTTAGAGTAATAGAGAGTGTATTTGGGAACATAAAAAGAGGAGGAAGGGACTACTTTATAAGAATTCTTTTAATTTGGCTCTTTAAAATTGCCCTTCTAAATATATCATTTCCCCTTATTTAAAATTTTTTTGAACACTCTCCCAAAATTCCTTGACATAATTTTTTATCTCTTCTATAATAACACGACCTTTAAATTAGCTCAGTGAGGCTAAAAAGGGAGGAAAGTTGAAAAAATTTTTTATAAAAAAGAAGAAAAAGCAGGCATACCTATAAAGGGTAATAAGCCTGCTTTTATTTTTTATGAAAGGAGGAATTTAAGTGATTTATCAAGAAAAGGCAAAAATTCTTGATAAAGAGGGGATAAGAAGGTCATTAAGGAGAATTGCCCATGAGATAGTGGAAAGAAATAAAGGTATAGATAATATTGTTCTTGTGGGAATAAGAAGAAGGGGAGTTCCTCTTGCTTATAGACTTCAGAAATATTTAAAAGAGATAGAAGGGAAAGAAGTTCCTGTAGGAAGCTTAGATATAACTTTATATAGAGATGATTTAAATCTTAGATTAGATCAACCAAAAGTTGGAAAGACAGAGATTGATTTTTCTATTGAAGGAAAGGATGTAATTTTAATAGATGATGTTTTATATACCGGAAGGACAGTAAGATCTGCATTGGACGCCCTTATAGATTTAGGAAGACCAAAAACAGTACAACTTGCTGTTTTAATTGATAGAGGACATAGAGAACTTCCTATAAGAGCAGATTATGTAGGGAAGAATGTTCCTACCTCCCGAAAAGAATTAATTGAAGTAAGACTTGAAGAAACCGATGGGGTAGACGAAGTAGTTATTGCAGAATGGCAAGAACAGTGAGGTGATAACATGGTATGGAAGCATAAAGATCTTTTAGGTATAGAAGATTTAACAAAAGAAGAAATAGAACTCATTATCGAAACAACGGTTTCTATGAAAGACATTTTAAAAAGAACCATTAAAAAAGTACCTACTCTTAGAGGAAGAACTATATGTACTCTCTTCTATGAACCCAGTACCCGAACTAGAACTTCTTTTGAACTGGCAGCAAAATATTTGAGTGCAGATACTATAAGTATTTCAATCTCTGTAAGTAGTGTTCAAAAAGGTGAGAGTCTATTAGATACAGTAAAGACTTTAGAAGCTATGGGAATAGATGCCCTTATCGTAAGACATAGTTCTTCAGGAGTTCCTCATTTTCTCGCAGAAAATTTATCTTGTTCTGTAATTAATGCAGGAGATGGAATGCATGAACATCCTACTCAAGCTCTTTTGGATGTATACACAGTTTTTGAAAAGAAGAAAAGAGTGGATAATCTAAAGATCGCTATAATAGGAGATATTATGCATAGCAGAGTAGCCCGCTCTAATATCTATGCCTGGAAGACCCTTGGGAGTAAGGTTTATGTATGTGGACCTGCCACATTAATTCCTCCTGGTATAGAAGATTTAGGGGTTGAAATAAATTACAATGTAGATGAGGCCATAGAAGATGCAGATATTATCTATGTTTTAAGACTTCAACTGGAAAGGCAAAGAAAGGGTCTTTTCCCATCTTTAAGAGAGTATCATCTTTTATTTGGAATTACCGCTGAGAGACTAAAGAAGGCAAAAGTGGATGTTTTAGTTATGCATCCTGGACCTATGAACAGAGGAGTAGAAATATCCTCAGAAGTTGCAGATAGTACCTACTCTGTTATAAATGAACAGGTAACCAATGGAGTTGCTGTAAGAATGGCTCTTCTTTATTTAATACTGGGAGGAGGGAAGTTAGATGAAGTTTCTTATTCGTAATGCTCTATTAATTCACCCTGAAAAGGATTTAGAAGAGAAAAAAGATGTTCTTATAGAAAATGGAATAATAAAGGAGATATCAGAAGGGATAGAAGAAAAAGACTGTGAAGTTATAGATGGGGAAGGGAAAATTGTAGTTCCAAGCCTTGTAGATATGCATACTCATTTGCGAGAGCCAGGATATGAATGGAAGGAGGACCTTCTTTCGGGAAGCATGGCAGGAGTTGCAGGGGGTTTTACCTCCATAGCTTGTATGCCTAATACAAATCCTCCATTGGATCAAAGATCCTTTATTGAATACATATATAAAAGATCTGAGGAAATAAATCTTGTAAAAATATATCCCATCGGAACTATAACAAAAGGAAGAGAAGGAAAGGAGCTCTCAGAGATGGGAGATATGTATATGGCAGGAGCAAGAGGATTTTCTGATGATGGCAGTTGTGTTACAAATAGTGAGATTTTAAGATGTGCTTTAGAATATTCAAAGATGTTTAATGTTCCAATAATAGAGCATTGTGAAGATATAAATTTAACCTTTGAAGGATCTATGAATTGGGGGAAAACAGCAACTCTCTTAGGGCTTAAAGGAATGCCTTGGACTGCAGAGGCAAGTATGGTAGCAAGGGATGTATTTTTAGCACAATTAACTGGTGGGAAGTTACATATTGCTCATGTTTCTTGCTGGCAAAGTATCGAGATAATCAAGTGGGCAAAGAAATATGGAACAAAAGTAACATGCGAGGTAACCCCCCATCATCTAATTCTTACAGAAGAACATGTAAAAGAAATGAATTATGATACTAACACAAAAGTTAATCCCCCTTTAAGAACTGAAGAAGATCAATCCGCTCTATGGAAGGCACTGGAAGAAGATGAAATTGACGTTATTACTTCAGATCATGCTCCTCATCATCAAGATGATAAGTTAAAAGAATATAATTTAGCAGAATTTGGAATATCAGGATTAGAAACCCTTATTCCTTTAATGATAACTTATGGTCATTTTCATAGAAAATTATCCCTTCCAAAACTTTTTAAAAAGATAAGTTATAATCCTTCAAAGATCCTTAATATTCCATATATTCCTTTGGAGAGGGGAAATTTAGCAAATCTTACCATTATTGATTTACATAAAGAAAAAATAGTAAACCCTTCTGAATTTTTCTCAAAGGGTAAAAATACCCCCTTTAAAGGCTGGAAACTTAAAGGATGGCCCTTTTTGACTATAGTAGAAGGAAAGATAGTTTTTAGAGAAGGGAAAATATTAAATGTTTAGAGAATTTGAGATTTTTGAAAATGAAAAAATTGAAGAGAATATATTCCTTTTAAAACTTAAGAAAAACTTTCCTTTAAAAGCATTTCCAGGACAATTTGCCATGATAAGAGTAAATGATTCCTATGATCCTCTCCTTTCAAGACCCTTAAGCTTTTATAAGGTATCAGAAAATACTATAGAATTTTTATATCAAGTTAAAGGGAAAGGAACATATTTATTAAGCAAAAAGAGGGTAGGAGAGAGATTAAAAATTTTAGCCCCCTTAGGAAATAGTTTCCCTATGCCAGAAAAAGGGGAAAAAATAGCTATTATAGGTGGAGGAATGGGGATTGTCCCTTTATCCTTTCTTTTAGATTTTATACACTTTTTAGATGTTAATATCTATTCCTTTATTGGTTTTTCCACAAAAGTTTCTGAAAAAATATGGAAAAATTTTGAAGAAAAAAGCAAGAAATTTTTAATTTCTACAGAGGATGGAAGTTTTGGCGAAAAAGGGAAGATATTAGAGTATATCTCAGAATTAAGAGAATTTAACAAAGTTTATGCTTGTGGTCCTATCCCTATGTTAAAAGAATTATGGAAGAAGTTAGAAGAAAAAAGTAAACTTTATTTTTCTTTAGAGGAGAGAATGGGATGTGGAATTGGAATATGCTTATCATGTGTTCTTATGGGGAGTAAAAAGAATTTACATATATGTAAAGATGGTCCGGTAATTTCAGGAATGGAGGTAAATTTTGAATGAATCCTAATTTAGAAGTTAAAGTGGGGAACCTGGTTTTTAAAAATCCTATTCTTCTAGCATCAGGAACTTGTGGGTTTGGAAGAGAAATATCTCAATTTTATTCCTTAGAAATTTTAGGGGGATTTATTACAAAAAGTATAACTTTGAAACCAAAACAGGGAAACCCTCCTCCAAGAATATGGGAAACTTCCTGCGGTCTACTAAATTCCATAGGTTTAGAAAATCCTGGACTTGAAAAGTTCCTTGAGGAGGAGTTTCCTTTTTTAGAAAAAATTAACACCCACATTTTTATTTCCATTGCGGGTGAAACTATAAAGGAATATGAAGAATTAGTAAAGGAATTAAAAAATTTAAAAATATCTGGAATTGAGCTTAATGTGTCGTGCCCTAATGTAGATAAAGGTGGAATGCAATTTGGATTGGATCCTGAAGTTCTTCTTGAATTAACAAAAAAAGTAGTAAAAATAGCGGAAAAACCTGTTTGGGTTAAACTTTCACCTCAAGCAGAGAATATATTGAAAATGGTAAAAATGGTCAAAAAAGGAGGGGGAGATGGTGTAGTAATTTTTAATACTTTCTTAGGTTTGGCTATTGATTGGAAGAATAAAAAACCTGTATTTAAAAGAATATTTGCTGGACTCTCAGGTCCTGCGATAAAACCTTTAGTTTTAAGATATATTTGGGAAGTATATGAAGAGACAGATTTACCTATTATTGGGTGTGGAGGAATAATGGAGTTTTCTGATGTAATGGAATATATATTAGCTGGTGCAACCTTAGTAGAGATTGGAACTGCTAATTTTATAAATCCCTATGCTGGGAAAGAATTAATTCTTCAGTTAGAAAATTATTTTAAAGAAGAAAAAATCCAAGATTTAATAGGTTTAGCTCATAAAAGAGAGGAGGAGCTTTAATGAGAGATCCTATTATTGTTGCCTTAGATTTTCCTTCAGAAACTCAAGCTTTAAAAATGGTGGAGATTCTTTTACCATATGTAAAAAATTATAAAGTAGGATTGGAACTATTTGTATCTGCAGGACCCCAAATTGTATCAAAGATAAAGGAAATGGGAGGAGATGTTTTTATAGACTTAAAACTCTTTGATATACCAAATACTGTAGGAAGAACTTTAGAAAAGCTTTTAGAATTAGAACCCATGATGATTACTTTACATATCTTAGGAGGAGAGGATATGCTTAAAAGAGCTGTAGAGATTACGAACAATTTTAAAAGAGAGAAGAATAAGGCTATCCCATATTTATTGGGAATTACTGTTTTAACAAGCTTTTCTGAGGAAGAATTAAGAAGAAGTTGGGGAATTTCAAGATCTCTTCCTGAACAAGTTTTATTCTTCGCTCAATTGGCTCAGGAAACAGGACTTGATGGAGTAGTGGCGTCTCCCCAAGAAATAGAGCTTATAAGAAAAAATCTTAAGAAAAGATTGTTAATTGTTACTCCTGGAATCAGACTGACTAAAAATATAAAAGATGATCAGCAAAGGATAATGACGCCAAGGGAAGCATTGGAAAAGGGTTCAGATTACTTAGTAATTGGAAGACCAATAACTTCTCATCCTAATCCTTCTTCTGTGATTCAGGAAATAAGATCTCAGATTTCAGATTTCCTTGAAAATAAGATCTAAAAATGACTTTCTCTATACTTTTTCTCTTAAATAATTGATTTTTTAGATTTATTCTGTTATAATCTCCATTGTATGGGAGAAATAATTGATAGAAAAAAGCCTATTCCTCTTCATATACAAATAAAGGAATATTTAAAGAAAAAAATTCTCTCAGGAGAATTAAAACCCTTAGAGAGAATCCCTTCTGATGATAAATTTGCCAGATCCTTAGGAGTTTCTCCTACTATTTTAGAATATGCTCTCCAAGAGTTAGTAAAAGAAAAACTTGCCTTTAGAATAAAAGGAAAGGGAACATTTGTTTCTGAAAAACTTGAAAGGATTGATATAGAGAAAGGGAAATACATTGGCTTTATAGCCCCTATTTTAAGAGATTATATGGAAGCAGAAATTATGTCAGGGCTTGAATCTTTTATATCCCAAAGGGGTTACTCTTTAATTTATGCAAACTCCAATGGAAGCTATGAAAAAGAGCTTATTATAATAAAAAGATTTATAGAACAAGAAGTAAAAGGCTTAGTTATCTATCCTTCTGATGAGATGTGTTCTCGAGGAAATGCTCCTATTAGGCACTTTAAAGAAGTTAATATTCCCATTGTTTTAGTGGATAGATTTTTACCTGGTTCCTTTTTGGATTTTGTGGTTTCAGATAATAAAAATGGAGCATACTCTGCAGTAAAATATCTTATTGATCAGGGTCATAGAAATATAGCCTTTATTACCACTAATAATTTAAAAACTACCAGTGTAAGGGAAAGATTAGAAGGATATAAAGACGCATTGAAGGAAAATGGAATAGAAGTTAATGAAGATTATATATTTAGTAAGCTTCCTGGATATTTTGACATTTTTTATGAAGAAAATGTAAACCTGATAAAAAATTTTCTAAAAGAAAGAAAAGAGATATCAGCAATATTTACTGTAAATGATAGGGTAGCATCTGCAGTATATAGAGCTATTAAAGAATTAGGATTAAAAGTTGGAAAAGATATATCAGTAGTAGGCTTTGATAATAGTCCCATTTCTTTACATCTTGATCCTTTACTTACTTCAGTCCATCAAGAAAAATCAGAAATGGGAAGAAAAGCGGGAGAAATTTTGATAAGTAAAATTGAGAATAATATTTCAGATACTTATCAAGTTTATCTTAAAACACGATTAGTTATAAGAGATTCAGTGAATAAAAAGTCTTCCTAAGTTATATATTATAAAAGAAATAACATAGGCAAAAGATAGAGAATAAATAACACTAAATAGTGTCCACTTTTTAGAGTTTGTCTCTTTATAAATTGTGGCTACAGTAGCAGCACAGGGAATATAAAGTAGTTGCAGAACCATAAAGCTATATGCGGTTAAAGAGGTAATCTCTTTTAGTAATATATTTCCTAAATTATTGCCACTAACATGATAAATAGTAGATAAGGTAGACAAACTCGCCTCCTTTGCTACAAATCCTGCAATAAGTCCCGCAACTAATTGCCAGTTAAATCCTAAAGGTTTTAAAAAGGGTAGAATTAATTTCCCTATGTATGCTAAAAGGGAATTTTCTATATCGTTATAGGGAAGATTTCCTAAAAACCAAACTATAGTGGATAAGATAACTATAACTGTTCCTGCCCTTTCTAAAAATGCCTTAAGTTTTTCCCAGATATAGATTCCTACAATTTTAAAATTAGGAAGCTTATATAAAGGAAGTTCCATAATTAAAGGAGAAAAGGATGTCTTTAAAAAGAATCTTCTTATAATCTTTCCACTAATAATTACCGCTAAAAAACTAATGATATATAGAGAAAGAAGGATAAGGGATGCGTATTTGGGAAAGAAAACACTGGCAAAAAAGGCAGAAACAAGAATTCTTGGAACACATGGAATAAAAGAGTTTATCAGAATTAATAATATCCTGTCTCTTTCCTCCTCTAAGGTTCTTACAGCCATGATCCCCGGAACATTACATCCATAACTCATCATAAGAGGTAAAAAAGCTTTACCATGAAGTCCAAGGGTATGCATAATTCTATCAGTTACAAAGGCAACCCTTGCTAAATATCCTGTATCTTCTAATAAAGCGAAAAAGAAGAAGAATATTACAATAAGAGGAATGAAAGTCAATAAAATAGAAACTCCTTGCCATACACCACTAAAAATAACCTCTTTCAGAAAATCTGGTAAGAAAAACATTAAGTTTTTAAGTATTTCTTGAATGTAATTAAGAATATTCTCCCACCACTCCCTTAACAAATCATTTAGGGTGTATGTTAACCAAAAGACTAAGCCTAAAATTACAAAAGCTATAGGAAGTCCCAATATGGGATGGGTAAACCAATGATCCAGTTTATCTGTGAAAGTTATTACTGGGGTTTTAGGTTTTTCTAAAGTATCTTTAAGAATATCCTTTATCCAGTGATACCGAGCGTTTGCTAAGAGTATTGCACTGTCTTCCCTTTTTCCCATTAGTCTTTCTATCTCTTTGTAGTTTATTTTTTCTTTACAAAGACTTTTTACAATTTCATCTCCTTCTAATAATTTAATTGCTATCCAGCGAGAATTATATCCATCTATTTTCTCAGGTAACTTTTCTTTTATTTTTTCTATACTCTCCTCTAAATTTCCATAATTTATTTCCTTAGGCTTACATTCTAATTTTCCTTCAAAAACCTTAATAATCTTATCCACTAATTCTTCAATTCCTATCCCTTTACTTGCTATCATAGGTACTACAGGAATTCCTAATTTCTCTTCCAATTTTTTAAAATCTATCTTATATTTTTTCTCAGAGAGAAGATCAATCATGTTTAAAGCTAAAACGACTTTTGAATGAAGTTCTAAGATCTGGACAAGAAGATAAAAATTTCTTTCTAAAGAGGACGCATCTGCAATAACTACAACAATATCTGGTTTTTCTTTTATTATAAAATCCCTTGCAATAATCTCCTCTAAGGAATGAGAAGTCAAACTATATGTCCCAGGGAGATCTATAATTTCTAAAATATAATTATCCTTCTCATAAATCCCCTCTTTTTTCTCTACTGTTTTTCCCGGCCAATTACCTGTATGTTGCCTTAGCCCTGTAAGAAGATTAAATACTGTGCTTTTTCCTACATTAGGATTCCCAGAAAGAGCAACTCTAATTTTCTTTTTCTCCATTCTCCACCTCCACTAATATATTTTGAGCAATTCCTCTTCCTAAAGCCAAATTCGTATCTTTTATCTTTATAATCACAGGTCCAAAACTTTTTTGAACAAGAATTATTTCTTCCCCAGGAATTATTCCAAGTTCTGCCAATCTTAAAATTCTTCCTCTTCCTCCTCTTATTGTTAAGACTTTCCCCTTTTCTCCTTTATTCATTTGATATAAGGTTTTTACCATTTTCTGTCACCTCTGGATATTTTTTTTGGCAATCTTTACAAATTCCGTATATTTGGATTCTGTATGAAGTTATAAGAAAATCTTTTTTCTCTAATTTACCCCTCCATTGATTTACCCATTCTGCATCTTCCTCTACAATCTTTCCACATATGAGACATTGATAGTGGAGGTGAGGATTTAAATTACTTTCGTAATGAATATGTCTTTCTTCAAAGGATATAGCTCTTATTAATCCCAATTTCTCAAGTAATTTACAAGTTCTATATACAGAGGTAAATGATATATTTTTATTTTTTTGAGATATGTTTTCATAAATCTCATTTAAAGAATAATGTCCTGTCTTATTCTCTTCAAAAAATTCTAAAACTGCTACTCTTTGTTTGCTCATTCTTAGTCCAAAATCCTTAAAAGTTTTCCTTAATTCCATAAAAAACTCCTTCTGCAAAAATTTTTCATTTGTCTGTTGAAATTATAAGTTAATTGAAAATTTTTTGCAAGTAGGTTTCAGCTATGATAATCACATAGCTATGGAGATAGGTACCAGAATAAAAGAAGAGAAGACTTAAGGGTTTTCTATCGAAGCTAATCTCTATTAATTTTCTTTTTCATCCACATATTTGCCTTTCCTTTATTCATGACAGGTGCTTTAAACTCCTGTTCCCTTATACCTTGCTGAAGATAAACTTAAAAAATGGATCAAAAATATCTACGGGATATCTTGTATATTCTCTGAGTCTGAAGACAAAGTTTAGAAGTGGTGTTACATTTAGCGCCCAAAAGGCTACTGCAGATCCCATTACCATAAGTGATATCATAACAAGGTTTAATTTTATCCACGCATAAGAATTCATTTTAATCGTACTAAGTCCTATAAAGGTGAACTTCTCAACAAATATTTTATCGTAAATTGCTTTTTCCACATTAAGCTTTCCTCTATCAAAAATTAAATAGATTATCAGACCCCTGATAGTAATAGTGATGATAATCATCAATTAAAACAAAGGGATAATAGTGAATAGCTCTGAATACCAAGTCTGTGTCCTCACAAACCATCATATTTATAACCATCGTGTTTAATTGAGTGCAATAAGATCCACCAAGTCTTACTCTCTCAGAGGGAATTTCGGGATCAAATACTTTTATATATCTTCCATCCTCA
>JBNARO010000003.1:53523-65361 GCA_049718665.1 Dictyoglomaceae bacterium | reverse complement strand
TTTGTAAGTTTGATTTATTACAGAATCTATGGCGCGGGAGAGCAATTTTTCTCTGTTATATGTGGGTATTATGACACTAATCAACTTATCCCTATAATTTACCCCTTTCATAAATAGAAACATCTGCTACAATTTCCGATATGCTCCCTAAGTCCATAATATAGTTCAGATACATCTATTAAATAACTCTGGATCCAACTGATATGCTTTAATATAACAATCAAGTGCATCCCCAAAGCGTCTTGTCTTTTCATAAGCAATTCCTAAATTAACCCAAGAATGAACAAAATATGGAGCATTAAGACTCATGTATAATAAACCAAGCGAATTATGAATTGTTGGAGCCCAATATCCTTGATCCTTGGAGAGAGCAACCTTTAAAACATCAATTGCTTCTTGATATTTACCTTTAATACGCAAAAAAACGTGACAAAAATATAAAAGATCACGATAAAATATAGATTTTTTAATTAAGTTCTCAGGATCAGTAAGATACCTATAGTGATGAATATATATTCCTTTTATTGCAGGAACATACCCTAATCTTGCAAGGGAATAATTTACAGTTTCGTGAATAGTCTTTTCATATCTTATAAGAGGATCATTTTTAAATAATTTTGCACTGTATAGTTCATAGCTTAGCATTTCGTTGGCAGGACTCTTTTTTGATAAAAGAGGCGTCCTTTTTAAAATACTGATTACACGTTAACTTAAAATTCCTATTTGCAAAATTTTTTATTTGTGATAGTATATAATTGAAAATTATAATAATTATAATTAGGAGGTGTGATTATGGAAAATTTAGAAAGAAAAGGACTTCCACTTTTAGGAGAGCCATTTCCCGAAATAAAAGTGCTAACCACTCATGGGGAAAAAGTACTTCCCAATGATTATAAGGGCAAATGGTTTGTATTTTTTAGCCATCCCGCTGATTTTACCCCAGTTTGTACAACAGAATTCGTAGCCTTTCAAAAGAGGTATGAAAAATTTAGAGCTCTTAATACAGAATTAATAGGTCTTAGTATTGACCAGGTATTTAGTCATATTAAATGGGTAGAATGGATAAAAGAAAAATTAGGTGTAGATATAGAATTTCCAATCATAGCTGACGATACAGGAAAAGTAGCAGAAAGACTTGGATTGATTCATCCGGGAAAAGGAACAAATACTGTAAGAGCAGTATTTGTAATAGACGATAAAGGCATAATAAGACTTATCCTTTACTATCCACAAGAAGTAGGAAGAAATATAGATGAGATTTTAAGAGCGGTAGAAGCGCTACAAGTAACTGATAAATATGGGGTAGCAACTCCCGCTCAGTGGCCAGATAGTGAAGTTGTAGGTAAAGATCATGTAATTGTCCCACCCGCAAAGGATGTAAAAACTGCAAAAGAAAGACTTGAGTCAGCTAAAAAAGGTGAATTTGAATGCTTCGATTGGTGGCTCTGCCACAAGAAATTAACAAAGTAAAATTAAAAAATTTCAACTCATAGGGCGTCCTCATATATTGGGGACGCCCTATTTAAGGTGCAGGAATTGAATATGATTCAATAGGAGCAAGACCTGTAGAGTATCATCTTAAGACTTTTACCTCTTTATTTTTTACATAACCTGTGATATAAAAGGTAGAGCTTTATCTATGTTTTTGTTATGATAAAATTTAAGAAAAATAAAAAGGGAGGATAGATTTTTATGGATGTAATTCTCCGAGTAGAAAACCTGTGGAAAACTTATGGAAAAATTTCTGCATTAAAAGGAGTAAGTTTTGAAGTAAAAAGGGGAGAGATTTTTGCTCTTATTGGTCCCAACGGAGCGGGAAAGACTACTACTTTAAGAATTATTGCAACTCTTCTTACACCTACTGACGGAAGGGTGGAATTTATGGGTTATGATCTTAGGAAAAATCCTGAAAAAATAAGAGAAGGGATAAGCTATCTTCCAGAGGAAGCGGGAGCATATAAAAATATGACAGGAATAGAATATTTAAAATTTATGGCAAACTTTTATGCAGAAGGAAATGAACAGGTTGAGGAATTTGTTGAGAGGGCAAAGAAAATTGCAGATTTAGGGGATAGATTAAAAGATAAAGTGGGAACGTATAGTAAAGGAATGGTAAGGAAACTTTTATTAGCAAGAGCATTGATGACAAAACCTAAATTAGCTATATTAGATGAGCCAACATCAGGATTGGATGTAATAAATTCTCTCGAAATAAGGGAGATTATTAGAAAATTTGTAGAGGAAGGAATCTCTGTCCTTCTTTCCTCCCATAATATGTTAGAAATAGAATTTTTATCTGATAGAGTCGCTATAATTAATAAAGGGAAAATCTTAGATATAGGTACTCCTCAAGAATTAAAGGAAAAATATTCTTCTAAAAATTTAGAAGAAGTATTTAGGAGGATTGTGTCATGAAAAAATTTTTAAACCTTCTTAAGAAAGAAATTAGGGAGTTAATAACCCTTCAACTCATTATCTCTCTTCTTTTTACCATTGGTTTTTTTTACTTTATGGGGACTCTTACAAAATCAGAAGTGAAAAAAATTTCTGAGGTTAAGGATATTTATATTTTAGATTTGGATAATTCAGAATTATCAAAGGATATACTAAATAATCTCTCCTTTGCTAATTTTAGGCTCCATAAAATAAATGAGAAGGATAGAAATTCTGCTATAGAATACGCCAAGAAAAATAACATAAATCTTTTATTAATAATCCCTGAAGGATTTGGTTCTGGTATATCAAAATTTCAATTAAAAGAAATTGAGATTTATTCATTTGTCCGTAGTTTCTCTATGGGTGCGACAGCAAGTCCCGCTATGGTTAATCAAGTAATTTCTACTATAAATAATTATCTCTCAAATAACTTTTTAAAATTAAAATTTCCTGAAATTAATCCTGAAGACTTGAAGAATCCTATAAGAAGTAAGGAATTTATTATTGTCAGAGATAAAATGGCAGAAGGATCTCTAGCTGAAGTAACTAATATTGTCTATTCCCAGTCTATATTTATCCCTATCATCCTTATGATAGTAATTATGTATTCTTCCCAAATGGTCCTTTCAGCTATAGCTATGGAAAAACAAGATAAAACTTTAGAAACTCTTCTTACTGTTCCTATAAATAGAACTCAAATTGTAATAGCAAAAATGATAGGAGCAGGTTTAGTAGGTTTGATATCTGCAGGAATATATATGTTAGGCTTTAGATTCTATATGGGAGGATTTATGGGAGATATTCCTGTAAGTAATCAGGCTCAGGACATAATTCAGAAATTAGGTCTTCAATTCACCCCTAACGGTTATATCCTTTTAGGAGTCTCTTTATTCTTAGCCATATTATGTGCCTTGGCATTGTCAACTATTTTAGGTGTTTTAGCAGAAGATTTAAAGAGTGCCCAAAGTATGAGCTTACCTTTAATATTTCTTGTAATGATTCCTTATTTCTTATCTTTATTTTCAGATATTAATTCTTTATCTTTACCTTTAAAGATTTTAGTATTAGTAATTCCTTTTAGTCATCCCTTTATAGCATCCCAAAATATTCTCTTAGGGAATTATTCCATTGTTTTTTATGGGATAATCTATATGTTAATAGTATTTGCTATTTTAATATTTATTGCAGGAAAAATCTTTTCTACTGATAAGGTGTTAACTATGAAGCTGAAATTTGGAGTAAAGAAATTATTAAGGGGTGTATAAGAGGAAAGGATTTTTAATACTTTACCTTTCTTTCTACCTTTTATATAATACACAGTAAAATTTTTAGATAAGAAGCGAGGGAGAGAAATGAGAAAATATAATCCTCAAGAGATAGAACCAAAATGGCAAAAAAAATGGGAAGAAGATAGGATTTATTATGTAACTGAGAGAAAGGACAAGCCAAAGTTTTATTCTCTTGTTATGTTCCCTTACCCTTCTGGAGATCTCCATATGGGACATATGCGGAATTATACTATTGGGGATGTTATTGCTCGTTATTATACTATGAGAGGATACAACGTATTAAACCCTATGGGGTGGGATGCATTTGGACAACCTGCAGAAAATGCAGCTATAAAGCATGGAATTCATCCTAAGGAATGGACTTATAAAAATATTGCAAGAATGAAAGAACAACTTTTTAAAATGGGAGTAGTTTATGACTGGGATAGAGAAGTTACTGCATGTTCTCCAGATTATTATAAGTGGACTCAATGGATATTCTTGAAACTTTATGAGAGAGGTTTAGCTTATAGGAAAAAAGCCCCTGCTAATTGGTGTCCTACTTGTAAGACTGTTCTTGCTAATGAAGAAGTTATAGATGGGAAATGTTGGAGATGTAAGTCAGAAGTAGAGAAAAGAGAATTTGAACAATGGTTTTTCAAGATAACAGAATATGCAGAAGATTTATTGAGAGATTTGGATACCTTAGAATATTGGCCTGAAAAAGTAAAATTGATGCAGAGAAATTGGATAGGAAGATCTGAGGGATTAGAATTTTATTTCGAAGTACAGGATTATGGTGACAAAATCTATGTTTTTACTACAAGACCTGATACCATTTTTGGGGTAACTTTTATTGTTCTTGCACCAGAACATCCTTTAGCAGAAAAAATAACAAAACCCGAATATTTAGATAAAGTAAGAGATTATATTACAAAAGCAAAGAACAAAAGTGAATTAGAAAGAACTTTGGAAAAAAAGAAAACAGGAGTATTTACAGGAAGTTATGCCTATCATCCATTGACAAGAGAGCTGGTACCCATATATATAGCAGATTATGTTCTTGCAACATATGGAACTGGAGCTATAATGGGAGTTCCTGCACACGACTCAAGAGATTACGAGTTTGCCTTAGAGTTCAATCTCCCAATAAAGGTTGTGATTACCCCTAAAGAAGGGAAGGAGCCAGACCTTCCCTACGAAGGAGAAGGTGTTATGATTAATTCTTATGAATATAATGGAATGAAGAGTAATGAATTTTGGCAGAAGATAGCTGATAAATTTGAAACAATGGGAATTGGAAAAAGAAAAGTTCAATATAGACTAAGAGATTGGTTAATATCTCGTCAAAGATATTGGGGAGCACCTATCCCTATAATATATTGTTCTCAATGTGGTATTGTTCCTGTTCCTTATGAGGATCTTCCTGTGATGCTTCCAGAATTAAGTGATTTCCAACCTACAGGAACAGGAGAAAGCCCATTGGCAAAGGTCTCTGAATTTGTGAATACAAAATGTCCTAAGTGTGGAGGTTCTGCAAGAAGAGAAACAGATACTCTTGCTACTTTTGTAGACTCCTCGTGGTATTACTTTAGATATACTGATCCACGTAATGATAAAGAGCCCTTCTCGAGAGAAAAAGCAGAATACTGGCTTCCTGTAGATCAATATACTGGTGGGATAGAACATGCGGTTTTACATCTTCTCTATTCCCGGTTTATTACAAAGGTTCTTTATGATACGGGATATAGTCCTGTAAGAGAACCTTTTAAAAAACTTTTTACGCAGGGAATGGTTTATAAAGATGGTCAGATCATGTCAAAATCTTTGGGAAATATAGTTTCCGTGGATTATATGGTGGAAAATTATGGTGCAGATACTGCACGTCTCTTCATTTTATTTGTTGCTCCCCCAGAGGTAGATATGGAATGGAGTGATGAAGGAGTAGAAGGTGCTTATAGGTTCTTAAATAGGCTTTGGAGATTAGTATTAGAGGAAAGTGAAGTTAAAGAAATAAATCCTGAAGAGGACAAAAATTTGGAAAGAATGCTTCATAAAACTATTAAAAAAGTTACCGAAGATATAGAAGCTTTTAAGTTTAACACTGCTGTTGCTGCTACTATGGAATTCTCAAATGCATTAACAGAATATAAAAAGAATTATGGTAAGACAGAATTATTTAAAGAATGTATAAGGAATCTACTTTTACTTTTAGCCCCTTTTGTTCCCCATATTACCGAAGAACTTTGGGGAGAATTAGGGTATGAATATAGCATTCATTTGCAACCATGGCCTTCTTATAATCCTGACTTAATAAAAGAAGAGATTATAACATTAGTTATTCAGATAAATGGAAAGGTGAGAGATAGGATAGAAGTAAATGCGGATATAACTCAGGAGGAAGCCTTAAAACTTGCTTTACAAAGGGAAAATGTGAAGAAATATTTGAAGGATAAGGAAGTAAAGAAAGTAGTATTTGTACCAGGAAAACTTTTAAGTTTAACTGTCTAATTTTAAAGATTTTTTAACAGTTTTATAGTAGGAGCTATGCTATAATTAATTTTGAAAAATATTTTAGATTATTTAGGAGGTGCTATATGGCAGTAAAGGTAGGTATCAATGGGTTTGGAAGAATTGGACGCCAGGTCTTGAAAGCTTTATTTGATTTTTATTCTGATAAAATTGAAGTAGTAGCAGTAAACGATATAACTGACACCAAAACCTTAGCTCATCTTTTTAAGTATGATTCTAATTACGGTGTATATAAAGGTGAAGTAAAATATACTGATAATTCTATAATCATTGATGGGAGGGAAATAAAAGTATTTGCGGAAAAGGATCCTGCAAAGCTTCCTTGGAAGGACTTAGGAATAGAAATAGTAATAGAATCCACAGGACTTTTTACTGATGCTGATAAAGCAAAGGTCCATATTACTTCTGGAGGAGCAAAGAAAGTAATTATTTCCGCGCCTGCAAAAGGAGAAGATATTACTATTGTCCTTGGAGTAAATGAGGAGAAATATGATCCTGAGAAGCATCATATTATTTCTAATGCTTCTTGTACTACAAATAGCTTAGCTCCTGTAGCAAAAGTACTCCTTGATAATTTTGGTATTGAAAAGGGACTTATGACTACTGTTCATTCCTATACTAATGATCAAAGAATTCTTGATCTACCCCATAAAGATCTGAGAAGAGCAAGAGCTGCAGCATTAAATATCATCCCTACCTCTACAGGTGCTGCGAAAGCAATTGGAAAAGTTATCCCAGAACTTGATGGGAAGATGCATGGTGTTGCATTAAGAGTTCCTACTCCTACTGTTTCTGTTACAGATCTTGTATGCGTTCTTGAAAAGGAAGTTACTGTTGAGGAAGTAAACAATGCCTTCAAAGAGGCAGCAGAAAGAAGAATGAAAGGAATTTTGGGAGTAACTGAGGAAGAGTTAGTATCCTGCGACTTTAAAGGGACAACTTATTCTACAGTAGTAGATCTTCCCTCTACTATTGTTATTGGAAAAAATCTTGTGAAAGTATTTGCTTGGTATGATAATGAGTGGGGATATTCTTGTAGATTAGCAGATTTAACTAATTATATTGCTGAAAGATTATAAAAATAGGGGGCAAGAAGCCCCCTTATTTTTTTAGAATCTTAGCAGTGCCCCAATGTTCTCAATTTTTTCTCCCAAACTTTTATCTCTAATAAATATTAATTGTGCATCTTTGTTTATAGCATCTTCTATAATTTCATCTACTATATCTTTCCTCTTTTCCATATTTATATTACAGAAAGGACATTTCTGAAGGTAAGGACTTATAAAGAAGCATTTAGAGCATTGAAATCCCTCTTTTTCAAAATTCTCTGTTACCAGTAAAGTTTGAATTCTATTTTCATAAAGAGCATAAGCGATCTCTTCTAATCCAAAAGTAGAGTCTTTTCCCTTTTTTGTATTTACAAAAATTTTTTCCACTAAATCTTCTACCTCTTTTTTTTCATAATTTTCTATAAATTCCTCAGTTTTTTCTAAAATTTCCTTTATAGGGGAGTCAAATTCAATTCCAAAATCTCCTATCACTTTCTCTTGAAGGGATTTGGGTAATAAGTCCTTAAATTCAGCTATAGTGGAAGCTGTTCCCTCTAAAATGATTTTTTTATCATCAACAATTTTCTGTATATGTTCTATAACATCTTTTAAATGCCATATAACATGAGTTTCATGCCATCTTTGCCAAGTTGATGCAGACCATCCTCCCTGTTTGTGTTTCTTTGGAATTTCACTACTTACTTCTCCTTCCTCTTTTAATTCTCCTAAATAATAAGTAAAAATTCTTGCATTATCTTTACTTACTAATATTACAAGATATGGAACTTCTGATGCTAATAAACGAAGCATAGGCTTTATATATGGGTCTTTATCTATAACTAATTTAGACTTTAGAGATGGATAAAGAGAATAAACTTCAAACCAATCCTTAGCACTACAACTAAAAATAACGAAGGTATTTACAGAAGTAGTATTAATTTCTTGATCAACAAAATTTGAAATCTTTTCTACATCATCCAAAAGAGATTTCTTTATTTCTCTGTTTTCAGTAGGGAAATTAAGTATTTCTTTTTGAAAATTTTTCCAAATAAGCCTATATTCCCCCTTCGGATACTCTAATGGAGAGATGTTAAGATATAAAGAAGTTATGAGAAAAGGGGCAAAATTAAGATTCCCTAACCTCTTCAAATTTTCTTTGGAGATCACTCTTTTTCACCTCCAATAAAGCTAATTGGAGGACTTCATCAGCATGCTCTACAAAATAGAATTTAAGTTCTCTCTTCACTTGTTCTGGAATCTCTTCCAAATCCTTTTCATTTTCCTTAGGCATAATTACTGATGTAAGTCCTGCTCTGTGAGCTGCCAAAACTTTCTCCCTTATTCCACCTACAGGTAAGACTTTTCCTCTTAATGTTATTTCTCCAGTCATTCCAATATCTTTTTTCACAGGTCTTCCTGTAAAAGCTGACGCAAGTGCTGTGGCTATGGTTATTCCAGCGGAAGGTCCATCCTTAGGAATCGCACCTGAAGGTAAATGAATGTGAACATCAGATTTTTCAAATATTTCATAGTTTATATTCAAATCCTTCGCTTTAGACCTTACATAGGATAAGGCAGTTTTTGCAGATTCTTGCATTACTTCTCCTAATTTTCCTGTTAATATCAAGTTTCCTTTCCCTTCCACTACTAAAACTTCTACAAAGAGAACATCTCCTCCTGCCTCGGTCCAAGCCAAGCCTGTAGCTACTCCTACCTCATCTTTCTCTCCTTTTAATCCATAGGTATATCTTGATGGACCTAAATATTTTTGTATATTTTCTTCATTTACTATTACCTTTTCGTTTTCGTTTATGCTTCCCTCTGCATATCCTTTTGCTACCTTTCTACATATAGTTGCTATTTCTCTTTCTAAATTTCTCACACCCGCTTCTCTGGTATATTCTCTAATTATCTTCTTTATAGCAGTTTCTTCAATTTCTAATTTGTCTTGATCTAAACCATGTTCTTTTAATTGTCGTGGGATTAAATATCCTTTGGCAATTCCTATTTTTTCCAATTCAGTATACCCCGGAAGTTCTAATATTTCCATTCTATCTAAAAGAGCGGGAGGTATTGTATATAAAACATTAGCGGTTGCGATAAACATAACCTTAGAAAGGTCAAAAGGGACTCCAAGATAGTTATCTACAAAATTATTGTTTTGTTCAGGATCCAAAACTTCTAATAAAGCTGCAGCAGGATCCCCTCTAAAATCTGTCCCTATCTTATCAATCTCATCAAGCATAAATACAGGATTATTAGATTCTGCTTTTCTCATTCCTTGAATTATTCTTCCTGGTAATGCACCTACATACGTCCTTCTATGACCTCTAATTTCTGCTTCATCTCTAATACCACCCAAGGAAATCCTTACAAATTTTCTTCCTAAGGCTCTGGCTATGGACTTTCCAAGGGATGTTTTTCCTACACCAGGTGGTCCAACAAAACAAAGGATGGGTCCTTTCATGTCTTCCTTCAATTTTCTTACTGCCAAGTATTCTAATATTCTTTCCTTTATTTTCTCTAAATCATAATGGTCTTCATCTAAGACCTGAGCTGCCTTTTGAATATCTAAATTATCAACAGTACTTTTATCCCAAGGTAAAGATATCATCCAGTCTAAATATGTTCTTGTTACAGTATATTCTGCAGATGCGGGAGGCATCTGAGCCAATCTTTCTAATTCTCTCTCTGCCTCTTTCATGGCTTCTGGAGGTAATTTTGCCTCTTGTAATTTTTGACGAAGCTCATTTACCTCCATTTCTCGAGGATCAATTTCTCCTAATTCTTTCTGTATTGCTTTCATCTGTTGTCTTAAGAAGTATTCCCTTTGGCTTTTCTCAATTTCATTCTTTACATCATTTTGAATCTTATTTGCTATTTCAAGAATTTCAATTTCCCTTGTAAGATAATAGGTCAATTTTTGTAATCTTTCTTTGATATCTATGGTCTCTAAAATTTCCTGTTTCTCATTTACATTTATATTTATATTAAAGGCTATAAAATCTGCTAACCTTCCTGGGTCTTGAATATTCATTGCATTGATCAGAAGTTCTTCAGGAAATTGAGGAATCAAACTTGCCATCTTCTGGAATAAAGAGATAAGATTTCTCATTGCCCCTTCAATTTCTATGGTTCTTTCATAACTCTCGCTTATTACAGAGACCTTTGCTTTAAAATATGGTTCACTTTGGACAAATTCATCTATTCTTATTCTTTGGAGCCCTTGTACAAAAAGTCTTATAGTATTATCAGGAAATCTTAGCATTCTTACAATAACGCCTACAGTTCCTATCCTATGAATATCATCAAAAGTTGGTTCTTCTACTGGCGTTTTTTGCATGCAAAGACCTATAAGTTTGTTTCCAGAGATGGCATCTTCTACAAGTTTTAAACTCTTCTCTCTACCTACTACTAAGGGAATTAACATTTGGGGATAAACTACTGTTTCCCGCAAAGGAAGGATAGGCAAGATTTCTGGAATATTTTCAATATTCTTTAATTCTTGTTCATCCATTACTCTTTCCTCCTTTTCCTCTACTTTTTAGGAAGCACAATTTCTAAGAATCCTTCTTTATAAACTGCTTCAGCTCTTTCAGCATCTACAGGACAAGGAAGTTGAATTATCCTTTCAAAAGGTCCAAAATTGATCTCCATTTGGTAATAAATTTCAGGATTAGAATAAGATCTCACAGGTCTTGTCCCTCTAATAAGAAGTTTATTCTCCTGAAAAGTTAAATCTATATTTTCTTTACTCACTCCAGCAATATCTACTAATACCACTATTTTATCCTCAGTCTCATAAACATCTACTGCTGGAATCCAAGCGCCCCACTGAAAAGGTACTCGACTTCCTTGCCTGTAGAAGCAATCCACTAATCTATATATTTGACTTCTAAAGTACTCGTTTTCTTTTAAAAAAATTTCATTCCTCTTCATTTCTGCCTCCATTTATTTTTAGAGAGTATCTTTTATTTGATTATACCATTTATTACTATCATGTGTCTAAAATCATAAAAAGGATGTGATGAAAATCACAGACAAAGTCTTTCTAAGATGGTATTTTGTAATTGAAAATGATAAAATGGAATAGAAAAAATTCTTATTGAGGAGGAGAAAAAATGAAAAATAAATTTCTAATTCTTTTAACTATCCTTTTCCTTTTGATTCCTGTTTATACTTTGGCAGTTGAAATTGCTCCTGATCCATTCTTTCCTCTTGCAAAGGATCCGAGAGCCCTTGGTATGGCGGGTGCGATGACCGCTTTAGGAGATTCACCTACATCCGCAATGTTTAATCCCGCTTTGATGGGAGAATATAATAACTTTTCTTTAAAGGCAGGTTTTGGATTTTGGCCAGTAGATCCCAAAAATTGGGAGAGCTTTAGCAAGATTATGGAATATATAGATATGATGGGACAACAAGAACCACCTAATGATAGTTTATATGCAGAAGGATTTTTGACTGGATATGCAAATTTGGGAATTGGAAGATTGGGATTAACAGTTTGGGGAGATGCATATCCCGCGTTTGATTATTATAAATATACAAAT
>JBNARO010000003.1:0-53423 GCA_049718665.1 Dictyoglomaceae bacterium | reverse complement strand
ATACTACTGATACTATAGCAGATGTAAGAGTTTGGGCATATATACCATTTGATCTTAATGGTGCATTAACTTTAGGACTTCCAATAATTGATATAGATAATTTTAAGCTTAATTTAGGAGCAAATTTAAGATTAAATGTCTTTGTAAATTCACATGAATATGTAAATGCATTAGTAAATGTTGCAGGACTTGAATATTCTTCTGTAGAGAATAAACCTATTAAAGATAATACTAATAATATTTATGACTATATAGAGCATGGAAGTAACATATGGAATATAAGAAACTGGGCTATAGATCTTGGAGCATATTTGAGACTTTCTGAAAACTTTGCCCTTGGAATTTCTGCTCAAAATGTATATGCACAGTGGTTAGGTGGAGAGTATAATTGGCAATATGAAATAGGCTATTTTGTCTATGATAATAGTGGCAACTTAGTAAAGAATGATTATCCTGAGGGTAGCTATACTGAAACAGGTTCTATTCCTCCCGAGGATATAGAAGTAGAATTTGGAATACCGCCCCTTTCTCTAAAAGCGGGAGCTATGTTAAAAGTTCCTACTTTGAATACAAAAGTTGCTTTTGATATCGATTTAGATAAAAATTTCCAGCCAACCTTATATAGACTTGGAGTAGAACAACCATTATTTTTCCTTGTGGTAAGAAGTGGAGCAATATTTGATACTAATTTCCAACCAATATATTACACTTTTGGCGCAGGAATAAATTTATTAATTTTAAGGGTAGATGCGGGATTAGGATATCAAGCTCGAGGTTCTATTATAGAGACAATTCAGAATACTCCACCTCTCGTTGCTTCTCTCTCTGGGTCAATTCAGTTTTAAACCCAAAGAAGGAGGGGTCGTCCTAACCCCCTTCGACCCCTCCTTCAAAATAAAAAATATCATTTCACTCCCGCTCTATAACGAATTTTATAAACCAATCTTAATAATTCCATTACATCATCACTGGCAAGAGAATAGTAAACATGTTGTCCACTTCTTCTTTTCTTTAGGAGACCTAAGTTATAAAGATCTTTTAAATTTTGAGAGGTATTAGCAAAAGATGCATTGACTGCCTTTGCAATTTCTCCTGCGCTTTTTTCTCCCTCGATGAGAGTGCAAAGAATATGAACTCTTACTGAGCTTGAAAGAGATTTAAAAATATCAGCTAAGCCTTCACACTCTTCAGAAGTTAAATGCTTTTTCTCTTTTTCCATAACTCCTTAACCCCTCTTCTTATAAAATTTTACTAACTTTAAACAGTATAAGCTAAATTTAGAATTTGTCAAGCCTAAATATTTTTTCCATAAATTACATATTTCTTATAAGGTATACCTCCCGCTCCTTCTGCTTCCCTACACATTTTTATATTATTGATGTTTATAGTAGAACCTTCTGCAAACTCGTAGCCTATACTTCTAGCATACTTTAACAATTCAATAAATAATGCAGAAGGAACTCCCTTTGATTGATATTCAGGAACCACAAAAAGAAGAAAAACTCGTGCTCTATTTATTTTTCTCTTATACCAATAAAATTTTAGCCATCCAAAAGGGAATAGTCTCCCATTTAGCTTCTTAAGAACTTGATTGTAATCAGGAATAGCAACCGCAAATCCTACAGGCTCATCTTCTGCCCATGCCATCTGAACAAAGTTTGGAGGTATAAACTTCTTAAGATCTTTTGCTAAACTTATCATTTCTTCTTCTGTTGGAGGTATTAAATAATCATACTCTAAAGGAATTAAAGATCTTTCAAGAATATATTGTAAGGCTTTTGCTTCACTCTCAACCTTTGAATAATCTGCAGGTCTTGTAATAAAACCATACTTTTTCTTAGCATATTCTACTGTTTTTATAGCATTATCTAAGGGAAGAGATCTTAAATTATATTTAAAGGCTAAGAAGATATGATCCCTCTTAAATCCATAATTTTCAAAGAATTCAACATAATAAGGAGGGTTATAGGTAGTATACAAAAGGGGTGGGTCTTGAAAGTTCTCCACAAGCATCCCTCTAAAATCATCGCCGTTTGTGGGTGAGACAAATCCTGACATATACTTCATTCCCCTTTCCTTTAGCCATAAAGCTGCAGTATTTAATAATGCATAGGCTACTTTTTGATCATTAATACATTCAAAAAGGGTAACATATCCTTCCTCCTTATTTCTGAATCTATTTAATTTTTCGTCGATCCCTACAGCTAATCTTCCTACAACTTTCTTCCCTTCATATGCTAAGAAAAAGGTATGGGGACCACTTTGAAAAAGAAGACTTCCTGGTCCATCAATAATTTTTTTCATCTCACTAATTAATGGAGGAACCCAGAGAGGGTCATTTTTGTATAATTCAAAAGGAAACATTATAAAATCCCTTTTTTCTTTTTTCGTTTTAACTTCTATAATTTCCATTTTTTCTCTTCCTTTCTTTACATTAATTTTTTAAAATTATATCACATCTTATCTGGATTCAATGGTCTTTTTTCTGGTATCCCAGGTCTTCGAGGATATTTTTCTGGTGTACCACTAATCTTCCTAAAAATAATTAAAATTCTATTTATATCGTTGAAAGTTAGTCTAATTTCTCTCTCCCATTTTGCTCCTAAAATCTCTGAGATTTTACGTGCTTTTTCCCATTCAGAAAAACTTTTTTCTGTGGTTTGAGCCAGAAATATCTTATCAATTTTTACAAAAGGTATTGTATATTCCAAAACTATATTGGGTTTTGCTACTCCCCTTGCTAAAACCAAGTCAAATTTTTCTCTATAATTTTCATCCTTCGCAAGATTTTCCGCTCTATCCCAAATAATTTCTATATCTTTTAACTCCAATTTTTTTACTATTTCTTGAAGAAATTCAATCTTTTTTTTCTGAGCTTCTAAAAGAGTTAATTTCCATGAATTAAAAATTATTTTTAGAGGAATTCCTGGAAATCCTGCCCCTGTTCCCACATCAATAACTCTATTTATTTCTTCTCCTCTTATAGCTAAACTACAGGTTAATGAGTCTACAAAATGCTTTAAAATAATTTCTTCTTCTTTTTCTATGGATGTTAAATTAATTTTTCTATTCCAAGATATTAAATGTTCTAAATATTTATAGAACATTTCCTCTTGGGAAGAAGAAAGAGATATCTCAAAATTCTTTAACTTTTCTAAAAAGAATTCAGAAAATTCTTCTTTTTTCATTTCTTCCATATACTTTTTACTTCTTCTATAAATCTAGGAAATTTCTCATTTATAAATCTATTCCAAGTGAAAAGAAGAAGCAAAAAGAGAAAAATAATGGTCATTATCCCATAGGGAAGAGCATACTTAAAAGCATCATATATTGCAAAAGCATAAGGGATAGCGAGAAAAGCGTTGACTCTCTCTCCCTCTGGAAAAGATCTTATTTCTAAGAAAGCAGAAATAAGATACACAAAAATGAGAAGGAAGGAAATAAAGCCACTGAGTACAAGATACATAAGGAGACCAAAAGAGAAAACAATGTCTACTTGAAAATCATGTTCTCCTACCCAAGTTTTATAACTTACTTTTGAAGCTCTCGCTAAGGAACCATCTAACACATCTGAGAGCCAACCTAAAAGAAGAAGAACAATTACCGAGGGAAAAGCATCTTTACCTCTGTAAAGTCCAAGATATGTGAAAAACCCTCCAATAGAGAATCTAAAGAGGGTAAGAAAGTCTGCTATACTCTTAAGATATACTCTTACATACATTTTTTCTCCCCCCTATTAAATTTTAAACTCTTTTACCAAATCATTTAAAAATTTTATCACTTTTTCTTTTTTATCCAAAGGGGAATTGTGAAATAGGATTAGAAATTAATAGCTTTATGTGATAAAATATATGTAGACTTTTGCGGATGTGGCGGAATGGCAGACGCGCAAGATTCAGGATCTTGTGGGGATAGCCCCGTGGGGGTTCAAGTCCCCCCATCCGCACCAGAATTTAAGTAGTCTCTGGTGCTTTTCTGCTATGGAATCTCTTCCTTCACAGCATTTGATGTGCTTCCGCTTATATTTACCCCCTTAAGCTTTATCTTTCTAAATACTCTCTTACAA
The DNA here is from genome assembly GCA_049718665.1 of Dictyoglomaceae bacterium. GTDB lineage: Bacteria > Dictyoglomota > Dictyoglomia > Dictyoglomales > Dictyoglomaceae > NZ13-RE01. The sequence continues at coordinate 49,357 of JBNARO010000003.1, read as the reverse complement.
GTTTTATATTTTCATCTATAAGATCTGGAATAGGTAACTTATAAGGGCATCTTGTCATACAAATTCCACATTTGGTGCAATTTTGTGCTTTTAGGTAGGCATCATAAAACCAGCCCTTTCTTATGGTTTCATCTGGTAATCTTTTGAGAAATGACTCTGCCCTAATGATGGTAGAAATAGGAATTCCTTGAGGACATGGTTGGCAATAATCACATTTTCTACAAAAGGTAGATCCCATTTCTTCTCTTATTTTCTCAATTTCCTTCCATTCCTCATCGGTTAAAGGGGAATTTTCCATAGCGATTTTTACGTTCTCTTCTAATTCTTGTAGAGATTCTATACCTGGATCTGGGACTAAAAATTCCTTTTGAAGTACGAATTTTAAAGAAAGTTTAGGATTTGGAAGGACCCCTCCTGCCATGGGCTTCATAGCTATTATTCCTATATCCCTTTCTAAAGCAAGAGGAAAAACTTTCTCTTCGGGTTCTATTTCAATAAAGTTGTAACTAACCTGTATAACGTCAAATTTGTCTGTGACAATTAAATCTACCAATATATCATTGCTATGGCTTGATACCGCTATAAAATCGATAAGACCCTCCTCCTTAGCTTTTAAAAGTCCAAAGTATGCACCATCGGGTTTAAAAATTTTCTCAAAGGTTTCCCTATCATTAACTCCATGGATATGATAAATATCAATTTTATCAACTCCTAAATTCTTAAGACTTATTTTCACATCCTCATATATTCCATCTTTTGTCCTATTCCCTGATTTAGAAGAGATATATACTTTTTTGTCAACTCCTTTCAATGCCTTCCCAATTTTAATTTCACTATCAGTATATGCTCTTGCGGTGTCTATAAGATTAATTCCAAGCTCTACTGCTCTTTTTACAATTTTTGTAGCAATTTCTTCACTTACTCTCTGAATAGGAATCCCTCCAAAGGCTATAGGGAAAACCTCAAGATTTGTCCTTCCAAGCCTTCTTAGCTTCATCTTATAAGACCCCCTTTTTAATATTCCTTTCAAAGGATAAAATGCGACTTTCAAAGGAGTCTTACATACTCTACTAATGCTTCTATTTCTACTCCCGCATTCCTCATACACTTAATAAGCTCAATTAACTTGCAGTCCGTTTCTGTATATTCTCTAACCCCATTTTTGTTTCTCTTTACTCGAGGGATCAATCCTATCTTCTCATAGTACCGCAATGTATCTTTGGAGATTTTGTATTTTTCACTTACTTCTTTTATCTTCACGACAAAATCCCTCCCATCTCTATTTTAATAGTCCAATTCTTTTAAGCCATTCTATTATCTTACTTTCCAGATCTTTTGATCCCCTTTCATATGTTGAAAAACACTCTAAAATTTTAGAATCCGGACAAAGTTTTGAAATATCTTCTACAATTCTCCCCTTTCCTCCACCTCCATGGGTACAAAATGGAATAATAGTCTTACCTGAAAAATCGTGCTCTGACAAAAAGGTTGCAACTGGTGGAGCTATAGTACTCCACCAATTGGGTGTACCAATAAAGATAATATCGAACTCATTTATACCTTCAACTTTGGGTTTTATTGGGGGTTTATACTTTGCTTCTATCTCTTTTTTAGCCTGGCGTACAGTATCATTATAAGATTTTGGATAAGGCTTTTCAGGCTCTATCTCAATAATTTTTCCTCCTACATATTTATGTATTATTTCTGCAGCCTTACGTGTATTTCCAGACCAGCTATAATATACAATAAGTATGTTTTGATTCATAATTTTTAGCCTCTCCTCATCTAAATTTTGTTTTTATTATAAATCTTAGAGTTAACTCTAAGTAAATAGGAGTAATTAAAAATAAAAAGCCTCCCTCCAAAAGGGAGGCTTTTGAAAATTTTCAATAGAGAAACATACTTAGGACTCTTTTATTAATTTTCTTATTGTTTCAAGAGCCTGTTCTGTGTTCATGTTTCTTATATCCACACCTATGTGTTTTGTTTTATCAAATCCCGCTTTTTCAAAGGCATCTCTAAACATTTTTGCTTGCATTTTGGGATCACATCCCGCTATATAAAGTTTTTCAATATCCCCATTACTTTTAGCAAGAGTCGACAAGAAATTATCTCCATCATCTGCACAAAGTTGTGGATGCACAGCCACAAAATCTACAAGTCCTTCTCTTCTTAAAGTATTGAGAATTTCAAAGATATTCATATTTTGGAATGAGGGGCATGTTCCTTGACATACACAGAGAATTAAACCTTTCACTGAATTTCACCTCCATCAAGCATAATTTTTACTTTATCACCTATAAAGCTAATAGCACCAACGGGACAGGCTCCTTTTAGGCAGCCTTTGCAAAAATCTACGCATTCTTCTGGATGTACCACATATGGTTTTCCATCTCTTTCTTCATACACTCCATGAGGGCAAAAATTTACGCAAGCAAGACAACCAATGCATTTTTCATAATCAATAACAGGATACCAAGTCTTGGACATACTCTGTAACCTCCCTTTTTAAATTTTTTATTTTAAACTCTTATTTTTTTAAAACTTCTTGGGTAATTTTCTCTGCTATTCTTTCCACATCTTCATTATCAAAATCTAAGGTAGGAACTTTATCCACACCCTCTTTTGCAACAGTTATTTCGTAAGTAGGTTCTATTCCATTATTTCTTAAAACTTTTGATGCACATTCTAACTGACATCCATTTATGACTATTAATTTTCTTGCTTTCTTTGCAATATCTTGATGTACTTTTGAGCCTGCAGCTATAGCAGTCATACAACACATTCTTGCTTTTTCATTTTCCTTTGTTAATTTAATTGCCACTTCATTTCCTACCTGCCCTACCGAAGAAGCACCATCGCAAACTACTATGATATCTAAATTTTCAGCTTCTGAAGCACAATGTGGCAAAATTTGCCAGTTACTCTTAGGCATGTTTTATTTCACCTCCTTTACTATCTCTAACCAACGAGGATCATTTACTCCTATTACGCATTTATTTTCTTCTCTTAAAGAAACTCTTAGTTTCAGAAGTTCGATATTTCTTAAAATTAGTTCATCAGGAATACTTAAAATCGCTTCATATATATTTTTTAAAAATTCATCCTCTGGCTCTTTTATTGAGTAAAGTACCCCTCTTCCTATTCTTTTTTCTTTTACTAATCCTTCTCTTTTAAGCTCATTTAAATATTTAGAAACGTTATAATGGGATTCTTCAAGAGCATCAGCAATTTCACATACATAATATTCTCCGCTCATCTTTAAAAGAAGAGCAAAAACCTTTAATCTTTTTTCCTCCGAAAGAACCTTAAAGATTCTTTCATATCTTTCCATTTTCTTTCTTCCCTTTTTATTTACTTGGTCTCAATAACAAAGCCATCGTTATAGTCTATAATCGCCTCAGAAAGTTCTTCATATACTATTGGATCAATGAATACCTTTAACCCATTTTTCTCTACTACTTTGTCCTTAGGTTCTCCCTCTTCTACAATTCCAAGTCTATAAGAACCTCCACAGCAAGAGGATCCTGCAAAAAATATCCTTATTCCAAAGCCCTCTTTATTGTTTTCAACAAGAAACTTCTTAAATTCTTCAACAGCTCTATCTGTTATATCTATCATATCTTTACACCTCCTTTAATTTTCTCATTTGCCCATATTAGCATATAAAAGATAGAAAGTCAAAAATAAGAGGAGTATTTTCAAATCCTGAATGTCTCTTTAATCTCTGTCTCTATTTTGTCTTTTCTTTTTTATATCCTAAATCCTTGACAGAAAAATTTTTTATTGTATAATTTAGCTCATTAATACTTTAAAGAGAGAAAGGAAAAAAATGAATGGAGTTTTAGAAGAAAATTTAAGAGATATATTAGAAAGATGGGGATATCAAGAGATAAAAGTCCCTATTTTAGGAGATTTAGATCTTTGGAAAGATAATAATATTGTAAAGATTATTGACGGAAGAGGAAGAGTTTTAGCTTTAAGACCTGAGATCACATCTTTAGTTATACAGAACATAATCTATGAAAATCTTCCTATTCGTTTGTATTATATGGGACCAATTTTTTCCTTCGAATATGGGGAAATTAAAGAAAGTTTTCAAATTGGCTGGGAATTAATTAGTCCTCAAGATGAGTGGAGAGATATAGAGGGTTTAGCAATAATCTTTGATGTCTTGTTAAGGCTTAATATTAAGGATTTTATCATAGAAATAAATGATACAGAAATATGGGATAATATATGGAAAGATTTTGATAAAGAGAGAATTAATAGATGGAGAAAATATCTTATAAAAAAGGACTATGTGAGTTTCTTTGAGGATATTTCTAAGGAAAAAATTGAGGAGAATAAAATAAAAGATATAAGAAATTTAATTTTTTATCCAAGAGGAGAGATTAGAAATTTAGAGGTTAAAAATAGACTTGAAAAGTTATATGAGTTTAAAGAAAAGCTTAGAAAAGTTGGGGTTGATTCTCAAAAAATTCTAATTTCTCCTTCTTTATTTAGACCCTTTGAATACTATAAGGGATTAGTCTTTCAGGTTTATCTAAAAGAATTGAAAATCCCTTTAGGGGGAGGAGGAAGTTATATTCAGTATAATAAAAAAGGAGAGGAAATTTGTGGGATTGGATTTGCCTTTAGAGAAGAAAACTTAAGTAAGATATTAGATAAGTTTATCGACAAAAGAAAAATATATGTAGGAGAATCGTCAAAGTATATTGAGTATTATAAACTAATAAAAGAGGAAAGAGAAAAAGGTAATAAAGTAGTTTTTATCCCTTACTCTAACAATTTAAATATTAATAATTTGAAGGGTGAGGTTGTTTTATTGAAATGAATTTGAGGATAGCTATTCCTACTGGAAGACTTTTAAATGATAGTTGGAATTTTATAAAAATTTTTGATAAGAAATTACCAGAGCTTTCTCAAATATCTCGTAAATTGATCTTTCAAGGTGATATTTTTAAGGTTTTTTTGGTCAAACCTTTGGATATTCCTACTTATGTGGAGGAAAGAATTACTGATCTTGGAATTGTGGGGGGAGATATTATAAAAGAGAAAGAAAGTAAAGTGGTGGTTTTAAAAAGATTAAATTTTGGATATTGTAAAATGGTCGTTGCAAGTTATCCTCACTGGGAGATAAAAGAAGATGAGTTAATAAATGTTTCTACTAAATATCCTAATATTACAGAAAAATATCTTAAAGAGAGATGGAAGGGAGTTAATTTTAAAATAGTTAAGTTAAATGGATCAGTAGAGCTTGCTCCTTCTGCAAAAATTTCTCAATGTATTGTAGATTTGGTAGAAACAGGAAATACTTTAAAAGAAAATGGACTTGTTATAAAAGAGATTCTTTTTGAATCCTCTGCATGCTTAATTGCTAATGAGGTTAGTTTTATATGGAATAGAGAACAGATTTTAAATTTTCTATTCAATATAGAAACTTTGGAGGATGATTATGATAAGAGTAGTAAATTATGAAGAGTTTAAAGCAATAGACATGGAAAGATTCAGAAAAGAATGGGAAGAATCTATTGAATTGGAAGTAAGAAAGATATTGAAGGAAGTAAAGGAAAAAGGAGATAAAGCAATAATCGATTTTACTAAGAAATTTGATGGAATAGATCTCTCGGAAAGAGGATTAAAGGTTAATTTAGAAAATATTGAGTTAGAAAAGATAAATGTAAGCATGGATTTCAAAAAAGCAATTGATGAAATGATAAAAAGAGTTGAAGATTATCATAAGAGAGAGTTTATAAATTCTTGGTTTTATATAAATGAAGAGGGAAGTATATTGGGACAAATCTTAAAACCAGTAGAAAAAGTTGGGATATACATTCCTGGAGGAAAAGGAGATTATCCATCTTCTATTGTCATGTCTGTTATTCCTGCAAAAATAGCACAAGTAAAGGAAATTTATATCGCCACACCCCCAAGAGAAAAATTAAGTGATATTCTTTTATACACCCTAAAAATTTTGGACATAAAAGAAATTTTTACCATAGGTGGAGCTCAAGCTATTTCTGCTTTTGCCTATGGGACAGAATCGGTTCCTAAGGTAGATTTAATAGTAGGTCCAGGAAATATATATGTAGCAATAGCAAAGAAATTAGTCTTTGGAGAGGTAGGGATAGATGGAATAAATGGTCCCAGTGAGATTGCTCTATGGGTAAAAGATAAAGAGTTTAATGTTAAAAAAATTGTTTGTGACTTCTTAGCTCAGTTAGAACATTCCCCTTATGATAGAGGATGGATGATTGTAGAAAATGAGAGTAAAATATCGTTAATTATAGATCAAATAAAAGAGGAATTAAAAGCTTCTCCCCGAAGGGAATATATTGAAAGCTCTTTAAAAAATAGCTTTATTATTATTGCAAATGAGGAAGAGGCGGTGGAAATAATAAATTATGTAGCCCCTGAACATTTAGAGATAATATGTAAAGACCCTGAAAAGTATTTACCTTTCATTAAAAATGCGGGGGCAATTTTTATTAATCATTCATCAGTTTTTGGAGATTTCATTGCTGGTCCAAGTCATATTCTTCCTACAGGAAGAAGAGCTGTTTTTTCTTCTCCTTTAAGTGTAAATACTTTTATAAAAAGGATAAGTTTTGTTGAATTAAGTGAAAAGGATATTAAAAAAATTTCTAACTTTGGCAGTATTATTGCAAGAGAAGAAGGTTTCTATATGCATGAAAAAAGTTTAAGAAATTATAAAGGAGATTGAAAATGTGGAGAGATATAATTAAGAGAGATTATAAAGGATATAAAGTAGAAGTCCAAGATTTACCTATATCTCTTGCAAGAAATGAAAATCCTTATGATTTACCTGTAGAAATAAAAGAAGAGGTTGTTGAAAGACTAATAAAACTCCCCTGGAATAGATATCCTGATAGTAAAGCAACTTGTTTGAAAAAAGCCCTTTCAAATTTTATAGGGCTTGAAGAAGAATATTTTCTTTTAGGAAATGGGTCAGGAGAGATTATAAGTATAATCTCTAATGCTTTTTTGAAATCCCAAGATAAGGTTATTCTTCCTCAACCAACTTTCCCTTTATATCAAAAACTGTTTTCCCAAAAAGATGTAAATTTAATTAATATTACTTTAAATAGGGAGGACTTTAGTTTTCCATGGGAAAGAATAAAGAAATATATGCAAGATAATATAAAATTGATAGTTTTTTGTAATCCTAATAATCCTACTGGAAATTTGCTTGTTAATATCAATGACCTTGAGAAATTAAGAAATTTTCCTGGATTTATTCTTGTAGATGAAGCATATTACGAGTTTTCAGGAGTAACCTTCTTGTCTTTTTTAAAAAATTATCCTAATCTTCTAATATTAAGAACCTTTTCTAAGGCATTTTCTTCTGCGGGAATAAGACTTGGCTATCTTATAGCAAATCCTGAGATAATTGAATATTTAGAGAATTATAGACTCCCATATAATTTGAATCTATTTTCTCAAATTGCGGGAGAGGTAGTTTTAAAATATTGGAATGTATTAAAAGAAAGAATCGAAATTATTAAAAAGCAAAGAGAGTATTTATATAATGAACTAGTAAAACTTCCTAATATAAAAGTTTATCCATCCTGTACAAATTTTCTTTTGTTTAGAAGTAACCTAAAAGAGGAGATAGAGAAAAATTTAGTTAGGAATGGAATTGCTTTAAGAGATTTTAGTAAAGAAATACTTTTAGAAAATACTATGAGAGTTACTGTAGGGAATGAATTTGAAAATAAAAAATTTTTGGAATGTATCTCTGAGGTGGTAAATGAGAAGAGCAGAAATTGAAAGAGAAACCAAGGAAACAATTATAAAATTGGTTTTAGAATTAGATGGGGAAGGGAAATTGATAGGTGAAATTCCTATTCCCTATTGGAGGCACCTTTTAGAAACTTTAATTTTTTACTCATCCTTTAATTTAGAAATCTTTGCTAAGGGAGATACAGAAGTTGATCCTCATCATCTTATTGAAGATATGGGCTTAACTCTTGGAATGGCATTAAGAAAGGCATTATCTTCTTCTAATTTTAAAAGATTCTCTCATCAAATTCTTCCTATGGATGAAGCTTTAATTATGCTGGCTTTGGATATTAGTGGAAGACCTTATTTGGGATGGTATGATAATATTAAAAAAGAAGGAAACGACTTGGTAAAGGAATTTCTAAGGGCTTTTGTTAATGAAGCAAAAATGACTTTACACATAAGCATAATGGCAGGTGAAAATTTACATCATATTCAAGAAGCAATATTTAAAGCCTTAGGTTTATCTTTAAAAGAGGCATGTAAAATTGAGAATAAAGTATCTTCAACAAAGGGAAAGATATTATGATTGTAATAATTGATTATGGAGCGGGAAATCTTTTTAGTATATTAAAGGCTTTGAATTATTTAAATGTAAAAGCCCTTGTATCTTCTAATCCAAAAGATTGGGAAAAAGGAAGAGCATTAATCTTTCCAGGACAAGGAAATTTCTCTCAAGCTATTGATTATTTAAGGAAAAATAATAAAATTGATATTTTAAAGGAGTTAATAAAGACAAAACCCTTTTTAGGAATATGTTTAGGAATGCAGATTCTTTTTGAAGAGAGCGAAGAAGCTATTGGGAAAAGAGGACTAAGTATTCTTTCGGGAAAGGTTTTGAAATTAAAGAATAAGAAGCTTCCTCATTTGGGATGGAATCAGGTAAATATAAAGAAAGATTCTATTCTTTTCAAAAATATTCCGGATAATTCCTTCTTTTATTTTGTCCATTCCTTCTATGTAGATGTGAAAGAAAAAGATATTATTACAGGAGAAACTTACTATGGGGAAGTCTTCCCTTCTGTTATAGAGAAAAACTCAATTTTTGGTGTTCAATTTCATCCTGAAAAAAGTAGTTTTTGGGGCTTAGAGGTATTAAAAAACTTTTTGGAGTATGCCTATGATAATTCTTCCAGCTATTGACTTATTTTCCAGAAAAACAGTAAGAATGGAAATGGGATTAGAAAATAAAATTGTTCTTGAAAAGGGAGATCCTTATGAATTATCTCTTTTTTGGTACAAAAAGGGAGCAAAGGGTTTACACCTAATAGATCTTCAAGGAGCAATAAGAGAAGAAGATATTCATATAGATATCATTGAAAAAATTATTAGAAATATCCCTATTCCAGTAGAAGTTGGCGGGGGAATTCGTTCTATTGAAAAAATAGAAAAAATTCTTTCTTTTGGAGCTTGGAGAGTTATCATAAGTAGCCTTTTAAAAGAAGATTTAGATTTTCTAAAAGGCTTAAGAGATAAATTTAAAGAAAAAATCATTCCAAGTATTGATTGGAAGGAAGGATATGTATCTATCAAAGGATGGAAGGAAATTATTCCTTGGGATAAGATAAAAGTAAAATTGGAGAAAGTAGGATTCGAGGAGATAATTTTTACTGATACTTCAAGGGATGGAACTCTTAAAGGGATAAATATAGAGCTTATTTCTTTCCTTTTAGAAAATACCTACTTTAACATTTGGATCGCGGGAGGAGTAAGTTCTTTAGAAGATTTAAAAAAGATTAAAGTTCTAAATGATAAGCATAAAAGGATTCAAGGGGTTATTATTGGAAGAGCACTATTGGAAGGGAAAATAGATTTTCAGGAGGCAGAAAAAATTATATGTTAGCTAAAAGAATTATTCCATGTTTAGATACCATTGGAGAAAATGTTGTAAAGGGAAAGAGTTTTGAAAATCTTGAAACCATAGGTCCTGCTGTAGAATTTGCAAGAAAATATGAAAGAGAAGGAGCGGACGAATTAGTTCTTTTAGATATAACTGCTACATTAGAAAGTAGAAAAACTTTTGTAAAATTAGTTAGAGAGGTAGCAAAAGAACTTTTCATTCCATTAACTGTTGGTGGAGGAATAAGGACAATAGAAGATGTTAGAGAGCTTTTAAGAGCTGGAGCGGATAAGGTTTCTGTTAATACTGCCGCTGTAATTAATCCATCTTTAATAAATCAAATAGCAGAGGAATTTGGAAGCCAAAGTTTAGTAGTAGCAATAGATGCTAAAAGGATTGCTGATAAAAAATGGGAAGTCTATATTAAGAGTGGAAAAGAACCTACAGGTATAGACTTGAGGGATTGGCTTGTTGAAGTAGAGAAAAGAGGGGCAGGGGAGATTCTTCTTACAAGTATAGATGCTGATGGGCATAAAAGGGGTTATGATTTAGAACTCTTAAAGTTAGCAGATTCATTAATAAATATACCACTTATCGCTTCTGGTGGTGCAGGAAGTCTTGAAGATTTATATAATGCTTTCCAAGTGGGAGCGGATGCGGTTCTTGCTGCATCAATTTTTCATTATGGACAATACTCTATTAGAGAAGTAAAAAAATACTTGTTAGAGAAAAATATTTTAGTAAGGGGAATATAAAAATGGAAGTATCTGAGCTTATTAAAAATATTAAATTTGATGAGAAGGGACTTATTCCTGTTATAGTTCAAGATTATAAAACAGGGAAAGTGTTAATGTTAGCATATATGAATGAAGAGGCATTAATAAAAACCTTACAGACAAAAGAAGCTTGGTATTGGAGTAGAAGTAGGAATAAGTTATGGCATAAAGGAGAAACTTCAGGGAATATTCAAAAAGTTTTAAATATAAAACTGGACTGTGATGGGGACACACTTCTTCTAATTGTTGATCAAAAAGGACCCGCATGTCATACAGGAAATTATAGTTGTTTTTATAGAGGAATAAATGACTTAGATGCAAATTTTTTATTTTATTTAGAAGACTTTATCAAAAAAAGAAGAGAAAACCTACCTAAGGGTTCTTATACAGCAGAACTTTTTAAAAAAGGAAGAGAAAAAATAATGCAAAAGGTTGGAGAAGAAGCAATAGAGACAGTTATTTCAGGAATGAAAGATGAAAATGAAGAATTCATCTATGAGGTTTCTGATCTTTTATATCATTTATTAGTTGCGTTGGTCTTTAAAAATCTTTCTATGGAAGATATTATAGATGAGTTGATAAAAAGGCATAAAAAATCTATGGAGATAGAGTCTCCGTAGTACTTGGTATTGTATAAGTCTCTTCTGGGAGTGGGGTATATAAGAAGTCAAAATCGCTTACAGGCTTATTCTTTAGAGCGTTAGACATAAATTCTTTCCAAATTAATGCAGGAATAAACCCTCCTACTACATTTTTTGTCTTTGAATAATCATCATTTCCTACCCAAACACCAGTACAAAGTTCTGGTGTAAATCCTATAAACCAAGCATCTCTATAATCATCAGTGGTACCAGTTTTTCCTGCAGATGGTCTTCCAATATCCGCTCTTTTTCCTGTTCCTTCTAATATTACTTTTTCCATCATTTTTACCAAGGTTGCTACAACATTTCTATCCAAGACGGGAACTAACTGAGGTTCATTACTTAATAAAACATTTCCTTTACTATCTTCAACTCTTAATATAGCAATTGGAGTTATTCTGAAGCCACCATTTGCTAAAACCGCATAAGCTCGCGTCAATTCCAAAGGTGTAACTACAGATGTACCCAAAGCTAAAGCTAAGCTTGGTTCTAAGTAGCTTTCAATTCCCATTCTCTTAGCATTTTTTATTACATTTCCTACACCTACCTCTTCTAAGAGAGTTATTGTAGCAATATTGTAAGAATGTTTAAGAGCTTCTTCTAAAGTTACTGTTCCGTGAAGTTCTCCGTCATAATTTTTAGGCTTCCAAATCTTGTTATTAAATTTGTATGATATTTCTCTTTCTTCTAATAGATCAGTAGGCTGAAAACCTCTTTGTATAGCAGTAAGATAGACAAAGGGTTTAAAAGCGGAACCAGGCTGTCTCATCGCCTGACTTACTCTATCGAATTGGCTTTTTTCATAATCCAGTCCTCCAACCCAGGCTCTTATATATCCTGTAGAAGGCTCTATAGCAACTAATGCTCCTTGGGTTACATTATAATTTTTCCCGTATCTTTCAATTATCTTTTCCAAAGAGCTTTCTGCTATTTTCTGAAGATTTAAATCAATAGTGGTATATATTTTTAATCCTCCTTGATATACCGTATCTTTTCCAAACCTTTGAATAAGCTCTTTAACTACGTAATCAAAAAAATAAGGGGCAAGGACTTGCGAATTTTTTCGAGGAAGGACTTTTATTGGAGAATTATATGCTTTTTTAAATTCTTTTTCAGAAATATATCCTTTCTCATATAATTTTTCTAAGACAATATTTCTTACAATTTTAGCCTTTTCAGGATTTTTATATGGATTATATATTTCTGGAGCGGGAATTATGCCTGCCAATAAAGCACTTTCTTCTAAATTTAAATTCTTAGCAGATTTTCCAAAATAAGTCTGTGCTGCAGCTTCTGCCCCATAAGCTCCATTACCCCAGTATATTAAATTAAGATACATTTCCAAAATCTCCTGTTTTGTATAGTATTTCTCTAATTTTAGTGCTATATATAATTCTTGAATTTTTCTTCTTAAGGTTCTTTCTGGAGAGAGAAAAAGTAATTTTGCTACCTGCTGAGTTATAGTGCTTCCACCTTGAATAGTTCTTCTTTTCGAATTTCCTATTACAAGAATATCATTCCAAATAGCTCTTACTATACCTCTTATACTAAATCCTGGATGATTATAAAAATCTTCATCCTCTGCTACTATAACAGATTTTTGTAGATATGGTGAGATTTTATGAAGTGGCACTATAATTCTATTTTCTTTATATAATCTTCCTAGAATCTTGTTGTCATAGCTATAAATAATGGTAGTCTCATTAGGTCTTAATTTCATCCATTTATCAATAGATGGAGCATCTTTAAGCACTGCAACTACATATAAAGAACCAAAAGAAAATGAAAGAAGAAAAATTGCAACAAAGGCAAAAAGTAAAGTCTTAAAGATTCTCTTTATAAGACTCTCCTTTTTAGTTAATGGAATCTCTTTAGTAAACCTTTTCTTCATATTTTTAGCCTCCGAATAATGCTTCAGAATAATTCTTTATTTTATCTTAATTTTAATGTATAATAAAGACCATGGAAAAAAATAATTTCCAATTAATAATTATAACAGGTTTATCAGGAGCAGGAAAATCTGAAGCTTTACATATTTTGGAAGATATAGGATTTTTTTGTGTAGACAACCTCCCTCCTAATCTTATTCCCACATTAGTAGAATTATGTATGAATACTGATGGAAAAATTTCTCAAGTAGCTTTAGTGACAGATATAAGGAGTGAAGAGTTTTTACAAAATTTTAAAGATATATTTGAGAACTTAAAGAAATATTATATAAAATACATGCTTTTATTTTTAGAAGCGGATGAAGAAACTTTAATAAAAAGATATAATGAGACGCGGAGAAGACATCCTTTATCAAAAGAGGGAAGAGGAATCTTAGAAAGTATTAGATTGGAGAAACAAAGATTACAAGAAATAAGAAATTTAGCAACTCATATCCTTGATACAAGTAATCTACCAGCGAAGTTATTAAGAGAAAAAATCTTAGAATATATTGAGGGATTAACACTTACATCTAAAACTCATCTTCTGATCACTATATATTCTTTTGGTTTTAAATATGGGATTCCTTTAGATTCCCATCTTATCTTCGATGTAAGATTTTTGCCAAATCCTTATTATGATCCAAATTTAAGATTTCTTTCTGGAGAATCTAATAAAGTAAAGGAATATGTGTTAAATAGTAAAGAAGCTCAAGAATTTCTAAGCCATGTGAAAAATTTATTAGATTTTTTAATCCCATTATATCAAGAGGAAGGGAAAACACACTTAAATATATCTATAGGTTGCACAGGAGGAAGACATAGAGCAGTGGTTATAGCTCAAGTTTTAGCAGATTATCTCTCTCAAAAATATCCTGTAAAGGTATTTCATAGAGATATTTCTAAAGATGTTTCGTGATAAAGAGAAAAATTATCCTTCTATTACTGTTATTGGTGGTGGGACAGGACTGTCCACAATACTTAGAGGTTTAAAAAAATATCCTCTAAGATTAAGTGCTATAGTAACTGTAAGTGATGACGGGGGGAGCTCTGGAAGATTAAGCAAAGATTTAGATGTCTTACCTCCTGGGGATATAAGAAACTGTTTAGTAGCATTAGCAGATGAAGAGGCTTTAATGACGAAACTTTTTCAGTATAGATTTAACAATGGTGATCTTAAAGGACATTCCTTTGGGAATATTTTTTTAGTTGCCATGTCCTCTATTCTTGGTGATTTTCTCTTAGGAGTAAAAGAGGCAAGTAAAGTTTTAGCAATTAAAGGTCAAGTTTTTCCTTCTACTTTGTGTAAAGTAAAATTAAAGGCAATCTTTGATAATGGGGTAGAAATTATTGGAGAGACTGCTATATCTTCATATAAAGAAGGAAGAATTAAAAAACTATCTCTTATTTCCTCCTCTCCTATAAAAGCAACCCCAGAAGCGGTAGAGGCTTTAAGAAATTCAGATTTAATAATCATTGGACCTGGAAGTCTTTTTACAAGTATCCTTCCAAACTTATTAATAGATGAAATTAAAAACGCAATAAAAGAGGCAAGGGTGCCTAAAATTTATATATGCAATGTCATGACTCAGCCTCATGAAACTACAGGATTTTCTGCGTCAGACCATCTTTCTGCTATAGTAGATCACTTAGGTTTTGTTCCTGTGAATTATGTAATTGTAAATACTCAGCTTCCTAAGGAAGAACTTTTAGAGAAATATAGAAATTCTGGAGCGGATATTGTTAAGCCAGATTTAGAAAATTTTAAAAGGTTTAATGTAAAAGTTTTAGCAGGTCATTTTATAAGTGAAAGTGATTTAGTAAGGCATGATGCTGATAAATTAGCAAGGTTTATTCTAACTAATTTTATTAAGGAATTTTAAATTGACAAAATATTCTACAATCCTATAATATTTAAAAGAAAGGAGGAAAGGAAATGGCGAAAAAAACTATTTTGGATTTGAAAGATGAAGAATTAAGAAATAAAAGAGTTTTAGTAAGAGTTGATTTTAATGTTCCTATTAAAGATGGAGTTATAACTGATGATAGAAGAATAAGAGAAGCTTTACCTACAATTCAATATCTAATAGAAAAACAGGCAAAGGTAATTTTAATGTCTCACCTTGGAAGACCCAAAGGAATTCAAGATGATTTAAGATTAGATGCTGTTGCTAAAAGATTGAGTGAACTTTTGGGAAGACCTGTTAAGAAATTAAATGACTGTATTGGAGAAGAAGTAGAAAAAGAAGTGGAGAATACGAACCCTTCCCAAGTTATTCTTCTTGAAAACCTCCGTTTTTACAAGGAAGAGGAAGCTAATGATCCAGAATTTGCTAAAAAATTAGCAAAACTTGGGGATATCTATGTAAATGATGCCTTTGGAACAGTTCATAGAGCTCATGCATCTACCGCGGGAGTGGCTAAATATCTTCCTGCAGTTGCAGGACTTTTAGTCAAAAAAGAAATAGAGATTATGGGGAAAGCCTTAGAGAGTCCTGAAAGACCTTTTGTATGTATTCTTGGCGGAGCAAAAGTTTCTGATAAGATAGGAGTTATTAAAAATCTTTTAGAGAAAGTAGATACGTTAATTATTGGCGGAGGCATGATGTTTACTTTTTTAAAGGCGCAAGGGTATGAGGTAGGAAAATCAAAACTGGAGGAAGATAAAGTAGATTTAGCGAAGGAATTCATAAAAATGGCTGAAGAGAAGAGAGTAAAACTTCTTCTTCCTGAAGATGCAGTGGTGGTTAAAGAAATATCAGAGAATGCTCCTATTACTATTAAAAATATTGGTGAATTTGAACCTGATGATATTGGAGTAGATATTGGTCCAAAATCTATAGAAAAATTCAGTAAAGAAATAGCTCAAGCACGGACAATAATATGGAATGGCCCTATGGGAATTTTTGAAATTGACAAATTTGCAGAAGGGACAAGAGAGATTGCAAAGGCTATTACTAATAATAAAAATTGTGTAAGCATTGTAGGTGGAGGAGATACCGCAGCTGCTGTCTCTAAATTCGGTTTAGAAGATAAATTTACTCATATCTCCACAGGAGGAGGAGCTTCTTTAGAATTCTTAGAAGGGAAAGTTTTGCCTGGAATAGCTGTTCTTTTAGATAAATAAAAAAAATTAATTTGATTTAGGGGGGAAGTTTGGCGGATATAAAAGAAATTTTAGAAGAAATTATTAAAACTGAGGGGGTTCAGATTTCTCTTTTAGCCAGCGAGGATGGATTAGTGATAGAAAGCTCTGCAAAAGATTCTTCTGATGTGGAAGCCTTAGGAGCAGTAGCTTCTGGTGGTTTAAGAGCAACATCAATGATTGGAACAGAATTAGTAAAGGGAAATACAAAAGAAGTTGTAATTATTTTTGAAGAAGGAGCAGTTTTTTTAGTGCCCATAGAGGGAAAACCTGCGGTGCTGGTTGCTGTCACAACTCCTGGTGCAAATTTAGGAAAGATAAGAAATAGCGTGAAAAAGGGTGTATATAAACTTATGAGAATCTTGTAGAAAGAGGGGGTAAAATTGAGAAAGAAAATAATTGCTGCTAATTGGAAAATGTATAAGACTACAAAAGATACAGAAGATTTTTTAAGAGAATTTTTGTCTCTCTCTCAAAACTATACTGAAAAAGAGGTAGTTATATGTCCTCCTTTTACTTCCCTTTTTGTGGTAAGGGATTTTATAAAAGATTCACCATATAAATTAGGCGCTCAAAATCTCTTTTGGGAAAAAGAGGGTGCTTTTACAGGTGAAATTTCTCCTATTATGTTAAAAGATTTAGGATGTGAATATGTAATTATTGGACATTCTGAAAGGAGACAATATTTTGGAGAGACTGAGGAAACTATTAACAAAAAATTAAAATCAGCTTTTGAACATGAGCTTATACCAATTCTTTGTGTAGGAGAGAAGTGGGAAGAAAGACAAAAAGGAAAGACAGAAGAAGTTATTATAAAACAGATAAATGGAGCCTTAGAAGGATTAGATGATGAAAAAGTGAAAAAACTTGTCATTGCATATGAGCCTGTTTGGGCAATTGGAACAGGACATTCCGCTAAAGGAGAAGATGCTAATGAAGTTGCTTTATTGATAAGGAAACTTATAAAAGAAAAATATTCAGATAATGTTTCTCAGCAAGTAAGAATCCAGTATGGTGGAAGTGTAAATCCTAAAAATATTTCTGAATTCTTGTCTCAGCCTGAAATAGATGGAGCTTTGGTGGGAGGAGCGAGTTTAAATCCTCAAACTTTCTGGGAGATAGTAAAAATTTAAATAATAAAGAGGAGAGAATAGAACTATGTTTACAGTACTTTTAATTTTCCACTTTTTAATATCAATAGGGCTAATAGCTGTGATATTGTTTCAATCTGAAGTAGGAGAAGGTTTAGGATTTATTGGAGGAGGGCAATCAATCTTTTATAAGGCAAAGAGAAAAATGGAAAAAACCTTGAAACAAGCCACCATAGTTTTAGCAATTCTTTTTATGATAACTTCTACTTTATTATTCTTAATAAGATAAGGGGATGAGTTTTTAAGTTTTCCCATAAAAAATAAATTTTAAAGGAGGTTAAGCTATGAAGCGTTTAACAATTGTTTTATTATTAGCTTTTTTGATTACTTTGTTGACAGGCTCTTCTTTAGCACAAACTCCCCAGTATGGAGGAGTTCTAAGAAGAAGCCTTATTAATGACCCTCCAACCTTAGATCCCGCAATGATTACTGATACCGCTTCTGATGAGGTAGCAAGGCAAATTTTTGATGGATTAGTAGAATATAATCCTGATGGAGAAGTAGTACCCGCTATTGCAAAAAGTTGGAGCATATCAAAAGATGGTCTAACCTATACTTTCTATTTGAGAGATAATGTCTACTTTCACAATGGAAGGAAGGTTACCGCAGAAGATTTTGTATATTCTATAAAAAGAGTTATGGATCCAAAGACCGCATCTCCCAGAGCAAACTTTACCGAACCTATTAAGAGTGTAAGAGCAAAGAGTAAATATATCTTAGAAATCACATTAAAAGAACCTTTTGCCCCCTTCTTATCAACCTTAACATATTCTTGCTTCTGGGTAGTACCTAAGGAGGAGGTAGAAAGGCTTGGAAAAGATTTCGCAGTAAAGCCTGTAGGAACTGGAGCATATATATTTGATGAATGGAAACATGATGTAAAAATAAGAGTAAAAGCTAACTTAAAATACTTTAGAGGAAGACCATATACTGATGCTATTGAATGGGCAATTATTCCAGATGAGCAAGTTGATTTCCTTAACTTCGAGAAAGGATTATTAGATATTACTGGTATTCCAGATCCTGAATGGGATAGAGTAAGTAATGATCCAAAATATAAACCATATATTCTTAGTAAACCTATAATTGGTTTCTATTATTTAGGATTTAACGTCCAAAAGAAGCCTCTTGATAACAAATATCTTAGATGGGCAATTGCACGAGCTATTGATAAGGAATCTATAGTGAAAGTTATTCGTAGGGGGAGAGCTGAGGTTGCTTATACAATACTTCCACCATCTATGCCAGGATTTAGCAAAGAACTGTATAATTGGGCAAAAGAAAACTTTAGCTATAATCCTGCAGAAGCAAAGAATTTGTTAGAAAAGGCAGGTTATCCTGGAGGAAAGGGTCTTCCTGAAATTACTATATATTACAATACTAGTAAGGCTCATCAAAGAATTATGGAAGCAATACAGGCTAATTTAGCAGAAATTGGAATTAAAGCAAAATTGCAGAATTATGATTGGGCAGTATATCTTGATTTATTAGATAAAGGAGAACTTCCAGTATATCGTCTTGGATGGGTTGCAGACTATATTGATCCAGATAACTTCCTATGGGTATTATTTAACTCAAAGAACTTTGGCGAAGCAGGAAACCACAGCTTCTATAAGAATCCTAAGGTTGATGAACTAACAGATAAAGCAAGGAAATTTTCTAATTGGAAATTAAGAGTGAAGTATTACAATGAGGCAGAAAAATTAATATTAGAAGATATGCCTGTAGTTCCTATTTATTACTATGTATCGCAACCAATCTATCAACCATGGGTGCATGGATTATATGTAGATCCATTAACTGGACTTTCTGGGGTAAGATATAGAGTAGTTTGGTTATCTAAGAAATAAGAATTATTAATGGGGAGGTAAGACTCTTATCTTACCTCCCCCAATTTTAAAGGAAGGAGGAAAAATGGAACTTGTATAGGTACTTTGTTAGAAGATTACTTCAAGCAATACCTGTATTTTTAGGGGTATCACTGATTACTTTTGCTTTATTTTTTATAGCTCCTGGAGATCCTGCGCGTTTAATTGCGGGGCAAAGAGCAGACGCAGAGGTCTTAGCTCAAATTAGAAAGGCTTGGGGCTTAGATAAGCCTTGGTATATTCAATATTTCATGTTCTTAGGAAGAATAATTAAGTTTGATTTTGGAAGGTCTTTTAAGACTAATATCCCAGTATTAGAATCCATATTGGAAAGATTTAAAGCTACCGCACTTTTGGCGTCATTTTCTTTTATTATAGCAGTTGGAATTGGTGTAACAGCAGGAATTATTTCAGCTGTTAAACAATATTCAGCTTTTGATTATATAGCTATGGTCATTGCTTTACTTGGAGTTTCTGCTCCAGTTTATTGGGTAGGAATTATTCTTTTATTAATATTTGGTTTTAATCTTGGATGGTTTCCTTTAGGGGGATATGTGAGTGAATATGGATTAAAAGCAGTAGTATTACCAGCTATAGCTTTAGGGACAAGACCTGCAGCATATTTTGCTCGTCTTGCAAGATCTTCAATGTTAGAGGTTATTAGACAGGAGTATATAATAACAGCGAGATCAAAAGGAGTTTCAGAAAGATTAGTTATTTTTAAGCATGCCTTAAGAAATGCTCTCATTCCAGTAGTTACCTATGCAGGGATGGTGGTAGGAGATCTTCTTACTGGTGCGGTTCTTACTGAAACAATCTTTGCATGGCCAGGACTTGGAAGACTAACTGTTCAAGGAATTCTTGATAGGGATCTCCCAGTAATTCAAGGAACGGTTATTTTTATAGCTTTTATCTATATAATTGCAAATCTAATAGTTGATCTATCTTATGCTCTAATTGATCCAAGAATTCGTTATGAATAGGAGGGAACACAATGGCTACTAATGAGTTTACCTTACAACAAAGTATTAGGAAGCCGAGAAGTCTTTGGAAAATAGCATGGAAAAGGCTTAAAAAGAATAAGCTTGCCCTTGTTGGATTAGGTATAGTACTTTTTATTGTCTTTGTTGCTATTTTCGCCCCAGTAATTGCTCCTTATGATCCATATAAAGTTGATCTTTCCAAACACTTATTGCCACCCAATAAAGAAAATTTACTTGGAACTGACGAATTTGGAAGAGATATTTTAAGCAGAATAATTTATGGTGCAAGAGTCTCCCTCCAAATTGGATTTTTTGCTCAGGCAATATCTATTTCCTTAGGTACAGTTTTAGGATTAATAGCGGGTTTTTATGGGGGATGGATTGACGATTTAATTATGAGAATTGTAGAAATACTCTTTGCCTTCCCCTTTCTTTTATTTGTAATTGCAGTAGTAGCAGTTTTTGGACCTGGTATTCAAAATTTGTATCTTGCAGTAGCACTTATAGGTTGGGCAGGAGTATCTCGTATTGTTAGAGGGCAAGTTTTAAGTTTAAGAGAAAGAGATTTTGTTGCCAGTGCTCAGGCAGTAGGAGCTTCTACTTGGAGGATACTATTTAAGCATATCCTACCTAATGCCCTCTCTCCAATAATTATCGAAGCTACCCTTGGGATGGGTGGAATGATAATGTTAGAAGCAGGTTTAAGCTTCTTAGGGTTAGGAGTTCAAGCACCAACTCCCAGCTGGGGTTCCATGGTTCAGGCAGGATTAGCATATATGAGGAGTGCATGGTGGTATCCTATTTTTCCTGGTATAGTAATAATGATTGTGGTATTTGGTTTTAATCTTTTGGGAGACGGACTAAGGGATGCGTTGGATCCGAGATTATATATTTAAACAAAGTGAAAGATCTCATCAAAGATATTTTACTGGAATTGGCTGGGTTGAAATATCTGAAAATGCTATTGCTATTTTAGCCAGTCTTTCTGCTCTCCAAAGCTATGGTGTTATTGGAATGGCAGTTAGAAATATTGCTGATGGTATTTCTGAACTTCTTCATAGAGAAGAGTTAAATAAAGGAGTTCAGGTACAGATTACTGAGGAGGGTTTGAAAATTGAATTATATATTATTGTAGCCTATGGGGTGAGAATTCCAGAGGTGGCTCATAATGTAATGGAGCGTGTCAAATGGAATTTAGAAAAAACCACTGGATTAACAATAAAAGAGATAAATGTAAATATTTGGGGGGTTCGACTGATAGAAGAGAAGAGGGAATCCTTCAATTGGGAGGAGATTTAGTTTTGCAAAAGCTACAAGAATTAAATGGAGAGTTATTAGCAAATCTCTTTGAGCAAGCAGTTTATCAATTAAAGATTCATAAGGAAGAAGTAGATTTGTTAAATGTATTTCCTGTCCCTGATGGTGATACAGGAACAAATATGCTATACACCTTACAATCAACAGTAGCAGAAATTAGAAAACAAAAGGTCAAAACCTTAAAAAATGTTGCAGAGGCTTCTATAAGAGGTTCTCTCATGGGAGCGAGAGGAAATTCAGGAGTTATTTTATCTCAAATTATTAGAGGATTTGCAGAGTACATCAAAGACAAAGATAAAATTGATGCAAATACGTGGGTAAAGGCATGGCAAGAAGCAACGAGAGTGGCTTATAGAGCTGTCTTAAAACCTACAGAGGGAACTATTTTGACAGTTCTTCGAGAGGGAGTAAAGGAAGCTACACGAGCTTTAAGGGAAACTGATGATATAAAAATAATAACAAAGAGAATGCTTGAAAGAGCAAAGGAAGCTCTTGCAAATACCCCAAATCTTCTTCCTATATTAAAAGAGGCTCAAGTTGTTGATGCAGGGGGACAGGGATTAATATATTTTTGGGAAGGTTTTTATCAAGGACTTACGGGCAAGAAGATAGAAATAAAGGAAGAACCTATCATTTTAAAAGAAAAGCCCGAAGTAGAAGTTATAGAGAAACATGTAATTACCTATCAATATTGCACTGAATTTGTCGTTGTTTCTCAGAAGAATGTAGATTTTTCAAAATTTAAATCCTGGTTAGAAACTCAAGGAGATAGTATTGTTACTGCGGAAGCCCCAGGAATGTTAAAAGTCCATATTCATACTAATAATCCAGGAAAGATTTTAGATAAAGCTTTATACTTAGGAAGTCTATCTAAGATAAAAATAGATAATATGGCAGAGCAACATGAAGAAAGATTGAGAAAAGAAATAGAGGAGATTCCTAAAAAGGTCTCTGAAGTAAAAGAAGTAGGATTTGTAGTAGTTTCTTGGGGAGAAGGTATTAATCAGATATTTAAAAGTTTCTCAGTAGATTATATTGTAAATGGAGGACAGACTTTAAATCCCAGTGTAGAATCTCTGATAAATGCTGTAGAGAAGGTAAATGCTAAAAAAGTTTTCCTTTTTCCAAATAATAAAAATGTCATTTTAGCAGCACAACAAGTAGAAAAATTATATCAAGATAAAGTTATCATAATCCCCACAAGACATGTCTTAGAAGGTATAAGGGCTTTAATAGAATATAATCCAAAAGATTCATGGGAGAAGATGAAGGAGAAATTTGAAAAAAGTAGAAGCAGTATAAAAGTAGGGGAAGTCACAAAAGCAATAAGAGATACATCTATTAATGGATTTGAGATTTCTGAAGGAGACATCTTAGGAATAATTGATGATGAGATTGTCTATGTAGGGAAAAATGTAAACGAGGTAGTTTTAAATTTATTGGAAATTATTTTGAGAGAAAATAAAGAAATTTTAACTATATATTATGGTCAAGATGTTAGCAAAAAGGAAGCTGAAAGGTTATATAATTTAATATCTCAGAAATATCCATTTCTTTCTATAGAATTGGTATATGGTGGACAACCCTTTTATTATTACTACTTGGGCTTAGAATGATTTCCGAAACAAGAAGTATAAAAATTCTAAAAGGACTAAAAGAAATTTTAGAGAGGGAAATTTCTTTCAACTTTTCTGATAAAAGTACTCGATTTGGGTTAGAAAAGACCATAGAAGTTGCTATGAAAGAATTCCCTCTCTGGGAGGGATTTTGGTCTACAAGAGTTTTGGAACTCATCTTAAATTACTCTAAAAAAAATTTGGAAGAAAGGAAGAAAGTAATTTCAGCAATTTATGAGATTATAAATTTAGCATTGGAAATATATTCTGATGAAGAATTTTGGAGTAAACCTGTCCAATATATAAAAGGGATAGGTCCGAAAAGAGCAAGACTTCTAAATAACCTTGAAGTAAAAACTTTAAAAGACCTAATTTATTACTTCCCAAGAGATTACGATGATAGATCAAAACTTAAAAAAATATCTCAATTAATCCCTGGCGAGAAAGTCACTTTAAAAGTAAGAATTATAGACTACGAAGAAGGAAGAACTCCATATAAAGGAATCCCTATTTTAAGGGCAAAAGTTAGTGATGGCACTTCTTATATGTATGCAATTTGGTATAACCAAAGATTTATAAAACAGAATCTTCCTGTAGGAACCGAAGTTCTTATTTCAGGGGTGGTTAAAAAAAGTTTTAGAACTTTTGAAATTGAAAATCCTGAATATGAAATTTTAGAGGAAGGAAAGGAGGAAACGCTTCATGTAGGAAGAATTGTGCCAATTTATTCTCTTACTCAAGGTCTATCCCAGAAAATTATGAGACAACTTATATATGATGTAATTACCCAATATGCACCCTTTATAGAGGATTCACTTCCAGAGAGAATAAAACAAAAATATAACTTAATGGACAAACCTATAAGTATAATAGAAAAACATTTCCCTACTTCCTTTCTTTCTATGGGAAGTGCTACAAAAAGGTTAGTATTTGAAGAACTGTTATTTATGCAGTTAACTTTAGTTCAAAAGAAGAAAGAAATTGAATTGCTTTCTGCCCCAATATTTAATACAGCAAGCTCTTTAGTTGAGACTTTTCTTAAGAACCTTCCTTTTAAACTCACTTCTTCTCAAGAGAAAGTTTGGGAGGAAATTAAATCAGATCTTTCTTCTGGGAAACCTATGCACAGACTTCTTCAAGGAGATGTAGGATCTGGAAAAACCATAATTGCTGCTATGGCGATCTTATTGGCTGTAGAAAATGGCTATCAATCTGCTTTTATGGTTCCTACAGAAATTTTAGCAGAACAACATTACAGTAGATTGAAACCTCTTTTTGAGCCCTTAGGAGTGAAAGTGGGTCTTCTAATTGGTAGTCTCTCTAAGAGAGAAAAATCACATGTATTAAATGAATTAAAACATGGAGATTTACCAGTAGTTATTGGTACACATGCTTTAATACAAGAAGATGTTATCTTTAAAAAGTTAGGATTAGTAATTATTGATGAGCAACATAAATTTGGAGTTATTCAAAGATCAAATTTATGGAAAAAAGGGGAAAATCCTCATCTATTAGTAATGACTGCTACACCTATTCCAAGAACCTTAGCATTAACCATATATGGAGAGCTCGATGTTTCTATAATTGACACTCTGCCTCCTGGTAGAAAACCTGTAAGCACATATCTTTTTTCTTCCGCTGAAAGAAAGAAGGTCTATAGTTTAGTGGAAAAAGAGATTTTAGCAGGAAAACAAGCATATGTAGTATGTCCTCTTATTGAGGAATCGGAAAAACTGGAGGCAGAATCTGCAACCAAATTATATGAAAAATTGAAAAAGTTCTTTCCAAATTTCAAAATTGGACTGATCCATGGGTTAGTTTCGAAGGAGGAAAGATCAAGAATAATGGAAGAATTTAGAGAGGGCAAAATACAAATATTAGTAGCAACAACAGTAATTGAAGTAGGTATTGATGTTCCTAATGCTTCAGTTATGGTAATTGAAGATGCTCACCGTTTTGGCTTGGCTCAACTTCACCAATTAAGAGGAAGGATAGGTAGAGGAGAGACCCCATCTGTTTGTTTCTTAATAGCTGATTTAAAAAGTAAAGAAGCACAAGAAAGATTAAAAGTTTTTGTCAGTACTAATGATGGTTTTTTAATTGCCAATAAAGATTTAGAGATCAGAGGACCAGGAGAGTTTTTTGGGACAAAACAACATGGTCTTCCTGATCTCCTTTTAACAGATCTTACAAGAGATTTAAGAATCCTTGAAATAGCAAGAAAAGAAGCTTTTGAAATTTTAAAAGATGATGCTAATTTAGAAAAAGAAGAAAATATCCCTATCAAAAAGTGGATTATAAAAGAAAAGAAGGAGAAAATTCTTGTCCTCTGAAATTAGAATTTCAAAAGGATTTCTTGAGGGAAAGAGTATAAAAATATTGAAAGGGAAAAGATATAGACCTACAATGGAGCAAGGGAGAATATCTCTATTTAATTCTTTAAGAGAGAAAATTTCTAATTCTTATTTTTTAGATCTTTTTGCAGGTTCAGGAATAGTAGGATTAGAAGCTCTCAGTTTAGGAGCAAGGAGAGTAGTTTTTGTAGAAAATCATTTGCCAGCAGTAAAGATTCTAAGAGTGAATGTGAAAAATTTAGGGGTAGAAGAAAAAGTAGAAGTTTTTCTTTCAGATGTCTTTTCTTTTCTAAATAACTCCCCAAAAGAGAAATTTGACATTATCTTTATGGATCCACCTTATTCCTTAGGAGAAAAGGTGAACAATGTATTAGAGTTAATAGAAAAAAACTCTTGGTTAAAAGAAGATGGAATCTTAATTGTAGAACATCACAAGAAAACAAAGATAATCCAGGAATTAAAAAATTTAAAATTATTTCAAATTAAAAATTTTGGAGAAACCCTTTTTAGTTATTATAAACTGAGGTAAAATTAAGATGTTTAGGAAGGCGGTATATCCAGGAAGTTTTGATCCTGTTACTAATGGACATTTAGATATTATAAGAAGAGGTGCTAATATCTATGATGAATTGATTGTAGCGGTAGCACAAAATGTAGCAAAGACCCCATTATTTACTCTTGAAGAAAGATTGGAGATGTTGAGAGAAAGTGTTAAAGATATTAAGAATGTATATGTGGATTGCTTTAATGGTCTCCTAGTAGATTACCTTAAAAAAGTGAATGCAAAAATAATAATAAGAGGCTTGAGAGCTGTTTCTGATTTTGAATATGAATTCCAGCAAGCCTTAGCAAATAAAAAATTATATCCTGAATGCGAAACAGTTTTTCTGGTAACAGATTCTAAATATGCCTATTTAAGCTCTAGTATGGTAAAAGAGATTGCAAGATTTGGAGGTTGTGTAAAAGACTTAGTTCCTGATATAGTAGCTAAAAGTCTTTATAAAAAATTTAGGGGAGAAAATGTTAAATAGATCTTTTGAGATTATTGAAGAGTTAAGAAAAATAGTTAAGAAAAGTTTTATTATTCCCATTCTTGAGAAAGCTCTTATAGATTATGAAAAGGTAATATCTCTTATCGAAGAATTAGATAAAACTCTCCCAGAGGAAATAACAGAGGCAAAGAAAATAATCAAGAAAAAAGATGAAATAATAAAAGAGGCTCAATTAGAAGCAGAAGGCATTATAAGAGTGGCAAAAGAAAGAGCAGATTATCTTCTAAGTGAAAATAATATAACCCAAAAGGCTCAAAAGGAGGCGGAATTAATTCTTCAAGAAGCGAGGAAAGAGGCTGAAGAAATTAAGAAGGAAGCGGAAAATTATGCTTTACTTTTGCTTGATAAGGTAGAAGAGGCTTTGAAGAAAGAGTTAGAGATAATAGCTAAGTGTAAAAATGAATTATAATATATTGGCAATAGATTAATTAATGTGCTAAAATATAACTAACCTATAGTGATGGGGGGACCATCGCTATAGGCGATTTTTTGAGTTAAAAGAGGAGGTAGAAAATGGCTTTAACAAAGGAAGAAAAAAGAGAAATAATTGAAAGGTTTAAGATTAATGAAAAGGACTCAGGTTCTCCTGAGGTACAAATTGCTTTACTAACTGAAAGAATTAGGAGACTTACTGAACACTTGAAGGTTCATAAAAAAGATTTCCATTCAAGAGTTGGTCTTTTGAAGATGATTGGTAGAAGAAGAAAACTTTTAAATTATCTTCAAGAAAAGGATGTGGAAAGATATAAGAAACTAATACAAGAATTAGGATTAAGAAAATAAATTATGCGGGAAACTTATATTTTTAAAAAAGAAATTGCAGGAAGGGATTTAGTAATTGAAATAGGAAAAGTAGCATGGCAAGCTACAAGTTCTCTTTTGGTTCGATATGGAGAAACAGTTTTATTAGTTACAGTTGTTTCTGCAGAAGAACCGAGAGATGATGTGGATTTTTTCCCATTAACTGTAGAGTATATAGAAAAGCTCTATGCCGCAGGTAAGATTCCAGGGGGATTTTTAAAAAGAGAAGGAAAACCTACTGAACATGAGATTTTAATGGCAAGGCTTATAGATAGACCTTTAAGACCTCTCTTTTCTAAGGATTTTAGAAATGAAGTACAAATAATTGTCACTGTTTTAGCTGTGGATCAAGAGAATTATCCTGACATTCCTGGAATTATTGGAGCATCATGTGCTATTATGCTTGCAGGTTTACCCTTTTCTGGACCTATAGGAGCTGTAAGAGTTGGCTGGGATGGAAAAGAGTGGATTATAAACCCCAAAGCTGATAGTTCTCAAAAATTATTACTGGATTTAGTCGTCGCAGGAACAAAAAATAGAGTATTTATGATGGAAGGTGATGGGGTGGAGGTTCCAGAGGATATATTTATTGAAGGAGTTATAAGAGGGCATACCGCATTGCAAGCAACTATTGAATTACAAGAAGAAATTTTAAATACTATTCAACCTTCATCTTTTCCTTATACTCCTTATAAGATTGATGAGGATTTAAAAAATGATGTATTAAATTATATTTCTGAGAATCAAATAAGAGAGACAATTTTTACACCTAGTAAATCAGAAAGACAGAAGGCATTGGAAGATTTGAAGAAAAAAGTTTCAGAGCATTTTAGACCAATATATGGAGATAAGGTAAAACAAGTGGATGAGATTATAAATGATGTAGCTAAAAAAATTATAAAAGACTTAATATTAAAAGAGAAAAGAAGAGTAGATGGTAGAAAGTTAGATGAATTAAGACCAATAAGCTGTAGTGTTGGAGTATTACCGCGAGTCCATGGTTCTGCATTGTTCCAAAGAGGAGAAACACAAGTTCTTACTGTTGCGACTTTAGGAGCTGGAGAAGAACAGATAATAGAAGGTGTAATGGAAAGTTCTCCCAAAAGATACATGCATCATTATAACTTTCCGCCGTTCTCTGTAGGTGAAATAAAACCTTTAAGAGGTCCAGGAAGAAGAGAAATAGGTCATGGTGCATTGGCAGAGCGTGCCCTACTTCCCCTTATCCCAAAGGAAGAAGAGTTTCCTTATACTATTAGGTTAGTGTCTGAAGTTTTATCTTCTAATGGCTCCACCTCTATGGCAAGTGTTTGTGGAAGTAGCTTAGCCCTTATGGATGCAGGAGTTCCTATAAAGACTTCCGTAGCAGGAGTTGCTATGGGACTTATTAAAGAAGGGGATGAGTTTGAAGTATTAACTGATATTCAAGGTTTAGAAGATGCCTTAGGAGGAATGGATTTTAAAATTGCGGGAACAAGAAATGGAATTACCGCGGTCCAGTTAGATATTAAAGTGGATGGACTTACTTACGAGATAATAAGAAAGACTGTTTATCAGGCAAAAGAAGCTCGTTTAAAAATATTAGATATAATGGATAGTGTTATTTCTGCTCCAAGACCAGAAATTTCACCGTATGCTCCAAGACTCAAAGTAGTGGAAATTAATCCTTCAAAGATCGGAGATCTTATTGGTCCCAGTGGTAAAAATATTAAAAGAATTATTGAGGAAACAAAGACAGAGATCAGTATTAAACCTGAAGGTATAGTTATTATTTCTGCTCCTAATATGGAATCTGCGGAAAAGGCTGCCCAAATGGTTCAAGAATATACAAGAGAAATAAAAGAAGGAGAAGTATTTTTAGGTAAAGTAGTAAGAGTTACTGACTATGGTGTTTTTGTAGAAATATTACCAGGGAAGATTGGGCTCTTACATATCTCTAAGTTTAAGACTATAAATAAAGGGAAGAAACAAGTTCGAGAAGAAATCAATCTTGGAGATGAGATATTGATTAAAATAGACTCTATAGACTCTCAAGGGAGAATTAGTCTGACTCGACGCGATATTTAATGAATCCGCAAACTGTATTTTTAGATAATGGACTAAGATTAATATTTGAGGCTACTCCATATAGAAAAAGCGTAGATATAATAATTGCTGTTAATGCAGGTTCAAGAGATGAAAGAGAGGACGAACATGGTATAGCTCATCTACTGGAGCATCTTCTTTTTAAAAATAATTACAGGAAGAATAAAAACATTTATTTAGAGATAGATAGATTAGGTGGAGAATTAGACGCCTTTACTACACGTGAGGTAACTTATTTTATATTAAAAATTTTGCGTTCTCGTTTATCTCAAGGATTAAATCTTTTATCAGATATTATTTTGAAACCTGACTTTACAGAAAAGGATTTAGAACTTGAAAAGAAAGTTGTAAAAGAGGAAATAAAAATGTATAGAGATTCACCGGAAGAAATTGCTCTTGACTTATTCCTTAAATCTTCGTGGGATGGACATCCTTTAGCGCGGGAGATTTTAGGAACAGAAAAATCTATTGAAAGTTTTACTTTAGAAAAAGTGATGAAATTTTACGAAAGAAAATATCAATTGAAAAATATGACTATTGCCATAAGCGGAGATTTACCTTTTAAAAAAGTATGTGAATTAATTGAAAAAAACTTCTCATCAAATCTTAATAGTCTTTCTGAAGAAAAAGAAGATCCTTCTCCTATTTTTAGACCTGGAAGATTAATATTAAAAGAAAATTTTGAGCAGATACAGTTTGTCTGGGGGACAGAGGGATATAAACCTCAAGATAAAAGAAAATTTTCTTTATATCTTTTATCCTTAATTTTGGGAGGTGGAATAAGTTCTCGTCTTTTCCAAGAACTTAGAGAAAAGAGAGGATTAGTGTATAATGTGGAGACTCAAGGAATAAATTTTAGAGACACAAGTCTTTTTGCAATTTATACAGCAACTACTCCTAAATTTTTTAAGAAAACTCTCTTCTTCCTTGTAGAACAAATAAAGAAACTTAAGAAAGAGGGAATTACAAAGGAAGAATTAGATATTGCAAAAAAACAAAGTATTTATAATTTTTTAATGAGCATAGAAAGTCCTAAATATAGACTATTTTATTACTTAGATTCAATCTTGTTTTATGGAAAGATAATTCCACCTATCGAAACTATTAGAAACTTAAGAAGAGTAAGTTTAGAAGAAATTCAAGAAACAATAGATTATATATTTAACAAGCCCTTTTCCCTTACAGTATTAGGTCCTTTAGATTCCAAAATGAAAAAAACATTAGAAAGAGGGGATATAATATGAGCATAAAAGTTGTCCTTTGTGGAGCCTTAGGAAAAATGGGAAGAGTTATAGGGAAAGCAATATCTTCTTCTAAAGATATGGAATTAGTTGGCGTAGTTGATCCCGCAGGGGTAGGCTTAGATTATGGAAAAATAATAAATTCTGAAGAGGTAAATCTCTTAGTTAAAGAAGGGATAGATGAACTTTCAAATATTCCCTTTGATCTCATTGTAGATTTTACCAATGCAGAATCTGCATATAAAAATGCAATGTTTTCATTAAACTTAGGAAGAAAAGTAGTTATTGGAACCACTGGGTTATCAAAAGAAATGATAGAGGAGATAAAGAAAAAGACAGAGGAAAAAGATTCTGCTACCTTAATTGCACCAAACTTTGCTTTAGGAGCAGTTTTAATGATTAAAATAGCAAGAGAATTAGTAAAATATTTTCCTGATGTAGAAATTATAGAACTTCATCATAATGAAAAACTGGATGCACCTTCTGGTACTGCTATAACTACTGCAGAGATCTTAGCAGAAGAAATGAGAAAAAGAAATCTTTCTCATTTTGATCCTACTAAGATAGAAAAGCTTCCAGGATCAAGGGGTGGAAAGATTGATAGTATAAATATTCATAGTATTAGACTGCCTGGGTTAGTAGCACATCAAGAAATTATCTTTGGAGGATTAGGACAAACTCTTTCCATAAGGCATGATGCCATAAGTAGAGAGTGTTATGTTCCAGGCATTCTTTTAGGAATTAGGGAGATATATAAAAGGAAAGGTTTCTTTTATGGCTTAGAAACAATTTTAGAGAAGGGGGAAGATTAATATGACATCTTTTGGAAGATTAATAACCGCTATGGTTACTCCTTTTGATGAAAATGGAGAAATAAATTGGAAAGAAGTAGATAGATTAGTGGAAAAATTAATTGAGGATGGTTCTGATAGTATCGTAGTTTCAGGAACTACTGGGGAAGCTCCTACTTTATCATCAGAAGAAAAATTACAACTTTTTGAAAGAGTAAAGCATACTGCGAAAGGTAGAGCAAAGGTGATTGCGGGAACTACTAATTATTGTACAAAGGAATCTATAGAGTTAACAAAAGAGGCAGAAAAAATTGGTGTAGATGGAATTCTTGCTACCGCACCATATTATAATAGACCACCTCAAGATGGTCTTTATAAGCATTTTGGTGCCATAGCTGATTCTACGTCTTTACCAATTATTATATACAATATTCCCTCAAGAACTGCGGTTAATATATTGCCAGAGACATTGTATAAACTTGCTAAGGACTTTTCAAACATAGTTGGAGTTAAAGAAGCCAGTGGAGATTTAAATCAAATGTCTGAAATAAGAAGGCTCCTTCCTCGACCATTTTTGCTTTATAGTGGTGATGACTCAATGACTTTACCACTATTAAGTGTTGGTGGAGATGGAGTAATAAGTGTAGCATCGCATATATTGGGTAGAGAAATAAAAGAAATGATAAATGCATATTTTGAGGGAAAAATAGATAAAGCTACAGAAATCCATTTAAGACTTTTCCCAATATTCAGAGCTCTTTTTTTAACTACAAATCCTATACCTCTTAAAGAAGCTTTAAACTTACTGGGGTATAATGTAGGTAAGTGTAGATTACCTTTACCTCCTATTGATGAAAAAAATAGGCAGGAGTTGATAAAAAGATTAAAGGAGTTTGGTTTTTGTATAAATGAATAATACAGATAAAAAATTAAGAATAATTCCTTTAGGTGGATCTGGCGAAATTGGAAAGAACATGCTTCTTTTCCAATATAAGGATGAAATTTTAGTAATCGATGCGGGATTGATGTTTCCTAATGAAGAAATGTTAGGGGTAGATTTTGTCATTCCAGATATTTCATATCTTTTATCTCAAAAAGAGAAGGTAAAAGGAATACTATTAACCCACGGGCATGAAGATCATATAGGAGCATTGCCCTTTATTTTGAAAGACTTGGATGTTCCCATATTTGGTACTCCTCTTACTTTAGGTCTTGTAGAAAGAAAATTGGAGGAGTTTGATATAAAAAAGAAATTAAATAGAATTCATCCTGGAGAAAGATTTAGTATAGGCTCTTTCTTAATAGAAGCTTTTAGACAAACCCACAGCATTCCCGATGCTGTGGGTTTTGCTATCGAAACTCCTGTAGGATTAGTAGTAGTAAGTGGAGATTTCAAGTTTGATCAAAATCCCATTGATGGGAAAACTACAGATTTTAGAAAACTGGCAGAATTTGGAGGAAGAGGGGTATTAGCTTTAATTTGTGATACTACAAATATCGAACAGTCTGGAATAACTCCTTCAGAAAGTACTGTAAAAGCAACTTTTGAAAACATTTTTAGTTCTGCAAAGGGTAGAATATTTTTAGTAACTTTTGCCTCAAATTTTCATAGGATCCAGCAAGCTATAAATACTGCAATGAAGTATCATAGAAAGGTTGCTATAGCAGGAAAAAGTTTAATAAATAATATAGAAGTTGCAAAAAAACTTGGATATCTCAATATACCAGATGAGATAATAATAAATATAAGAGACGTAAATCGTATTCCTCCTGAGAAAGTTTTAGTTTTATCCACAGGAAGCCAAGGAGAACCTTATTCAGCTTTGGTCCTTCTTACTAACCATTCTTATAAACAACTCGCACTAAATCCTGATGACACAGTAATCTTAGCTACAACCCCTATTCCAGGGAATGAGCCAATGGTTTTTCGATTAGTAGACCAACTTTTTAGAAAAGGATTAGAAGTCATATATGGAGAAAGTGCGGGAGTTCACGTCTCAGGACATGCTGCACAAGAAGAGATTAAAATGCTCATAAATCTTCTTAGGCCAAAATATTTGGTCCCTTATCATGGAGAGTATAGACATTTAGTTCTCTTTAAGAAATTGGCTCAAAGTTTAGGTTTTCCTAATGAGAATGTAAAAATTTTAGAAAATGGCTATGTTTTAGAAATAGATAACAATGGAATGAAAATTGTTGATAAAGTAGACGCAGGAAATGTTTATGTAGATGGATTAGGAATTGGAGATGTAGGAAATATTGTGTTAAAAGAGAGAAGAAAATTATCTGAAGATGGTGTTGTTGTAGTAGGAGTACTGATAGATCAAATGACAGGTCTTATTTTGGAGGGACCAGAGATAATATCTAAGGGGTTTGTTTTTGAAAAAGATTCAGAAGAGCTTTTTGAATCAGCAAAGGAAAAAATAAGGAAAATATTTCAGGAAATTTCTAAAAATACTTCAAAAAGTAAAGTTGATAAAAAGGCTTTGTTAAAGGAAACATTAGAAAACTTCTTTTATCAAGAGATAAGAAGAAAGCCTATTTTAATACCAATATTATGGGAAATATGAAATGTCAAAAAGAGTTACTATAAGTCTTATTCTAATATTTTTAAACTTATTTTTAATCCTCTCTTGGCTTCTGCCTCAAGGAGGAGGAACTTTAGGAAGATTTTTTGTGAGTTTCTTAAAAAATATTTTTGGAATATACAATTTTTTATTCTTGTTTTTACAAGGTATTTTAGTTTATTTCCTTTTAAAAACAGAGTTTACTAAAAAAGAGATAATATCATTTATTTCCTTCGCTCTTGGTATATTTATTCTTTTTTCTCTTATACTTTTCATCGATAATCTTCAAAAATATGGAGGAGCATTTTCCATATTTTTTAAAAAGATATTTTATACCTACTTAGGCATAGGAGGATTACTATCTCTTTCTCTTATTTTTATTGTATTTAGCTTATATTACTCTTCTCTTTTAAAAATAGAATTTGGTTTTAAGAAAAAAGAAAAACCTAAGAAGTTAGAAAAAGCAAGAAAAGAAGATATAGATTTAAAAACCGAAAAAGTAGTAGTTTCAAAAGAGATAGAGGTACTTTCTAAAAAAAATTTTCCACCCCCTTTAGATCTTTTACCTTTGGGCTCTACATCTAATGAAGAGGAAGATTTAGATAAGATTGCAAAAAAGATAGAGGATACTTTTAAGAATTTTAAAATAGATACAAAGGTAGAAGAATATCATGTTGGTCCTTCAGTTATAAGATTTGATATTTCACTGGCTCCAGGAATTAGAGTTAGTAAAATTCTAAGTTTATCTAATGACTTAGCTTTAGCCTTAGCGGTTCCAAGCATTAGATTTGAAACTCCTGTTCCAGGAAAATCCTTGGTAGGAATAGAGGTTCCTCGAAAAAATCCATCAAAGGTGTATTTAAGAGAAATTTTAGAAAGTAAAGCCTTTCAAAATACGTTATACTCTCTTCCTATAGCCTTAGGTAAAGATTTAGCTGGAAAACCCCAAGTGGGAAATTTAGCAGAGATGCTTCATCTCCTTATTGCTGGAACTACAGGTTCAGGAAAAAGCATGTTCATTAATACTCTTATCTTAAGTCTTCTTTATAAGCACAACCCAAATAATCTAAAATTTTTAATGATAGATCCAAAAAGGGTTGAGTTGTCTTTATATAACAGGCTTTATAAAAAATATTTATGGTATCCTGTTATTACTGAATATCATGAGGCATCTTCCGTTTTAAGGTGGGCAATTAATGAGATGGAGAGAAGATATAAAATTTTTGTCCAAGAAGAGGTCAGAAATATTGATGAGTATAAAAACAAAGAACTAAATATTACAAAAGAAAATCTTCCCTATGTTATAATTATAATTGACGAATTAAACGATCTGATGATGGTAGCCCCGAAAGAAGTAGAAGATATAATATGTAGATTAGCTCAAAAGGCAAGGGCTGCAGGAATTCATTTGGTTGTTGCAACACAAAGACCTTCTGTGGATGTAATAACAGGACTTATTAAGGCAAATATCCCATCAAGAATAGCTTTTGCAGTTTCTTCTCAAGTAGACTCAAGAATTATTTTGGACGATAATGGTGCAGAAAAATTATTAGGAAAGGGAGATATGCTTTACTTACCAATTATGAGCACCTCTCCTATAAGATTACAAGCTCCATTTATTGAAGAGAAAGATATAAAGAAAGTTGTTAATTATCTTTCTGATACTTTTTCAGATATAGACTCTTCTTTATCTTTAGATATAGTGGAAAAAGAAAAAGACATTAAAGAAGATTTTTCTGAAGATCCCTTATTACCCCAGGTTATAGAACTTTTAGAAGGAAGAAAAATTATTTCCACCTCTTATATTCAAAGAAGATTTAGAATAGGATATAATAGAGCAGCACGTATTTTAGATATATTAGAAGAAAAAGGATATGTAATGTCTCAAGGGGAAGGAAAACCTAAAAAAGTTATAAAAGGAGGTGATAAAAAATTTGAACAATGAGGTTTTAGTATTTACCATTAAAAACTTAAATAATCTTATAAGGAGGTAATTTTTCTATGCGTAAGTTTCTAACTTTATTATTGGTTTTCTCCATTCTTCTTATTTTAGTTTTCTCTCCAAGCTTTGCTCAAAAAAAGTTTAGAATTGGTATTGTTTATGATGTAGGTGGAAGAGGGGATAAGTCTTTCAATGATGCAGCGTATGCGGGACTTCAAAAGGCAATAAAATTACTAAAGGTTGAAGGAAAAGATATGGAGCCTGGTCCTGGAGGAGCAAACAGAGAAGAATTATTAAGAACCTTAGCAGAACAAAATTATGATTTAGTAGTTGGTGTTGGATTCTTATTTACCGATGCTATTACTAAAGTTGCTAAGGAATTTCCAAAAGTAAGATTTGCTATAGTGGATGGCTATGTTGAAGGTCTTCCAAATGTGTCCTCTTTATTATTCAATGAACATGAAGGTTCTTTCTTAGTTGGAGCTATCGCAGGCCTGATGACAAAAACAAATATTATAGGTTTTGTTGGTGGAATGGATATTCCATTAATTCATAAATTTGAAGTAGGGTATAAAGCGGGAGCTATGTATGTAAATCCTAAGGTAAAAGTTTTAATTAATTACATTGGAGTAACGGGAGAAGCTTTTAAAGACCCAGTAAAAGGTAAGGAGTTAGCCTTAGCTCAGTATAAACAAGGTGCAGATATTATATATCATGCATCTGGAGCATCAGGTGAGGGAGTCTTTGAAGCAGCAAAAGAGACTGGAAAATATGCTATTGGTGTAGACTCTCCTCAAGCATGGATTGCGCCTGGAAGAATTATTACTAGTATGTTAAAGAGAGTTGACGAAGCTATATATCAAACTATAAAAGACGTAGTAGAAGGAAAGTTTAAAGAGGGTCCTCGCTACTTTGGATTAGCCAATGGTGGTGTAGATTATGAATATAGTGAATTTACAAAGAATCTGATTCCTCTAAAAGTTAAGAACCATGTGGATGTCTTGAAGAAGAGAATAATTAAAGGAGAAATTGTAGTTCCCTATGATGATAAAACCTTTGAAGAATTTAAGGCAAAATATTTGAAGAAATAAAACAATACTTTCCCCCTGTCCAAATAGGGCAGGGGGATATTTTTGAGAATGGAGGAGAAAAAAGTGGAAGAAATTATCAAAATGGAAGGAATTGTTAAAAAATTCCCTGGAGTTATAGCAAATGATAATGTAGATTTATCAATTAATAAACAGGAAATACATGCTATTGTAGGAGAAAATGGTGCGGGAAAGTCTACTTTAATGAAGATCCTTTATGGACTATACCGTCCTGATAAAGGAAAAATATTTGTTAAAGGGAAAGAGGTTCACATAACAGAACCAAGAGTAGCTATATCTCTTGGAATAGGGATGGTTCATCAACATTTTATGTTAATTCCTCCTTTTACTGTGGCAGAAAATATTATACTTGGAGCAGAGCCTAAAAATGGCATAGTTTTAGATTACAATAAAGCTGTAGAGAAAGTAAAAGAATTATCAAAAAGTATAGGATTTAATATAGATCCCACTGCAAAGGTTGAGACTCTCTCTGTGGGACAGGCTCAAAGAGTTGAGATTTTAAAGCTTTTATATAGAGGTGCAGATATATTGATTCTTGATGAGCCTACAGCAGTTTTAGCACCTCAAGAAGTAGAAGAACTTTTCACTATTTTGAGAAATTTAAATAATCAAGGGAAGACAATAATCTTTATATCCCATAAACTTAATGAAGTTTTAGCTATCTCTCACAGAGTGACAGTAATGAGAAGAGGGAAGGTAGTTAAGACATTAAATACCAAGGAAACTAATAAACAACAATTAGCACAACTCATGGTAGGAAGAGAAGTATTTTTACAAACACCTAAGGGTCCTTATAAACCAGGAGAAGAAATATTAAAAGTAGAAAACTTAACTGTAAGAAATAGAAGAGGTTTAATTGCTGTTAAAAATGTAAGTTTTAATGTTAGAGAAGGGGAAATTGTTGGTATTGCGGGCGTTGAAGGAAATGGACAGTCAGAGTTAGTAGAGGCATTAGTGGGACTTTTGCCTATCGAAAAGGGAAGAATATATATTAAAGGAAAGGAGGTCTCAAAAGACTCTGTTTTAGAAAGAAGGACTTTATTAGGTCATATTCCTGAAGATAGACATAAAAGAGGATTAATTCTTGATTTTTCTGTAGCTGAAAATACAATTTTAGGTCTTCATTATTTGCCAAAATTTTCTAAAGGCTTGATGCTTGATTACAAAAAAATTTTTGATAATGCTGAAAATTTAGTGAAAGAGTATGATGTTAGAACTCCTAATGTAAAAATTCCCATAAGAAATCTTTCGGGTGGAAACCAACAAAAAGTAGTTGCAGGAAGAGAAATTAGTATTTCCCCATATTTACTTATTGCCTCTCAGCCTACAAGAGGGTTAGATATAGGTGCAACTGAGTTTGTTCATAAGTTATTAGTAAAATTAAGAGATGAAGGTAAAGCAATTCTCCTTGTTTCTGCAGATTTAGATGAAATTTTTAATTTAAGCGATAGAATCTTAGTCATGTATAATGGAGAAATTGTTGGTGCATTTTATAATAAAGAAATTGATGAGAATGAAGTAGGCTATTACATGATGGGCATTAAAAGACAAGAACTGATGAAGGAGGCGGTGCTTTGAAGGACAATTCTTTTATTAAAGAATTATTTTGGAACATATTAAGTCCAACAGTCTCAGTTTTTTTAGCTTTAATCTTAGGTGGATTTGTAATATTAGCTCTTGGATACAACCCTATTGAAATCTATGCTCAAGTGATGAGCTTTGCATTAGGAAATCCTACAGGCTGGGGATATGTTCTTTTTAATTCCACATCTCTAATCTTAGCGGGACTAGCTGTAGCTATTGCTTTTAAAGGTGGTTTGTTTAATATAGGAGTAGAAGGACAATTATTAGTAGGAGGTCTTCTTTCTGCAGTTGTAGGATTATCTTTACCTAAAATGCCTTGGTTTATTCATCTTCCCATAGCTCTATTAGCTGCAATGATTGGTGGATTAATATGGGCAGTAATCCCTGGATTATTAAAGGCAAAATTGGGTGTTCATGAAGTAATAAACACCATAATGATGAATTGGATAGCCTATGCCTTAACCAATTACTTAGTAGTAAATGTGGTAAGAGAAAAAGGAGTGATTTATCCTCTTCCTCAAACTGCAGAATTGCCCTCTTCTGCAGTTTTACCCCGATTGGGAGGGTTTTTCCAAAGTATAGGAATTAATATTCCAGATAGCAATCCAGTTAATGCGTCACTATTTATCAGTCTTTTTATGTTAGTTTTTATCTATTATCTTCTTTGGAGAACTCGTATAGGGTATGAAATTAGAGCTGTAGGAAGTAATCCATTAGCAGCAGAAAATGGTGGGATAAAAATATCAAAAACTATTGTGATAACCATGATCTTAAGTGGAGCAGTAGCGGGATTGGCAAGTATAAATGATGTTTTAGGATATAGACATAGATTTCTTGATAATTTTTCCCATGGGCTTGGATTTACGGGAATAGCGGTAGCTCTATTAGGGAAAAATCATCCTGTGGGAATTCTTTTTGCTTCTTTACTTTTTGGAGCTTTAGATAGAATGGCTATTGGTATGGATGTATTTACTCATATTCCTCGAGAGATTATTTCAATATTGCAGGCATTAATTATTATTACTGTTGCGGTAGGAAATGAGATATTTACGCGAATAATTAGAAAAAGGAGGAAATCTTAAGAATGCTTTCTGCTCTTTTCTCCTGGGAAACTATAGCTTCTGCAATAAGAATGACTACTCCATTAGCTTTTGCATCCCTTGGCGGAGTTTATTCCGAAAGAAGTGGTGTAGTAAATATTGCTTTAGAAGGAATAATGCTTGTGGGAGCTTTTTTTGCAGCAGTATTTGTTTATTTCTTTAAAGATCCTTGGCTTGCTATCTTTATGGCAGGAATAGCGGGAACTCTCCTTGCTTTAATTCATGCAGTAGTTTCCATAAACTTTAAAGTAAACCAAATTGTAAGCGGTGTAGCATTAAATATGTTGGCAACAGGCGGTACTACCTTTTTATCTCGCCTCATTTTTAAAGCTGCAGGTTCTTCTCCCCACCTTGAGGGATTAAACCCCTGGTCTATTCCAATACTTTCTTCAATTCCAGGTATTGGAAAACTTTTCTCAGATCTTTCTCCTTTAATCATAATAATGCTCTTATCTATTGTTCTTTCTCATTTTATTCTCTTTAGAACTGTCTTTGGTTTAAGATTAAGATCGGTAGGTGAAAATCCTCAAGCTGCAGATACCCTTGGGATAAATGTTTATTTGTATAGATATATAGGGGTTTTGATAAGTGGATTTTTAGGAGGAATAGGAGGGGCCTTTCTTTCCTTAGAGCATGCAAGAGTTTTCGTGGAGACCATGACTGTAGGAAGAGGATTTATTGCATTGGCAGCTATGATTTTTGGAAAATGGACTCCCTTTGGTTCCTTAGGTGCATGTTTTCTCTTTGGATTAGCGGAAGCTGTAAGAATGAGATTAGAAGGGGTAGGAATACCTACCCAGTTCATTCAAATGATTCCATATATTCTTACTATGTTAGTTCTCGCTGGTGCAGTAGGAAGAGCTATTGCTCCAGCAGCAGATGGAATTCCCTATGAGAAAGAGGAGATTTAAGAATAGTTTTCAAATGTTTGTATATAAAGAATTAGCTTGGTTTTTCAAAATTATCCTTAGGTATCTTTATAAACTTGAAGTTAAAGGCTTAGAAAATATCCCTAAGGAGGGGCCTGCCATTATTGCCCCAAATCATAGAAGTAGCTTAGATGTTTTAGCTATTGCATCAATTTTACCTCGTCCCATAAAAGCCTTAGGGAAAATTGAAAGATTCAGGTATCCAATCTTTGGAAGATTTGCAAAATATTTAGGAGGCATCCCTGTAAAAAGAGAACAGGTAGATTTATCTGCTATAAGAGGAGCCTTTGAGGCTTTAAAAAATGGAAATATTTTATTAATCTTTCCCGAAGGAACAAGAATAGGAGTTAAGAAAAAAATAGGAGAAGCAAAAAGAGGAGTAGCATATTTAGCCTCTCGGACAAAAGTTCCTGTTATACCTACAGCTATTATTGGAGCAGATAAAATATGGCCTCCTGAAAAAAAGATTCCTCATCTAAAAGGGAAAGTAAAAGTTATCTTTGGAAATCCTATATATTATGAGTCTGAAATAAATAAAAAGGAAGAAGAAAATTTTACAAAATTAATTATGGAAAAGATAAATAAACTTTTGGTGGCAGAATATGAAGGAAAAAATATCTAATTTTTTTTACAAGTGTCTTGCCTATATAGCAAGAGTTCTTTTAAGAATATTTTGGGATTATAAGGTTTATGGAAAAGAAAATCTTCCTGAACCTCCCTATTTAATAACTGCAAATCATCTAAGTCTCTTAGATCCTATACTTATTGGGGCCATTTATAACTTCAGATTATATTATGTGGCAAAGGAAGAAGTTTTTAAATTTCCTTTAACAAGACCTTTTTTAAGATGGCTTGGTGCGATAGGGGTTAATAGAAAAGAGTTTAAAAAAGAATCTTGGAAAAAGATAAAAGAATTGGTAGAGAAAAAGAATATTTTAGTAATTTTTCCAGAAGGAACAAGAAATATTAATCCTGAAAGGGGGCTTTTATCTTTTAAGGCTGGTGCAGCAACTCTTGCTCTTCAATATGGACTTAAGATTGTGCCTATGGGAATAATTGGAACTGATAAAATATGGAAAAGAGGGAAGATTTTCCCAAAATTTAATCACAGAATAATTATTAAAATAGGGAAACCTATATATGTAAATAAAATGTTAAGACCCTCAAAGGAAAATATTGTTGAGCTAAATCATAAAATAAAAGAAGCAATTTTACAATTAATAAAATGAAAATTTTTCTAATACAACCCTTAGGCTTTTGTTCTGGAGTTAGAAGATCCATAAATTTAGCAAGAGAGATAAGAACTAAGAGGAAGGAGGTTTTCACTCTTGGCTTTTTAGTTCATAATCCAAGAGTTATAGAGAAATTATCTTTGGAAAATATAAAAATCTGGAATTTTGAAGAAAAGCCAAGAAATAAAGTATTGTTGGTTCGTGCTCATGGACTTCCTTGGGAAAGAATTGAGGAATATAAGAAATTAGGAAATGAAGTCTTTGATGCTACATGCCCGTTAGTTAAAAAAGTTCAAAAGCTCGCAGAGTTTTTATCAAAAAATGGATACAGAGTGATCATCATAGGAGAAGAAAATCATCCTGAAGTTCAAGGAATCTTAAGTTATACCTATGGAAAAGGATATGTAATTCAGAAAATTGAAGATATTGATAATATAAAAAATTTTCCCAAAATAGGGGTGGTATCTCAAACAACTCAAAATTGGGAAGAGGTAAAGGAAATGATAAATAAAATTTTAGATAAGGGGAAAGAAGTTAGAATATTTAAAACCATATGTCCTGAAGTAGAAGAAAGGCAAAAAAAACTTAATGATGTTTCAAAAAAAGTAGATGTCATGTTAGTATTAGGTGGAAAAAACAGCGCCAATACTCAGAGATTATTTCAGATTGCTAAAAATTATACAAAAACTTATCATTTAGAGAATATTGAAGAAATGAATAAAGAATGGTTTAAAAAAGAGGATAATGTTGGTATAATAAGTGGAACTTCAACTCCTGATAGCTTTATTTTTGATGTTATAGAAAGGTTGAAAGAATGGTTTCCTTTAGAGATTTTCTATCTTTAAGAGAGGGTATCCCTGTAGTAAGTATTTTAGGAAGACCCAATGTGGGGAAATCTACTCTCTTTAACAGAATTTCAGGAGAGAATAAGGCTATTACTTGCGATATTCCAGGCGTAACAAGAGATCCCTTAGTTCATCTTTGTGAATATGAAGGAAAATATTTTTATCTTGTAGATACCGCGGGATGGGGACTTTCTGATTCATTAAGTGAAATACTTCAGGAAAGGATTTTAGAAGTGATTAACATAAGTGACCTTTTGCTTTTTGTAGTAGATGGAAAGGAAGAACTTACAAGTTTAGATTTGGAATTTGCAGATTTATTAAGAAAAGTAAATAAACCAGTAATTTTAGTAGTAAATAAGATGGAAGGAAAAATTGATAGAGAAGAATATTTAGCGAGCTATACATCTTTCGGTTTTGAGAATATTCTTCCAATTTCAGCTCTTCATAAAGATAATTTAGATGAGTTAATATTAAGAATTTTAGAATATCTTCCTCCATTAAAAATTAAAGATGAAGAAGAAAAGATTATAAAATTTGCCTTTGTAGGAAGACCAAATAGTGGAAAATCATCCCTTCTTAATGCCCTCATAGGTAAAAATAGAAGCATTGTTAGTGAAGTTCCAGGAACTACAAGGGATGCCATAGATATTATATGGGAGTATGATGAGAGAAGATATATGATTGTAGATACTCCGGGATTAAGAAGACCCGCAAGGGTTGAAGAAGGGTTAGAAGAGCTGTCAGTAAGAAAGACTTTACAAACAGTGAGAAAAGTCGACATAGTTTTAATGGTTATAGATCTATCCATAGGAATAAGGGAACAAGAGAAAAGAATCCTACATTATATAGAAGAAAAAGGAAAATCATGTCTTATTGTTTTTAATAAAACTGATCTTATCCCATCCCTTAGTGAGAGAAGAGAATTGGAAAAAGAATTGAAACTCCAATTAGTTCCTTTTGATTACTTCCCTTATATTTTTACATCTGCTATTAGAAATTATAACGTTAAAAAAATTATTCCTTGGGTAGAAAAATTATATTTATTAAGAAATATGAGAATCCCAACTTCTCAGTTAAACCAAGTCATGAGAGAGATTTTAGAGAAGGTTCATTTTAGTAAAAAGGATAAAGGCCTTAAGTTCTATTATATAACTCAAGTAGATATTTCCCCTCCAAAGTTTGTTCTCTTTGTAAATTATCCTGAACTTGTTAAATCAAATGTTATAAATTTTCTTGAAAATAAATTCCGAGCTTACTTCTCTTGGATTGGAACTCCCTTAAAATTTGAAGTGAGAGGTAGATCATGATTGAAAAGATAATTACTCTTTTATTAGGCTATCTCTTAGGT
This sequence comes from Dictyoglomaceae bacterium, assembly GCA_049718665.1. Classification (GTDB taxonomy): domain Bacteria; phylum Dictyoglomota; class Dictyoglomia; order Dictyoglomales; family Dictyoglomaceae; genus NZ13-RE01. Next base: position 5,306 of record JBNARO010000003.1, on the reverse strand, counting down.
TCCATTCCCAGTGCTTTAATTGTTGGAAAATTGTGTAAAGGGGTTGATGTAAGAAATCATGGAAGTGGGAATCTCGGTGCAACAAATGTCTTAAGAGTTTTAGGTTGGGGTCCTGCTATAATTACTGCAATAATGGATGTGGGAAAAGGAGTTTTAACAGTTTTCCTCGCTCAAAAAATCATCCCTAAGGATTATTTATTTATACTCCTTTCCGCAGGGTGTGCAATAATTGGCCATTCTTATCCAATATTTGCCAATTTTAAAGGGGGAAGAAGTGTAGGAGTTTCTTTTGGAATTCTTTTCTATCTTTTTCCAAAAACTTCTTCCCTTACTCTTCTCATTGGAATTTTGATTGTTCTTTTAACAAAATATAAATCTATTTCATCTATAACTTGCTCTATACTTTTTCCTGTTATTCTCTATTATTTAGAAAATCCACCCCAGGAATATTTAATAGCATCAATTCTTGTAGGACTATTTATAGTTTTTCGCCATATACCAAATATAGAGAGACTGATAAAAGGCAAAGAACATAAGATAGAGTGGTTTAATAAAAAGTAAAAATTGACAAGAGTCATCTTTTATTGTTAAACTTATTTCAGAAACTAATTATAAAAGGAGTAAAGATATGGAAAGAGAGAAAAGTTTAGAATCTGCCATATCCCAAATAGAAAAACAATTTGGTAAAGGCTCTATTATGCGCTTGGGAAGTACTGAGCGCTTCCAAGTAGCAGTAATTCCTACCGGAATTCTTACATTAGATTATGCTTTAGGTGTTGGAGGAGTTCCAAGGGGAAGAATTATTGAGCTTTATGGACCTGAAGGTTCTGGAAAAACAACAGTTGCATTACAAATTATTGCATCTGCTCAAAAAAGAGGCGGAGTTGCTGCTTTTATAGATGCAGAACATGCATTAGATCCTAATTATGCTCGAAAACTTGGAGTAAATTTAGAAAATCTTCTTATATCCCAACCTGATACAGGAGAACAAGCCTTAGAAATTGCAGAGATTCTTGTAAGAAGTGGTGCAGTGGATGTAATTGTTATAGATTCTGTTGCTGCATTGGTGCCACGTGCAGAATTAGAAGGAGAAATGGGAGATGCTTTTATTGGTCTTCAAGCTCGTTTAATGTCTCAAGCTTTAAGAAAGCTTACAGGCGTTATAAGTAAATCACAAACCGTAGCAATATTTATCAATCAAATCAGAGAAAAGGTTGGAGTGTTTTTTGGAAATCCTGAGACAACTCCAGGAGGAAGAGCATTAAAGTTTTATGCCTCTGTAAGAATTGAAGTGAGAAAAGCAGAAACAATGAAAGAAGGAAGCGAGGTTACAGGAACTCGAGTAAAAGTGAAGGTAGTTAAAAATAAAGTTGCTCCTCCCTTTAAGGAGGGAGAATTTGAATTGATATATGGAGAAGGAATTTCAAGAGAAGGATGTATTTTAGACGCAGGCGTAGATACAAAGGTGATAGAAAAAAGTGGAACTTGGTATATATATAAAGACATTCGTTTAGGACAAGGACGTGAAAATGCAAAAAGTTATTTAAAAGATCACCCAGAAATAGCTGATGAGATAGAAAGACAAATTAGAAAAATTTGGGGCTTAGAGGAAGAAATTTCTTTAGAAGAGAAAGAAGTTTCTGAAGAGAAGACTGCGAAGAAAGCGGTATCAAACTGACCTGTAATCAGTATTTATTAATTTAAGATTATGAAGTTAAAATAGATTGTAAGAAGGAAGGAATTTTAATGTTCATTGAAGTCAAAGATCTTTCAAAAAGTTATCAGGTTGGTTTAACTAGGATTGATGCTCTCAAAAAGGTATCCATAGACTTTGAGAAGGGCAAGATGTATGTAATTCTTGGGCCTTCTGGCTCTGGAAAGACCACTCTTCTTAACATTCTTGGTGGAATTGATAAACCCGACGAAGGGAAAGTTATAGTTGATGGAGAAGATATAACTAACTTTAACGATAGGGAGCTAACTAATTATCGAAGAAGAAAACTTGGCTTCATTTTTCAGTTTTACAACCTTGTGAACTCTTTGACAGTTCTTGAAAATGTACTTTCCACTAAATACCTTTCAGAAAATGGTTTAGATCCTAAGGAAGTTCTTGAAGTTGTGGGAATGTGGGAGCATAGAGATAAATTTCCTTTTGAGCTTTCGGGTGGTGAACAGCAAAGGGTAGCTATAGCAAGGGCAGTAGTGAAGAATCCATCTATAATCCTTTGTGATGAACCAACAGGTGCTCTTGATTTTGAAAATGCAAAGAGGGTTCTAAAGCTTCTTGAGGATATAAACAAAAGATATGGTACTACCATCATAATTGCTACCCATAACACCGCTATTGCAAAGATGTCCCATAAGATTATAAGGCTAAGAAGTGGAGAATTGGTGGAGTACCAAGACAATCCATCTCCTATATCTGCTGAGGAGGTGGTTTGGTAATGCTTAAGAAGATTCCTATGAGGATAATATGGAGGGATAAGTCTCACTTTTTGGGGATAATTTTTCTTGTTCTTTTTGCATCTTTTGGATATGCTATCTTTAGTATTCTCATAACAAACATTGATACTAATTATAAAAATTTCGTGGAGAAGTATAACCAGGAGAATTTTCACTTTACTACATTTTTCCCTATAGATATTTCCTCCTTAGAGAAAAAATATAATGTGCTTATTGAGGAAAAATTTACATGGGACTTTGAATATGGTGATAGATTAATAAGATTTTTTAATTTAACAGAAAAGGTAAATAAGCCGTTAATTGTTAAGGGGAGTCTTCCTAAAATAGGGGAAATTGCTGTAGATCCTAATTTTGCCAAGGCAAATAAATTAAAGATAGGTGATGGGATAGAAATTAATGGCATTAAGTTTCGTATTGCAGGATATGTGGCTCTTCCCGATTATATTTATATAACAAAAAATGAAACTGATTTTTTTCCTGATCCTATGCATTTTGGGATTGGAATAATGAATTTTGAAGATATGAGAAAATTTTTAGAAAGTGTTGCCTATAGATATTATATGGTGAGGGGGAAAATCTCCGATCTTTCCTCTTTCAAAAATGAGATAAATTCCAAATATAGACTTCTTTCCTTTGTAGAAAAAGACGAAAATATTAGAATTATAGTTACAGAGACGAAGATGAAAAATGCAAGACCTATGGCTTTTGTTATATCTGGTACTATTTTGGTTATATCCTCAATTCTCCTCTTCATTGTTCTAAGAAGACTTATAAATTCTATGCATGCTGAGATAGGCACTCTTTATGCTTTAGGATATAACAGCAAAGAGATTGTAAGGGTGTATATTCTTTTTCCCATATACATTTGGTTGATGGGAGCAGTACCAGGGAGTATATTGGGGTATGCTCTTTCCGATTCTTTCACTGAATTTTATGTCTCCTTTATAAGTGTGCCTGTAGTAGAAAAGTTTATCCCTACAAAAGATCTTTTTATTGCCTTTTTTGTACCAGCTCTTTTTATGATTCCTTCTGGATATATAGCTATAAAGGATCTTCTTAAAAAGAGAGTGGTGGAGATAATAAGAGGAGAATCAGAAAAGGGATTTAAAACAAGATTTCGCATGGAATTTCTTGATAGGTTCTCTTTTAAGAGAAGAGTAATGTTAAAACAAGGACTTTTACATCCTTCAAGGGAGTTGGTTTTAATAATAGGGGTTGCTTTTGCTACCTTAATTATTCTGTACGGAGTTGTTGCAAAATCTGCCCTCTCTTATCTTGTGGAAGATACCTTTCAAAATACTTATAAATACAATTATATGTATCTTTTGAATTACTATGAAAAGGAAAATAAGTATGATGCTGAGCCTTTTAATATGCTATCCTTTTATCTTAAAGGCACCAAATCAAAGGTTGTGATTTATGGTATTTTAAAAGATTCCCAGATGATATTATTGAAAGATGGTAAGGGAAACAAAATAAATTTAGAGGGACTTGTAATTTCTCAGTCTCTTGCAGATAAATTTGATCTTAAGGTTGGAGATGTTTTGAATTTGGTTAATAATATTGATGGAAAAGAATATAGTTTAAAAGTTACAGGGATTGCTGATCTTTACGTGGGAAACAATGGATATATGAGTCTGGAAGAATTTAATGAAACTTTTGGTTTTGATAAGGGATCTTTTATTGGACTTTACTCTCTTCATAAGCTTGATATTCCTAAGGAAGACCTTGTTACTTATATGAGTAAAGAGGATGCAATAAAGGCCTTTAAGGATTCTGCACAAAGTGTGGATCAAATGCTTCAAGTAATGTATCTCATATCCTTCTTCCTTGCTTTCACCATAATTTATGTCCTTGCTTCTTTAGTGATTATGGAAAATAGAAAACCTCTTGCTATTTTTAAGATCCTTGGGTTTAGAGATGGAGAGTTGAGCTCCATGTTTCTTGGTTTTAATAATTTCTCCTTTATAGTGGGCTTTCTTCTTGGAATTCCTCTTTATAATATGCTTATAAGTTATATTATAAAAGGAGTTCTTAAAGATGTAGATTTTTCTTTTAAGTTACAAGCTCAATTTAATGATATACTCTTTTCCTTTACTTATCTTTTTGTAGCCTTCTTATTTTCAAGATATTTAGGAAGAAGAAGAATTAACTCCATCTCCCCAGTGGTCATTTTAAAAGAGCAGTCAGAATAAAAATGGGCTCCCCAAAGGGGAGCCCTAAGTTATATGGTAATGTCTTTAGGAAGGCATTTAAGTGATTTTGACTTTCCTTTAGTAAATTGGCATACACCCTTTTTATATCAAATTTATCTACTCTCTTTATTGCTGACTGTAGGTCTTTTATGTCTAATTCTTCTACATTGTTCTGATCTTGTTTTTTCCCTTCTCACATATTTTTAATATCTTAAGAGCTAAGGTTGATTGCAGATATTCCTAAATTAGTGAAAAACAAAGGAAAGTAAAAGCACTGAAAGAATTGAAGAAAATTTTCTTTCCAATTTTGGTTGTTTTATTGTTAATTTCCATTGCTTATGCGGGTAATTTTGGAGTTGGGGCAGTAGTGGGTAAACCTACAGGACTTTCTTTTAGGCTTTAGCAGAACAAAACTCAGGCTTTCGACTTTGGTATAGCATGGAGTTTAAATGCTAATGTTATACATCTTTTTGTGGATTTAGTCAATCACAATTATGGGCTGACCTGTAATCAGTATTTAAAAAAGAAATGCCTCCTTGTGGTAGAATTTGAAGGCGATTTTATATGTTTATTTTACCAAATTTACCTCTTCAAAAAACTTAGCTCGCTTAAAAAGTTCTTTCCTTTGCAGTTCCTATAGGAGGTAGA
>JBNARO010000002.1:6827-82123 GCA_049718665.1 Dictyoglomaceae bacterium | reverse complement strand
GACTGTTCGGAAAATTGGTTATCATCCTCATCCTTTAGGAAGACCTGTTTTAACCATAGAAATAGAAAGTGATGGGAAAGATGAGATTTTTCCAGAAATTGCTCCTATTTCATGGGAGAATCTATCTCCTGATGAAATAAGAAAGAGAATTAGAGAAGCTGGAATTGTAGGTTTAGGTGGTGCTGCTTTTCCCACTCATGTTAAAATAACACCTCCTCAAGGAAAGAAAATAGATACTGTAATTTTAAATGGAGCAGAGTGTGAACCATATTTGACTATTGATTACCGCTTAATGGTAGAAAAACCAGAATTAATTGTAGAAGGATTTCAAATATTAATGTATGTTTTAGGGGTAAAAAGAGGAATCATTGCGATTGAAGATAACAAAAAAGATGCGGGAGAGATTTTAAAAAAACACTTGAAGAGAGATATGGAAATAGTATTTTTGCAGACAAAATATCCTCAGGGTTCAGAGAAACAATTAATAAAGGCTATTTTAGATAGAGAAGTTCCATCAGGTGGTCTTCCCTTGGATGTAGGAGTGATAGTAAATAATGTAGGAACTGCCTGTGCTATAGCTGAGCATTTTAGAACGGGGTTACCCCTTATTTCCCGTGGAGTAACAGTAACAGGAGAAGGGGTGAAAAATCCTAAAAATCTTAATGTTCTTATTGGGACCCCAGTTTTTAAACTTATAGATGAATGTGGGGGATTTTCAGACACTCCTGGAAAAGTAATATTTGGTGGACCTATGATGGGAGTTACTATTTATAGTTTGGCTACTCCTATTATAAAAGGAACATCAGGAGTTCTGGTTCTTCCAAGAAGTTTTGTTAAAAACCATGATCCTCTTTCCTGTGTTCGCTGTGGAAGATGTTTGGATGTATGTCCTATGAATCTTGTCCCTACTCTTATTGCTGAATATTCTCGTTTAAAGAAAATTGATTTAGCAGAGAAAGAGGGAGTAATGGATTGTATGGAATGTGGGTCTTGTAGTTATATTTGTCCATCAAGAAGACCTTTAGTCCATTGGATTCGGATTGCTAAATCTGAAATATTGGCAAGAAGGAGAAGATAGGGGGAAATATATATGGAAGAAAAGGAATTAATAGTATCATCATCTCCACATATTTTTGCTGATGAAGACGTAAGTAAAGTAATGTTAAATGTTATCTTAGCCCTTATTCCTGCTGCTCTTGCAGGAATTTACTTTTTTGGCATTTATTCCCTCTATGTGATCCTTGTGAGTATAGTTTCTGCAGTTATATGGGAGGCTATTTCCCTTGTTATTAGAGGAAAGTCTTTAAACACATTAATGGATTTTAGCGCAGTAGTCACAGGACTTCTCTTAGCATTGACTTTACCCCCAAGAGTTCCTTTATGGATTCCTGTAGTGGGAACCTTTATTGCAATAGTGTTAACAAAACAGATTTTTGGGGGGTTAGGAGGAAATTTTTTAAATCCTGCCTTAGTCGGTAGGGCATTTTTATTGACCTCTTACCCTGTTATAATGACTTCATGGATAAATCCAGTTTCTGGGTTTATAACTCAAAGTACTCCAACATCTACCGCAACTCCTTTAGCTATTGAAAAGTTAAAACTTCCTTCCTCTTTACCTTCTTACTGGGATCTATTTATTGGTAAAATTCCTGGTTCCATAGGAGAAACCTCTGCATTGTTACTTATTCTTGGAGGTGTATGGCTAATTTATAAAAAAATAATTGATTGGAGAATTCCTGTAAGTTATATTCTTACCATGATGATATTATCTTTGTTATTTAAAAAAGATCCTATATTTCAAGTGTTAGCAGGAGGAGTTTTTTTAGGAGCCTTTTTTATGGCTACAGATTGGGTAACTACTCCACTTACTTCCTTAGGAAGATTGATTTTTGGGATTGGTGCAGGCTTTTTAACTATGGCTATTCGTATCTATGGAAATTATCCTGAGGGGGTCACCTATGGAATCTTAGTCATGAATGTTTTAACTCCTCTTATTGATAGAAATATTAGGCGAAGAAGATTTGGAGAGGTGAAGAAATGAAGGAGATAATTACTTACGGATTAATTCTTATGTTTATATGTGCTGTAGCAGCAGGAGCCTTAGCGTATACTTATATCCAAACTCAAAAGGTTATCGCTTTTCAGAAAGAAAAAGAAAAAAATCAGGCTCTCCAAGAAATTCTGCCAATGGCAAGGCATTTTGATAAAGTAAGTAATTTACCTACTTCAAAAGATAAATTGGTAAAAATCTTAGAGATTTATGAAGGAAAGAATGATAATCAAACTGTGGGAAAAGTTATTGAATTAAGTGTTAGAGGATATAGTAGTAATATTAATCTTTTTGTAGGATTAGATATAAAGGGGAAAATTACAAAAGTTAAAGTTATTTCTCAGCAAGAAACTCCTGGTTTAGGTGCAGAAATTTCAAAAGATAAATTTTTAGACCAATTTATTGGTAAGGATTCTCCCAATTTAGAACTTAAAAGGGATATTCAGCCTGTTACTGGTGCTACTATATCTTCAAGAGCAGTTTTAAAAGCTGTAAAAGAAGCTTTATCTCTTAAATAAGGGGGAAATATTTTATGGTAAGAGAATTTTGGAAAAATCTTGTAAATGGAATCTTTAAGGAAAATCCTGTTTTAATATTAATGATTGGACTATGTTCTGTCCTTGCTGTTTCTACAAATTTGGCAAATGGTATTGGAATGGGACTTGCCTTTTCCTTTGTAATGGTATTTTCAAACATTTTTGTCTCCCTTTTGAGACCTATTACTCCATATAACATAAGAATTCCCATATTTATTATTGTTATTGGAACCTTTACTACTATTACTGACTTAGTAATGTCTGCATATTTTCCTGAGCTTCATCATGCTCTTGGTATTTTCATTCCTTTAATTGTTGTTAACTGTATTATCATTGGAAGGGCAGAAGCCTTTGCATATAGAAATAATATCCTAAACTCCATTGCAGATGGATTAGGAATGAGTATAGGTTATTTTTGGGCTATAACAGTTTTAGCAGGAATGAGGGAACTCTTAGGATCTGGAACTCTTATGGGAATTCCTGTTTTGCCTTCTTTTTTTAAGCCTGCTCTTGCCTTTATTATGCCTCCTGGGGCATTTTGGGGAATTGGATTATTAATAGGTATTTTAAATTGGTCCACTGAAAAAATTAAAGGAATATTTCTAAGGAAAGAGGTAGCTCATCACCATCATCATGGATAATAGGAGGAGATTATGGGACTTTTAGGGAAATTATTTACTTTATTTTTATTCGCCTCTTTAGTAGATAATATCGTTTTCATGAGATTTTTAGCCTTATGCTCTTATGTAGGAATGACCTCCCAATATGATGCTTCAATAGGAATGGGTATTGCTGTGACTTTTGTAACGGTTATGGCATCTGTAGTTACTTTCTTTATATACTATTATATTCTTCTCCCTCTTAATCTCGTATTTTTAAAAATTATAGCCTTTATTTTAGTCATCGCAGCATTGGTGCAACTTGTAGAAATGGTGATAAGAAAAACATCTCCTTATCTTTATAGAGCTATGGGAATATACCTACCTTTGATAACAACTAACTGTGCAATTTTAGGGGTGACTTTTATAAATATTGACATGTCTTATAATCTTTTAGAAGTCATTGTATATTCTTTGGGAGTTTCAGTAGGGTATACCATTGCTCTAATTCTTTTAGCAACTATTAGAGAGAGATTAAATTTCTCAGATATACCAAATTTCTGGAAAGGTTATCCTTTGGTTTTTATAACTTCAGGGTTATTAGCTCTTGTATTTTTAGGATTTCAAGGAATGGCTCACTAAAGGAGGGAAAGCGATGGGGGTAGTGTTACTTGCTGCATTAGTATTAGGAGGGATAGGATTGGTCTTTGGAAGTAGTTTGGCTTTTGCAGGAAAGAAATTTAAAGTAGAAGTAGATCCAAGGTTAGCAGAAATATTGAAAGTTTTACCTGGAAGCAATTGTGGTGCCTGTGGATATCCTGGCTGTGAGGGATTGGCTCAGGCAATCTTAGAAGGAAAAGTATCTGCTACAGGTTGTGTTGCAGGTGGAGAGAAGGTTGCAAAGGAGATTGCGAAAGTTATGGGATTAGAGGGAGAAATTACTATGGTAAAAAATATTGCTTTTTTAAACTGTCAAGGAGGAAAGGGAATTACGGTGGAAAGATTCATATATAAAGGTATTGAAACTTGTAGAGCAGTGGATTTAGTTCAAGGAGGACCAAAGGGATGTCTTAATGGATGCCTTGGATATGGAGATTGTGTTAGAGTGTGTCCCTTTTCTGCTATTTATATGGGAGAGGATAGGCTTCCTAAGATAGATCCTGCAAAATGTACAGGATGTGGATTATGTGTAAAGGAATGTCCAAGAGGAATATTAACCCTTTTACCAGTAGATATTCCTTTACTTTTAGGATGTAAAACAACACTTCCTGGTCCTGATGCAAGGGGAGTATGTTCAAAAGCTTGTATTAGTTGTGGGATATGTGCGAGGGTATGTCCTAAAGGTGCTATAACTATGCAGGGGAGACTTCCTGTAATAAATTATGAACTTTGTGATGGATGTGGAGTTTGTGTAGAAAAATGTCCCACAAAGGCTCTTATTTTATTAAAGTGACAGGCAATTTAAAGGCTTTAATATTTATAATTTTTATTCTGCTAATAGCTTTTTATATAAGAGAAAGCTTTTCTCAAAAAGAGGCTGGGAAAAGTGGTATTTTAATGGATACCTTTATAAGTATAAAACTTTGGGGAAGAGATAGTAAAAAAGTAAGTGAAATATGTTGGCAAGCGTTGGAAAAATTGGACCAAAAATTAAATAGATTCAATCCTGAAAGTGAGATTTATAAAATTAATGAGAATTCGGGAAAATGGGTAGAAGTTTCTGAAGAAGTAGAGGATATTTTAAGAAAAGCAAAATATTATGCTCAAATTTCTGATGGCTTATTCGACCCTACCATTGGTCCGCTGATGAAATTATGGGGTTTTTATAATGGAAAGTTATATATTCCTACGGAAAAAGAACTTAGGAATGCCTTAGAGAAGGTAAATTGGAAAGATTTAGAGATTTCAAATAGAAAAGTGAGACTTAAAAAGAAAGGCATGTCTATAGATTTAGGAGGAATTGCTAAGGGGTATGCGGTTCAAAGACTTATAGATATTTCTAAGAATTTCGATTTGGAAAGAGTTTATTTGGACATCGGAGGGACTATTGGAGTATATGGTAAACCCTTAAATGGAGATTATTGGGAGGTTGGAATTAGGCATCCAAGAAAAAATGGTATTTTAGGAAAAGTAAAAATTAAAAAAGGGGTGGTAGCAACATCAGGAGATTATGAAAGATTTTTTATAAAGAATGGTAAAAGATATCCTCATATAATCAATCCCAAGAATGGTTTCCCATCTTCGGATATGATGAGTGTAACAGTTATAAGTGAGGATGGAACATCTGCAGATGCTTTATCAACTTTGTTTTTTGTCTTAGGAGAAAAGGGAAAGGAATTTTGGAAAAATAAATTCCCAAATATTGGACTTGTTATGGTAGATAAAGATGGAAACATTTGGAAATCTGATAATATTTATTTTGAAGAAGAAAAATGATAAAATTAGAAAATAAAATTTCTTATATTTCTTTTCTGGGAATAATGCTCTCCTTAGCTTGTGTTTTGTATTATTTAGAAGCCTTATTTCTAAATCCTTTATCCTCTCTTCCTGGAACTAAATTGGGGATAGCAAATATAATAACCTTGATAGCAGTTTATTGGTGGGGATGGAGAGAAGGATTTATAATTTCTTTTATAAGGGTTATTATTGTGAATATTCTTTTAGGAGGTCTTTTTGGTCTCTCTTTCTTTTTAAGTTTAATTGGAGGGATAGTTAGTGCATTAATTATGGGCTTTTTGTCTATAAATAAAAATTTAAGTGTAACTCTTGTAAGTGTTCTTGGGGCACTCTCTCATAATCTTTCTCAACTGGTATTAGTATCTTTTTTTATTTCCCATAAAAGTATTCTTTTTTATCTTCCCTTTTTAATAATATTTGCAGTGATAACAGGGACCTTTAATGGAATCTTAGGAGATTGGATAATTAAGAGATTAACTCTTGCATTAGGAGGAAAAACATGAGAAGAAATAAGTGGTCATCAGGATTATTGATTTTTTTATTAATTCTGGGAGTAATAATAGGAGGAGTTATTGCAGAAAGCTTCAGGAATAAATTTCCCTTTTTGACTCAAGGAATAACTATTGGTTTTTCTCCTTTTATTTTGGATCTTTATTTTATAAACTTGACATTTGGATTAAATTTGAGGTTTAATTTAGGTAGTGTTTTGGGAATTCTTTTAGTGTTAATTTTTTATAATATTTAAGGTGAAACCATGTGGGAAGATATTAAAAAAGGCTGGTATAGTTTCACACAAAAAAGCTTTTTCATGTTTATAGGTCTTTTTGTGTTTTTTTTAATTTTTCTTATATTAGTTATCTTTATAACCTCCCTTAACGGTTCTTTAACTATATGGCAGGAGAGAATTAAAATTTACGCCTTTTTCCCTCCTAATGTTTCTAATGATACTATATTCAAAATTCAAAAAGATTTGGAATCTCAATTTCCCATAAGGAATATAAATTTTATAGATCAAAATCTTGCTTGGAGAAAATTAAAAGAATCATTGGGAAATGAGAGAGAAATTTTTTCTTGGAGCTCACCAAGTAATCTTCCAAAGGCTTTAGAAATAAGTATGGTTTCTTTAAACGAAATGGAAAATTTAGTTGGTTGGCTTTTATCAAACCCAAGTGTGGATGACGTAAAATATTCACCTGAACTAAAGGAACAATGGATAAATATAGAAAGGATTGCTAATAATCTTAAAAATTTATTTATTCTTGTAGGAAGCCTTGCTTATGTTATTATAATTATTGAACTTTTAGCTCACTCCCAAGTAGCTTATCCAAACTTTTCTTTCGTCTCTCAAATCTTTGAAAACTTTTTTACAATTTTTTTCTCATCATTACTTTCTCTTGTCTCAGTATATTATCTTCTATATTTCTTAAAGGATAATCTTTCTGATATTATTCCCTATCTTGTATATATGGTAGATATAAAACGTTTTCTCCTGTGGGGGTTATTTTTCTTCCTTTCCAGTTTGATTTTGAGCTTTTCATCAGCATTTATTGGTTGGCATAGATTAAAAGGATGAAAAACAGAAGAATCTTCTTTTTTATATTTTTGTTGCTTTTTAATCTTTCTCTTTTCCTTGAAATAGGGGAATCAGTAGATCTTTTAACTAAGAAAAAACAAGAACTTCAATTGAAAAAGCAAAAGATAAATACTTTAAAAGCTCAAGTCAAAGCTTTAGAAAGCAAAGAATTAAACATATTGAGAGAGATAAATATTATTGATCGTGAATTAGAAAAAACAGAAAGAGAGTTAGTAAATGCAGAAGCAAAATTGGGAGAAGCACAGGCAAAGCTTATAGTCATATCTACGCAGTTAAAAATAATGGAAAGAAATTTAAAAAATAGAAGTCTAAATTACAAATTCGCTTTAGGAGAGATATTTAAAGAAAACAGCAATAACGGAAATTTTTGGGAAATTTTTTTGGGGAACAAATCAACTTTTGAGTTATTAGCAGTTCCTTATTATCTGAAATATATTTTTAAAAATGAAGCCCAAAGACTAAGTAAAATAGACAATCAACGTAAAGATTTAGCACAAAAAAGAAGGGAATGGGAAGAAGAAAAAAAGGAAATAGAGAATTTAGTAAAAGAAATTGAGGAGAAAAAAGCGTATATTGAGAGAAAAAAGAAAGAGAAAAGTACATATCTTGAAAATATAAGAAAGAAAAAGAGATTACAACAACAAACTATTGCTACCCTAGAGAGAGAATCAAAAGAAATTGAAGCCTTGATTAAGAAATTAGCTTCTGCTTCCCAACTAAAGAAAGCTCAAAAAGGAAAGCTTTCTTGGCCAGTAATTGGAGCTGTTACATCAGGCTTTGGAATGAGAAGACACCCATTATTAGGTGGCGCTTATATGATGCATACCGGCATTGATATTTCTGCAGATTATGGAACTCCTGTTAGGGCTGTTGCTCCTGGTAAAGTTATTTATGCTGATTGGTATGGGGGATATGGGAAGTTAGTCATATTAGATCATGGAGGCGAAATTACTACTTTGTATGCTCATCTATCGCGTATTGTGGTAGAATTAGGAGAACAAGTGAGTGAAGGACAAGTTATAGGATATGTGGGAAGTACTGGTTTAAGTACTGGACCACATTTACATTTTGAGGTGAGAGTTGATGGGAGGCCGCAAGATCCATTACCTTGGTTAAAATAAATATTTTAGGAGGAGAAATACATGAAGGGTAAAGGGAAGCTAATTGTAACTATTGCAATCTTAATTATTTCTATCTTTGCAATATCTAAAATTTGGGCTGCAAGGGAAATAGTATACGAAGATATTAAAACTTTTCTTGAAGTTCTTTTCTATGTTAAAAACGCTTTCATAGAAAAAGACTTGAATAACAAGAAGTTAGAATATGAAGCTATAAAAGGATTACTTAAAGGACTTGATGATCCCTATACTCGTTTCCTTGATCCTAAAGCTTTTAAGACCTTTAATGAAGACATCAAAGGAACTTTTTATGGTGTGGGAATGAGATTGGAGCAAAAAGAAGATAAAATTCTTGTAGTAGCCCCTATAGAAGGGACTCCCGCATATAAAGCTGGAATAAAGCCTGGAGATCAGATTATTGCTGTAGATAATATATCAGTAGAAGGAAAAGCTATTGATGAAGTTGTAGCAATGATTAGGGGAGAATTGGGTAAGAAAGTTAAAATAAAAATATATAGGGAATCAGAAAAGAAAACCTATGAATTTGAGTTGGTAAGAGTAAAGATAGAAGTTCCTGTAGTAGAGGATAAGATTTTAAAGGATAATTTAGGATATATAAGGTTTTATGAATTTACACAAAATGCGCCAGAAAAATTGAAGGTATCTATTGAGAAAATGAAGAAAAATAATGTTCCTGGCTTAATTTTGGACTTAAGAAATAATCCTGGTGGAGACTTAAGATCTGCAGTTGAAATTGCTAGCTTTTTTATTAGTAGTAAAGATCAAATTCAAACAGTTATAAGGGATAAGAATAATAAAGTTGTAGATAGCTTTACCTCTAATGGAGTGGTGGTTTATAGAGAAGATAGAGACATGAATAGATGGGGGGAAAAAGTAAGAGGGAATATAATTTGGGATAAGCCCTTAGTTCTATTAGTTAACCGTTATTCTGCTAGTGCTTCAGAAATATTAGCAGGAGCTATTAAGGATTATAAAAAGGGAATATTAGTAGGAGAAAGAACTTTTGGTAAAGGCGTTGTCCAAAGTATCTTTTCTTTGTCTGATGGTTCTGCTTTAATAATTACTACAGAAAGATATTTACTTCCCTCAGGAAGGAGCATTCATAAGGAGGGGATTTTGCCAGATTATACTGTAGAAATGGCTCCTGAAAATGTAGGGAAAGATGGAGACATACAATTAGATAAAGCCATAGAAGTTTTAAAAGCTCAAATATCTTTAAGAAATAAAAAGATTAAAGAAGGTAAATATTTTGTAAATAGAAGTTAAAGATGGATCCTAAATATAAAAGATACGTTATTATTGGATCTATAATTTTGCTTTTAATTTTTGCAAATTTTGTAGCTAATTTTAATGATAAAAAAGAAGAAAAAGAAAATGTTGAAAGTTATATAATAGTTCACATTGCGGGAGCAGTAAAAGAGCCGGGTGTATATAAACTATTGGAAGGTTCCCGAGTTATTGATGGAATTCAAGCAGCAGGAGGAGCTCTTCCTTCTGCTGACTTAGATAAATTGAATTTAGCAGATTATTTAGAAGATGGTTGTAAAATTTTTGTTCCTGAGAAGATTCTTCCCTCTAATCCTTCTTTTAAATCTGAAAAAGAAGTGGTACAGAAAAATAATATTTCCTCAAATTCTAATAAAGTTAATATTAATTATGCATCAGAAAAAGAGTTAGAGAACTTACCAGGAATTGGTCCTTCTTTAGCAAGAAGAATTATAGAATATAGAGAACAAAACGGTCCTTTTAAAAGTTTAGAAGATTTAGAAAAAGTTAAAGGAATTGGTCCAAGAAAAATAGAGCAAATAAAAGATTTAATAGAGTGGTAAGTGGATAAAATTCCACCCTCAGGTTTTTTCTTTATTTATTTTATAACAGGCATATTCCTACAAAGAATAACAGGGAATCTTTTTTATCTGATAATATTTTTTCTTCTCTCTTGTCTTTTTATTAAAAACAAGTATTTTTTCTTAATTCCAAGCTTTCTTTTCTTTCTTTTTTTAGGATTTTTTCTCTCAAAATTCTCTTTCCCAGAGTTCAAAGATTTTACAGCATTAAGAATTAAAGAGATTAGAGGCTATATTGAGGAAATAGAAGAAAAAGAGAAGATAAAAGAGATAATTTTTAAACCATATTCTACGAAGGAAAAAATCCTTCTTTTCTTTCCGAAGAAGACAGATTTAAAAGTAGGAAGTGTGCTTAGTATAAAAAATTTAGAAATCTTCCCTTTGGAAAGAGGGGATGCTTTTAGATTTTGGAGTAAGGAGATTACTTTGCAAGGAAAGGTTAAAGATTACCAACTCATGGGGAAAGAGAAATTATCATTATTTTTAGTATTAAAAGATAAAGTTAAAGAATATGTTAGAAATTTATTTTCTTTTGCTTCTTATGATGTAAATTCCTTTTTAAAGGCTGTAATCTTAGGAGAGATGGGGACACTACCCCAAAATATTAGGGAACTTTTTATAAATACAGGAACAGCCCATCTTTTAGCTGTTTCTGGTCTTCATATAACCTTATTAATTGTCTTTCTAACATATTTTTTAAATTCTAAAAGAATTAAGCTAATGCTTAATCTTTTTTTATTCTTCTATGCTTTTATTGTGGATAAACCTCCAGTTTTTAGAGCAGTGGGGATGTATTTTTGCTTTATATTAGCTAAAAACCTTATAAGAGAAGAAGATACTCTTAATTCTTTTTTTATCGTGGGGCTAATTTCCTTAATTTTATCTCCTTTAAATTTGTTTAATATCAGTTTTCAATTATCTTATCTTGCTACTTTAGGACTTATTATAAGCCCCTCTTTTAAAGTTTCTCTTTTACCAAAATATTTCCAGGAGATATGGAAAAGCTCTCTATGTTTGTTTCTTTTTCTTCTTCCCTTTAATATTTATTTCTTTCAAAGGGTACCATTTCTTTCTTTAATAAGCAATTTTTTCAGCATTCCTCTTTTCCATCTAATTCTTTTACTTTCTTTCACAGCCATATTTATCAGCTTTTCTCCCCTCTCTTTTCTTCTACTTAATATAGTCGATTTTCTTACAAAAATTCTTTTTTGTGGTTTACAATGGATAATAATAAATTATAAAATTAGTTTGATTTCGAGTATAATTCTAATTCTACTTCCTTTATTATGGAAGAGGGGTAAAGAATGAATTATTGGGAATTTAAAAGACTAATGAAGGAAAGAAAAATTCCTTTGACATATCTTTTCTTAGGGGAAGAGAAATTCCTCATGGAGGAAGCGTTGGAAGATTTAAGAAAGAGATTTAAAGATGCTTCCTACCATGTATTTTTTGGAGAAGATATAACTTGGAAGGAAATTATTCCTTTTATTGAAGCTCCACCTCTTTTTGAGACTCAGATGTTAGTAATAAGACATTGTCAAAATTTAAAAGAGCCTGCGGAGAAAGAAAAGATTAGTTCTCTTCTTAAAAATCCTATGAATACTTGTGTTGTTTTTATGGCAAATGCTGAAGAAGAGAAGCAAAAGAAAAATTATTTGCAGAAAATAGTTCCTCAAGAGGGAATTGTGGAATTTTCTAAACTAAGATCTGATGGAGTAAGAAAATGGCTAAATGAAAAACTTAAGGAGCTTAATATTTCTTTAGAACCTGATGCCCTATATTTTCTCATGATCTCTTGGGGAGATAATTTGGCTCTTCTTTACAGAGAGTTGGAAAAAGCGATATCTTTTGTAGGAGAAAAGAAAGAAATAACTTTAGAGGATTTAAAGAAAGTTTCCTCTCCTAAGGAGGTTGCTTTCTTTACCTTTTTAGATGCTCTTTATAAAAGAGACATGTTATTAGGATTAAGTGGTTTAGATGCTCTGTGGAATGAAGGGATTCCTCCAATGGTAATATTAGAAATTATTATTAAGCAATTTCGACAGATGTTAAGAATTTATGCTTTATCAAAAGATGGTTTATCAGAAGAGGAAATTAGAGAGAAATTAGATTTGCACCCTTTTGTGATCAAGAAGACTATCCAGAGCTTAGCAAATTTTACTGCCGCAGAGTTATTGGAATTTTATCTTCTTCTGCGGCAGTTGGACCAAGAGATTAAATCTACAAGTAAGAACCCCAGAATACTTTTAGAAAAATTCTTAATAAGACTAAACAAGAGTTAACCAGCTAACCTTTCGTTTAGAAGCTTCATTAAACGAGACTTTTTACGGGCAGCAGTGTTTTTGTGGAGAGTCCCTTTTTGAGCTGCCTTATCAATAACACTAATAACTTCAGGAAGAAGTTTCTTTGCCTCATCGATTTTGTTTTCTTCTAAGAGGCAAAGAAACTTCTTAGTATAAAACTTAATTCTTCCTAATCTTATTCTGTTTCTAATTCTATTCCTTTCGCTAATTTTAATTCTTTTAATTGCTGACTTTGTATTTGCCATATATCCCTCTCCTTCAGTAAATTTTTCCTAAAATTCACACTGTGAATTATACCATAATATATTTAAAAATACAAAGAAAAAAAGAAGTTTATAGTATAATATAGAAATGATGAAGGACATATCCAAAATAAGAAATTTTAGTATCATTGCACATGTAGATCATGGAAAGTCTACATTAGCGGATCGTTTTTTGGAATTTACAGGTGCCATAGAGAAGAGGAAGATGAAAGAACAGGTTTTAGACACTTTAGAGATCGAAAGGGAAAGAGGAATTACTATAAAGGCACAAGCGGTGAGATTTTTTTATAAAAGTAAAGATGGAGAAATTTATGAATTTAATCTTATTGATACACCTGGTCATGTGGATTTTACTTATGAAGTATCAAGAAGTCTTGCTGCCTGTGATGGTGCAATTTTAGTGGTGGATGCTACTCAGGGTATAGAGGCACAGACTATAAATAATCTTCTTTTGGCTTTAGAAAATAACTTGGTTATAATTCCTGTGGTTAACAAAATAGATCTCCCCAATGCAGAACCTGAAAAAGTAGCAGAGGATATAAAAAATTTATTAGGAAAAGATTATATTGGAGAAACTTTTTTTGTTAGTGCAAAAGAAGGGTGGGGGATTTACGAATTAATGGAAGGGATAATAAGATATATTCCACCACCTAAGGGGAGCATATCTTCTCCTCTTCAGGCTTTAATCTTTGATGCCATATATGATAGTTATAGAGGAGTAATAGTTTATGTGAGAGTCTTTCAGGGTGAAGTTAAACCTTCAGATAAGATCCTATTAATGTCTACAGGATTGGAATATGAAGTCCAAGAAGTAGGAATTTTTACCCCTGAGATGGCTCCCACAGAGAGTCTTTCTGTGGGAGAAGTGGGATATATAGTAGCAAATATTAAAAATATTCATGAGGCAATGGTGGGGGATACTATTACTCATGCCTTAAACCCTGCTCTTCAGCCTCTTCCAGGTTATAAAAAGATACAACCCATGGTCTTTTGTGGTATATATCCTATTAATAATGAGGATTATCCTAATTTGAGAGAGGCATTAGAAAAATTGAGTCTTAATGATGCTTCTTTATATTTTGAACCTGAAACTTCTCCTGCTTTAGGTTTTGGTTTTAGATGTGGATTTTTGGGACTTCTTCATTTGGAAGTTGTTCAAGAAAGATTAGAGAGGGAATTTGGGCTCAATATTATAACTACCATTCCTTCTGTAGCTTACGAGATAGTCACTAATAAAGGAGAAAAAAAGATTATTCAAAATCCTTTAGATCTCCCTCCTCCTTATGAAATACAAGAATTTAGAGAACCTTTTGTTTCTGCAAATATAATAACTCCAAGTGAATATGTGGGTTCTATTATGGAACTTGTAGATAGAAGAAGGGGAATTTTTAAAAACATAGAATATCTTACGCAAAATCGGATCTTGATAACAGTAGAATTACCATTAGCAGAGATAATTACAGACTTTTTTGACCTTTTAAAATCAAGTACCAGGGGATATGGTTCTTTAAGCTATGAATTTATAGGATATAGAAAAAGTGATTTAGTAAAACTTGATATTTTTATTAATGGAAAACCTGTAGATGCACTTTCTCTTATTGTTCACAGAGATAAAGCTTATGAAGAAGGTAAAAAGATTGTTCAGAAGCTTAAAAAGGAGATTCCAAAGCAACTTTTCGAAGTAGTAATTCAAGCAGGAATTTCTGGAAGGATAATTGCAAGAGAAGAGATAAAACCTTTGAAAAAGAATGTTCTTCAGAAATGTTATGGAGGAGATGTTACAAGAAAGAAAAAGCTTTTAGAGAAACAAAAAGAAGGAAAGAAAAGAATGAAAAAAATTGGACAAGTAGAGATACCCCAAGAAGCTTTCTGGACAGTCCTAAAGAGGGATTAAAATAAGACATTAAGTGGTTATGAAAGATTTTTTAGGGATATATATTCACATTCCCTTCTGCATCAAAAAATGTCCTTATTGTGATTTTACTTCCTTTGAATATATGGGGAGGGAAGAAGAGGAAAAGTATGTTAATTATCTTATAAAGGAAGTAGAGCTTAAAAGAGATAATTCTTTTATTGTAGATACTATATATTTTGGAGGAGGAACTCCTTCATTACTTTTTTCAGATAGTCTTGAAAGGATTTTAAATACCATATTTAAGAATTTTTCAGTTGCTGATAATCCTGAAATTTCCATAGAGGTAAATCCAGGAACTGTCACTGAAGATAAATTGAAGTCTTGGAAATCCTTTGGTATAAATAGAATAAGTTTAGGGGTTCAAAGCTTTTTAGAAAAAGAATTGAAAATTTTAGGAAGAATTTATTCTCCTGAGGAAATTTATAAAACTTATTCTTTGATAAGGAAGTTTGGATTTGATAATGTAAATTTTGATATAATATATTCTATACCTTTTCAGGAATTTGAGGATTTTAAATTTTCTTTGAGAAAAGCCATAGATTTATCTCCTGAACATATTTCTTTATATAATCTTGTTATAGAAGAAAATACTCCTTTTTATGAAAGGTGGAGGAAGGGAGAATTATCTTTAATAGATGACGAAAAAGAAGCTGAAATGTTCTCCTTTGCTATGGAGTTTTTATCTACAAATAATTTTATTCAATATGAGATTTCAAATTTCTCAAAAGATAGGAAATATTTTTGTAAACATAATCTAAAATACTGGAAGCAGGATCCCTATTTAGGTTTTGGTGTCTCTGCTTATTCTTTAATTTTACCCTTTAGATATGGAAATTATAAAGACCTTTTTGTATACTATGAAAAAATTGATAAGAAAGAGTTACCTATAGAGGAAAGAGAATATCTTGAGAAAGATAATTTAATAAAGGACGCTATATTTGTGGGGTTAAGATTAACAGAAGGGATAAATTTGGAAAGTTTTAAGAGAAAATACGGGGAGGATCTAAGAAAATTTATGCCAAATTATGAATTTTTCATAAGAAAGGGATTTCTGGAAGAGAAAGAAGGTAAGGTATATCTTACCAGAGAAGGTATTCTTTTAGCTAATGAGATATTAGAAGATTTATTTTAGGAAGGGGGAATAAAAGATGAAACCAATTAGAGTATTAATTGCAGAGGATGAACCTATTGTAAGGATGGATCTAAGAGAATTATTAGAAAATCAAGGTTATCAAATTGTAGGGGAAGCTCCTGATGGACAAACTGCAATCAATATTGCAAGGAAAGAAAAGCCTGATGTAATCATAATGGATATAAGAATGCCTGGTATGGATGGAATTGAGGCTGCTAAAATTCTGACAGAGGAAGAAATCGCACCTGTTATTTTCCTAACCGCTTATTCTGATAAAGAATTAGTAGAGAAGGCAAAAGAAGTAGGAGTAGTGGCATATCTTGTAAAGCCTTTTAAAGAGACCGATTTGTTTCCCGCTATTGAAGTAGCTATAGCAAGATTTAAAGAATTCTTACAATTAAAAGAAGAAGTTAAAGACCTAAAGGATGCTTTAGAGACAAGAAAATTAGTAGATAGAGCGAAAGGTCTTCTTATGGACATGGAAGGATTAAAGGAGCATGAAGCTTTTAGATTGATACAAAAAGCCAGTATGGATAAGAGAAAACCCATGAAAGAAATCGCTCAAGCAATAATCTTGGCTTATGAATTAAAGGAGAAAAAGGAGAAGCAATGATACTCTATTTGACTTTCTTTCTATCTCTTATAATTTCTGTAATTCTTACACCAATAGTTAGGAAAAGAGCCTTTGAAATGGGAGCTTTAGATTATCCTGCTGAAAGAAGGGTACATTCTCAGCCTACTCCAAGAATTGGTGGTGTAGCTTTTTATTTAGCTATTCTTATTGTGAATCTTTTGTTTAATAGGTCTTTAATGATTGAAAAAGTTCTTTTAGGTGGAACTTTGATCTTTTTTGTTGGGCTTTTAGATGATTTCATTGAATTAAAGCCTACACCTAAGTTCTGGTTAACCTTCCTTGCTGTTTTAATAGCAATATTTATTGGAATAAGATTGGAAACTTGGAGGGTCCCTTATACAAATATAATTATTTCAGGATGGTTAGCTTATATCCTTTCTTTTTTATGGCTTTTTGGATTAACCAATGCTATGAATTTTATTGATGGCTTGGATGGACTTGCTGCAGGAGTGTCTGCTATATCTTCTTTTTCTCTCTTAATCATTTCCTTACTTTTAGGAAGAACTGAAGCTGTAATTTTTCTCTCTACAATGCTTGGTGGAATTTTAGGCTTTTTATTCTTTAATTTTCCACCCGCATCAATTTTTATGGGAGATTCTGGGGCTATGTTTTTAGGTTTTGTTTTATCTGCAATATCGATAGTGGGAGTATTAAAATTTAGTACTTTGATTACTCTTTTAGTTCCTATTTTAATCTTAGGATTTCCTATTTTGGATACCCTTTTTTCAATTATCAGAAGATTGGCAGAAGGCAGGGCTCCTTGGAAGTTTGATAAAGACCATATTCATCATAGATTTCTAAGGATAGGCATGGATACAAAGCAAAGTATAGGTTTTATTTATCTTATTAATATTTCTATGAGCTTAATAGCTATAATTTTAGCTTTATCTTATGATATAGAAATATCTCTTCTTGTTCTTATAGGTACTTTAAGCTTAATAATATTCATATTAGCAAAATTAGAAATATTGGAGGTTAGAAGAAATGGAAAAGTATGATGTAATAGTAGTAGGAGGAGGACATGCGGGTTGTGAAGCAGCTTATGCATCAGCTCGTTTGGGAGTTAGGACTTTACTTATTACTATGAATTACGATACCTTAGCATGGCTACCTTGTAATCCTGCTATGGGAGGACCAGGAAAGGGACAGCTTCTTTTAGAAGTGGACGCTTTGGGAGGAGCTATAGGAAGAATAACAAACAGAAGTATGCTTCAAATAAAGTGGTTAAATACATCGAAAGGTCCTGCAGTTAGGGCATTGAGAGCTCAAGTGGATAAATGGCTATACCCAAGACTTATGAGACAATTTTTAGAGCAACAAAAATTTCTAAGCATTTATCAAGGTGAAGTTGTAGACTTAATAGTAGAAGGAGATCAAGTAAAAGGTGTAATTCTCTCTACAGGAAAGGAGATTTATAGTGAAAGAGTTGTTATTACTCCTGGGACTTTTTTAAATGGGGTAATCCATATAAGCACATGGTCTAAACCTGCAGGAAGAATGGGAGAATTTCCTTCCACGAAGCTTTCTGATGCTCTAAGAAGATTAGGATTAGAATTGGGAAGATTTAATACAGGAACTACCCCTCGGGTAGATAAAAGAACTGTGGATTTCGATAGGCTTATTCCTCAGCTTGGTGATGAATCCTTACCATCTTTTTCTTTTTGGGAGAAGCCTGAATATAGAGAACAAATTCCTTCGTATCTTACAAGGACAACTTTAAAAACGAGAGATGTAGTTTTAGCAAATATTCATCTTACTGCATCGAGAATCGGAGGGATGGTGAAAAAGGGTCCAAGGTATTGTCCCTCTATCGAGGAAAAGTATATCTGGTTTCCAAAGCATGAAACTCATCAAGTATTTTTAGAACCTGAAGGAAGAGATTCTATTGAGCTTTATGTCCAAGGGATATATACCAGTCTTCCTGAGGAGATTCAATTGAAAGTTTTGAGAACTATTCCAGGAATGGAAGAAGTAGAATTAATTCGTCCTGGATATGCTATTGCTTATGACTTTGTTTATCCTCATCAACTAAAATTGACCTTAGAGACAAAAAAAATAAAAGGGCTTTATCTTGCAGGACAAATTAATGGAACTACAGGGTATGAGGAAGCAGCTGCTCAAGGTATTGTAGCTGGGGCTAATGCTGCTTTAAGCCTCTTAGGAAGGGAACCATTAATTATAAGAAGAGATGAAGGATATATTGGAGTATTGATTGATGATTTAGTTGTTAAAGGAGTAGATGAGCCTTATAGAATTCTTACTTCTCGAGCAGAATATAGGTTAATTCTTAGATGTGATAATGCGGATCAAAGATTAACTCCAAAAGCATATAAATTAGGATTAATTAGTGAAGATCAGTGGAAGATGTTCCAAGAAAAGATGTCTGCTATATCCAAGGAAAGAAAAAGATTAGTGGAAACTTTTGTTTTTCCTACACAAGAGATAAACAAAGTATTAGAAGAAAAGGGAATGACACCCTTATTAAATCCTGTCTCTTTAAATAATCTCTTAAAGAGACCTGAAATTACCTACGAAGATTTAGATAAGTTAAATTTGAGTGGAGACTTGAAGAAAGATTGGAGAGAAGTTGTGGAGATTGAAATAAAATATGAAGGATATATTCAAAGAGAACTGGTAAAGATAGCAGAATTTAAAGAATATGAAGACTTAAAAATTCCTGAGGATTTTGACTATGAGAATATTCCTCATCTTTCTCGAGAGGGAAGAGATAAATTAATAAAGATTAAACCTCAAACCTTTGGACAAGCCCAAAGAATTCCAGGAGTAAATGTAGGGGATTTAACAATTCTCTTATACTACTTAAGACAAAAATATGGAGAAAAACAAAGATTGGCGAAATGAATATTTTAGTAGAGCGTATTATGAATTTTTAGCCTGCCATCTAACTCCAGAAAGAACAAAAAAAGAGGTAGATTTTTTAGAAATTACTGTTCCTATAAAAAAGAATATGTTGATTTTGGACTTAGGATGTGGCTTTGGAAGACATAGTATTGAAATGGCAAAGAGAGGTTATAAGGTTATTGGGGTAGATAGATCCTTAGAACTTTTGGAAATTGCTAAGAGAAATGCAGAGAAGGAAAATCTTGTGAATTTAGAGTTTTATCCTTTGGAGTACAAGGATTTAAATCAGTTAAATTATTCCTTTGATGTGGTTTTATCTTTATATACCAGTTTTGGTTTAAATTCTTATAAAGAAGATAAGGAAACCTTAAGAGAAGTTTATAAAATATTAAAACCTCAAGGGAAATTGCTTATAGATATAGAAAATAGAGAAGCTTTACTTAGACATTTTATCCCTTACTCCTGGAATATTATGGAAGATTTTGTATTACTATCAGAACATAAATTTGAGCCTGAGACAGGATATTATATCTCACGGAGGATTGTATATAATAGAAAAACAGGAGAAGTTAAAGAATTTTTTAGAAAGATTTATCTTTACACTGCCAGTGAATTAAGTAATTTATTAGAAGATACAGGCTTTAAAGTCTTAAGATTTATTGGCGATTATGAAGGGCATAAGTATCATATAGCTTCTCATAGATTAATAGTTTTAAGTATAAAAAGAGAATAGGGGGATTATTTCTCCCCCTTTTCTTTGCTCTCTTTCTCTTCAGAGGGTTTTTTCTTATAATCTGTTGTATAAAATCCTGAACCTTTAAATACAATTCCCACAGGGTGAAATACTTTTCTAAGAGTTCCTCCACATTTTAGACAAACTTTTGGGAGTTCATCTCCTAAATTGGTCATTATCTCATAATGTTCATTACAGTTGGTACATACAAATTCATAAATAGGCATCTAATTCACCTCCTTATTTTTCTACAGTCGGTATTATTTTTAATATTTAGATAGGTTTTTGTCAAGCATTTTATTTTCTTTTATCTCAATCTGATAGTATAGAGATAAATAAGCCAAGAGATAAACTAATAGAGATTCTGCTCCTTGATTAAGGTTTACCCCATAAGGAGTAAGTCCGTCAAAACATCCTCCTGTTTCTTCATTATATAAGATTTTACGATTTCTATTCCTTCCAAAGAACCAATCAAAGGATAGCCATGCTAAATCCATATATTTCTTTTCAGAAGTTATGTTATAAGCGGTTAAAAAGAGAAGAGTCATATAACCTGCTTCTATAGGTTGATGATCATATTCGCTCTTTGTACCGTTTTTATAATACCAACCTTTATTTCCTACTAAATCTAAGTAATTATCTTTGATTAAAGTTTTTATTAAGAACTCTGTACTTTCCTTTGCAATTTTTAAAAATTCTATATTTTTAGTTGAATCATAAGCATAAAATAGTCCCATGGGTATAATAGCATTTCCATAAGTAAGATATTCTTCAAACCATCTCCAATTTTCTTCTTCAGTATTTTTATATTGATTTACAAGAGAATTTGCCAATTCATTTATATAATCTAAAATATCATCTCTTTTTGAATATCTTTCAAGAAAATGATAAAGTCCAAGAATACTATATCCTTTTGCCCTTGGAGAATTTAAATTTCTTATATTTCTTATTGCCTTTTCAAATATTTCTTTTCCTACCAAATGTAGATCAAAAACTTCCACATGCCCTACTAAATACCCTACCGCCCAAAGGCATCTTCCAAAACAATCTTCTGATCCTACTTCATCAATAAATTCTCTATTATAACTCATAAAATTATGGAAATATCCATCTTCTCTTTGGGCAAATCGAATGAAACTTAGATATTTTATAATTAATTCTAAAGCTTCTTCCTCCTCAGTTAATTCATAGTACTTTGCCATTGCCAATAATGCTCTCGCGTTATCGTCAGTGGTATATCCTGATCCTCTATCAGGGACAGAGTATTTAGAGTGTTGAATTATTCCTGTATCATCAGTAAGTCTTTTTAAATGAGAAAGGACAAGGGTAGGATAACCTGGAATCTTTATCATAGGCATCCTATCCCTCCCTTCTCTTATGATTAACTCAAGATCTTTACAGTATTTCCTGAATTTACTAAAGTTTTAAATAATTCCACATATTTAAAAGCAATATATGGCCATCTCATTTGCTTTCCAAATTTTAATGCTTTCTCCTCTAAGGATTTCATAAATTCTGGGTCCTTCAAAATTTTATCTATAGCTTCAAAAATTGCTTTGGAATTTCTAAATTCAACTAAGAGTCCTCTCCTGTCTGAAAGCATCTCTTCTGCATAAAGGTAAGGTGTAGATATAATAGCCTTCCCAAAACCTATAGCATAGGCCAGAGTTCCACTACAAATTTGATCCCTATTTAAATAGGGAGTAATATAAATATCTGTTGCTATCAGGTATTCTAAAAGTTCTTCCTTTGTTAGGTACTTATTTACGAAGATAACATTGTTTTCAATATTGAGTTTCTTTACCATTTCTATTAATTTTTCTCTATAATTTTCTCCATATAATTTTTTTACTTTTGGATGGGTCTCTCCTAAAATAAGGTAGACTATGTTAGGATATTTTTCCACAGCAAGAGCTATTCCAGAAAGAGCGTATTCTATTCCTTTTCCTGGATTTATAAGTCCAAAGGTAGAAAGAACTATTTTATCGGAAAGGCCCAATTTAGATTTTGCTTCTTCCTTAGACAAAGAATTATATATGGGAACTCCGTGATGAATAACGGTAATTTTCTCCTTTGGTATATTATAGGCACTGTTCAATATTTGGACTGCGGTATTGCTTAAGACTATCAATTTCTCACTTCTTTGAGCAATTTTTTGAATCATTTTTCTTTTTCCTTCGTCAGGTTGAGGAAGAACAGTATGCAAAGTGGTAACAATGGGCTTTTCTACATTATCAAGGAAAAATTCTAAATATTCTCCATCTTTTCCTCCAAATATACCAAATTCATGCTGAATATTTATTATCTCAATATCACTTCTATTTACATGTTTAGCGACTTCAATGTAGGTTTTAGGTTCCCAGTCTTTTATCTTATAAATTACCTTCTCATCAAAATCATATTCTTTGTCTTTTTCCTCCATAACTATAACCTGTGTTTTGAAATAAGGAAAATACATATCTATGGCATTGACCAAATCGTAAGTAAATGTGGCAATGCCACATTCCTGAGGTGGATAGGTGCTTAGAAAGGCGCAAGTCCTCATCTTCCTCGCCTCCTTTTATGCTACAGCTTCTGATATAATTTTTTCATTATTGGCGACAGTATATTTACTGGCGACAACAGAATTCTCAACATAACTATTTTCTCCTATCTTCGCCTTATCCCAAATTACACTTTCTTTTATTTTTGCCTTTTTATCTATAAATACTTCTTTCCCAATAATACTTATAGAATTTATTTCCGCATCTTTACTAATGATTGTCCCATCTCCAATAATAATGGGACCTTCAATTTTTGCTTTTGGATGAATTTCTACATTCTCTCCAATTATTACATTATTTCTCCTTTCTAAGTTTATATTAGGAAGCTTAACCTTCCCTAATAAAATATCTTTATTTGCCTTCAAATATTTTTGCAAATTGCCAATATCTAACCAATATCCTTTATATTCAAAACCATACATAGGAATATTCTCCTTTAAAAGGAGAGGATAGATCTCTCTTTCTAATGAAACCTCTCTTCCTGAAGGTATGAAATTAAATATTTCTTTTTCAAATACATATATTCCCGCATTTATAAAATTGGTTGGAGCTTCTTCCTTTTTAGGTTTCTCAATAAACTTTTTTATTTTTCCTTCATTATCCAATTCAATCACCCCATAACTTGAAGGATCATCTACTTTAGTTAAAGCTATAGTAACTAATGGCTTTTTATTTTTATGGAAATTTATTAAGTGTTCTAAGTTAATATCTGTCATAATATCTCCATTGAAGATTAAAAATGTATCCTCAAAAAAACTTTCAGCATTTTTAATAGCACCTGCGGTTCCTAATGGAAAACTTTCTTCTACATAATAAATCTTAACTCCAAACTTTTCCCCATCCTCAAAATATTTCTTAATTTCCTCAGACTTATATCCTAAGCTCAATACTATTTCTTTAATTCCATAGTGTTTTAAAAGATCTATAATATAATGAAGAAAAGGTCTATTAGCTATAGGCAGCATAGGCTTTGGAAGAATCTTTGTAAGAGGCAAAAGTCTTACTCCCTTTCCACCAGCAAGAATAAGAGCCTTCATTTAGATCACCTCCTTCAGAGTAGTATGAATTTTTCAGAGAATAGTTTCTTGAAGTTTTTCTGTATTCTTGAAGGAAGTGATATAAAACTTATACTATTAAATTATATAAAAAAGAAAAAAGAACTTGTCAAGTTTTTTTGGGGGACTGTTCAAAAAAATTTTAAATAAGGGGAAATGATATATATCTCCTTCTCACATATTCTAAAAGCAATTCTAATGTTTCCTTTTATTTCAACCTCTCTTGTTTTTTTGAACAGCCTCTGCCTCCATTTGCTTTTAATAAATCTTTGTTGTAAAATGAAATCAAGAAGGGAGGAAAGAGGATGAGAAAAGTAGTATTTTTTATTTTTTTTATAGTACTAATTATAATTGCAGGATGTATTAAACCAATAGTAATACAACCTCAAAGTCTCATTAAAGAAGGAGTGGAGGTAAAAATTTCTCTTCTTGATTCTTATGAGTGGAGTTCTTTATCTAAGGATATTTTAGTTATTAATTTAGAGATTACAAATTTGAGAAACGAGTCCATTTGGGCTTATCCTTTAAGTAAGGCTGTTATTATAGATTCTTTAAATAGACAATATTCTCCTGTAAGAGAAATCGTTTACCAAAAGATAGAACCTTTTTCGGTCTCTCTTAGTTTTTCTTTTGGAGTTTCTTCACAAGGATCTTCGCAAGGGACTTTTCAAATCACATTTGGAGATGAAACTCAAGAAAGAGAACTTTTAAAATTAATAGAAAAATATGAGAGAATGAAATTTAAAGATGGAAGGATCTTTCCAGGAGCAACAGTAAGTGGTATACTTCTTTTCTATATTTCTCCTTATAGATTACCTGGTAGATTTATATTACCAAATGTCTATTTAGAAGAATCGAATAAAAATCTTAATTTTGAATTTAGATTTGAAAGATAAGGAGGTTAATAATGCCAAAGGCTGTGGGTGTGGATCTTGGAGGAACTAAAATAAATGTTTTGTTGATAGATGAAAAGGGTAATATTTTAGCAAGAGATAAAAGACCTACAGAAACCGAAAAGGGGAAAGATCAAATTATTGAAAAGATAAAAGATATGGTATTAAAAGTTCTTAAAGATGCAAACTTAGGATTAGGAGATATTGAAGGGATTGGAATTGGGTTTCCAGGTATTGTGGATAGAGAAAGAACAGTAGCAGTTTACGCGCCGAATTTAGGAGAAGAATGGAAACAAGAGGTTCCTATTGGAGAGATTCTTTCCCACTTTTTTGATCTTCCCATAGAACTGGAGAATGATGTAAACTTAGTAGCATGGGCTGAATGGTTAGTAGGAGCAGGAAGAGGGACAAGAACTATGATTTCCATTGCCATTGGAACAGGTATTGGTTCTGGTATTATTCTTAATGGAAAAATATGGAGAGGTGCCCATGGAATTGCTGGAGAGTTTGGACATATTACTGTTCTTCCTGATGGTCCCTTATGTGGCTGTGGGAATAGAGGATGTGTTGAAGCGATCTCATCAGGAAGTGGGATAGAAAAATATGCAAGAAGTGTTCTTCCTGAACATCCTGAAAGCATAATTTGGAAAATTTGTGAGGGAGATCTTAGCAAGGTCACAGTAAGAACCATTCTTCAAGCAGCGGAAAGAAATGATCCATTAGCTTTACATATCTTTAATCAGGCAGGATATTACTTAGGAATTGCTTTGGCTAATTATGTTCATATAATAGACCCTGAAAGAATAGTCATAGGAGGAGGGGTAGCTAATGTAAGGGATTACATTGCAAGACCTATGAAAGATGAATTTTATAAAAGAGCATTAAGTTATATAAGGGAGAAAGTGAGCTTTGCATGGGCAGAATTAGGAGAAGATGCAGGTGGGATAGGAGCAGGTTTAATGCTTTTATACAAATGATGTCTGTTCCTAATCTAATTACAATTTTGAGATTTTTAATAATCCCTTTTTATACTGTATCGTTAATAAGAGGAGAGTTCTTATGGGCTCTCCTCTTATTTATTATTTCAGCCTTAAGTGATATATTGGATGGATATTTAGCTCGTAAATTAAACCAAACTACTGAATTAGGTAAAGTTTTAGATCCAGTTTCAGATAAAATTATAATTCTTATAAGCCTAATATTTTTTGCTATTAAAAATTATCTTCCTCCGGTAGGAGTTATTATTTTCCTTGTCAAAGAGGTGTTGATGTTATTAGTGGGCTTATATTTTCTCTTTAAAGGTATTGAAATAACATCATCAAGATTTTTTGGAAAATCTGCAACAGTATTTACTTCTATATCAGTAATTATGATCTTATTAGGAATTCCTTATGCTTATGTATTTTTTTTAATAGGTTTGACCCTTTCCATATTGGCAGGTTTAGACTATCTTTTTCTTTATATAAAAAGACTTAAAGCTTTTTAAATACACAGACAATATCCCCAAACTGAAGAATATCATTATCATTTAAAAGTTCCTTTTTAACTTTTATTCCATTCACAAAAGTCCCGTTAGCACTATTTAAATCTTCTATAAAATAATTTTCTCCATCTCTTATAATTTTAGCATGAAATCTTGAGACTGTAGGATGGGTTAAAACTACATCATTTTCTTCGTCTCTTCCAATTTTTGTTTCTTCTTTTTGAATTTTAAAATCCTTTCCCCTTTCTAATCCGTGTTTTATTATCAAATAAGCCCAATAAATAGGAGCAACAGCAGAGTCTAACATAATAGTATTTGCTTCTACTTCCTTTAATTCTTTGAGTTCTTTAAATTTTGGTTTTGATTCTTTTTTTATTGAAATCTCTCCTCTAAATCTTAAAATTATATCAACAATTACCAAGGCAATTAAGATTATTAAGAAAGTATCTCTCATAAAAGGTTCCCTCCTTCTCAATTAGTTATTTTTGACTACTCTCAATTTTTAAATCGTCAATATAAATTTTTCCTTCAGTACTTTGAGCATTTAAAAATACAATATATATAGAATGGAGCTTTAATGGATATACTGGAGGTAAATTCCAAGAAGAGATTAGAGGTTTTAGCTCACTAAATTCTTTTTCAATTGTTCTCCACTCATTATCCCAATCAATTCCTTTATAAGGGGTTAAATCTAAGACGTAAGGTTTTCCATTATTATCATAAAATAAGGCTCTAAGCCATCCTTTCTTATTATCCCCAAGGACCTTTAAGGAAATCCTTGATGCTTTAGGAGACAGGGGAATATTAAGTTCTAAATAGACAAAGGAATCTCCGTCTAAGGTTTTATAAGATAAGGAGAGAGAATTAGAACCCTCATAGAATTTTTCATTAGTAAGAGTATAGGTAGTGAAAATCAAATCAAAATTTCTTCCCGTAATTTTCCAATTTTTATCTACTTCAAAATCTTCTATAAATGTTTCCGGGTAGACAAAAATATTTCTTTCCACTTTTAAATCTCCAATATTTATGGATAATTTGCTTTCTCCACTTTCCAAAGCTTCTATTTCCATAGTTTCTAAGTTAAAGTTTATTATAGGATTTGAAAGGGTCCAAGTTAGAGAAGAAAGAGGTATCTCAAGTTTATGAAAATTCTCATCTTGCAGGAGTAAAGATATTTTCTTTTTTTCTCCTTTTTGAAGATAGATATCTTCTTGAGGAAAGAGAGTAAGATATTTAGGAGAGGTAAAAGGAGTAATGTTTTTTAGGATTAATGCGGTAGATATTTCTCTTTCATTATTTACTACGGGTTCTTGCCATATAATCATGTTACTGGAGCCACCACCATCTAAATTTAAAGCATTTTCTATCCCTAAGGTTTTTAATAATTCTGCTACTTCTCTTAAGCTCATTCCTGGATTATGTTCTTTCCTTCCTTCTATAAAAAATAAATAAATCTTGTCCTGTTTTATTCCTACTACTGTTCTTGGATGCTTTCCCTCTATAATATTTCTGTCAAAAGATATTTCATTCGTTTTTCCTAAAACTATCTCTCCATCTTTTAAAAGTATGGGACCACCTCCTATAGCTTCTTTTATTGGAATAGTAGGCTTTGATTCTACAATTATTTCTATCTCTTTTCCAATGGTAAAGAGGGGTAAATACCTTAAGGCTAACCCTCCTAAGGAAAGGACACATCCATTCTCAGGAATGTTAGAGCTTAGAACTCCATATTCTATATTTATTACTTTTCCAGCAATTTTTCCATGGAAAGGAAGGGACTCTTGTGTTTCTATAATTATGTTTACACCTGCAAGAGCATTTTTCTGAATGATAGAAGTTTTTGCAAATTTTTTTGTATAAAGAACTGCTTGATTTCCTCCCCTGGGTGAATTAAGATTATCGATTTTTACTATCTTATCGTCTATTTTGAACTTTATAGAGGTTTCAAAAATATCTATTACAGCCCTCCCATCATAAGTAACACCAAAGGCTCCTCTTTTTATAGGAAGACGAACTAATTCCCCATTACTGACAAAGATTCCCACAGGTTCTCCTGTATTGAGATCAAAAAAGTTTCCATTTATTACAAGATCCGCATTATATCTTTTGGCAATGGAGCTTAACTTTTCTTTTCCTAATACTTGATCCTGCGCTAAAACGCTTAAAATATCAATATTAGAATTTGGAAATTGGATAATAACCATATGATATGTTAAAAACTCCTTTTCAATTTTTTGGTAGGAAACATTAG
The DNA here is from genome assembly GCA_049718665.1 of Dictyoglomaceae bacterium. GTDB lineage: Bacteria > Dictyoglomota > Dictyoglomia > Dictyoglomales > Dictyoglomaceae > NZ13-RE01. The sequence goes on along the minus strand of JBNARO010000002.1, from coordinate 53,834 downwards.
GAGCAATATTTATTTCTTGGGAAAAACCACTACTTATAAGAAAGATAAGAAATAAAAAAACTTTTAATAATCTTTTCATTTTTTCTTTTTTTCTTGAGCTTTTAAATGAGCTATATATAATCTTGCTTTCATCTCTAAGGATGCAGTCTCAAGCATAGATGGAGAAGGCTTATTCTTCCATTCATTTATTATCCTTTCTTGGATATCTTCATACCAATTTTGGCTCTTTTGAGAGCTTCTTAAAGATACCATGATATTAAAAATTAGCTCCTTAATATTTTTCCATCTTCTTATTATAAGTTCTAACAAGAATAATATTATTATACCTAACAATAAGGGAATATCCAAATTATTAGCCTTTTGGGAGAGAAAATCCCATGGTCTAAATACTTCTTTAGGCTCTTTTAAAATTTTACCTTTGGTAGAGGAAGTTAAAAGATATGCTAATTTTTCATTAAAAGTTTGAGGAAGAAATTCAGAAGTATTTAAGGAAAACCAAGAAAGTTTTGCAATATTTCTATCTTTTTCCCATAAAGTTATCTGATATCTTCCAAGAGTTTTTAATGGAAATTTACCTTGATAAAATCCTGGTCCCTTCTGTTCTAATTCTCCTTGATATTCTCTTCCCAAAGGATCTGTTATTATGTACTTTATATCTAAGAAATTAAGATAATTTCCTAAAGAATCCGCAGATCTAAGATTTATAACTCCTTGTTCTTCTTCTTGGGAAATATTTACTTGGATATTGGATAAAAAGTGAGGAATAGATTTTCTCAAGAGCTCACTCCAAAATTTTCCTAAATTTTCCCATTTCAGCCATTCTTCTCCCCAATAGGATTTTAAAGCAGAAGTAAATACAAATACTTGACCTAAACCAAACTGTCCGAAGGAAAGTATAGGATCTCCCATAGGACCACTAATTAAGATAGGATATGGATATTTAGAGGAGGCAAGGACATAACCTGAAAGAGGAGGAAGATTTTGAATATTTAGAAAATCTGGTCTTTCTACCTTTGGTATAAACTTTTTCTCAATGATATTAGGACGAAGAAGAGCTTTGGTTTCAGAAAGGAGTAATTGAGGAAGAGTTCTTAGATCCCAGGTATGATAATATCTTCCATTTCCCCATTCAGCTATATTTCTAAGCAGAGAATAATTAGCATCTTCTCCAATTCCAATAGTAGATATGGTAATCTTATTCTTAGAGAGCCATCGTGAAATTCCGTAAAAATCTCCCCCCTCTGTTTGACCATCTGTAATAGCAATTATGTGTTTATTTTTAAAGGGAAGTTTTACTAATTCTTCTCCTGCTGCCCTTAATGGTGGATATAGAGAAGTTCCTCCTCCTGCCTCAATTCTTGAAATAAGTTCTGAAACTTTTTCTTTATTCTTTAGAGGCTGGAGGGGGACAATCCACTGATAAGAATGGTCAAAGGCTATAAGTCCAAAATAATCTTCTTCGTTTAAGAAATCTACAACTAAATGTGCAGATTCCTTTGCTAATTCTATTTTAGGCTCCCCTCCACTTAATGTTCCCATACTTCCTGACGCATCTATTAGTAAAACCAAGGATACATTGGATCTTTTTAAAAGTTGTTCTGGTCTTAAAGTAATAGGTAAAATATCCTCAAGGGGAGTTTGTTGATATTCTCCTGCAGAAAGACTTTTATCTCCTCCAAGAATTAGAAGAGTTCCTCCTCTCTCTAAGACAAAATTTTTTATAGAGTTCATTTTAAACCAAGTAAAATTACGGGCGGAAATATTATCTAAGATTAAAACCTGATATCCTGATAAATTTTTATCCAAGGAAGGATAAGGATAACTTTCATAGTAAACTTCCCAACCTTGATTTTTAAGGGCTTCTCCAAATAATGGTTGAAAATCTTCTCCAGTTAAATAAAGAATCTTCGGTTTCCCTTGAACATAAACAAAACTTATTCCTTTATTATTCTCTAAATAAGTGTCTTCAGGGGAAAATATTTTAACTACAACACTGTTAAGACCAGACTTATTTGCTTTTAAGCTAAAGGAATAAAAATTATCCTCATAAAGTTCCTTTAAAGAATATTTATACTTTCTATCTTCCCACTCTAATTCTAAAATTCCTTCTTTAATTCCAAAGCTTTTAATATAAACTTCGACAGAGAAAACTTGTCCTTGATGGACTATTTGAGGAGCTTGAATCTTCATTAATACAATTTCATTATATTTTTTGGTTTTTTGAGGAAATATATCCACTTGAACTTTTTCTTCTTTTAATCTATTTAATAATTTCTCTATCATTCCCACATTTTCTTGAAGGTCGCTTATAATAATAAGTCTTAATGGTTCTGTTTTCTCTTTAAGAGATAAAGCAGAGGAAATTGCAGATTCTAAATTTGTAAAATATGGTATTTCCACTCCTGAGATCTTATCAGTATTCACCTTTTCTTTTAAATCCTCTTCAATATTCACATCTCCAGCAAAAGAGATGATTCCTACTTTATCTTGAGGTTTTTTAAACTTTAAAGAGGAATTAATAAAATCAATAGCATTTTCTTTCTCTTCTGATGATATACTCAAAGATTGGTCTAAAAGAAAAATAGCATTTATTTGAGCATAAGGAGTAAAGAATTGGAGCCCAGAAAGAGAAAGGATTAATATTATCAGTTGAAGATTTCGCAACAAAGTTTTCTTAAAAGAGAATTTTTTTACAAGAAAGAAAAGAAAAATAAATAAAATTAAAAAATAAGGTCTACTAAATCCAATCACTTAATTTTCAAACCTCCTAAGAAGATTATTATCTCTAAAAAAAGAAATAGAAAGGCTAAAGCTAAGAAATAGGGAGCTAATGATAAATTTATAATTCCTTTCTCTTTTGTTTTAATATTTATAAGATTTTCTACTTTAAGTTTTGGCCTTATATCTGATTCTTCTTTTGAGAAAATATTAACTGTAAAAATCCTTTCTTTTGTTCTGCTTTTAATAGTATAAAATCCTAGCTTAAAGTTGTTAGAAAATTCTATAAGACCCAATTTGTTTTCCATTTCCTTTTTCTCTCCCGGAGTCTCAATAAAGATCCAGGGGCTACTCTCCTTAATAATTATAGGCTCTCCTGGACGTCTTTGAGGATCATAGGAAAGGGCATAATTTATTATATTGTAAATGAATATTGGAAAAGAATCATAATAATACCAATTACTATCCAAAATAGAGAAGGCTACTATTACTGCAAAAATATCATTTTTGTCATAAAGAAAACCAATGGGGCCTTTTTCACAATACAAAATAGGTTTTAAGTCTTGAGATTTTACAAGAAGAGAGGATTCAATATTTACATTTAGAGGCTGGACTAGATTCATTATAGGAATATCTTCCCAACTTACTATCTTAACCTTTGATAGTTTTCCAAGAACTTCAAAATTAAAATTAGATGGGGAAAATCCAATAAACATATACTTCCCAGGAGGAACATATTGGGGGATTAATCTATCAAATACTATAAAATCATAATCAATAAAATCTTCTTGAATAATTTCTCTTTTTACATCTACATAAGAATTAGGAACTATTCTTAATGCTTTCTCTAAGAATGGATTTCCAGGAGAAATGAGTAAAATTTTAGGTTGTAAGATGGGAAGATATAAATAAGCTACATTATCCTCCATTAATTGATCCTTAATATTTAACCTTGCTTCAATTTTCTCACCATTATAAGGGATGTCCAGTATTATTTTTCTTATTTCCTTAGGATTTAGATTTAAATCTTTTTGAGTTAATATTTTACCCTCCCTCCATATTTCTAAAGTAAAGCTTTTTACTTTGTTAGAGAAGTTAGATACTTCTATAAATAATTCTGAAGTCCTTTTATTCTTAGGAAGAATTTTTGCATTGGTTATTCCTACATTTTCCCCACCTTTTCCAAAAAGATGTACATAGTAATTGTTAATAGAATTGGAAGGATAGGAAAAAAAAGAATTTCCATCAGTAAAAATATGGATATCCTTAGGAGTATTAGGAAGGAGAGACTCGGAAAGATTTATGGCTTCCTGTAATGTATTTTTTGTATATAAAACCTTTAAATCCTTTACTCGTTTTTCTACCAAATTATGATTTAGAGTAAAAGAAGACACAATTTCAGGCTTGGATCCAGCAATTATTAGAGCTACAGGTTTCCAAAATGGAATCTTACTTAATAAACTCAAGGCTTCTTTTTTAATGCTTTCAAAACGGGAAGGAAGGATATCTCTTGCTGCGGTACTTGCAGAGCAATCAATTATTAATACAAGAGGTAAGTTTATATCTCCTTTGAAAGTTAATTGAGGTTGTGCTAAAGATAACACTAAAAGGATTAATGTTAATACTTGAAGATATAAAAGAAGGCTCTTAGGGAGTTTTTTGAACCATTTTCCTGTAGGATTTTCTTTTAATATTTTTTCCCAAAGTAAAAGGGTGGAAACAGGAACTAAAATCCTCTTTGGTCTTATAAGATGAAGAATTATTACTACAGAAAGTAAAGATAATAGCCATAAAAATTGAGGATCCATAAATTTGATGCTCATATAATCCATCCACTCACTCTTAAGTATTTTAATAAAAGGTCCTCTAAGGGAATAGAAGTTACTGTTCGTAAATATTCAATTCCATAACTTAAAGCAAATTTTTCTAAATCTTGTAAGAAATTATTAAGTTCCCTTTTATAAATCTCTACAAGATTATTATCCACAAAAATCTCCTTTTTTTTCTTTGTTTCGATATCCATTAACCATAAATCTCCTTGATAAGGTGGCTCAATCTCTTCTTCCCCTAAAAGCTGAACAGCATAAACAGAGAATTTTTTATATCTTGCTAAGGAAAGCCCCTCTTTGTATCCTGATGGAGAAAAGAAATCAGAAATAATTATCAATATTCCTCTTCTTTTTTGCCAATTTAAATATTTCTTTAATACATTATTGATATCAGTAACTCCCTGAGGCTTAATATCTTTTAGCATGTTATATAAATAGAAAATATTTTCTCTTTTTCTTTCTAAGGAAAGAAATTCCTCGATATCTTCATGGAAGAAGGAAAATTTAACTTTCTCCCAAGAGTTTAAACCTAAATATGCAAAAGCTAAAGAAAGTTCTTTTCCATAAAACAATTTTGATGGTTTTCCCAATTCCATAGAAAATGATGCGTCCAATAGGATATGAATATCTAAATCCTCTTCTTCCTCAAATAGTTTTATAAGAAATTTTTCTAATCTTGCATAAATATTCCAGTCAATATATCTTAGCTCATCTCCCATTTGATAATTTCTATAATCTGCAAATTCACTACCTCTTCCCACTTTGGGACTTTTCCTTTCTCCTACACTTCCTGTTATTTTTAATTTCTTAGCTGAAAGTCTTAATTTCTCTAATTTTTCAATAATAGATAAATTTAATTCCTCTTTCATCTCTCAATCTCTGGAATATAATCTAAAATTTCCTTTATGATTCTATCTATTGTAATTCCTTCTGCTTCTCCCTCAAAACTTAAAATAATTCTGTGTCTTAAAGAAGGGAGGACAACTTTTCTAATATCTTTAAAACTTACATTGCTTCTTCCTTCCCATAATGCTAACGCCTTTGCTCCTAAGATGATTGCTTGAGCTCCTCGAGGACTTGCTCCATATTTTACATATTTTTTAACAATATCAGGTGCTATTCCACTATCTGGTTGAGTAGCAAGAACTATCCTTACAGCGTAGTCTTTAACTACATGAGAAATAGGAACCATTCTAACCATTCTCTTCAGTTCTTCAATTATAGTATCATTGGCTATTTTTTTTACCTTTGGCATGTCAACATTTGTAGTTCTATCTATTATTTCCAAAAGTTCTTCTCTCTTTGGATATTTAAGTTCTAATTTAAAAAAGAATCTATCCATTTGAGCTTCAGGTAAGGGGTATGTTCCCTCCATCTCTATAGGATTTTGAGTAGCTAAAACAAAGAAGGGCTTTGGTAAAGGATAAACCTTTCCACCACTTGTTACATTTCCTTCCTGCATAGCTTCTAATAATGCAGACTGAGTCTTAGGAGTGGCACGGTTTATTTCGTCCGCTAATAGTATATTTGTAAATATAGGACCTTCTTGAAATTTAAATTGCTTATGATTCTGTTCATCAGTAATAATTATATTGGTTCCTGTAATATCTGCAGGCATGAGATCAGGTGTGAATTGTATTCTTGAGAATTTTAAATCCAATACTTCACTCAAGGTTTTTACCATTAGAGTTTTTCCTAATCCTGGAACTCCTTCTAAGAGAACATGCCCTCCACAAAGAAGAGCAATTAAAGTATAAGTTATTATCTCTTGATATCCTACTATTACTTTATTTATTTCCTCTTGGATATTATGAGTTATACTTGTAAAATCCTCCAAAGTAAGTTTCAATATAATTACCTCCTTCTATTGTGAAAAATAAGATTTAATAATCTCTTGAAGATCCTGAGGAATAACCCTGGGAGAAGTAGAAGACTCAAATTTATATTGAGGAAGAGAAAAAGGAAGAGAAGTAACAGCTTTTTCTCTTTTCTCTTTTAATGCAGGTGCTTCAATTAAATACACTTTCTTCTTAGATTCATCCATTTCTTGAGAAGGAACATATATTTTCTCTGGATTAACATTTAATCTTGGAGTAGGATTTTTTCCAAGCTTTTCCTTCCTTTCTGTAGTTCCTGGAAGAGAACCTTGGGATTTTATATCTTTTTCTGGTTCCTGAGAGGGTGCATTTATATCTGTCCCTTCTCCTACTTTATCTTCTTTTGGCATTTCTGGTAAGTTTTCTTTATCTTCTTTTGTTCCATAGTTTTGATTAGAAGGATTTTCTTCAGAAGTATTTTCTCTATAAAGGTTATCAAGTGAGATATTTTTCTGTTGTATATAAGGAGTAGTCCCTTCTTGAGGAGAAGTGGATTCCTCCTTTAGTTTTAAGCTACTTTTATTTTTGTCTTGAGAAGAAGTAGGATTTTTCTGCATTAACTCTTCTATAAGTTTTTCTTCTTCAAAATTCCACTCAGAGAGAAGTTTTTCTAAGACCTTATCTTTTTCTCTCTCTGCTAATAGTTTTTCTTTTTCTCTTCTTTCTTCTGTTATTTTTTCTCCTGGAATCTTCTTTGATACTTGAAGCTTAGAAGGGTAATCTCTTTTCATTTCTTGGGTAAACTCTTCTTCTAATTTATCTCTCTTAGAAAGAAGAGGTTTTTTTTGAAGAGGAGAAATAGATCTTGCAATATTTAATATAATAAGTAGGAGCATTATCAATGTTAAAATTCTCAAAAATCTCGATGGTCTAAAAGAATATGAATCCTTCAATGATTTATCAGAAAGTTTTTCTTCAATATCTTTGATTAAATTTTCCATTAACCCATAAGGTTCTTTATACTCTTTATATTCCCATGCAGTAATAAGTCTTTCTTCTAAAGAAAAGTATCTATCAGAGTTTAATATGACTTTATTTAAATCTGGTTTCTTCTTAACAAGAATATAAAAAATATATGTGGGAAGAGGAAGTAGTGCTATAATATAAAAATTGTTGTTTAAGAGAGAAAAGTAATTTAAAAAAAGCAAAACTGTAAAAGGAAGAATCATAGAGATAAAGAACCCTTCTAAAAAATAAAAAAATTTTACTTTCTTCCACAATTCATCAATCTCTTTTAAAATTTTCATTCATTTTTCCTCCAAGATTTTAACCTTTTTTGAGAGATAAAAAGAAAGAGAAAAGAGAGGAAGATATAAGATATTAATATAATAAGAAAATGTAAAGGAGAGAAGATTATATCAAGAGAAAGAAGCCTCTGTGCCATCCCTATCCAAAGAATATTGTTCAAAGGAAGAAAAGGACTCAAAAAAGGAAATATAAAAGGAAGAAAAATAAACATCAAGAAAGTCAGCCAATGAGCTGTCCAGTTTAAAGTGGGATTATAGATAGTGGACCAAAGAATACCTAAGCTTACAAAAAGAATAGTATCTAACAACATGAGAGTTATAAAATAATGAATTCTGATTTGATAGGGGGAAGAAACAAAATTGACAAGAATATTTAAAGGAAGAAGAAGGATTAAGAGAAACAATATATAGAGAAAAATACTTAAAAATTTCCCCAAAACTATATCCCATAGATTTGTAGGAGCATATTTTGCCAGATCAAAAATTTTGAATTCTCTTTCTGCTAATAAATTTCCTGAGGCTATTAAAGAAGAAAGATATAAGAAGACAAGACCTTGAAGAGTAAAAAAGAATAAAGAAAGATTAGGAATAGTAAAAGTCTTTAGATTAAGAATAGTATCAGGCCAAAAAATTACCAGTAATAATATTAAAAATAGAAATAACGTGATTTCTATTCTAATATATTTTCTACTTTTTAATCTTAACTCTAATTCTTTTATCCACCATAAACTCATTAAATTTTCCCCTCTCTCATTGGAGAGGGAGAACTAATAAATTTTCAGATCTGAAATTATATTTAATTCTTTCAATTTTCAAGTCTATCAAAGAATTTTCAATCTTTCCCCATAAAATTATTTTTTCCCTTTTTATTATATCACTTTTAATTTTCCATTGAGAAATAAGAGAAAAAAATAAGGACTGTTCTTTCTTTGGGTTTTTTAATGAAACATTCCACGTTTTTATTTCCTGATTTTTTAAGTCTCCCAAGTGAAAATCCTTGCCTTCAAAAGTAAGCATAAGACTTCTAATATCATACCTTGACCCATTTTCTACTTGTATTTCTAAATTATCCCCTTTAATCTTATAAAAAGCTCTTATAGGAAAAATCATAAGGGATAAACATTCCACATAACTTGTTTTATTTCTCTCTAAGGAAAGATAGGCTTTTCTCTCATCTCCATCAATTTTTAATGGACCAATATTCCTTTGAGGCTGATAAAAGGGTTGATAGATTTGGATTGCATTTGAGGGTAAGAAAAATACTAAATCTCTTTTAAAAGGTGAAAAAAAGACAAAATGAGAGTATAATTCTGCAATTTCCTTTTCAGAGGATAGGTAAATAAGACCTTTTTCTCCAAAAACTAAAGCATCCTTCTTAAATTCGAGACCAAGAAAGAAAGATATAAGTGAGGAAAGAAAAATTATTAAGAATAACATAAAAATTAAAAACTTCTTGTTCTTGATTAACCTTCTTGCTAAATAGGTTACAGTAAGATAGAAACTAAGAAAGGCTAAAATTTTTAATTTATTAGGATAAGAAAAACTTTGCATATCTATAATGGATAAATCGGGAGATTCTAAGAAGGAGGGTGGAAAGAACTGAATTCTTGAAGAAGTTAAATTTAAGCTCTTAGGAAAAATCTTTAATTCCTCAAAAAAGAAGACTCTTTTTTCAAAGGTTCTGAACAGTCTTAAGGCATTTTTCTTACTGGGGCTTAAAGATTGCCAAAAGTTATAATCTATAAACACATAGTCTGCAGAATCATAGGCTTTATAATTTGTGGGAAGTTGCTTTTCATTTGTAACATTAATTATTCTTGTCTTTGGAGGGAAAGAAAGAAAAAGATCTCTATTCTCTCCAAGAATAAAAACCAAAGGCAAGATAACTCTTTCTATATTATATTCCAGTTTCTGATAATAATTTACACTGCCATCTTTAGATTTTACTCTTATTTCTACAGGATACCTAAAGTCAATAGGAGGAAGAAGAAGTTCTATTATTCTTGTAGAAAGGGAAGGAAGTTTAAGGGTTTGTTTATAAATTGTTTTAGAATTTCCTGCAAATCTTAAACCCTGGGTGAATATTATCTCTAAATCAAGAGAGACATTGTTTCCAAGGTTTTTAAATTGAATGAATAAGGGGCACCATTTATTAAGTTTCCATTCGTTAAGAATTCCTAAGGAACTTCTTATCTCAACCTCCCCAAAACTTAGGGAGAAAAGCAGTATGATATTTATTAAAATTAACAGAATTTTCTTCTTCATGGTATAATTATACCTTTATCTTGACACCTTGCACAGGTATAATATACTAATCAAATATCAAGTTTAGAAGAATTTTGAGAGGAGGGATAATTTGCTAAAGAAATTGCCGTCGCTAATAAACTTTCCTCAAATAGAAGAAGAGATATTACAATTCTGGAAAAAAGAAGATGTATTTAAAAAATCCTTAGAAGAAAGGAAAGGGAGTCCTCGTTTTAACTTTTATGAAGGACCGCCCACTGCTAACGGGAAACCCCATGCGGGACATGTTTTGCCAAGAATTTATAAGGATTTCTTTCCAAGATATAAAACTATGTGTGGATATTACGTTCCCAGGAAAGCGGGTTGGGATACTCATGGACTTCCTGTAGAATTGGAAGTGGAAAAGGAGCTTGGGATAAATAGTAAACAAGAGATTGAAAATTTTGGTGTAGAAAAGTTTAATAAGCTTTGCAAAGAAAGTGTTTTCAGATATGAGAAAGAGTGGAGAGCTTTTACAGAGAGGATTGGATTTTGGATTGATATGGATAATCCTTATATAACCTTAAGCAATGAATATATAGAATCTGTCTGGTGGCTTTTAAAAAAAATATGGGAGAAAGGACTTCTATATAGAGGATATAAGATTGTTCCATGGTGTCCAAGATGTGAAACCGCTCTTTCTGATCATGAGGTAGCCCAAGGGTATGAAGAAGTAGAAGACCCTTCAGTTTTTGTAAAATTTCCTCTTCTTGATGAAGAAAATTCATTCTTTTTAGCATGGACTACCACTCCTTGGACTTTAATTTCTAATACTGCTTTAGCAGTTAATCCCAAGGAAAAATATGTTAAAGTTCTTTATGAGGGAGCTTATTATATTCTTGCAGAGAGAAGAGTAAAAGAGGTTTTTGGAGAAGAAAGATATAAAATTGTAGGAGAATTTTTAGGAAAAGATTTGGAAAGGAAAAAATATAAGCCTTTGTTTGAGTTTTTTACCTTAGATAAACCTTCTTACTATGTGGTTTTAGGAGATTTTGTAAGTTTAGAAGAGGGGACAGGAATTGTTCATATTGCTCCTGCTTTTGGACAAGAAGATTTCCAGGTAGGAAAAATTTATGACTTACCATTAATTCAAGCGGTAGATCAAACAGGGAAGTTTATTCCTCAAGTTAAGCCTTGGGCTGGTCTTTTTGTCAAAAAAGCAGATCCTCTAATTATAGAGGAATTAAAGAATAGAGGGCTAATATTTAAAGTTGATGTTTACAGACATATGTATCCTTTTTGTTGGAGATGTGATTCTCCTCTTTTATACTATGCAAGAGCATCATGGTATATAAAAACTACTGAGAAAAAAGAGAATCTTTTGAAAAACAATGAGAAGATTAATTGGTATCCCGAGTATATTAAACACGGAAGATTTGGAAATTGGCTTGAGAATAACGTGGATTGGTCTCTAAGTAGAGAAAGATATTGGGGGACACCTCTACCTATTTGGATTTGTGATACTTGTGGATATGAATATTGTGTAGGAAGCTTTAAAGAATTAGGAATAGAGATAGATGAAAATTTCGATCCTCATAAGCCATATATTGATAACATCACTCTTAAATGTCCTAAATGTGGTGGAGTAATGCATAGAGTTCCTGAGGTTATAGATTGTTGGTTTGATTCAGGAGCTATGCCCTATGCTCAGTGGCATTACCCCTTTGAGAATGAGGAAGAGTTCAAGAATTCTTTCCCTGCAGATTTTATATGTGAGGCTGTAGATCAGACTCGTGGATGGTTTTATAGTTTACTTGCTATATCTACCTTAGTATCTGATGAACCCGCATATAAAAATGTCTTAGTTACAGAATTGGTTTTAGACGAAAAGGGAGAAAAGATGAGCAAACACAAAGGAAATGTAGTAGACCCTTGGCTAATTCTTAATAAATATGGTGCGGATGCCCTTCGCTGGTATATATTTTCTGTAAGTCCTCCTTGGGTTCCATTAAGATTTTCCCCTGACGCTGTAAATGAGTCTCTTAAAAAATTTCTCCTGACTCTTTGGAATACTGTCTCTTTCTTTTCTATTTATGGAGAAATCGATGGTTTTGATCCTAAGAAACATGCTGTTCCCTTAGGAGAATTGGAAGATTTCTTAGATAAATGGATAATTTCCAGATTAAATTCTCTAATTAAAAAGGTTAGAGAGGAGTTGGATAAATTTAATGTTACTACTTCTGCAAGAGAGATTCAAAATTTTGTTATAGAAGATCTAAGTAACTGGTATGTAAGACTAAATAGAAATCGCTTCTGGAAATCTGAAAAGGATAAAGATAAATGGTGTGCTTATACTATACTTTATACAGTAATAAGGGAGCTTACAAAACTTTTAGCTCCCTTCATTCCTTTTACTACTGAGAAAATATATCAAGAAGTAATAAGACCTTTAGAAGATTCTTATCCTATCAGTGTTCATTTATGCTTTTATCCTCAATATGAAGAGAGATTTATAAATACAAAATTGGAAGAGGAAATGGAGGAAGTAAGAGAAATTGTAGCCTTAGGGAGAATGTTAAGGAACCAAGCAAATATTAAAATAAGACAACCTCTTTCTACTCTCTGGGTTAACTCTCCCACAAAAGATGTTAAAGCCTTAATAAGCTACAAGGATTATATAGCGAAAGAACTTAATATTGAAGAGATTATTTTTGGAGAGATACCTGATGAGAAAAGAGAAGGAATTGTCTTTACTGACACAGAGAATTTTGAAATAGCTTTAGATACTAATTTAACACCAGAACTTTTGGAAAAGGGAATTTTGAGAGAGTTGGAGCACAAAATACAAATGCTTCGTAAAGAGGCAAAATTGGACTACACTGATAGAATAAATTTCTATTATCAAGGTTCTGGTAAGATTGTGGATATTATTAGAAGAAATAAAGAGGATTTAGCTGAAGAAATTTTAGCAATATCAATGAATGAAGGAGAGATACCAGAGGAAATATTTAAGAGAAAAATCAATGTCTTTGGAGAAGAAATAATTGTAGGTTTTAGGAAAGTTTAAGAGTAAAAAAATTTTGGGGGAGGTAAGCTACCTCCCCTTTTTCCCTTCCTTCTATTTATAGAATATTGGTAAAAATACTAAGGAGATTACCGCCATAAGTTTTATTAAAATATTTATAGATGGACCTGCGGTATCTTTAAATGGATCTCCTACAGTATCCCCTACAACTGCTGCTTTATGAGCATCAGATCCCTTTCCGCCATATTTTCCATGCTCAATTAGCTTTTTAGCATTATCCCATGCTCCTCCCGCATTTGCCATAAATATTGCTAACATTCCACCAGAGAGAGTTGCTCCCACAAGCATTCCTCCAAGAGCTTCTTTTCCTAAGAGAAAGGCAATAATAAATGGAGAGCCAATCATAATAACACTTGGAAGAATCATAGCTTTTAGTGCACCTTTTGTGGCTATGTCTACACATCTTGCATAATCTGGATCGCTTTTTCCTTCAAGAAGCCCCTTTATCTCTCTAAATTGCCTTCTCACCTCTTCTACCATATGAGTTGCTGCTTCGCCTACCGCTTTTAGAGATAAAGATGAAAATAGGAAAGGAAGCATAGAGCCAATAAGAGCTCCAGAAATTACATTAGGTTTTGAAACGTCAATAACTGGAATTTTTGCCCATTCTTTAAAGGCTGCAAATAGAGCTAAAGCGGTTAATACAGCAGACCCAATTGCAAACCCCTTCCCCATTGCTGCTGTAGTATTTCCATAGGCATCAAGAGAGCTTGTGATTTCTCTTACCTTTTCTCCTTGGTGTGCCATTTCTGCAATCCCACTGGCATTATCTGCTACTGGTCCATAGGCATCTACAGATAAACTTATCCCAAGGGTTGCAAGCATTCCTACACCCGCTATAGCAATCCCCCAAAGTCCATTAGTAAAGTAACTTAATACTGTCCCTATAGCAAGAATTACAATAGCTAAAAAAGTGCTTTCCATTCCCACAGAAAGTCCTGTGATTAGGTTTGTTGCTGCCCCTGTAGTGCTGGCATAGGCAATTCTTTCTATAGGTTTTCTTGCAGTATAAAATTCACTGACAAATCCAATTCCTATTCCCGCAAAAAGTCCTATTACTGCAGACCAGAAAGGTCCTAAATTGCCAAGAAGACTCTTTGAGAGGAAGAAGGCTCCAATTGCTGTAATAATTGCTGTTAATAAAGTTCCATTTCTTAAGGCGCTTGCAACATCAGCATTCTTTTTTGATGCGAGAGTCTTAACATATACTATTCCAATAATTGATGCAAATAAACCTATGGTTGCAAGAAGAAAAGGAAAGATCAACCCTTTTATCTCTGCATAGGCAAATCCTAAAACCGCTCCTGCATGAATAGCTCCCACATAGGATTCGTAGAGATCTGCTCCCATCCCTGCAATATCTCCTACATTATCTCCTACATTATCTGCAATAACTGCTGGATTTCTTGGATCATCTTCAGGAATTCCTGCCTCAACTTTTCCTACTAAATCTGCACCTACATCTGCTGCTTTTGTATAAATTCCTCCCCCAACACGAGCAAATAGGGCAATAAAGCTTGCTCCTAAGGCATAACCACTAATAATCTCCAATTTAAGACGGGGATCAGGCATGAATCCACTTAAAAGTAGATAAATTAGGCTGGAACCAAAAATTCCAAGACTTGCCTCAATCATTCCCATTACCGCTCCACCAGAAAAGGCAAGATCCAGAGCTTTCCCTGCACCATGTTTTGCTGCCGCCCAAGTGGTTCTTCCATTAGCACGAGTTGCAATCTTCATTCCAATATACCCAGAGGTCATGGAAAAGGTTGCACCTATAAGGAAGGCAAGACCAAGAAGAGGTTGGAGAACCACTGCTATGAGGAGTGCAAAGGCTAATACAAAAATTGCTACTGTTTTTATCTCACGATTTAGAAAAGCATCTGCTCCTTGTTGAATAGCTCTCATGATTTTTCTGATTTCTTCTGGTCCTTCTTCTTCTTTGAGGATTCCTCTTGCAATAAAATATGCAAAGATTAAACCTGTAAAGCCTGATATAGGTACAATCCATAAAAGGTTCTGCATTTTTAAACCTCCATTCTAAAAAATTTTCCTCTAAATAATAATAGAGGAGAAAGGATATAAGTCAAGTTAAAATTATTTTAAAAAGATTCGTTAAGATCTTTTATTCTCTCAGAGAAATATTTTGAAAGTTCTTGAGCCTCTTTTAAAGACAGAGCTTCTGCGTATACTTCAAAAGCAGGATCTTCTGGGTGGGGGAGAATTAATACCCAGGACTCTCCGAAGAAAATTTTTATCCCTTCAGTGTAATCTATAGATTTTTCAATATTCTCTTCTATAATTCTTCTCATAATCTTTCCTTTATTCTCTGAAGAGCACTCTACAATCATTTTTACCTTATACAAATTAGGCAGACTCATAAAAAGTTCATCTAAATCTAAATTTGTCTTCGTCAAAAGCTCTAAGGTTTTTATGAAGGCAAAGATTCCGTCAAAGGAGGATTGAAATTCTGGATATATAATTCCATCCTCGCTTGCTCCTAATTTTGCACTAACTCTTAAAGTAGTCTTTATAAATTCTGAGGGAGAAGTTTTACATCTATATACTTTTCCTCCCTCTATATTTGCTATTTTCTCTACTATATGAGAAACTGTTACGGGAACCACTATCCGTTCTCCCGAGAAAACTTTGAAATTAAGCCAAGATAAAACTCCTATAAGCTGGTCCTTCGAAATATAATTTCCTTTAGGAGTAAAAAGAGAAAAATTTTCTCCATCATGAGAGAAGACAACTCCTAAATCTCCTCCCAAGATTTTAACAAGATTTCCTAAGTTTTCTAAGGAACTTGGAGTGGTATGAGAAGTTACATCACTATATAAGTTCAAAGAAATAGCTTCTATCTTTAATTGAGAAAAGACCTGAGGTAGAACAAAGGATGTACTTCCTCCTTGATAATCTACAACTATCTTAAAATTTCTATTTCTAATAATTTCTCCATCAATCTTTCTTAATAATCCCATAATATAGTATTCAATAACATGTGGAGGAAATTTTATTTCTCCCACTTCTTTTGCATAGGTCCTTCTAAAGTCTTCTCTAAACATTACATTTTCAATCTTTCTCTCTGTTCCTTTATCTATAGCGACTCCCTTTTCATCAAAGAATTCAATAAGAATTTTTTCTTTATCATAAGGAGAAATCCTTACATGAACCCCTGCTTGTGCGAAAAGATTTCCTACAGAATATTTAGCTACCGAAATGGGTAACGTTCTGATATCTAAAACATTTACCCCTGTAGAAAGAATTCCTGTAAGTAATGCTCTCTTTATCATTCTACAGGCAGGATCAGTGTCTCTGCTCATTACGACGTTAGAAAATTTAGGAAGAATAGTTCCAAATGAAGCTCCAATCTTTGTTGCCAATTCTGGTGTGATTTCAATATTTATAATCCCTGAGATTCCTTTTTGTCCAAAAAAGGTTCTTCGGAAATGACTTCCCCAAATTATACTGGAATTAACAAAAGTTCCAGTTTCAATAATCTTATTGGGCCATATCCTTACATTACTATTAATAAATACTTTATTCCCAAGAGTAGTATTGTCTCCAATTATTGCTCCTTCTTCTATCCTTATAAAGTCTTTGACATTGCATTTGCTTCCTATTATTGCAGAAAAAATAGCAGATTTTTTCCCTACATAGGTATTACTAAAAATTACTGTTCTTTGAATTTTACTTTCACTATCTATATATACATTATCTCCTAAGATTACCGGACCAAGAATTTGAGTGTTTCCCATTATTCTTGTAAACTGTCCCAAATAAACAGGAGGTCGAAGATATGCAGATGAAGAAATGTCTACCCCTTCTTTTGCAAAGATCCCTGGGAAAATCTCCCTTCCAGGGACCTTTACTTTTACCTTTCCTTGAAGGGCATCAAAATTTGCCTGCAAAAATTGATTTAAATCTCCTATATCACACCAATAACCTTCAGCTATGTATCCATATAATGGAGCATTTTTACTTAGTAAAAGAGGAAAAAGGTCTTTACTAAAATCAAAAGGGGTATTGTCTGGGATGTAGTTTAAAACTTCTGGTTCCAGTATATAAATTCCTGTATTTACATTATCACTAAAAACTTCCCCCCATCCTGGTTTTTCAAGAAATTTTAATATCCTTCCTTCTTCATTAGTAATTACAACTCCATATTCCAAAGGGTTTTCTACAGATTTTAAAATTATTGTTACTAAAGCTTTTTTCTCTTCATGAAACTCTATAGCTTTATTTAGGTCAAAATCTGTTAAAGCATCTCCACTTATGATAAGAATTCTATCCCTCTCTTTGTTTTTCAAAGCATATTTAACACTTCCCGCAGTTCCCAATGGTTTTTCTTCAATGGAATAATCCATTTTTACATTCCATTGAGCACCGTCATCAAAGTATTCTTGAATTATTTCAGGAAGATAATAAAGAGTAATAATAAGATCCCTGAAACCTTGGCTCGCTAAAAGCTCTACAATATGCTCCATAATAGGTTTCCCTACTACGTAAGTCATAGGTTTTGGACGCGTTAAGGTTAAAGGTCTTAATCTTGTCCCTTCTCCACCTGCCATTATAACCACTTTCATAAATTCTCCCCCCATCTCCAGTTTGATAAAAGATATTCCTGATAAACTCTTTCATAAACTTTTAAGGCTTTTTCTGCTATTTTCCCCCAGGTATAATTTTTCTCCACTTTTTCTTTGGCATTTTCTCCTATTTTTTTGGCAAAGTGTTCATCTTTTAATAAGGACAAAACTTTTTGAGAAAGATCATATATATCCTTGGGATTGAAAAGAAGCCCATCTTTCTCTGAGTCTATAATTTCCCTAAATCCTCCAAGATTAGAAGCAACTACAGGTTTTGACAATGCCATAGCTTCTAACGCTACAATTCCAAAGGGCTCATATATACTTGGAAAGACACAAATATCCGCAATATTTAATAAAGCATTTCTTAGAGAATCATCAACAAAGCCAGTAAAGAGAGCTTTATTCTGAAGCCCTAAATTATTTGCTTCTTCCTTCAAGGAATTTAATAAGTCTCCTGTCCCTACAAAAATAAATTTCGCATTAGGATATTGAGATAGTATCAAAGGAGCAGATCTTAATAGGTATTCAGGTCCCTTTTGATAGAACATTCTTCCAATAAAAAGGATAATTTTCTCATGAGGTAAAGCAAATTTATCTCTTATTTCTTTTAAATCTAAGTTAGTTTTTAGGTTTTCAATGTTAACTCCATTAAGGATTACATCAATCTTATCTTCAGGTAAGTTGAAAATATTCCTTACTTCTTCTCTCATAAAATTACTACATACAATAACTCTCCATGCCTCATAAGTTAACCACCATTCAATGTCATGAATAAATTTTTGTTCTCTTGTATATATTCCCTGATTTCTTCCATATTCAGTAGCGTGAATAGTTGCTATTAGAGGCTTTTTTAAACCATGTTTTAAAGTATAACCTGCAAAAGCAGAAAGCCAATCATGAACATGAATAATATCAAAGGTTTTTTCTTTCTGAATTTGTAAGGCTTTAGATATCATAGAAAGATTAAGAAAATAAATCCAGCTAATAAAATCAGGAGTAGAAATTATTTGAGATGGGACTCTATAAATAGAAAGATTTCCTTTTTCTTCTTTTTCTATTGCTCCCTCTACACAACAAGTAATAACTATAACATTAACTCCCTTTTCTGCTAATGCTTGACTTAAATCTGCCACATGACGACTTAGTCCCCCAATTATTCTTGGAGGATATTCCCAGCTAAGCATGAGAACATTCATCTTTCATTCTCCTATAATTTTTAAAAATAAGATAAGCCCTTTTTAGAATTTCTTTTTCCAAAGGAAAAGTCAAAAGATTTAAAGCTTCTTCAAAACTTACAAATTTTCCTTGTACAAAAATATCTTCTTCTACTTTTATATCGCTATTTAGTGCCTCCATTAAAAACCATTTTACTTTTTTATCTTCTTCAGGGTGAAATTCAGTAGCAGGAGCATGATATTCAATCTCCCCTACATAATCAATAATTTTTGCTTTTATTCCAGTTTCTTCCTCTACTTCCCTTACTGCAGTTTTTTCTACATTTTCTCCTTCCTCCACATGTCCTTTTGGAAGAACCCAATTCCCATTTTTTCTCTGTAATATAAGAACTTTATCTTTATTAAAGACCACTCCTCCCGATGATATTGCTCTCATATATTTCCCCAAAATTCTTTCATTAATCTATCTAATAAACCTTTTTCAACACCTGTTTTTATAAGTTCTTGATAAATCTCTTCTTTACTTTTCCTTTGGGCTGTTAACCCTTTGAAGATTTTTAATAAGGTCTCATTTACTTCCCAAGGAAATATTATCCAGGCTGAAGTTTCTTTTATATAATAATCAGGCTTAATTATAGACCAAGGCTTATAAAAAATAGTTGCAATTTTGACCTGGTTTGCGCCACAATGTTCTAAATGTTCTTTTGCAACTTTCAAACTTTTCCCACTATCTGCTACATCATCTGCCACTAAAACTCTCTTCCCTTCTACTCCTGTCGAGATTGTTTGAGTAATAACAGGTCTTTCTCGTGTTTCTCCTATTCCTCTATAAAAATCAATTTTGATGTTTGCAGTGTAAGAGTTTTCTAACAGATCTGAAAGAATTCTTGCGGGAATCCATCCTCCTCTTGCTATTCCTACAATAACTTCAGGACTGTAGTTGTCTTCTTTTATTTTTTTAGCAAGTTCTAAACATAAGTTATAAATTTCATTCCAGTTTGGTGAGATATACTCCATATATAACCTCCATGCTTTACATGTTTTTTCTTTTATTCTATCTTATTTTCTTTCCTTTTAAAAGAACTTTAAACAAATTTTTAAAAACTGATGTTATAATAATCTTTGAAAATGTCTAAGGAGGTGATTTTGTGCCAGCAATTTTAGATGTAATAGGAAGAGAAGTCTTAGATTCTCGAGGAAATCCTACTGTAGAAGCAGAAGTATATTTAGAGGATGGTTCTGTAGGAAGAGCTATTGTTCCATCAGGTGCGTCTACAGGAAGTAGAGAGGCTTTAGAATTAAGAGATAAGGATGAAAAAAGATATAAAGGAAAGGGAGTAACTCAAGCGGTAAAGAATATAAATGAAATAATTGCTCCTGAATTAATTGGATTGGAATCCTTAGATCAATATCTTATTGACAAAACTATGATTGAGCTTGATGGGACGGAGAATAAATCAAGATTAGGTGCTAATGCTATCTTAGCAGTATCCTTAGCGGTAGCGAGGGCAAGTGCTAATTTCTTAGGTATTCCTTTATATTCTTATCTTGGAGGAGTTCAAGCAAGAGAACTTCCTACCCCCTTAATGAATGTTATCAATGGTGGAAAGCATGCAGATAACCCGTTGGACTTTCAGGAATATATGATTGTTCCTTTAGGGCCATCTTTCAAGGAATCTTTAAGATGGGCGGTAGAGGTATTCCATACTTTAAAGAGCATATTGAAGAGTAGAAATCTTAACACTAATGTAGGAGATGAGGGTGGATTTGCTCCATATATAGAAACTAATGAGGAGCCATTAGCAATCCTTGTGGAGGCTATAAAAAAGGCTGGATTTGAGCCAGGAAAAGATGTAGCTTTGGCTTTAGATCTTGCAGCAAGTGAATTTTATCAGGATGGTAAATACATTCTTCAAGCAGAAGGGAAATCTTTATCTACTGATGAAATGATTTCTTTCTTGGAATATTTAGTAGACAAATATCCTGTTGTATCTATTGAGGATGGTTTATCTGAAGCAGACTGGGAAGGATGGCAAAAGTTAACTCAAAAATTAGGGAAAAGAATTCAATTAGTAGGAGATGATATCTTTGTAACAAATCCTAAAATTTTGCAAGAAGGGATTGCAAAGGGAGTAGCAAATGCAATTTTAGTTAAAGTTAACCAAATTGGAACGTTGACAGAAACCTTAGATACTATTAGACTTGCTCATCAGTCAGGATATAGAACCATTATTTCTCATCGTTCAGGAGAAACTGAAGATACTTTTATAGCAGACTTAGCGGTAGCAGTAAATAGTGGGCAGATAAAGACAGGTTCTGCAAGTAGGACCGATAGAATTGCAAAATATAATCAGCTCTTAAGAATTGAAGAGGAATTAGGGGAGGCAGCAGTATATAAAGGAATTCTAAACTTTAAAAGATAAAAAATAGGGGGGTAGATTTAACTCCTACCCCCTCCATTTTTCTTTATGAAAAAAGACCTTGTTATAATTTTTTCAATTTTTCTTTTAGGAATTTTTCTTTGGGTTTTGCAACAGAGCGGATCTTCTCCTTTATACTTGATTGCAGAAGTTAATAATAAAGAAGTTTTAAGAATAGACTTGAGAAATATAAAGACAAGAAAAGAATTTTCTGTAGATGGAATTTTAGGAAAAAGTTATTTTGAATATGATCCTAAGAAGGGTGTAAGAATGGTTTCTTCTCCTTGCCCCGATAAATTATGTATAAAACAAGGATGGATAAACAAAATAGGGGAAAGTATTGTTTGTCTTCCAAATAGGGTAGTTCTTAGATTAGAAGGAGAAAAATGAAAATAATTTCTGTAGAAGAGGCCAGAGAGTTAGAGAGAAGAATAACTGAGGAATTTAACATCCCCTCATTATTTCTAATGGAGAATGCGGGTTCTTTTGTTTATTATTTTCTGAAAGATAGACTTCGAGACCTTAAAAATAAAAAGATAGTACTCCTTTGTGGACCAGGAAATAATGGTGGAGATGCTTTAGTATTAGCAAGGTATTTATACATTAATGGAAATATTCCTACGATTTTAACCTATGGTTGGGAAAAGAGAGTTTCTCCATTATGCCAAATTCAATATGAACTTTTGAGGGAGACTGAAGTTAGGTTTTTATCTTTAGAAAAAGATTGGGAAGTTATTAAGTTTTCTGATTTAATAATAGATGGAATTTTTGGAATTGGACTCAAAAGACCCTTAGATAAAGATTTAAAAGGAATTATTAGAGAAATTAACAATTCAAAAAAACTTATAATCTCCATTGATGTTCCTACAGGAATTGATGCTGATTCTGGAGATATTCTTGGAGAAAGTATAAAAGCTAATATTACTATTACAATGTTTTTGCCTAAAATAGGATTTTTTAATTCTAAAGCTATAGATTATATTGGAGAATTAGTTATAAATCCCTTAGGTTTTCCTATAAGTTTTTTAGAAAAGTTTGTTCCTTCAAATATATTTTTAGTAGAGGGGAAAGATGTAGCGAAATATATTCCAAAATTTCCCTTAGGAGTCCATAAAGGAAACAAGGGGAAAGTATTGATCATTGGAGGTTCAATTCAATATACAGGGGCACCGATCTTATCTGCACGGGCTTCTTTAAGAACTTCTGCAGGGATGGTTTATCTTGCCCTTCCAGAGTCTATAAGTAATATTCATAGAGCAGAGAATCCTGAAATCATATTTATACCTTTAAAAGATAAAGAGGGATATATCTCTTTCGAAAATGTATCTTATGTATTGGAAATCGTAGAAAAACTTAGAATTAATGCGGTAGGTCTTGGTCCTGGAATTGGTCTCTTTGAAGATACACAAAAATTTGTTCAAGAATTAGTCTTAAAATTAGATAAACCATTAGTAATTGACGCAGATGGATTATCTGCTATTAAACCTGTTCTCTCCTTGGTAAATAAAGGAAATATTATTCTCACACCTCATATGGGAGAAATGGCTCGTCTTTTAGATCTTTCCATCGAAGACGTTCAAAAAAATAGAATAGAAATTTCTAAGGAATTTTCTAAGAAATTCAATATTAATCTCATATTAAAAGGACCATATTCTCTTAATGTCTTTCCCGATAAAAATATATATGTTAATCCTTTTGCTTCTCCTCTTTTAGCAACAGCAGGATCTGGTGATGTTTTAACAGGAATAGTTGTTAGCCTTTTAGCTCAAGGTTTAAATATTAAAGAAGCATGTATATTAGGAAATTATATCCATTCTTTATCAGCTCTAATCTTTAAAGAAAGATATGGAGAAAGAGGACTCATTGCAGGAGAAATTATTGAAAATATACCTTTAGCTTTTGAAAAGGTAATTAATTTACAGGACAACGTCTAAATTACCTCTTCTATCCACTTCTTGCCAAACCTTATTAAATATAGTAGAATTCTTAAAGAAACTAAATTCTATAAACTTTCAAAATAAGGAGGCGGAATAATGTCTGGACATTCAAAATGGGCAAATATAAAACATAGAAAAGCAGCAGCAGATGCTAAAAAAGGTAAACTTTTTTCAAGTTTAAGTAAAGAGATCATTATAGCAGCAAAACAAGGCGGTGGAAATCCTGAAACGAATCCTCGTCTAAAGGCTGCTATAGAGAGGGCAAAAGAGGCTAACATGCCTAAGGAAAATATTGAGAGAGCAATCAAGAGAGGGACAGGAGAAATTCCTGGGGTAAGCTATGAGGAAGTAGTTTATGAAGGGTATGGACCTGGTGGTGTTGCCATAATGGTAGAAGTTGTAACAGACAATAAGAATAGAACTGCAGCAGAAATTAGAAGAATCTTTACAAAACATGGTGGCAATTTAGGAGAAGCGGGATGTGTCTCTTGGATTTTTGAAGAGAAGGGAAGTATATTTGTAGATAAGGAAAGTGTAAAAGATGAAGATCAATTATTAAGTGATGCTTTAGATGCAGGAGCAGAGGATGTAAAAATTGATCCTGATTCAATTGAGATAGTTACTTCTCCTCAAGATTTTTCTTCTGTAAAGAATGCTCTTTTAGCAAAAGGGTATAAAATTAATAGTGCAGAGTTAACAAAGATTCCAAAGAATGTAGTCCCCGTTCAAGATACTGATGCAGAGAAGGTATTAAAGCTCATGGAAGAATTAGAAGATCATGATGATGTTCAAAGAACTTATGCCAATTTTGATATACCTGATGAAATACTACAAGCTCTATCTTAAATGTTAATTTTAGGAATAGATCCGGGAACTGCTATAACAGGTTTTGGCTTAGTAGATTTTAAAAGAGATAAAATTAGGGTTTTGGAATATGGTTGTTTCACCACCCCTAAGGAGTGGGATGTGGGGAAGAGATTGGATTACTTATATCAAGAACTTTCTAATTTCATAGAGAGATACGAGCCTGACATAATAGTAATGGAAAAGTTATTTTTTTATAAAAATAGTAAAACTGCTATAAATGTGGCACAGGCCCAAGGAGTTATCCTTTTATCTTCATACCAGCACGGGAAAAAAATTTATACCTTTACCCCTTTAGAAGTTAAACAAACTATCGTAGGATATGGAAGAGCAACAAAAAAGCAGATTCAAATTATGGTAAAAGAAATACTTGGTCTTAAAGAGATACCAAAACCTGATGATGTAGCGGATGCTCTTGCACTATGTATATGTTATTCATTAACTTATGGTGATTATCATTGAGTTTCCTAAATCATCTTCAAGGTAAAATATTGGATGTCTCGAGTAATTTTTTAATTCTTTCCCTAAACAGGATAAGTTTTAGAATAAGAATATCTGAAAAACTATTTAGTGAAATAAAAAATAGGATAGGTGAGGATGTAATTTTATATATAAGTGAAATATTAGACGAAAGAGGAATAAACTTTTTTGGTTTCCTTGAAAAAGAAAAAAGAGACTTTTTTGAGGAATTATTAAACTTATCAGGTGTTGGAGTTAGGTTGGCATTAAAGATCGTAGATAATATAACCTTAGAAGAATGGAAGGATGCGTTAGAAAAAGATAACTGGGAAATTTTAACGACAGTTCCTGGAATAGGAAAAAGGCTTGCCCAAAAAATATTTTTCTCTGCAAAAAGAGTTTTGCCAAAAGAGGAGAGGGAAGAAGAGATAAATGTAATTATAGAGGCTTTATATAAATTAGGATATTCTAAAAAAGAAGTGGAAAAAGTTATTAAAGATCTCTCAAGAGAGAAAGAAAAAACCCCTGAAGAATTATTAAAAATGGCTCTGGAAAGGTTAAAAAAGGAATAAATGAGAAAAATTGTCTCTTTTTCATTATCCCAAAAAGAGCCTGCCTTAGAAAATCTTTTGAGACCTAAGAGTCTCTCAGAATTTATTGGACAGAGAAAGATTGTAGAGAGATTAAAATTAATTTTAAAAGCAGCAAAAGAAAGAAGAGAAGCTGTTGACCATATGTTATTTTCTGGTCCACCTGGGCTTGGAAAGACAACCTTAGCTTTAATCCTTTCTCAGGAGCAAGAGGTAGAGATAAAGATAGTTTCTGCACCAGTTCTTCAGAAAGCTGGAGATTTAGTAGGGATTTTAACATCTATTCCTGAAAGAGGGATCCTTTTCATAGATGAAATTCATAGATTATCTCCATCCCTTGAAGAAATATTATACTCTGCTATGGAGGATTCTTGTATTAGTATTATAGCGGGAAAAGGACCTTCTGCAAGAATTTTAAAACTCAAACTTCCTCCTATTACTATTGTTGGAGCTACTACAAGACCAGGTATGTTAAGTAATCCCTTAAGGGATAGGTTTGGTTTTATTGCAAACCTTGATTACTATACTGATGAAGAGATTGAAAAAATTCTTGAAAGATCTCAAAAAATTTTAGGATTAAATCTTTCCTCTTCAGTATTAATGGAAATAGCGAAAAGAGCCCGAGGAACTCCGAGAATCGCCAATAGGCTTCTAAAAAGAGTAAGGGATTATATTCAGGTGGAAGGAAAAGAGGAAGTAAGCGAAAATGAGGTCAGGAAGGTATTAGAATTTCTTGGAATAGATGAAAAGGGGTTAGATGAATTAGACAGAAAGATATTAAAAGCTTTGAGGGATAATTTTAATGGAGGCCCTGTAGGAATAAAAAATCTTTCCGAGTTTTTAAATGAATCTCCAGAAACTATTGAAGTTATGTATGAGCCTTACCTTTTGAGACTGGGATTTATTCAAAGGACACCAAGAGGAAGAATAATAACTTCCTTGGGTTTAACTCATTTGATGGAAAACAAAATATGAAGGATAAAATTTTTTTGCATATATGCTGTGCGGTTTGTCTTATTTATCCTCTTAAAAATATAAGAGAGGAGGGATACGAAGTTATAGGATTTTGGTATAATCCTAATATTCATCCTTACCAAGAGTATAAAATGAGATTGGAGACATTAAAAAGTTTCTCTAAGTCTCAGAATCTTGAAGTTGTTTATGAAGATGATTATGATTTGGAAGGATTTATAAGAGAAATAGTATTTAGAGAAAAAGATAGATGCCCTTCCTGCTATTATATGAGGCTTAGAAAGACTGTTCAAAAAGCAAAAGAATTGGGCTTTAAAAAATTTTCAACAACATTATTAGTAAGTCCGTATCAAAAGCATGAGCTTATAAAAAATATAGGAGAGTTATTAGCAAAAGAATTTGATTTAGAATTTTTTTATAAAGATTTTAAATCAGGATATAGAGAGGGTATAAATACTGCGAAGGAATTAAATCTTTATAGACAAAAATATTGTGGATGTATTTATAGTGAAAAAGAAAGATTTTGGAAAGGAGTTAGAAAATGAAGTATCATGTTTTAGTGAATCCTATTGCCAATCATGGAAAAGGCAAAAAACTCTTTTCTTATATTAAAGGACTTTTTGAAGGAGAGAGATTTAATTTTGATATTGAATTTACAAAAGGAAAAGAAGAGACCATGAGACAAGTAGAAAATGCCTTAGAAAAGGGAGCAGATGTAGTGGTAGCAGCAGGCGGAGATGGAACAGTAAATGAAGTAGTAAATGGATTAAAAGGGAGGGGTATATTAGGGATTCTCCCTATAGGAAGGGGGAATGATATTGCTTTATCCTTGAAAATACCAAAAAATCTTGAAAAGGCTGTAAAAATTCTAAAAAATGGGAAATATTTTAAAATGGATTTAGGATTAGTAGATGGAAGATACTTTGTGGGTATTACGGGTATGGGGTTTGATGCAGAGGTAAATATAACTGCAAATAATATAAAGTTAAAAGGACCCTTAGGATATATTATTTCTGTTTTTACAACTTTAAGAAAATATAAAGCAAAGGAATGTGAAATATCCTTTGATGGAGTTAACTGGAAAGGAAAGGTTACTTTAGTAGCTATAGGAAATACCAAAAATTATGGGGGAGGAATGAAAATTCTCCCTAATTCTCAACTTGATGATGGATATTTTGATATATGTGTTATTGAGAAAGTGAACCCTTTAGAATTAGTTTTGTATTTCCCTTTAATTTTTGTAGGTAAACATACTATAAATCCTCATGTTAAAATGTTTAGAGCAAAGGAAGTAGTAGTTAAAGGACCATCAGATTTAATGGCTACTATGGATGGAGAATTAATTCCAGCAAAGAATTTGATTTTAAAAAATATTTACCAGGCTCAAAAAGTAATTGTAGGGGGGTAAAAACATGAGTTTTATAGGTAAATGGCTCATTATTTTAGGAATAATTTTTATTGTCTTAGGAATATTCTTAATATATGGACCTAAATTTTTCCCTTTAGGTCGTCTTCCTGGAGACATTAGGATAGAAAAGAGAAATTTTGTATTTTACTTTCCTATAACTACATCTATCCTTTTAAGCTTAATTTTAACCTTAATTCTTAATATTATCTTTAGACTAAGAAGATGAAAAATTTTATATTGACTTTGCTAATAGTTTTTCTTTTTCTATCTTTTTCTTTGTCTCAAGATATACCTACTGTAAGAATTGGTCTTTTTAAATTGGATAGAGAAATCTTTTTATCCAATGTAGGAAGAGTTATAAATTCGTATATTCAAATAGAAGCAGGAGGAAATGGGAAAGTAATTCTTAAATCTTTCGAAAATGGAAGTATAATTCTTAACTTTGGAAAGGATGTTTTAATATTAACTTTACCTGTATTTTTTTATCCTCAACAGGATAAAAAAATTGGTATAAATTCCAGTTATTACAGGGGAATAATAGAAATTAACAACGATGGATGGGTAATTAATACTCTGAATTTAGAAGATTACCTTTTGGGAGTTGTACCTTCTGAAATGCCATACAATTATCCTTTAGAGGCATTAAAGGCTCAAGCGGTATCTGCAAGAACTTATGCTTTGTCAAATTTAGGAAAACATAAAGACTTTGATCTTTGTTCTACTGTTCATTGTCAAGTTTATAAAGGGGCAAGTTATGAAAAGGAAAGATCAAATATGGCAGTAAAAGAGACTATGGGGGAAGTAATAACTTATAATGGACAATTAATAAAAGCTTTTTATCATTCTTCTTCTGGAGGAATAACAGAAAATAGTGAGGATGTATGGGGAGGATATTATCCCTATTTAAGAAGTGTAAAGGATGTGGAAGAGTTAGAAAGGGATACTTGGGAAGTCTTTCTTTCTCTGGATGATATAAAAAGAAAATTAAGTAACATAAATATAAATTTACAAGAAGTAATTTCTATAGAGCTTGATAAAAGTTCCACAGGAAGAGTAAAAAATGTTATCATAAGAAGTAATAGTAATGACTGGGTATTTAAAGGAACATTATGGAGAGAGCTATTTAATCTTCCCAGTACTTTATTTAATATTGAATTTTCTAATAATGGTTTATACTTATATGGAAGAGGCATGGGACATGGAGTAGGACTTTCCCAAAAAGGGGCAAAGATTTTAGCAGAAAAGGGATATAATTATAGAGATATAATAAAGTTTTATTATCAAGGAGTGGAAATACAGAAGTGGTATTAAAATTATCAGATTATGACTATTATTTGCCAGAAGAGCTGATTGCTCAAGAACCTGCTAATCCCAGAGACTTTTCAAGACTTATGGTGGTCTCTCGGGAGAAGGGAGAAATTTCTTTGTGTATTTTTAGAGATATTAAGAATTTTCTAAAAGCAGGTGATGTCTTAGTTCTCAATGATACAAAGGTTATTCCTGCAAGAATATATGGGAAGAAAGAGACAGGAGCAAAAATTGAGGTTTTACTTCTAAAAAAGATCGGACAAAAAGAGTATGAAGTATTAATAAAACCAGGAAAGAGAGTAAAAATAGGAACAAAAATCTACTTTACAGATAGTATATATGGAGAGGTTTTAGAAAGAAATGAAGATGGCACTTTTGTTCTTTCTTTTTCTACTGAAAATTTTGATGAAATTCTTCCAGAAATAGGAAAGATTCCTCTTCCACCTTATATAAAAAGACCTTTGGATAACCCTGATAAGTATCAAACAGTATATGCTAAGAAATTAGGAGCGGTAGCTGCACCTACTGCGGGTTTACATTTTACTGAAGAATTGTTAAATACTCTTAAAAATAATGGAGTAGAGATTCTTTATATAACATTACATGTAGGATTAGGAACTTTTAAACCTGTAGTTGTAGAGGATATAACAAAGCATAAGTTAGAGCCTGAATATTTTGAGATATCTGAAGAGGCTGCAGAGAAAATTAATCTTGCGAAAAAAGAGAAAAGAAGAATAATCGCTGTAGGAACTACTGTAACAAGGACATTAGAGGGAAATAGGGAAGGTAATTTTGTAAAACCTGGGAAGGGATTAATTTCCCTTTTTATATACCCAGGTTTTGAGTTTAAAATAATTGATGGTCTTATTACAAACTTTCATTTGCCAAGATCTACTCTTCTTATGCTTGTATCTGCTTTTATGGGGCATGAACTTATGAAAAAGGCTTATCAAAGGGCTATAGAAGAAAGATTTAGGTTTTATAGCTTTGGAGACGCTATGTTTATATATTGAGGTGAAAATATGAAGTTTGAGATAGTAAAAAAAGATACAAAAAGTAGGGCAAGATTAGGGAAAATTATTACATCACATGGGGAGATTAATACTCCAGTTTTTATGCCTGTGGGAACCCAAGGAGCAGTGAAAACATTAACTCCTGAGGAAGTAAAAGAGCAAGGAGCAGAAATTATTTTAGGAAATACTTATCATCTCTTTTTAAGACCAGGGTCTTTAATCATTAAAAATGCTGGGGGACTTCATAAATTTATAGGATGGGAAGGTCCTATTCTTACCGATAGTGGTGGATACCAAGTTTTTAGTTTGGCAAGACTTAGAAAAATAGAAGAGGATGGAATATATTTCAATTCCCATATAGATGGGACAAGGTACTTTTTTACTCCTGAATTGGTCATGGAAATTCAATCTCATTTAGGTTCTGATATAGTTATGCCTTTAGATGTATGTATTGGATATTCCGCAAGTTATTGGGAGACAAAGTATGCTTTGGAGCTTACTTTGAAGTGGCTAAAAAGAAGTATTGAGTATAGAAAAGGTAAAGAGGATCATCAAAATCTGTTTGGAATAGTTCAAGGGGGATTTTATTATTCTTTAAGGGAAGAGGCGGTAAATAAAATGCTTAATCTTCCTATTTCAGGATTTGCTTTAGGAGGTATTAGTGTGGGAGAACCAAAAGAAAAAATGTATGAGATAACAGATTACACTGTAAGACTTCTTCCTGAAGATAAACCAAGATATTTAATGGGAGTAGGAGCTCCTGAGGATTTAATAATAGCTGTAGGGCTTGGCATAGACATGTTTGATTGTGTTTTGCCCACAAGATTGGCAAGGCACGGAGTATTTTATACCAAGAAGGGAAGAAGAAATATAAAAAATGCACAGTATAAAGAAGATTTTTCTCCGTTAGAAGAAGATTGTGATTGTTATTCTTGTAGAAAATTTACCCGTGCCTATATAAGACATTTATTTCTTCAATATGAAACCTTAGCCTATAGACTTTTAACTATTCATAATCTAAGATTCTTATTTAAACTTATGGATAATATTAAAGAAAGTATTAAGGAAGGGAGGTATGAAAGTTTTAAAAAAGAATTCTTAGAAAATTATTTAAAATCTGATAGAGAAAATAGGTTAGAAAAGGAGGAGCTATGGACCAAAATACTGGAAGTTTAATATGGCTTTTAATCTTTTGGGGATTATTTATTGCAATTTTTTACTTCTTTGCGGTAATTCCTCAAAAGAGGGAAGAAAAAAGAAGAAAAGAGATGTTGGATTCTTTAAAGGCAGGAGATAAAATTGTAACAAAAGGAGGATTAATTGGGCAAATAGTTGCTGTTAATAAGCAGACAAGAATTGCACAAGTTTCCTTTGGTAAGGGAATAATTATAGAAATGGTTCTTGATGGGATAGCTTATGTGAAGAAGGATTAAATTAAAGAAAGGAGAGAGGCTTATGAATATTCGTTCTGAATACAAAACTGCCTTTATTATTATTGTTTTTGCCCTTTCCTTATGGATTCTTTTGACCTATCCTGTAAGATTGGGTTTGGATATTAAAGGTGGTATAAGAGTTACTCTTCAATGTCAAAAAACTCCTACAGTGGAGATTACTGATGATGCTATAAGAAGAACCATTGAGGTTATAAGGAACCGTATTGATCAATTAGGAGTTGCAGAACCTTCCATATATAGAGAAGGAATAGATAAAATTGTAGTGGAGTTACCAGGAATTAAAGATCCTGAAAGGGCACTGGAAATTATAGGGCAGACCGCACTTCTTGAGTTTAAAGATGAAAAGGGGAATACTATTCTTACTGGGTCTGCTTTGAAAACTGCAAGGGTAGAATTTGATCAGGTGGGTCAACCTCAAGTTAGAGTAGAAATGAATCCTGAGGGGGCAAAAATCTTTGCAGATTTTACTTCTAAAAATATTGGAAAACCTGTTATCATCGTCCTTGATGGGAGAGTCATATCAAGTCCTATTATAAAAGATGCTATTACAGAAGGGGTAGGAGTGATTACAGGAAGATTTACCTTAGATGAAGCACAAAAGCTTGCTATTCTTCTTAGAGCGGGAGCCTTGCCAGTTCCTGTTAAAGTTATAGAAAATAGAACCATAGATCCTACTCTTGGAAGAGATACTATGGAAGCAGCATACAGAGCGGGAATTATTGGAGCAATTTTAGTGATACTTTTTATGATAATTGCTTTTAGATTTTTAGGAGTTGTAGCAGACATTGCTTTAATACTCTATATAATAATGGTAATTGCTGTATTTAAACTTATTGGTGCAACTCTAACATTACCAGGAATTGCGGGTATAATTCTTTCCATAGGTATGGCTGTAGATGCCAATTGTCTTATCTTTACAAGAATGAGAGAAGAATATGCTAAGAAAAAAACTTTAATGGCTTCCTTAGATGCAGGATTCAGAAATGCTCTAAGAGCAATTATTGACAGTAATGTTACTACAATCTTAGCAGCTCTTATTCTTTTCTACTTTGGAACAGGACCTATAAGAGGATTTGCAGTAACCCTTACCATAGGTGTTTCTTTAAGTATGTTTACAGCTATAACTGTAACAAGAACTCTTCTTGAGAATCTATTACAGCTTCCCCTTTTTAAAAAATCCACTAAGCTTTTAGGCTTATAGAAGGGAGGAAAGAAAGTGAGAGAAATAAATTTTTTAGGGAAAAAGGTTAGAAGAACTTTTCTTTTGATATCCCTTCTTTTTATAGTAGTGGGATTAATATCTTTTTTTACAAAGGGACTTAATTTCTCTATCGATTTCCAAAGTGGAAGTTTGCTTCATTATAAACTTAATAATCCTTTAACAACAAAACAGATTTCAGAAGTAAGAAGAGTAGTAAATAGCTTATTTGAAAAATCTATAGTTCAAACAAGCTCAGACTCAGAAGAAATATGGATTAGGACAAAGCCTCTTAATGAGGATGAGGCAAAGAAATTAACATTAGCTGTAGAGAAAATTATTGGAGATTTTAAAGGGAAAGACTGGACTACCATTGAACCTTCTATAAGCCAAGAATTAAGAGAGAAAGCTATATTAGCATCAGTTTTAGCGGTAATTATTATGTTGGTTTATATAACCTTGAGATTTAGGTTTGACTTTGCAATTTCTGCCATAATTGGAGAAGCCTTTGTCCTTTTAGCAACTATATCTCTTTTTTCTATTTTTCAGTGGGAAGTGAGTCCATCTTTTATTGCTGCTATTCTTACTCTTTTAGGTTACGCTATTAATGATACTATTATTGTCTTCGATAGAATTAGGGAAAATCTTAAAGCATATTCCAAAGAGGATTTTGTAAAAGTAGCAAATAAAAGCATAAATCAAGTTTTAGTAAGAACTTTATATACTGTTATTACAACTCTTTTAGCTATAACTCCTCTTCTAATAATTGGGGGAGAGGTTCTTAGACCTTTTGTAATTGCCTTATATTTAGGGATTATTGTAGGAACATATTCGACTATTTTTGTTTCTTCAGCAATTCTTTGTGAATGGAGAGATATTCAAAAGACTTAAATGTATAAATGGATATTTCTCTCAGGAAATAAAGAGCAAGAAGAGGAACTTATAAAAAATTTTAATATTTCTCCCCTTCTTGCTCGTCTTTTAGTTAATAGAGGAATAACAGAGGAAGTATCAGCGCGGAAATTTCTCTTTCCTTCTTTGAATGATCTTTATGATCCTTTTTATTTTTTCCCTAACTTAGAAAGAGCTTTAGATTATTTGATTAAACTTAGGGATAAGAAGAAAAAAATTTTAATCTATGGAGATTATGATGCAGATGGAATTACATCTACTTCTCTTCTATTAAAAATTCTTAGAAAATGGGGATGGGATGTTGATTATTATATTCCTCATAGACTTTCTGAAGGATATGGTCTAAAAAAGGATACTTTACAGAAGTTAGAACTTTCAAAATATAAATTATTAATAACTGTAGATTGTGGGATAAATAGCATAGAAGAAGTAGATTTCCTAAGAGAAAATGGCTTAGAAGTAATAATCACTGATCATCATATCCCATTATCTCAAGAAATTCCCAATGCTCTACTTGTTTTAAATCCCCATCTAAATAATTATCCCTTTCCCTATTTAGCAGGGGTAGGGACTGCATTTAAATTTCTTCAGGCTTTAAGCGAGAAAATAGGAGAAAAAATTTATAACGAAGAAGGTATTTTTGATCTTGTTACCTTAGGGACCTTAGGAGATCAGGTGGAATTAAAAGAGGAAAATAGAATCTTTGTAAAGAAAGGATTAGAAAATATCTTAAAAACAGAATCTCTCGGGATAAGGGCTTTAATTAAAAAAGCTGGTCTTGGAAATTATGCCTTTTTACAGGCAAGAGAAATAGTTTTCTATATTGTACCCAGACTTAACGCTATAGGAAGATTGAGAGAAGCGAAAGATGCTATAGATCTTATTCTTTCTGAAGACGAAGAAACTGCAGAGAGATTAGCAGAGATTTTGGAGGGAGAAAATAGAGAAAGGCAAAGAATAAAAGATGAAGTTACAAATTCTGCAGAAAATCTTCTATCTCAATATTTCGAAAGAGAGGGGGAAGATGTTCCCATAATAATTCTTTTTCATGAGAATTGGCATAAAGGAGTTTTGGGGCTTACCGCTTCTGAATTAGCAGAAAAATACAACAGACCAGTATTTTTGGGAAAAGTTGAAGGAGATTATATTGTGGGATCAGGAAGAGGAGTAGAAGAAGTTAACATCTTTGACTTTATAAAGAAGCTTTCTCCCTTTTTAAGTAGATATGGAGGACATAAGTCCGCGATAGGATTTAGTATTAAAAGAGATCTTTGGGAAGAATTTTATAGATCCGCTATAAATCTTTCTAAGGAATTATGGAAAGATCTGGAGTTGATCCCAAAGATAAAGATTGATGCAGAAATTGATATTAAAGATATAAATTCAAGTTTGTTTTTAGATATTGAAAAACTTGCTCCCTTTGGACCAGGGAACGAAGAGCCTTGCTTTCTTATTTCTAACTCTACAATTCAGGAACTCTCTGAAGATAAAAATGGAAAAAGATTTAATCTAAAAATTGTGGATCTATCTGGGGCTATTCTTTCTCTAACAGGCTTTGGCTCCATAGAGAGATTGACAAATCAAAAGGAAGAGCCTATGGATATGGTTGTGAGAATCTATAAAGGAAATTTTGGAGGAGAAAGTTTTTATAAATTCCATTTAGAAGATTTCAAAATGGCAAAGAGGATTCCTTTAGGGACTTCTTCAAAAAGAAAGAGATATAAATATCTTATTCATGTAGAGAATGATATAGAGAAGAATTTTCTTTTGGAAAAAATTAAGAAGAAAAGAAAGGACATTGCTGTAATTACTCCCTCCTGGAATCAAGAATATTGGAGGGATAAAGATTTGCTCTTTGTTTCTCCTTGGGAGATCGAGGGAAGAATAAATGAGCTTAAAGAAGCATCTTTAATTCTTTGGGAAGATGTTGAGCTGATTTTAAAGATAAAAGAATTTATCAGATCTTATGAAAAACTTCTTTCTGAGATATCAAATCCTATTTTCTTTATAACTTTAATAGGAAATGAAAAGGCATTCTTAGAGATGTCAAAACTTCTAAATATAAGGGTTGTTAGATACCCTTCAAAAGTAAGGATTCCGTCATTAGCGGATTTAAGATTTTCTAAAAATAGAGAAAAAGAAGAAGCTTTCTTTAGGAGAGTAAATGCTCATTTTTACCCTTCCGATTTTCCTTTTACTCTTCTAAACTACCTGGTCTTTAGCAAACCACCTCTTTTACTCTCAGAACTAAGAAGATGGGTAAAAATATCAAAACATTCATATCTTTTCTTTGGAAAAGATGAGATTATGGAAGGATATAAAAGGATTCAGGAAAGATCTCTTGTATTACTCAACTTAGAAAAAGATTTCTTTAGAAAGTATTCTCAAGATTTTCTTCTGATTCTCCAGAAAGCTCGTCTTTCGGAGATTTATTCTCTTTTATTTCAGTACGAATCTTACGAGCACAAGTAATAAAGGCAGTGTGAGCTACCATTCTATGGAAAGGTCTTACTGATAAGTTCTCAATTTGCCAAGGTCTTATTAAAACTTCAAAAGTTTCAATAAGGGTATAACAAGAAGTATTTTTTAAAGCGGATACTGTTTTTTGGGCTTGAATTATAGTAGGAGTATAGGAAAGAAAGATTCCACCAGGTCTTAGAGCTTTTACAGTATGTTCCACAACTCTCCATGGTTCTGGTAAGTCTAGAATTATCCTATCAAAATTTTCCTCTTCAATTCCTTCATAGATATCTTTTATCTTTAAAATATGATTTTCTCTTCTTCCTATAAATTCCTCTATATTCTTCAATGCCCTTTCTGCAAAATCCTCTCTTATTTCATAAGAAACTACAACTCCTAATTCTCCTACTGCTTGTAATAATGCCATAGTTAATGCTCCAGAACCTATTCCTGCTTCGATAACTCTTGCTCCCTCAAAAATATCTGCCCAAAGAAGAATAATCCCAATATCCTTAGGGTATATAATCTGAGCTCCTCGAGGCATTTCTAAAATATAGTCTGATAAGGTGGGTCTTAAGGCTAAGAGTTTTCCACCATGAGATGATGTAAAAATTGTTCCCTCTTCTTCCCCTATAATTTCGTTGTGAGGGAGAGAACCTTTATTATAAAAAAAGATTTTATCTTTCTCTAATTTTATGAGATGTTTTCTTTTTTCTTCCCAGAGAATTATCCATTCTCCTTCTCTAAATTTTCCTCTATTTCTAATTTTCATGTATTCCTTTTATATCTCTTTAATCTTTTCTTTATCTCTTCCCAAGAATATGTGTTTAGGACATCCTTTTTTTCAAGCCATGCCCTTCTTGCTACATAAACTCCATATCTTATAAGGGAGAAACTTTTAATATCATGAGCATCAGTTCCTATGGAAAAAATAATTCCATACTTTTCTTTTGCTCTTCTCGCATCTAAATCACAAAGGTCTAATCTATCCGGTTGAGCATTTATTTCTAATACTGTTCCTGTTTCTTTTGCGGCTTTTAAAATCGCATCTAAATCTACTTCATAAGCAGGCCGCTTGTTTATTAACCTCCCTGTGGGATGACTAATAATATCTACCCATGGGTTTTTAATAGCAGAAATTAATCTTTCTGTTATCTTCTCCTTACTTTGTTTAAACCCAGAATGTAACCCTGCAATTACTAAGTCAAATTTCTCTAAAACTTCATGAGGTAAATCTAAACTTCCATCGCTTAGTATGTTTGCTTCAATACCATGAATAATTTTAAAATCTTTATATTTTTTACTCAGTTCGTAAATTTCTTTTCTTTGTTTTTCTATCTGCTCAGGAGTTAAACCTCCTGCAACCCCTAAAGCCTGACTATGATCTGAAATGACTAAATATTTATATCCAAGCTTATAGGCAGTATCTACCATCTCTTCTAAAGTATTAGCACCATCACTCCAATTAGTATGAGAATGAAGATCTCCCAATATATCTTTTTCTTCTAAAAGATTTGGCAACTTCCCCACACTTGCAATTTCAATTTCTCCTTGATCCTCTCTTAACTCTGGAGGGATAAATTGTAATTCAAGGATTTCATAGATGTCTTCTTCTCTTTCTCCCCCAAGTCTTACATTATCTTCTATTCGAAATATTCCATACTCATTAATCTTAAATCCTTTTTTCAATGCTAATTCTCTAAGCTTTATATTGTGAGCTTTTGATCCTGTAAAGTATTGCAATGCTGCTCCAAAACATTTATCTTCCACTATTCTAAAGTCTACCTGAATCCCAGGCTCCACATTTATACTAGTTTTTGTAGGACCTGAAGCAATTATATCTCTTAATATAGGAAGTTTTTTAAGATACTCATTTACCTTCTCCATATCCTTTGTAGTAATGAGAATATCTATATCTCCAATAGTTTCTTTTCTCCTTCTCACACTTCCTGCAGGAGTAATTTTGGTTATATAAGGGTTATTTGAAAGAAAAGATAAAATCTCTTCAATAATGGGAAGAGCAACCCCTAAGGGAATCCTTTCACTTTTTTCTCTTACCTGTCTTATCCCTTCTAATATATTCTGCTCTACCCTTTCTCCTAATCTGGGAAGTAGTCTGATTCTTCCTTCTTTTGCAGCTTTTTCGAGACTATCAATATCTTTTATTCCTAATTCTTTATACAGCCTATAAGCAAGCTTTGGACCTACACCTGGAATTTTCTCCAACTCTAAAAGTTCTGGTGGGACTTCTTTTCTTAATTCTTCTAAATATGTGACTTTCCCTGTAGTTAAATATTCTGTAATTTTCTGAGATATACTTTCACCTACACCTCTTATCTCATGAAGTCTCTTTTCTTTGAAGAGTTTTTCTATATCATCAGGAAGATTCTCTATCCTCCTTGCTGCTTCAGCATACGCAGCAACTTTGTATTTATTTTCTCCCTTCAATTCTAAAAGGGCAGAAATTTCATATAATATTTTTGCAACTTCTGAATTTCTCATGTCAGAAATAGTATCTAACTCCCAAAGCTCCTGAAAGATCAAACTTCGTAGAAGGGATAACTTCAAGGATAGGAACCAACTCTAAGAAAAAGTCCAAGGGCATTTTTGGCGGAATATAAACAATACCTAATGGAATTCTTACACCAAACTTTACCTCATTTCCTATAAGAATTCTTCCTCCAATTCCATAATAGAAGGGAAGGGACCCTGTTTTTATTTTAAAAATGGAATAATTATAGTAAACATAATCTCCGTAAAGATGTAAAAGATTAATTTGTCCTATATTCCAAGCTAAACCAAAATCTAAAGCATTAATTTTATTCTGCCAAACTCTAAAAGAAAGCCCTGTAGGCTCTCCAATAATAATGCCAACTCCAAAGTTTTCTGCAAAGGACAGATTTAAAATAAAAATCAATAAAATAGAGAGAAATAAAATTTTCTTTTTCAATTCTCCACTCCTCCCTCATATGTAAATTTTTGGTGGAGGCGATGGGATTTGAACCCACGACCTCTTGCATGCGAAGCAAGCGCTCTCCCGCTGAGCTACGCCCCCACTAAGTCTCTTTCTCTAATTAAGTTTATCTACAGGATCTATTTATTGTCAAATTTATTTTTCCTTAAAGGAATAAAATTTTTTGGACCTCGTCTATAATCAAAGAGAAAAATTTTAGAGGAAGGAGGTGTAGTTAAGGTATGGAAGATATTATTGTCCTTGAGGATGTAATAAAGATTTACAAAATGGATGGTGTTGAAACTCCTGCTTTAAATGGTGTTTCTTTAAACATTAAAAAGGGAGATTTTATTGCTATAATGGGACCTTCTGGTTCTGGTAAATCTACATTAATGCATCTTATGGGTTGTCTTGATAGGCCAACTTCTGGAAAAATTTATCTTGAAGGAAGGGATGTCTCAAAACTTTCAGATAATGAACTTGCAGAGAGAAGAAACAGAAAAATTGGATTTGTATTCCAAAATTTTTATCTTTTGCCAAGATTCTCTGCTCTTCAAAATGTGGAACTCCCATTAATTTATAGAGGAGTTCCTC
This sequence comes from Dictyoglomaceae bacterium, assembly GCA_049718665.1. GTDB lineage: Bacteria > Dictyoglomota > Dictyoglomia > Dictyoglomales > Dictyoglomaceae > NZ13-RE01. The sequence continues at coordinate 14,549 of JBNARO010000002.1, read as the reverse complement.
CCAAAGAAAGGAAAATAAAAGCTCAAGGACTTTTAGAAAAGATGGGACTTTCTCATAGAATTGATCATCGCCCTACACAACTTTCTGGTGGAGAGCAACAAAGAGTTGCTATAGCACGGGCTCTTGCTATTGATCCTATTATTCTCCTTGCAGATGAGCCTACGGGAAATTTAGACACAAAATCCAGCCATGAAATTATGAAACTTTTATCTAAATTACATAAAGAGCAAGGATTAACTATCGTGATTGTTACCCATGAAAAAGATATTGCGGATTATTGTGAAAAAATTGTGCGTATTCAGGATGGTAAAATTTTGAGGATTGAGGAAAGGGGAAAAAGTTAAATGAAAAAAATTCTCGTGATAATTTTAATTACCCTTTCTGTTAATTATTCCTATGCTCAAGAGATTTTAAAAATTGAAGATCTTCTTCCTTATCTTGAGGAGTCCCCCCAGTGGAAAATAGCTCAAGCAAAATATGAAAGTGTTCTCTCAAGATATAATGTTTCATCAGCAAGCTTTTTACCACAAATAAATTCCCAGATATCCTATTCTCTTCAGGAAGCATCTTATACCTTAGGTAAGATGGAAAGTAAAAATTTAAATTTAAATCTATCATATTCTCAAGTAATTTTTCCCTGGGGACAGGCAGGAATTAGTCTTCAATCTTCAGCTATCGATTTAGAAAAGGAGAAAAATAATTTAAAGTTAACATATCAAAATCTTATTTACCAACTAACAGATAAGTTTTATAAACTTTATCTTGCTCAGGAACAAGTGAAAATAGCTCAAGAAAGTCATAATCTCTATGTAAAGCAGAGGGAAAATGCAGAAAAGCAGTATAAAAGTGGGAATTTATCTCTCGTATCTCTTATGGATTACCAAGCAAAAGAAAAGAATACAGAGATCAATCTGCAAATAGCAAAGAATAATTTAGAACTAGCATATAAATCCTTAGAAAATTTCTTAGGAAGAAGAATTGAAAGAATTCCTACTATCGTAGATTTAAATTATAAAGAGATGAATGAGAAGCCAGAAGACCTTTTAGAAATTTTAAGGAATAATAATTTATCTATTAAGAATGCAAGTTTAGATTTAGAAAAGGCAAAATTATCTTTAAAACAGGCACAGCTTCCATCTTTAGTATTTTCATTAAAAGGGAACTATAATAAAGATAATAATTCTTTAAGTTTTTCTTGGGATACACAAAAATATGCATTAAGTATTAACTATGGATATAATTATCCCTTTGATGGAAAAACCTCCCAAGAAAATTGGAATTTAAGTTTCAATTTTAGCATTCCTCTATATGATGCTGGAATAAGAAAAGAGGGGATAAAACAAGCAGAACTTTCACTCTCTCAGGCAGAAATATCTTTTGAAAATACTATAAAAGATGTGGAGCTTAGCTTTTGGCAAACATATTACAATCTTCTTCAAGCTCAAGAAAATGTAAAGCAAAGGGAACTTATCTTAGAGAGGGAAAAAACAAACTATGAATTCCAAAAGACGCGTTTTCAAATTGGTTTAATTACAGAATATGATCTTAAGCAGTATGAAATTTCATATCTTCAAGCAGAGTATGACTTAAAAAAGGCAATTTTGGACTTTAAAATTGCAAAAATCCAATTAGAAAATTTATTAAATAGATTAGGAGGGTTTTAACTATGTTTAGAAGAGGTTTAAGTATTTTAATCCTCGTATTTGGTTTATTAACTCTTGGATTTTCTCAAGAAAAGAAGGTTTTAACCTTTAATGATGCTTTGAATATTGCATTACAAAATAATAGGGACTTATTAGTAGCAAAGATTAATCTTCAAAATGCGGAAAATGATTACAATGATAAGAAGGCTGATCCAACCACTTTGATTCTTGCATTAAAACAGTCAGAATTAAACTTAAAGCTTGAAAGAGTGAGATTTAACAATACAAAACTTCAAATTGCACAAAACGTAAGAAATGCATATTTTAGTGTTTTAGAAGCTCAAGCCCAATTAAAACTCTTAGAGAAGCAAGCAACCTTGGCTCAAGAGCAATTACAAGCTACTCAAAGTAAATATAAACTTTCTAATGCTACACTGCTTGATGTTCAACAAGCAGAAATTAATCTTTTATCTGCACAGAATAACTATAAACTTGGTGAAAGTAACTTAAAAACTGCATGGAGTCAATTTTGGGAAACTCTTGGGGTAAAACCTATGGATGTTATTCTTCAGGAACTACCACTAACTACTTTTGACTTAAAATTAGATGATTTAATTGTCATAGCAAAGGAGAATCTTACAACCTTAGTTCAGCTTCAAAATAATATAGAGCTTTATGAACTTCAAGTAAAGTTATACGATAATGAGTATACTCCAAAATCCCAATTAAGATCCGCCCAAAACTCTTTAGAATCTGCAAAGACAAATTTTGAACAAACATTAGCAAATACAATTATAACTATTTCTCAAAAGCTTGATCAATTACTGAATAATTTAGAAAAAGTAAAAATTCAAGAGAAATCTTTGCAAGTTGCTCAAGATAATTATAAGATAGATAAAATCCGTTTAGATGCAGGCTTGATAACAAAAATTCAACTTTTAAGCACAGAGATTAACCTTATAAAGACAGAAAATGACTATTATTCAGCTCTCCATAATTATTGGAAGAGTGTAGATGCGCTTTCTCTTGCCATAGGGAAATCTATAGAAGAGGGGGGTAAGTAATGTATAAAAAGCTAATAATAGTAATTGTTTTAATAGGAGTTGTTTTTGGTGCTTACTTTCTTTTCCTTAGACCTAAACAAAATACTGCTACCAAGGTAGAAGAAAATACATATACTGTTCAGAGAGGAGATCTTTTTATTTCTGTTTCAGGAAGTGGTATATTGGAAGCCAGTGAAAACATGAATATTGTGAGCAAAGTTGGAGGAACAATAATCTGGATTATTGGCGAAGGGAAAAGGGTAAAAAAGGGAGATATCTTAGCAAAAATTGATCCCTATGACTACCAACTTGCTTATTCTCAGGCACAACTAAACTATAATAGTGCAAAGTTGAGATACGAGCAAGCGGTAATGACCTTGGAGAATCAAAGAAAACAAAGTCAGCAAGACTTAAAAAATGCTCAGGTTAATAGAGATAATGCATACATGGAATATCAGAGATTAAAGAAGCAGTATGAAAATTCTCAAAGTCTATACAAAATAGGAGCGATATCCTTAGATCAATTGGAAAGTGATAAAAATAGCTATGAAAAGGCAAGAAATAATTATGAACAGGCTGAACTGAATTTAGAGACTGTAAAGTTAACTTCATATTCAAAGGTAAAACAAGCGGAAAAGGATTTAGAGTCTGCAAAAATATCCTTAGAGCAGGCAAAACTAAATCTTGAGAATGCAGAAAATAACCTTTCAAATACTGTAATAAAGGCACCTTTTTCTGGAATTGTTTCCAATGTATCTACGAAGGTGGGGCAAATAGTTCCTTCAAATTATATTCTACTTTCCTTGATAGATATTAAGAATTTAGAGCTTAATTTAGAAATTGATGAGACAGAAATTGAAAAAGTAAAAGTTGGACTTCCTGTAAGAATAACTCTTGACGCTTTTCCTGATGAAGAGTTTAAAGGAAAGGTAAAAAGCATTTCCCCTACCGCAAGATTAGTAAATAATATTGCAATTTTTGACGTAAAAGTGATCCTTCCCAATCCTAATGAAAAGCTAAAACCAGGTATGACTGCTGATGCAGAGATTATTTTGATGGAAAGAAAAAATGTTCTTTTAATTCCTTTAAAAGCAGTAAAAAAGGCAGGAAGAAGAAGTTATGTTGAAGTAGTTAATAATGAAGGTAAGAAAGATTTAGTAAGAGTTACCTTAGGAGAAAATGATGGAACAAATGTGGTAGTCGAGGAGGGATTAGAAGAGGGAATGAAAGTAGTTTTACCTTCTACAAACACTACTCAGCAGTCTCGTCAGCAGCCTCAATTTAATCCTTTAAGAGGAATTTTTAGATGAAGGAGTGGGGGAGATATGTTAATTTATGAAATCTTAAAAATGGCTTTAAGAAGTTTTGCACAGAATAAATTAAGAACTTTTTTGACAGCCTTAGGAATAATTATTGGAGTCTGTGCAGTAGTTACCTTGATGGCATTAGGAGAAGGAACAAGAATAAGTATTCAGAATCAGTTTTCTTCCTTAGGTTCAAATCTTCTTACTGTCATGCCAGGATTTGGGAGACAAATTGGAGCGATAAGGGGAGCGGGTGGCTCTTCTCTAAAGCTTGATGATTACGAACTTTTATTGAAAAACTTAGACTCTAATAAAGTATCTGCTATAGTTCCTGAAGCTTCTCGTAGTATGCAAGTGAAATATTTATCCTCTAATACCAATACTACAATAGTAGGAACATCTCCAGATTATACAAAGGTGAGAAATGCAGATGTAGAAGAGGGAACATTTTTTACAGACAAAGAATATAAAAATAAAGAAAGAGTTGCGGTTATTGGATATCAAGTTTACCAAGAACTTTTTAATGGGCAAGATGCTATAGGGAAATGGATTAAAATTGGAGGAAAAAGCTTCAAGGTAATTGGAATAATGAAGCCTCAAGGACAGGCAGGGGGTTTTGTGAATCTTGATAATATGATTTTTATCCCATTAACTACATATCAGAAAAAGATTGTTGGGGGAGATAATCTTTTGAGAGCCATCTATGTATCAGCATCAAAGGTGGATATTATGGATGAACTTCAGACAGAAATTGAAGATCTACTTCGTAAGGCTCATAAAATAACAGATCCAAATTATGATGACTTTAGAGTTCAAAACCAATTAACCATCTTAAATGCTTTTACTCAAACGACTCAAACATTAACTATGTTTTTAGCAGGGATTGCTGCAATTTCTCTTTTAGTAGGTGGAATTGGTATTATGAACATAATGCTTGTTAATGTAACAGAGAGGATAAGGGAGATTGGAATTAAAAAGGCAATTGGTGCAAAATCAAGGGATATTTTACTTCAATTTCTCTTGGAGTCCACTATGGTCACTGTAATTGGAGGTTTAATTGGCATAATCCTTGGTATTGTTTTGGCTCAAGTTATAAAAAATCTTTCAGGACTTTCTGTTGCAATTACAATAACTCCTATAATTTTAGCTTTTACTGTTTCTGCTCTTGTGGGAATATTTTTTGGATACTATCCAGCAAGAAGAGCTTCTCGTTTAAATCCTATAGAGGCTCTACGATATGAATGAGGGAGGGATTTATTATGAGAAAGACAAGTTTTATAATCTCAATTCTACTAATTTTTTTGATACTTTTTGGAGGTATATATGCTCAACAAACTAATCTTCCTCAGAGACAAAGAATCTTCTCTGAAGAATTTCGTGATCTTCAAAGAATCTTAAGAGATCTTCCAGAACTTGAGAAGGATAAAAAATTAGCTTTAACTAAGGATCAGGTCAAAAAACTGATTGAAGTATTACAGGACCTTATTAAGAGAAATACTCTTCCTCCAAAAGAAGCAGAAAAATTTGTTGAAAGGATCGAAAAAATTCTTAATAGTGCTCAACTTACTTATTTAGACAAATTAGAAATAGAAAGACAAAAAAAGTGGGAAGAGCTAAGAAAACAGTGGCAACAACAAGTGCAAACAGGTCAATTTCCTCAAAGACCTCAGGGTGGTCAAGGTATTCCTCAAGAACAAGGACAAAGACAAATAGACCCTGAGATGCAAAAAGTAATAACCGCATGGCAAAAAGGAAATTATTTAAACCCGTACTATTATGTTCCTTCCTTTAAGAAAAGTATAACAGATTTCATAGAAAAACTGAGGAAAAAAATAATTAATTGAAGAGTTATAATATACTCAAAATTCAAAGGATTAGGAGGTCGAGTATGTATATTCTTGCCTTAGATCAGGGAACTACAAGTTCTCGTGCTATAATTTTTGACCACGAAGGAAACATTGTAGGATTTTCTCAAAAAGAGTTTCCTCAAATATTTCCAAGACCTGGATGGGTGGAGCATAATCCCTGGGATATTTGGAACTCTCAAAAAGAAGTGATGGAAGAAGCTATAAATATGGCAAGAATAGATCCCAAAGATATATCTGCCATAGGAATTACAAATCAGAGAGAAACTACTATTGTATGGGATAAAGAGACAGGAGAGCCAATTTATAATGCCATTGTTTGGCAATGTAGAAGAACTGCAGATTTTTGTGAAAATTTAAAGAAAGAAGGATTAGAAGAAGTAATAAAAAAGAAAACAGGACTTGTAATAGATGCATATTTTTCAGGACCTAAAATTACTTGGATTTTAGATAATATCCCTACTGCAAGGAAAAAAGCCGAGGAAGGAAAGCTTCTTTTTGGGAATGTAGATACTTGGCTTATATGGAACTTAAGCAAGGGAAAACTTCATGTTACTGATTATTCTAATGCTTCAAGGACTATGCTTTTTAATTTACAAAGTTTGGATTGGGATGATGAACTTCTTGAAATTATGAGAGTTCCAAGAAGTATGATGCCAAAGCCTCTGCCCTCAAGTTATATATATGGAATGGCAGAAGTTTTTAGTAGAGAGATACCTATATCAGGAGATGCGGGAGACCAACAATCTGCATTATTTGGGCAATGTGCTTTCGAACCTGGGATGGTAAAAAATACTTATGGAACAGGATGTTTTATTCTAATGAATACTGGTGAGAGAATTCATTATTCTTCCCATGGTCTTTTAACTACTGTTGCTTATGGTTTAAATAATAAAGTATTCTATGCGTTGGAGGGAAGTGTATTTATAGCGGGAGCTGTAATTCAATGGTTAAGAGATAACTTGAAAATAATAAATGATTCTTCTGAAAGTGAATACTTAGCAGAGCAAGTAGAAGATAATGGAGGGATATATTTTGTCCCTGCTTTTGTAGGAATGGGGGCTCCTTATTGGGATATGTTTGCTCGGGGACTTATTATAGGGATAACTCGGGGAACAAAGAGGGAACATATTGTAAGATCTGCTTTAGAATCTATAGCTTATCAAACCGCAGAAGTTTTAGAACTTATGGAAAAGGAAACTAAAATTCCTATTAGAAATTTAAGAGTTGACGGGGGAGGAGCAAGAAATAATTTTCTTCTTCAATTTCAAGCAGATATTAGTAATGTGAAAGTTGAAAGACCAAAAATCACAGAGACTACTGCCCTTGGGTCAGCCTTTTTGGCAGGGTTAGCAGTGGGGTTCTGGAAAAATCAGGAAGAATTAAAAGAAATATGGAAAAGCGATAGAGAATTTCTCCCTAAGATGGACGAGGAAAAAAGAAGAGAGCTTTTATTAAAATGGAAATCTGCTGTAGAAAGAGCTCAGGGTTGGGCGAAAATTTAAAATTCAGGAATAAAATTTCTGATTGCCAGTCTATAAATATAGAAAATATTAAGAAAGGAGGCTGGAGATTATGAAAAGACTAAAAATAGTTTTAGGATTAGTATTAATGATTTTACTATTATTTAGCCTTAGTTATGCTTTTTCTCGAGACAGATTAAAAGTTAGAGTCTATGCCCCATACTTTTTAGGAAAAATTCCTTTTCAGGTTTCTGAGGATCTCAGAAAATTAATAGCAGAAAGAAACAAGCTCTGGTTTGAGATAAGAGAACTTCTTTTACAAAAGCCTCTTGATATGCAAAAGATAGAGGAAAAAGCAAAGGAACTTCAAAAATTGGAAGAAGATATTTCTGCAAAAATTCAGG
>JBNARO010000002.1:0-6727 GCA_049718665.1 Dictyoglomaceae bacterium | reverse complement strand
AGGATAAGTTAGAAAGCTTAAGAAAAGATTTAGTAGATGAGATTGAAAAAGTGTTAACAAAGGAGCAAAAAGATAAATTTGAAAAATTATTTATCTTCATACCAAGGGTAAAGGTATGGATAAAGAGATAGCGGAAAAGTTAAAATTAGAAAGAGAAAATATTTCCTCCCAGCTTGACTCTTTATTAAGCTGGGAGGAGAAAAATAATTTTTCAGATCAGGCATTAATCTCTTTAATAAAGTTAGGAGATAGGGAAGCTTTCAATATATTGGTAAAAAGGTATGAAAAAAAAGTTCTAAATATTCTTTATCTTCAATTAGGCCCAATAAATGAATTAGAAGATTTAGCTCAAGAAGTATTTATAAAAGTATTTAAGAACATATCAAAATTTAGAGGCGAATCTCAATTTTCCACATGGCTTTATAGGATCACTTTAAATCTTAGTTATGATTACAAGAGAAAAAATAAAAATGTATTTTCTTTAGACGAGAATATTGACGAAGATAGTGATAATACTTTTGAAGAAGTAATTCCTAATTCAGAAGAAGACTCAGAAAAGATTGTAGAAAAAGTGGAGCTCCAAAGGAAGATTAGAGAAGCGATTAAAAGTTTATCTAAGGAATATCAAGAGGTATTAATATTAAGAGAATTTGAAGGGCTATCTTATGAAGAAATTGGAAAAGTTTTAAACTGTCCTGTGGGGACAGTAGAATCAAGATTATATAGAGCAAGGAAAGAGCTAAAAAAGAGGATTATTAGGGAGTTGAAGGAAATATGAAATGTAAAGAAGCAAAAAGATTAATTTCTTCATATATTGATGGAGAGATTTCTCTGGAAAAGAGAAAAGAATTGGAAAGACATCTTAGTGTTTGTATATCTTGTAGAAAAGAGTTAGAAGATTTTGAAATTATTATAAAAGAGATTCACAACTTTCAAAAGATAGAGCCTTCTTTAAATTTTGCAGATAATGTCTGGTATAGATATCAGAATGAAAAGATACCAGAAAAAAATTATAGAAAGCTATTCTTTATTTTAAGTTTGATCTTTACTTTAATATTTATTTTTCTTTTATCTCAGAAATTTTGGGTTCAATCAAAGCCTCAAGAATTACAAACTTTTTATGAAATTCATAGCAAATGGGGAAATTCTTTTATCTTTGGAGAACCATCTGTAGATTTTGTTTTATATCAAAATAGATAAGAAATGAAAAAACTAATTTTCTTGCTCTTAATTCTTTCCTTTTCTATTTCCCTCTCTACTTTTGATATTCTCCAAGAAGCCTTAGAAAAAGATGGAAAAATCCCACTTCGAGGAACAGAAGTGAGTATCTTTTATAATGAAAATGGAATTCCTATGATTTCTATATCAAGGGTAATATATGGAGGAAATTATAAATTGAGAAGAGAATATTTAGCTCCTCCTTTCTTCTTGGGAAAAACAATTATTGATGATGGAACTAAAAGATATGAGTATACCCCTAACTTTAGAAGATTAATAATCTCCCCTACTGGTTTTATAAATAATCTTCAAGAAATAAGAAAAAGAGTAGAGCTTATTAAGAAAAATTACAAAGTAGTAAATATAGGTTCAGAAAATATAGCTGATAGAAAAGCGGTAGTTGTCCTTTTAGTGTCAAAATATACCAACTTACCTGTTTTAAGATTATGGATTGATATGGAGACTTATTTTCTTTTGAGAAAAGATAGGTATAATAGCGATGGTAAATTAATTTCTAGAACTTTTTTTACTGAAATTAAGTATAGTGAATCACGCTATCCTGAGTCCCTATTTAAGCCAGACCCTTTATGGAAACCTAATGTTGTCATAGATGAGCCTATCCTTAAAGAGATAAATATTAAGGATGATAAGGAAATTTCGTTGGAACTTCCTTTTGGGTATGTTTTAGAAAAATTATTTTTAATACCCCAAGCAGACAACATAATTCTTTATTATTATAGATATACGGATGGGTTAAATACTTTATCATTATTTAAATCTAATATCCCTTTTATAAAATTTAAAGAACCAAGATCCTTAGGCCCCTTTAAAGGGATTTTTGAAGAATCTATTTTATGGAAATCTTTCATGTGGCGGGATGAAAAGTGGACTTATTTTTTAATAGCAGATATTCCTTATAATAAAATTGAAACCTTTCTAAAGAAAATCTTTCCTTAATAAAACAATTCCCTTTGCACTTTCTACAATAACTTTTTCCATGGACCACTAAAAGAGCGTGATATTCATTAAATAATTGATAAATAGGGAAAAGAGACTCCTGAAATATTTTTTGCCATTCATCATAAGATAGAGAGAAAGGAGCAATTGAAAGACATGAACCTATAGTTTTTGTATATTTATCTACAACAAATACAGGTCTCTGAAAAGCATATAATAGTATAGAATCTACAGTTTCTTTTCCTAAGCCAGAGATAGATAAAAATTTTTCTCTTAAAGTATATGTAGGTTCCTTACTCATTTCCTCAAGCTTTCCATCATAATTTCTAAAAAGAAAATCTAAAAAATTTTTTAATCTTTTTGCCTTTACTCTATAAAATCCACACCGCTTAATTAATTCTTCTAAATCTTTTAATGAAAGACAAGAAAGTTTTTCTGGATCCAATAAGTTTTTAGTTTTTAGATTATCTATTACTTTTTCCACATTATTCCAATTAGTAGCCTGAGTCAAAATAGCTCCAATAATCACTTCAAAGGGGGTTTCTCCAGGCCACCAGTATTGAGGTCCATATTTATCAAATAAAACTTTAAAAATCTCCTCTATGAGGTTCAATGTCTGAAGTGTCTTATAGGGATCATTACTAAGATAATTCCTAATTCTTCTGCCTTTGCTATAACCTCCTCATCTCTTATAGAACCAGAAGGCTGAATTATTGCTTTTATTCCAAATTTTCCCGCCAATTCTATGGAATCAGGAAAGGGGAAGAAAGCATCTGATGCAAGATAGGCATCTTTTGCTTTTTCTCCTGCCTTTTCTAAGGCAATTTTCACAGCAGAGACTCTGTTCATTTGTCCTGCGCCAATTCCAAGAGTTTGTTTTTCCTTAGTTACTACTATAGCATTAGATTTTGTATGTTTTACCACTTTTAAGGCAAAAATAAGTTCTTCTAAATCTTTTTCTGTAGGTTTTTTAGATGTTTTTATTTCATACCCATTAATAAGAGAATCATTAAATTCTTGGATTAAAAATCCTGTCCTTAAGGCTCTCATCTCCCATGGATTTTTAGTATTTTCATCTTTATATACAAGAACTCTTAAATTCTTTTTCTTAGAGAATATTTTTCTCGCATCTTCCGTTATATCTTTTGCAACTATTACTTCAAAGAAATATTTATTCATTTCTTCTGCACAATCTTTATCAATGGTAAAATTACAGGCAACAATACCTCCATAAGCTGAGATAGGATCAGCAGTATATGCCCTTATAAAGGCAGAAACTGGAGAAGAAGATTCAGAGACGCCACAGGGATTATTATGTTTTACAATAACACACGCAGGATTAGAAAACTCCTTTACTAAGTTCCATGCTGAATCTAAATCTAAAAGATTATTGTATGAAAGCTCTTTTCCTTGTAATTTTTCCCAAGGTAGTTTTTGATGGGGAAGAAGATAAAAAGAAGCTTTCTGTTGAGGATTTTCACCATATCTTAAATCTAATTCTTTTTTCAAAGTAATATTTATACTTTCAGATAAATTTCCTATCAAAAAGTTAGTAATGACTTGATCATACAAGCTTGTATAGGAAAAAGCCTTAATAGCCATCTTTCTTCTAAACTCCTCATCTACTTTGTTTTCTCTAAGCTTTTCTATTACTTCGTTGTAATCCTCAGGAGATGAGACTACTAATACATAAGGGAAGTTTTTAGCACCAGCTCTTAGAAGACTTACTCCTCCAATGTCTATATTTTCTAAAGCTTCTTCTAAGTTTATATCTTCTTTTTTTATTACCTGAGAAAAAGGATATAGATTACATACTACTATATCTATCAATGGAATATTATTTCTTTCTAATTCCTCTAAATGCTCCTTTTTATCTCTTCTTACTAAAATACCAGCAAAGATTTTAGGATGTAGCGTTTTTACTCTTCCACCAATAAGTTCTGAAAATCCTGTGAATTCTGATATTTCATGAACAGGAATATTGCCCTTGGCTATTTCTTTAGCGGTAGAAGATGTAGCAATGATATTATATCCCAACTCATTCAAATTTTTCGCAAATTCTATTATTCCTTCTTTATTATATACACTTATAAGAGCCCAGGACATTTGTCCTCCTTTATTGTTTCTTAAATTCCTCAGGATTAATACTTTGTAAATATTTTTCTAATTCTTCTTCGGAAACATATTCTTCCACAATACCTGCTTCATCAAAGACTTGAGATTCCACATATATTGGGGATTGAGTTCTTAAAGCAATAGCCATGGCATCACTGGGACGAGAATCAATTTCGATAATTTTATCTCCATTTTCTAAAAATATTGTTGCATAAAAAGTTCCTTCTTTAAGAGTATGAATTAAAATTTTTTGTACCTTAATATGAAGATTATCTAAGATGTTTTTAATTAAATCGTGAGTTAAAGGACGAGGAGTTTCGACCTTTTCAAGAGCAAGAGCAATAGCATTAGCTTCAAAAGGTCCTATCCATATGGGTAAGAGTTTTTTGCCTTCCTTTTTTTCCTTTAGAATTACTACAAATTGATTTGTTTGGGGATCTAAATTTAAACTTAATATATAAGCCTCAAGCATCATAATACTCACCCTCTTTTATTTGTTTTTAATTTATCTTACTCCAAATCCTTTTCTTTGTAAATCAGAAAAACGTGATGAATTAAAGAGAGAAATTAGAATATGGCAGGGAGTAGGAGCCCTGCCCTTTTTTCCTATTTTAAATAAGAAGAAAAAGGAACAATCTTAGTTAATATATAAGTTAAAAAAGAATTAATTCCCGCTTTTATTAAATTAAAGGGAATAATTACTGGAAGGATAAGAGATAGCACTTGCTCTACTGGAACTCCAAGATAAATGGGAGTAAATATCAAATTTGCAATAGACATTATTATAGCCATAGATATAGTTCCTAAAATCAATGGAATTTCTAATCTTCTAAATTTTTTGTAAGAATAGCCTGCAACACTAATTAAAGACCCTGTAGCAATAAAGTGCATTAAAGCTCCTATAGGTCCTCCCTGTCCTATAATTAAGGCCATAAGAATAGCTACAATTAAGGTAGCCAATAATCCTTCTGGAATTCCTATATATAGAGCTACAACTAAAAGGGGAATATCTCCTGGATCATACAAAAGATATGGGGCTTGAGGAAGAATTGGAAAATAAATAGTTATGGCTAAGATAAGAGAAAGAGCTGTAAAAAGAGATACTAATACTAATTTTTTTGTAACCATTTAATCTTACCTCCTTTTAAAAATTTTTATCTAAAAACAAAATGCCCCAAGGTAAACCTTGGGGCATTATTTTTCTAAAAATTAACCTACCTTCTCCCATCCGGACTATACCGTCGGCTCTGGATTCTCACCAGATCTGCAGGCTACTCACCTGCTCGCAGGCTTAGGTACCTCTTTTAGGAGGTACCATCACTGCCGGTCGGGAATTGAGGGAATTTTATCTCCCTCTCACCCTGCCCCGAAGGTAGTTACCTTATTAAATTTTAAAAGCTATATGTCTAAGGAAAGTTCAGTGGGATAAGCTAAAACTCCCACTGTTCCTGGTCCACCATGGACACTTAATGCTGCTCCTAATTTTGTTATTATAACATCTTTTACTGGAAAATGTCTAAGAATTTCTTCTTTTAGTTTTTCAAGTTCATCAAAGGTTTCCGCATAAACAAATCCAAGATTTAAAGAAATCTTTTCTTTAAAAAATCTTTGCATGTGTTCTATTATTTTTTGATAAGCCTTTAATCTTCCAATAGCTTTATCTAACGCATAAATTACACCATCTTCGTCTAAGGAAAGAATAGGATTAATATTTAAGACCTCTGCTAAAAGAAACTTTGCTTTTCCAATTCTTCCACCTGCTGCTAAATATTTAAGGGTATCATTGGTAAGAGCATGGAAAAATTTTTTTCTTATCTTTTTTAGATGTTCTATAGTCTCTCGCAAACTCCAGCCCTTTAAAGAAGCTCTTGCTGCTTCTATAGCTAACATTCCTGTCCCTAAGGATACACTTTTTGAGTCATAGACTTCAATTTCAGCAAATGGATTTTCATTTTTTATAATATTCTTGGCATTTGAAGCAGATTGAAAAGCGCCACTTCCCCATGAAGTAATATGGATGCTTAAAATAGATTTTCCCTTTTCTAAAATTTTTTTAAACAATTCGTAATATTCTCCAACTCCAGGACATGCAGTCTTAGGTAGGTGATTTACATTATTTTTTAGATACTTCCAAACATCTTCAGGTTTTATGTCTACATTTTCTTTATATTCTCTATCATTCATGTGGATATAGTAGGGAACAATATTTATTTCATATTTTTCTGCAATTTCCTTAGGAATATCTGATGTTGTGTCTGTTACTACACTGAATTTTGTTTTTTCTTCCATAAGAACCTCCTAAATTTAAACTTGTTTAAGTATAACTTATACCAAAATAATAGTCAATTAAATTAGAGAGACTGTTTAAAAAAACAAGAGAAGTTGAAATAGGAGGAAACATTAGATTTGCTTTTAGAATATGTGAGAAGGGAGATAG
>JBNARO010000001.1:83354-100613 GCA_049718665.1 Dictyoglomaceae bacterium | reverse complement strand
TATAGATAGAGGAACTTTAGGAGAGACAAGAATAGGTAAAGGAACAAAAATAGATAATCTTGTGACTATTGCTCATAATGTAAAGATTGGGAAAAATTGTATTATTGTAGGACAAAGTGGAGTTGCAGGGAGTAGTAGTTTAGGGGACAATGTAATTATGGGAGGGCAAAGTGGGGTTTCAGACCACGTAAAGGTGGGAAATAGAGTAGTAATTATGGCAAGAGCTGGAGTAACAAAAGATATTCCTGATAATTCAGTAGTTTCTGGATTTCCTGCAAGATCTCACAAAGAGGAGCTAAAATTTCAGGCAATATTAAGAAAGCTTCCTGAAATTTGGGAAAAGGTTAAAAAATTGTAAATGGAATTTCAAAGGACTATTAAGAAAGAGGTAAGAGTAAAGGGAATTGGGCTTCACTCAGGCGAAGATACAGAAGTAGTTCTCTCTCCTGCTCCTGAAAATACAGGTATTATCTTTATAAAAGATAATATTAAAATTCCTGCTTTAGTAAATTATGTGATAGATACTAAGAGAGGAGTTGCCTTAGGAAAAGATAATATAAAAATACTGACAGTGGAGCATCTTCTGTCATCTCTTTATTCCTTAAGAATTGCTAATCTTTTTATTCATGTAAAAGGAGAGGAAGTCCCTATATTTGATGGAAGTTCTTTACCCTGGATAAATATTCTCAAAGATGTGGGAATAGTAGAACAAGATTTTCCATTAGAAGTTTATTCCATAGAAAAACCAGTTTTAGAGAGAGAAGGGAAAGGAATGATTCTTCTTTTTCCTTCTCAATCTTTCTCTATAACCTGTGTTATCTCTTTCCCCAATACAATTCTTTCCTGGCAAAAATATATTTTTAAAAATTTAGATAATTATGAAGAAGAAATTGCTCCTGCAAGAACTTTTGGATTTTGGTATGAGATTGAAGAATTGGGAAAAAAAGGATTGATAAAGGGAGCAAGTTTACAAAATGCTCTTTTAATAGGACCTAATGGATATGTAAATAGAGAAAGATTTATGAATGAACCTGTAAGGCATAAAGTTCTTGATATCTTAGGAGATTTTTGCATTCTTGGAGGATATTTAAAGGCAAGTATATATGCGATTTCCTCAGGTCATACTCTACATGTAAAAATTATAAAAAAATTATGGAAAGAAGGAATATTAAGGAGGAATTAAAAATGAATGTAGATATTCTTAAAATTTTACCTCATAGATATCCTTTTTTAATGGTAGATCGTATCTTAGACTGGAAAAAAAGTGAAAGTATAAAAGCTTTAAAAAATGTATCCTTTAATGAGCAATTTTTTGTGGGTCATTTTCCAGAGAAACCTATTATGCCAGGAGTTTTAATAATTGAAGCTTTAGCACAATCTGCTGGGTTACTTTTGTTCTTATCTTTTGCAGAAGAAGGGAAAAATTACATAGCATATCTTACTGGCGTAGATAATATGAGATTTAAAAAACAAGTTATTCCAGGGGATACATTAATATTAGAGGTAAGACTAAAGCAAAATTTAAGAAATATTTTTAAATTTGATGGCGTAGCAAGAGTTAATGATGATATTGTAGCAGGAGGTGAAATAACTCTTGCCTTGGGAGGAGAATTTTAAAAATACTATTTTTATCCATCCCTCCTCTGAAATAGGAGAGAATGTAGAGATTGGTCCTTTTTCTTTTATAGACAGAGGAGTAAAAATAGGGAAAAATACAAAAATAGAAAATAATGTTATTCTAAAAGAAGGAACCATTATTGGGGAGAATTGTCATATTCATTCTGGAGCCATTTTAGGTGATTTACCCCAAGATTTGAATTTTAAAGGCGAAAAAAGCTTTTTGATTATTGGGAATAATGTAGTCATAAGAGAGTATTGTGTCCTTCATCGAGCAAGTGGTGAGGGGAATGCGACTATTGTAGGTGATGATTGCTATATTATGGCATATTCTCATTTAGCTCACAATGTGAAATTGGGAAAGAAAGTAGTTATTGCTAATGCAACTCAGATCGCTGGATATGTAGAGATTGATGATCAAGCGTTTGTAAGTGGATTAGTTGCTATCCATCAATTCGTGAGAATTGGAAAATTGGCTATGGTGGGGGGGTCTTCAAAAATAGTAAAGGATGTACCCCCTTATGCCTTAGTGGATGGAAATCCCGCAAGGGTTTATGGGATAAATACTGTAGGATTAAAAAGGGCAAATTTCCCTTTAGAGAAGAGAAATTTAATAAAAGAAATCTATCATATCTTATATTCAAATCTCCCCTTTGAAGAAAGATTTAAAAAAATTTCAGAATATCAAGATGATTCTGCAAGGGAGATATTAGAGTTTGTTAAGAATTCAAAAAGGGGTATAACTTCTGCGATTTGGAGGAGGATTGAGGAATGAAAATAATGTTCTCGGTAGGGGAAGTCTCAGGGGATGTTCATGGAGCTTATTTAATAAAAGCTTTAAAAAAATATAATTTAAATCTTTCCTTTTATGGTTTAGGTGGAGAAAGGATGAAAGAAGAGGGATTAAATTTAATAGCAAATGTAACAAGGTTTAGTACTATAGGATTTATCGAGCCCATTCCCTATATTCCCATATTCTTAAAACTCTTAAATAAGATGGAACAAATTTTAAAAAAGGAAAAACCAGATCTTCTTATTCTCATAGATTTTCAAGGATTTAATATTCCTTTAGCAAAAAAAGCTAAAAAATTAGGTATCCCTACAATTTATTATTTTGCTCCTCAATATTGGCTATGGGGGAAAAGGGAAAATGCAAAGAAAATCTCTAAATACTTAAGTTGGATTATAGCTACTTTTCCTCAGGAATTTAAGCTTTATAAAGAATACACTGATAGAGTAAGCTTCTTTGGGCATCCATTAGTAGACTACTTATCATCATTAGAACCTCAAAAAAGAGAAGATAATTTAATAGGGATTTTTCCAGGAAGTAGAAAACAGGAAATAGAGAATCTTACTCCTTTATTTATGAGAATTGCCTCTCATTTTTCTAAGAGAGGTTTTAAATTCCTACTTCCCCTTGCCTCACAGCAATTTTTGTCTTTATTAAACAAACATGTGGATAAAAATTTAAATAATTTAAATATAGAAATTCTTTCAGGAAAAGAAAGTTATAAAGTTCTACAGAAAGTAAATTTTGGATTAGCTTCTTCAGGGACTATAACCTTAGAGGCAAGTTTTCTTTCCTGTCCCTTATTTGTATTCTATAAAATCTCAAGAATAACTTATTTTATTGGGAAAAGAATAATTCACCATAAATATATCTCTCTTCCTAATATTTTAGCAGGAAGGGAAATTTATCCTGAATATATTCAAAAGATTAATGAGGATGAGGTAATTAAGGATATAGAAGACTTTATTGCAAATGCTGAAAGAAGAGAAAGGATGCTTTTTGAATTAAAAAAGGTGATTTCCTCCTTAGGGGAACCTGGAGTTCTTGATAAAATCGCTCAGTTTATATTAAATAAAAATTATGCTTGATTTTTATTTCATAGTAAATGGACCTGGAGAAATTTCTGGCTGGCTTTATCCTCTGATTAATTGGATAAAGGAAAAGAATCTGGATTGGATGAGAGATATAGATTTTCATGCTCTTTTAGTGCCATGTCAATTTGCTACAGGAGAAGAGAAAAGAGTTTTAGAAGAATTTGATTTTTTTAAAGAAATTATACCCTCAAAAGATTATTGGAAAAACTTTAGTAAAAAGCCTAAGAGTAAAAATATAATTTTTCATTTTGGTGGAGACTTATTTTTTAATGGATTTTTAGGCAAAATGTGGAAATCTTATTCTATGGCATATATAGAAAAAAAACATCCATGGCTTTTCTTATTTAACAGGGTATATTCTTCGAAGGATTTAAAGAATTCAAGGATAAAGTTTGTGGGAGATTTGAGAATTGAGAATATAAATAGAAATGCCTTCTCAAAAGAAAGCAATAGAATAGCTCTTTTCCCAGGAAGTAGAAGCTATGCTTTAAGATTCTATTTTCCTTTTTATTCCACTTTAATCAAAGAAATTAATAAGTCTTATCCTGAACTTAAGTTTACTATCTTCCTCTCACAATTTTTAAACAAAGAAATAATAGAATATTACCTTGCAAGGCTAAGTCCATTGTTGAGGGATTTACCTATAGAAATTAAAATTTTAAGAGATTGGAAAAAAGAAATGAATAATTTTTTATTTGCTATAACTCTTCCAGGAACCACCACCTTACAGTTAGGATATTCTGGGATACCTATGTTAGTTATACTTCCTCTTCATAGACCTGAATATTTACCTTTAGAAGGTCTCTCTCACTTTTTAAAAGGTAAAATTAGAAATTATTTAGTAGAAATTTATCTTAAAAAGAATCCCTATTTAGCTCTTCCTAATAGGCATAAACCAGGAGTTGTCCCTGAAATAATAGGAAAATTTGATTTTAAAAAAGTGGTAAAATATCTTTTGGATATCTTGGGGAATAGAGATTTAATAGAAAAAATACACATGAACTTAATAGAAATATTTCCAGGAATGGAAAAATATCCTTCAGAAATAATATGGAGTGATATACATGAAGTATTGGAAAAGAATTTTTAGCCTGTTGAAACCTTACTTTTTTTACCTTTTTGGAGGATTTTTATGCATTTTAATAGTAAATTCTACTCAGTTATATGCGCCAAAGTTTATAGGAGAACTTATTGATCAACTCAATAAAACAAAGGACTTAAATTCCCTTAATAGAATTGCATTAATCATTGTAGGATTATTATTTTTGAGAAGTTTATTTTTATATGGTCAAATATATCTTTTGTCCTTTGTAGGACATCGTTTAGTGGCAGATTTAAGAAATAAATTATTTGCAAAGATTCAATATTTATCATTGGAATATTTTAATAAATGGTCTAGTAGTGAATTAATATCAAGAACTCTTCAAGATACTCAACTTATTCAAACCTCTTTCTTATCAAGTTTATCTGATCTTTTTTATTCTATTATTCTTCTTTCTGGAATTATAATAATCCTTATTTTTTCTCAATGGCAGTTAGCGGTAGCAACTTTTATTATAATCCCTTTATTTGTATTATCTGTTTCAGGTATAGGAAAGGAGATACAAAAATGGTCCCTTGCAGTTCAAAGAAAGATTGCTGATCTTACTACAATTATCCAGGAAAGTATTAAAGGTGCGAGAATAGTAAGAATATTTGTAAAGGAAGAAGAAGAAATAAATAAATTCAAGAGGGAAAATGAAAAGAATTTTTGGAGAAATATAAGAATTGTTCAATTGACTGCTACTCAGATCCCTCTTGCAAGTTTTTTAAGTGCTCTTGCTATAGTATTTTTAATATGGCTTGGAAGTAGAAAAATTGCGCAAGGACAACTTACCCTTGGCTCTTTTATAGCCTTCTTAACCTATGTAGGCATGGCATTAGACCCTGCGGTTACTCTTCTTAGGGTATTTTCAGGTATAAAACAGGCATCTGCT
The DNA here is from genome assembly GCA_049718665.1 of Dictyoglomaceae bacterium. Classification (GTDB taxonomy): domain Bacteria; phylum Dictyoglomota; class Dictyoglomia; order Dictyoglomales; family Dictyoglomaceae; genus NZ13-RE01. The sequence continues at coordinate 95,136 of JBNARO010000001.1, read as the reverse complement.
TCCTTTGAAAGAATTTTTGAGATTTTAGACCAAGGCAAAGATGTAGTAGAGCTTCCTAATGCAAAAGTTCTTCCACCTATAAAGGGATTGGTAGAATTTGAAAATGTCTTCTTCACTTATGATAATAAAAACTGGGCATTAAAAAATATAAATCTCAAAGTAAACCCAGGAGAAAAAATTGCCATTGTAGGTATAAGTGGGGCAGGAAAAACTTCTTTAGTAAATCTTATCCCTCGTTTTATAGATCCTACTTTGGGAAGAGTAAAAATAGATGGATATGATTTAAGGAAAGTAAAATTAAGTTCTTTGAGAAATCAAATTGGTTTTGTTACTCAAGAAACAGTAATTTTTCATGGGACAGTGAGAGAAAATATTGCATATAGTAAGCCTAACGCAAGTTTAGAAGAGATTATTGAGTCTGCAAAGATGGCAAAGGCACATGACTTCATTATGTCTCTTCCCCAAGGATATGATACCATTATTGGAGAAGGAGGGGTAGGACTTTCTGGTGGACAAGCTCAAAGAATTGCTATTGCAAGAACTATTCTTTATAATCCAAGACTAATTATTTTAGATGAGGCCACATCTGCTTTAGATGCTGAATCTGAAGCTTTAATTCAAGAAGCATTGGAAAATTTGATAAAGGATAAGACTACTTTTATTGTTGCCCACAGACTATCTACCATTAGAAGAGTAGATAGAATAATAGTTTTAGATCAAGGAGAAATTGTAGAGGAAGGAACTCATGAGGAGTTATTAAATAAAAAAGGAATTTATGCTCGTATTATTCACTGGCAACTTGCGGAAGGAGAGGTGAAAATATGAAAAAAGTTAAGGTAGGAATAGTAGGGGTAGGCTATTTGGGACAGCATCATGTAAGAATTTTTAGTGAACTTCCCAATGTGGAACTTGTAGGAATAGCAGATATAAATGAGAAGAGAGCAAGAGAAATGGCTTCTCTTTATCAAGTTCCTTTTTATACTACTGATTATAAAGATTTATTGAATAAACTTGAAGCAGTAAGTATAGTTACACCTACTTCTACTCATTTTTTCATAGCGAAGGATTTTTTAGAAAAAGGTATTCATATTTTTGTAGAAAAGCCTGTAACTCAAAGCTTAGAGGAAGCGGAAAAATTAGTAGAGTTGGCAGCAGGAAAAGACTTAGTCTTTCAAGTAGGACATATTGAAAGATTTAATCCTGCGGTACAAGAGCTTAAAAAATATATTAAAAACCCTTTTTACTTGGAAACTCATAGAATGGGCTCTTATGATGGAAAGCAGAGAGATATAGGGGTAGTTATGGATTTGATGATCCATGACTTAGATATTCTTTTCTATATTCTTGGAAAAGAAAAAAAGGTCAAAGATATACAAGCAGTAGGATATTCCCTTTACACTCCTTATGAGGATTTTGCTCATGTTCATATTTTATTTGATAATGGTATTACAGTAAGTTTAACCGCAAGCAGATTAAGTCCTAAAAAGCTTAGAAAATTAGAGATTCATGAGAGTGATGGAACTTTTATATCTGTAGATTATATAGATCAAAGTATTACTATAACCCATGGATTAAATAGACTAGTGGAACCTAATATTGAAACTCCCATTCTTGAGAGGGAAGAGCCTTTAAAATTGGAACTACAGCATTTTATAAATTGTATCTTAAATGGAGGAAGCCCTTTAGTTACCTTAGAAGATGGGAAATTGGCTATATATTTAGCCTCTGAGATTTTAAAGGAAATGAAGTTATATAAGTTAGAAAATGCTTCTATTCATAAGTAATGGTTTTGGTGAAGATTTAATTGCAAAAGAGATTATAAAAAAGATACTTGAGGTTAAGGATATTAAAATTTTTGTCCTTCCTTTAGTAGGAGAAGGGAAAGCTTATTATAATATTCCTGTTGAGATTCTTAACCCAAGAAGAGATTTTCCCAGCGGTGGTTTTGCATTTAGATCTGGATTAAAAGATATTTGGAGGGATTTTAAGGAAGGTTTATTTTCATTTTATAAAGAACAATTAAGAACATTAAAAGGTTTTAGAGAGAAAAAAGTAGAAGTAGTATGTGTGGGAGATACTTTTAATTTATTGATGGGGACTTTAACAAAGAAAAATCCCTTTTTCCTTCCTACCGCTAAGTCAGTTTTGAATTCTTCTTTTTATCTCCCTGAGATTTATCTCATGAGAAAATTATCTAAATTTGTTTTTACTCGAGATGAACCAACATGTAAATATCTAAAAAAATTTATTCCTCAGACTCTTTATTTAGGAAATCCTATGTTTGATGAATTAGAAAATGGAGAAGAAAAGGAGGAAAATAATATAGTCTTATTACCAGGGAGTAGAAAAGAAGCCATAGATAATTTAAAGCTAATGTTAAAGGCTTGTGAGATAGTAAATAAGCAATTTCCAAATTTTAGTTATGTCATTGTAGTTTCCCCTTATCTTAGTGAGGAATATAAAAACAGTATAAATGAAATTATAGAAAAATATTCTTTACCTGTAAGGGTTTCTTATGGAAATTTTGCTTCGGAAGTTAAAAGGGCATTTTTAGTATTGGGGTTGGCAGGGACCGCTAATGAACAGGCAGTATTCTTAAAGAAACTTGTAGTTTCTTTTCCAGGGAAAGGTCCTCAGATTACTCCTAAATTTTTGAGGATGCAAAAGAAGCTTTTGGGAGAGGGTTTAGAATTAGCAAAAAATTATAAAGATGCGGGAGAAAAAATTAATTATTTTATAAGAAATCCAGAGGAAGTAAAAATTAAAGCAGAAAAAGGTAAAAAAAGATTGGGACAGAAAGGTGCGGAAAAGATTGCAAAGTTTATTCTGGATAATATTAGTTTTTAGTTTAATCCTTTTTACCTTGACTTTTCCCTCTTCATATAACTGGCAAGCCTTAGCCAGAGAGTATGAAGCTCTTTTGTCAAAAGATCCTAAAAATTTAGAAATTCTTTTTAAACTTTTAGTTATATATTCTGCTCAGGGGAGATTAGATAAGGCTCTTGAAACTTATAAAAAGATAGAGTTAATAGATCCAAAATTTTTAAGTAAGAAAGCAGAAGAAAATATTGAAAAAGATAATGATCCCTTCTCTCTTTATCAATTAGCCTTTGCTTCGTATTTTGGAAATAAAAGGGAGAAAGCATTAATATACTTTCAAAAATTATATGAAAAATTTCCAAAAGATGACTGGGTAACAGCTTTTTTGGCATATTTATACTATGAAAAGGAGAATATGAAAGAAACAGAAAGATTAATAGAGGAAGGGTTGGAGATAAATAAAGATAATGAAGTATTACATGCTCTTAAATGTGCAGTATATTATAAAAAAGGAAATTATATTTTAGCCTTAAAAGAGTACTTTATTACTTTACAAATTGTTCAAAAGAAAGGATATAAAGAGATTTGGGAATTATTGCGAGGATTAGTCTATTAAAAAATTGACATCTCTCTTATTTTTCTTTAACATTATCTTAAAATATGTCCTTAGAAACAGTAGGTATTTATAAATATTATGGCAAAAGATGTGTAGTGAAAAATGTGTCATTGCAGGTAGAACCTGGAATGGTAGTAGGGCTATTAGGACCAAATGGGGCAGGGAAAACTACAACCTTTTATACTATTATGGGAGAGGTTTTTGCTGATGCAGGAAGAGTTCTTTTAGAAGGAGAAGATATAACTTATCTTTCTATGCCAAAAAGAGCAAAAAAAGGATTAGGATATTTGGCACAAGATCCTACAATATTCAGAAAATTATCAGTGGAGGATAATATAAAATTAGTTTTAGAGCTTACAAATTTAACCCCTTTAGAACAAAAAAGAAGATTAGAAGAACTTATTGATGAATTTCACCTTCATGAAGTTAGAAAAAATTATGGATATACTTTATCGGGAGGAGAAAGAAGAAGAGTGGAAATTGCAAGGGTCTTAGCTCTTTCTCCTAAATATATCCTTCTTGATGAGCCTTTTGCGGGAGTAGATCCTTTAACAGTGCAAAATCTTCAGGAAACTATCTATTATTTAAAAAGTAAAAACTTGGGTATATTAATTACTGATCATAATGTAAGAGATACCTTAGCTATAACTGATTATGCATATATCATTTACTCTGGTGAAATTCTCATATCAGGGACCCCTCAAGAAATTGTAAATAATGAATCCGCAAAAAGATTCTTCTTAGGAGAGAGGTTTAATATATAATGTCTGGATTTTTATTAATTTTGATATTACTTCTTTTAAGTGGTATTATAGCATATATTGGAGACTATGTAGGAAGAAAGGTAGGAAAAAAGAAATTAACTCTTTTTAATTTAAGACCTAAATATACTTCGCGCCTTATAAGTGTCATTACTGGTATATTAATTATGTTTTTTACTTTATTAATTCTTTCCATCGCTTCAGAAAATGTTAGAACTGCAATTTTTGGGATAGATAGATTAAAAAGACAATTAAGTTCTTTACAAGTTGCGGTAAGTGTAAAAAATGAGGAATTAAGTAATGTTATGCAAAAACTTTCTGAGAGGACTAAAGAGAAGGAACTAATAAGGGAAGAGTTGGAGAAATTCAAAAAAGAACTTGAAAAAATGGAAAAAGATAGAGAAAACTTGAGAAAAGAGCTTGTAAATCTTAAATTAGAAAAAGAAAATCTTTTGAAAGATAAAGAATCTCTTCAAAGAAATCTATATGATATATCAAAAAGGGTTTCTATTTTAGAAAAGGAAAGGGATAAGCTTAAAGAAGAGAAAAAAGGGTTAATTGAAGAATTAGATTTTCTAACAAATACTATTAATCTTATTAGAAGTGAAGGTATTGTATTTAGAAGAGGAGAGCTGATCCTTAACTGGGTAAGTAGAGGGGGCCTTTCTAAAGAGGAGGCTGGAAACGAGGGAAAAACCTTACTTCATCTTTTGGAACAAATAGCTATAAACAGAGGAGCGGGTAGTTCTAATGATAAGGGAGTGGTTTGGCTTCCTAAGTCAGAATGGGATAAGCTTGTGGAGGCATTAATGACTCCTGGTGATAAACTTATTAGGGCTATTGCTATGGTGAACACTTTTGAGGGGGAGCCAGTTTTAGTCAATTTACAAATTTATCCCTATTATTTAGTATTCCGTAAGGATGAGGTGATTCTTACTCGCGTTGTGGATGGAAGTGAACCAAAAGAGAAAGTAGAATCAAGACTTCTTGAAATATTATCTGAGGTTAATAGAATTGCGCAAATTAGGGGGGTATTACCAGATCCTATAACAAATACCATAGGAGATATTTCTTTAGAAGATTTTTATAATATAGTCTATAAAATAAAAGAAAAAGGAAGAAAGGTTATAATAAGCGTAATAGTTGCAGAAGATACATACAATAGTGGTCCTTTAAAAGTAAGATTTGAGTTATAGGGGGTTTTAAAAATGGAGGAAAAAAAATTTGTGGAAAGTATTACTTCTCAAAAAGAAGATTTTTCTCGATGGTATACTGATGTTGTTTTAAAAGCAAAACTTGCAGACTACGCTCCTATTAAAGGGTGCATGGTTATTAGACCCTATGGTTATGCCTTATGGGAGAATATTCAAAGAATTTTAGACGAAAAAATAAGAAGAACAGGACATGAAAATGCATATTTCCCCTTGTTTATTCCTAAAAGTTTTTTGGAAAAAGAAGCAGAACATGTGGAAGGGTTTTCTCCACAAGTAGCATGGGTTACTAAAGGGGGAGATGAGGATTTAGTAGAACCTTTAGCTGTAAGACCTACTTCAGAATCTATAATATGTAGTATGTTTTCTAAATGGATTCAATCTTGGAGGGATCTACCTGTTCTTATTAATCAATGGGCAAATGTGGTAAGATGGGAAAAGGAAACAAGGCTCTTTCTTAGAACTACAGAATTTTTATGGCAAGAAGGACACACCGCTCATAGGACTTTGGAAGAAGCGGAAGAAGAAACAATAAGAATGCTTAATGTGTATAGAGAGTTTTTTGAGGAAGATTTGGCTATTCCTGTTATTGCGGGAAGAAAAACAGAGAATGAAAAATTCGCAGGAGCATTGAGAACATATTCTGTAGAAGTTCTCCTTGCTGATGGCAGAGCTCTTCAAGCAGGGACCTCTCACAATCTTGGTCAACATTTTGCAAAAGCCTTTGATATAACCTTTCAGGATGTAGATGGTGAAAGGAAATATGTATGGCAAACCAGTTGGGGTGTTTCTACAAGAGTTATTGGAGCTCTAATAATGACTCATGGAGATGATTTTGGATTGGTTCTTCCTCCTAAGGTTGCTCCTTATCAGATAGTTATTATTCCTATATGGAAAGAGAATAAAGATAAAGAGAGAGTTTATGCATATATTGAGGAGATTTCAGGAATTTTAAAAGAACATTTTAGGATTTTTATAGACAAAGATGAGGAACACACTCCTGGATGGAAATTTAATGAATGGGAATTAAGAGGGGTACCTATAAGAATTGAGATTGGGCCAAAAGAGGTAGAAAGAGAAGAAATTTTGGTAGCAAGGAGAGATTTAAGAACAAAGACTTCTTATAAAAGAATTAACATGATAGAAGAATTAAAAAATTTGTTGAATGATATTCAAAAGACTATGTTTAACAAAGCATTGAAATTTAGAGAAAAAAATACTTATGAAGTAAATTCTTTTGAAGAGTTTAAAAAGATAATGGAGGAAAAAAGAGGATTTATTAAGGCAAGTTGGTGTGGGAGTGGAAATTGTGAATTAAAGATAAAGGAGTTGACTTCTGCAACTATTAGAAACTTACCCTTTGATTGGAAGGAAGAAAATGGAAGATGCATTTATTGCGGAAAAGAGACAAAAATTAAAGCTTTATTTGCTAAAGCATATTGAGGAGGAAAAATGGGGGAAGTAGAAGTTCTTATAGAAAGAATTGATAAAGAATTACCTCTTCCCTTTTATGCCACAGAAGGAGCAAGTGCTCTTGATCTTTTTTCTCGCAAGGATTTTATTCTTCCTCCTTTTAATGAAATAAATGGAGGAATGTTAATTCCTACTGGTATAAAAATTGCTTTACCTGATGGATTTTTGGCATTAATTCTTCCAAGAAGTGGTCTTTCAGTAAAGGGAATATCTATCCTTAATACCCCTGGATTGATTGATAGTGATTATAGAGGAGAAATTTTGGTAAATCTTATTAATTTTTCTCATAAACCCTTTACAGGGAGAAGAGGAATGAGAATTGCTCAGCTTTTGATTCTCTCTTTCCCAAAGGTTCAATGGAAAGAAGTAGAAAATCTGCCAGAGACTCGGAGAGGAGAGAGGGGGTTGGGAAGTACAGGAATTTGATATAATAAAAGTTGAGTTTCTTTATAAATAAAATAAAAATTATAGAAGGGGGTTTAAAAAGAAGAGATGAAACAATATACTACTAAAGATTTAAGAAATGTAGGACTTTTTGGACATGGTGGCTCTGGAAAAACAAGTTTGGCTGAAGCGATTCTTTATACAGCGAAGATTATTGACAGAATGGGAAGAGTAGAAAATGGAAATACTGTTTCCGATTATGAGCCTGAAGAGATAAAGCGAGGAATTTCTCTTAATTTATCTTTACTCCCCTTAGAATGGAAAGGGAAAAAGATCAATCTTGTAGATACCCCAGGATATGCTGACTTCATAGGAGAAGTAATAAGCGCTTTTATGGCAGTAGATTCTGTGGTTTTGGTTATAGATGCTATTTCTGGAATTCAAGTTCAACATGAAAAAATTTGGAGTATGACTCAAGAAAATAGTCTTCCTACTGCTTTTGTAATAAATAAATTGGATAGAGAAAATTCAGACTTTTTTGAAGTTGTAAGATCTTTACAGGAGAGATTTGGAAATAAAGTTCTTCCTATATTTATTCCCCTTGGGAAAGAAGCTAATTTCCAAGGAGTTATAGATCTATTGGAGCAAAAAGCTTATGTATATCCTGATGATAAAGGAGAACCACGAGAAAGTGAGGTTCCCTCTGATTTAAAATCTACTATGGAAAAATGGAGACAAAATTTATTAGAAACCATAATTGAATTTGATGAGGAACTTCTTCAAAGATACTTAGAAGGAGAAGAAATAGAAATATCCTCTATAAATGAAACGTTAAAGAAAGCCTTCTTAGGAAGAGAAATTTTCCCTATATTTGGAGTTTCTTCTCATAAAAATATAGGCGTTTCTAAATTTTTAGATTCCATTATTCAATTCTTCCCTAATCCTAAAGAAAGAAATCCCTTTAAAGTGGAAGATACAAAGACAGGAGAAGAAAAAGAGATAAGTATTGGAAATAACAACCATACTTTGGCTTTTGTATTTAAAACTTCTGCTGATCCCTTTGTAGGTAAATTAAACTATTTGAGAATTATTTCTGGGAATTTAAGACCTGATTCCAATTTGTATAATGTGAATAAGGAAACTCAAGAAAAAATTGCACAAGTTTATTATCAAAGAGGAAAGAACCAGGAGCAAACCATTGAAGTAGTTGCTGGTGATCTTTGTGTGGTATCAAAATTAAAAGAAACCTCCACCAATGATACCCTTGCAGATAAAGATTATCCTTTAAAGATTAAGCCTTTAGAATTTCCTGAGCCTGTATTTGCAGTATCTGTTATTCCAAAAACAAGAGCTGATGAAGATAGATTAAGCTCTGCTCTTTCAAGAATTGGAGAAGAAGACCCGACTATTCGCATTCAAAGAAATTTTGAGACCAATGAAACTTTAATTTATGGCTTAGGTGACTCCCACTTAGAAGTAGTTGTGGAAAGAATGCAGAGAAAATTTGGTGTAAATGTTACTCTTGGGACTCCCCAGGTAGCATATAGAGAAACAATAAGAGCTTCTGCAAAAGCTGAAGGAAAAGTTAAGAAACAAACAGGTGGAAGAGGACAATATGGACATGTATGGTTAGAGCTTGAGCCACTTCCAAGAGGTGCAGGATTTGAATTTGTAGATAAGATTGTAGGGGGAGTAGTTCCTAAAAATTATATTCCCGCAGTGGAAAAGGGAATTAGGGAAACTATGGAAAAAGGAATTTTAGCAGGATATCCTATAGTAGATGTTAAAGTAACTTTGTTTGATGGATCTTACCACGAAGTTGACTCCTCAGATATGGCTTTTAAAGTTGCTGCTGCGAAAGCTTTTAAGAAGGGGTTTACTGAAGCAAAACCTGTTTTGCTGGAACCTATTATGCTTGTAGAGATCACTGCTCCTGATAATTATACTGGAGATATAATAAGTGACCTTAATGGAAGAAGAGGGAAAGTAACTCAAATAGACTCCTTAGGGAAGCTTCAGGTAATAAAAGCTTTAGTACCTCTTGCAGAGATGTTAAGGTATTCTTCTACATTGAAATCTATAACTCAAGGAAGAGGTTCTTATACTATGAAGTTTTCTCATTACGAAGAGGTGCCTGCAAAAATTCAGGAAGAGATTATTGCAAGAGCAAAGCCTAAGGTAGAAGAAGAGGAGGAATGATTACGAAATTTGAAGTGGGAGATATTATAGAGCTTCCTAAACCTCACCCTTGTGGCGGGAAGACATGGGTAGTTCTCTATTCAGGAGTGGATATAAAATTACAATGTGAAAAGTGTGGTCATATAATAATGATACCAAGGGTTAAAATAAAAACAAAAGCCAAAAAAGTAGGAAAGAAGGAGATTGAGTATCTTGAACCAGAATTATAAAAGAATTGTAGTAAAAATAGGGACCTCGAGTCTTATAGATTCTAAGGGGTCCCTATCTCAAGAAAAACTTCTAAGAATTGTAGAGCAATGTGTAAGATTAAGAAGGTTAAATAAAGAAGTAATTTTAGTATCCTCTGGAGCTATTGCTTCAGGGAGAGAAATATTAAAAAGTTTAGCAAATAGAAAAGATTTGCCTGCAAAACAAGCATTAGCAGCAGTAGGACAGATTAGATTAATGCAATATTATTCATATCTTTTTTCTCTTTTTCAGCAACCTGTAGCTCAAATTCTTCTAACCGCAGAGGATTTATATGAAAGAAAAAGATACCTAAATATTTCTTATACATTTGAAACTCTATTGAAGGAAGGGGTAATTCCTATTGTAAATGAAAATGATACTGTAGCAGTAGATGAGATAAAAATAGGAGATAATGATACTCTTTCTGCTAAGGTTGCTTGTGCAGTTAATGCTGATATTTTGATAATTCTATCTGATGTAGAAGGAGTTTATACAAAAGATCCTCATTTAGATTCTTCTGCTAAGCTTATATCAGAAATATACGAAATTGATGAGAATATTGAAAAAATTGCGGGTCCTGGAAAAGGAACAGGTGGAATGTATACAAAAATAAATTCTGCAAAAATTGTAATGGAAGCAGGAATTCTCATGGTTTTAGCAAAGTCAGATGTACAAGATGTGATAATAAGAATTATAAATGGGGAAAGAATTGGAACATATTTTATTCCTAAAAAGGAATATAGACAAAGAAAGAAACATTGGCTTCTCTTTATTACAAAACCCGAAGGAAAAGTTTACATAGATGATGGTGCAGTAGAAGCAATTCTTAGGCGAGGAAAAAGTTTATTACCTGTAGGTATAAAAAAAATAGAAGGGAATTTCTCTAATGGAGATGTAATTTCCATCTGTGATTTAAACGGGAAAGAAATTGGAAGAGGAATTTCTAATTATAGCAGTCTTGAATTATCTCAGATAATAGGAAAAACAAAGGAAGAAATAATGGAGCTGATTGACTTAACTTATGAAGAAGCAATACATAGAGATAATTTAGTGATAAAAGAAATGTAGAGTTTTTAAAAAATTTGACATATCAGTATTTTAGTGCTAAAATTTAAACTGTAAATTTTATTTGAAGGAGGTGATGGAAAAGAGTAAGGAAATAATTTTAAATCTTGAATATCTTGTTCTTTTTCCCTCTGTGAATTAGAGAGGAAGTTCATTACCCCAAACGGGTAATGGGAACTCTCTCTAAAGATTATTATTTAAGGAGGGTTGCAATGAGTAAAAAGTTTTTGGTAGTCTCTTTAATTCTTTTGTTAGGTTTATTTAGTTTAAGTTTCGCACAAGTCACAACACAATTTAAGGACGTTCCTCCAACTCATTGGGCAGCAAAGGCGGTAAAATATCTAACAGATTTAGGAATAATAGAAGGAATTAGACCTGATACCTTCGGTGGTGATATGTATGTTACAAGATATCAAGTAGCAGTCTTGCTTTATAACCTTATTGAGAAATTAAAACTTACAGAAGTAGCTCTTCCAGCAAAAGATATAGCAGAATTAAAGAACTTAGTTAAAGAACTTAGTGAGGAATTAACTCTTTTAGGAAGCAGAGTAGATGAATTAATGGCAACTATAGATGAGCTTTCTGGAAGAGTGTCCGATTTAGAATCTGCCTTAGAGGAAAAAGCCTCTTTAGAAGATGTAAAATCTGTAGTTGAGGAGAGCTTAGGAGATGTAGTAGCAAGGCTAGATGATGTGGAGAGTAGATTATCTGATTTAGAAGCCCTTGTTACTGAAAGACCCACATTAGATGAAGTCTCCTCCTTAATAGATGAGAAGTTAGCAGAGATAAAGATACCAGATATATCTGAATTACAAGCAAGGTTAGATGATGTGGAAGGGAGAGTTTCTGATTTAGAAGGTTTAGCGGGAGATTTAGATAGCAGGTTAAGCGATGTTGAGGTAGCATTGACAGAGAAAGTTTCAGCAGATGATGTGACAGCAATGATAGAAGAAAGCCTTGGAGATGTAGTAGCAAGGTTAGATGATGTGGAAGGGAGAGTTTCTGATTTAGAAGGTTTAGCGGGA
>JBNARO010000001.1:0-83254 GCA_049718665.1 Dictyoglomaceae bacterium | reverse complement strand
AGCAGGTTAAGCGATGTTGAGGTAGCATTGACAGAGAAGGCAAGTTTAGAAGATGTAGACGCAGTAGTAAGTAGGGTAGATGAGTTAGAAGGGCGTGTAGGAGACTTAGAATCTCAAGTAGCAGATCTTGCTTCCCAAATTGCAGGAATTGAAAAAGTAGAAGTTACTGAGGAGCAGATTAAAGCAGTGATTTCTGAGAAACTTGAAGAGACTATAGAAAAAGTTACAAAAGAAGTAGTATCAGAGTTAGAAGGGAGAGTCTCTGATTTAGAGAGTTTAGCAGGAGATTTAGACAGCAGGTTAAGCGATGTTGAGGTAGCATTGACAGAGAAAGTTTCAGCAGATGATGTGACAGCAATGATAGAAGAAAGCCTTGGAGATGTAGTAGCAAGAGTAGATGATGTGGAAGGGAGAGTTTCTGATTTAGAAGGTTTAGCGGGAGATTTAGATAGCAGGTTAAGCGATGTTGAGGTAGCATTGACAGAGAAAGTTTCAGCAGATGATGTGACAGCAATGATAGAAGAAAGCCTTGGAGATGTAGTAGCAAGAGTAGATGATGTGGAAGGGAGAGTTTCTGATTTAGAAGTTCTTCTTATAGATAGACCTACTGTAGATGAAGTAACAGCAATGATAGAGGAGAAGTTAGCAGAGATTCAGATTCCGGATGTGGAAGAATTAAGAAGCATGGTAGAAGAGCATAGCGATGTAATTGATGCCTTAAGAGCAGATGTGGATGCTATCCTTACTGAAGAACTTCCCACTATGAAAGATGACATCGCTTTCTTACAAGACCAAATAGCAGAAATTAGTGATAGATTATCTCAACTTGAAGCTGGAGTGAAACCAGAAATAGTAGAAGTTCCTGCAGAAATTGAGGAGACTTTGACATCTTTGGAGATGAGAGTGAGCGATGTTGAAGGAGCAATTAGCGATATAATGGCAATTACTGATGATTTATCTTCTAACTTAATAGAAATATCCGAAAAAGTGTCTACTCTCGAAGAAAAAGTTGAAGAGGTAACACCAAGATTAGAAAGTGTGGAAACTGCAGTTGATGATCTCTATGCTGTAACTGACGACTTAGCATTAAGCCTTTCTGATTTAAGCGACAAAGTTTCCTCTCTCGAAGAGACAGTAGCTGGTGTAGAAGCTAAGGTTTCTGACCTTGAGAAGAGAGTTGGTAAGTTTGCAGTAAGTGGCTCTACTTCTGTTATTGTAAAGAAAGACTTTGGAATAACTAAGAATATAACCTTTGATGATTCTACTACTTTAAATCTTTCCTTTAAACCAGTGGATGGAGTAAATGTATCTACAAGTATTGAAGTAAAGGGTATTACTTATAGTATTTCTACTTCACTTAACAAGTTGAGTATAAGTATTGCGCAAACAGACTTTGGGTTAAAGAATATAGCTCTTACTTATGATCATACTGCAGATAGCAACTTTGCAGTAGATGTTTACGGTCTTGTCGGTTCAAAAACTGCAAAGTTTGTGGCATCCTCTGATCTTCTTGGAGTAAAAGTATCTACAGGAGTGAATGGAAGCTTTGATGGTTCTGGAGCAGATCTTGTTGCAGGGAAGGTTTCTGGCAGTGTAAGTAATGTTAATTATAATCTCTTTGGAAGCATAGGAAGAACAGCTACTAATGTGCCTTATGTAACAACTATAGGTGCTGATTTTGATACTTCTGTTGCAACAGGAGTTAAACTCTTTGGTGAAGCAGTATATGATGGAACTTTCGATGTACTGGGTGGTGTAGAGGCAACTAATTTAGTTCCTAATCTATATACTCTTGCCAAAGCAACATATCAAGATAATAAATTAGGTCTTTATGCTAAAGCTTCTTATCCAGTATCACCTCAAGCAAAAATTACTGGCGAAGTTACCGTTTCTGATGTAACACAAACTCCAGGGGTAACCTTAAAGGGCAGCGTAGAAGGGACTGTTGCTCCATTTAGCTATAAGACATGGCTACAAGCTGAGCTTACAGCCAATAAATATTCAGGATATGCAGAAGTTTCTGCAGTTGTTGATCCATATTCCTTCAAAGTAGTAGCTGATATTCCAGACTTAACAAAATTGATTGATCCTAATTCTACAAAACTGACAGTAGAAGGAAGCTATAAGCTTACACCAAGCCTTAAACTATCAGTCCTTGCATCTACTTGGGATGAAGAGACTTCAATGTATACTGCAATAGGAAAAGTTTCTGCTGATCTTGTTCTTGCTCCAAATGTGAATGTAAACTTAACTGTATTGAAGAAGGCATTAGGAACTCTTACTACTGAACCAACAAAAGATCTTTCTGCAAGCTTAACAACTTCTGTCAGCTTCTAATCTAAGGAATTTTTAGGGGCTCCTAATTGGGAGCCCCTTTTATTTTTATATACTCTCCAAAAAAGATTTTAAAAGTTTTGGTATAAATTTAAGAGTTTTAAAATTCCTTGGATTTGAAATTATACAAGGAAGTGTAGATAAGAGAGATGTTTGATAAGCAGTATCTCCTTTTTCTTCTAACATGTTAATCATTTTTTCATTATCTAACATGATTTTCCATATTTCATCTAAGTTATCATCATTAAGCTTATTCAAAAATCTTCTTATGATACTTGTAAAAAATAATTCTTTTCCAAAGGAATTCTTTATTAATCTTTTGTAGTCTCTTAAATGTTTTAGGTCTCCATCATTTAAATATCTATAAACTTGATTTATAGCAATTTCCGCTCCTTTTAATCCAAAATATATCCCTCCTCCTGTAGTAGATTTGTTAAATCCTCCCGCATCTCCCACAATAAGTATATTAGGAGGAATATATGTTTCGTATGGTCCATATATAGGAATAATTCCTCCATATTCTTTTTCTATACTGAAATGATTCGTCCTTTCTTTAAGTTTGGAGATTAAATAATCCAAAAATTTTCTTGGATTATTTTGAGGCAATACCGCAACTCCAACTTTTACTAAGTTTTCTTTTAAAGGAGAAATCCAACTAAAAAATCCCTTAGAATATTTTTCTCCAAAATATAATTCTACACATTCTTTATCTTTCAAAGGGATTCCAAATATTTCATATTGAAGTCCTACTAAATAGGGTTTTAGTGAGAGTCCTAAATATCTCAGAAACTGTCTTTTAGCGCCCTCTGCATCTATAATAACCCTTCCCTTTATCTTATTTATCTTTCCTTTCTCTTTGAAATATATTTCACTATATCCTTTAAAATGTTCTACCCCATAAGCTTTTGCTCCAAATAAAATCTTTGCTCCATTTTTTTCTGCCATTTCTCCTAAATCTCTATCAAATCTCGTCCTATCTAATATATATGAATCTATTTTCTTTTTCTTTAATTTCATTTCTTTACCAGAAGGTGAATAAAGATATGCTCCTTTTAAGGGAGAAAGAATAGAATCTTTTGGAAATGGAAATTCCTCAAAAGCATGAATAGTTAATTTCCCTAAACAATGTATAGGTTCTCCAATTTTTTCGTGTTCTTCTAAAATGATAGCATTAAGATTCTTTTCTCCTGCAAGATATCCTGCAAAACTTCCAATAGGTCCTGCTCCAATTATTATAATATCCCAGATCATAATTTTTGTAGTTCTTCGAAGGCTTTATAAAGTCTTCTTACTCCTTCCAAAATGTCATTGATATTTATTTGAGAGAAAGAAATCCTTGCAGTATTTTTACCTTTTCCATCTACAAAGAATTCTTCCCCTGGAACAAAACTCGTTTTATTTTCTAATGCTTTCTCAGCTAAATCATAGCAATTTATATTTTCAGGAAAAGATAGGAAGAAGAAAAATCCTCCTAAGGGATTGTTCCACACCGCTTTTCCAGTAAAGAATTTTTCTAAGGCTTCTCTTAATTTATCCCTTTTTTCTTTGTATGCCTTTCTTAATTTTTCTACATGACTTTTCAAAAATCCATTTTTACAAAAGTAATATATCAATTTTTGGTTATACGTTCCACAGCAGAGATCCGCTGCTTCCTTTAATAATCTCAAAGGTCTTATAAGTTCCTTTGGTGCAATTATAAATCCAGTTCTCAGTCCTGGGGATAGAATTTTTGAAAAACTTCCAATAGTAATTAAATATTTACTTTCTTTAATAGTTAATAGGGGAGGCAATGTATCCTCATCATAAGAAAGCAAACTATAGGCTAAATCTTCCACAATATAAAATTTATACTTTTCTGCAATTTCTATCAATCTTTCTCTTTTATCAAGGGGCATGCAAGTCCCAGTTGGATTAGAAAAGTCAGGAACTACATATAAAACCTTTGGTAAAGAAGGAAGATTTTTAATTGTTTCTTCTAATTCTTCTAAATTTATCCCATCTTTGTCTTGAGATATTCCAATTAATTTTGGTTGAAAAACTCTCCATGCTTGAATAGTCCCTAAATACCCTGGGGATTCAATTAAAGCATAATCATCAGGATCTAAAAACAGTTTCCCTATTAGATCTAAAGCCTGTTGAGACCCTTCTGTTATAATTATATTTTCTACAGGAATTTTTTTTCTCCACTTTATAAAAAATTCTTCTCCAATCCAACTCCTAAGGTTCATATCTCCAATACTTGAGGAGTATTGAAAGACAATTTTCCCTTCCTTTTCTAACATTTCTTCTTGGCAAGTTCTTATTTCATCTACAGGAAAGAGATTATTATCAGGAAGTCCACCAGCAAAAGAAATTATTTCAGGATCTTGAGCAAGAACAAATTTTGACATAGCATCTGATGAGGGCTGTCTTGTTCTTTTTGAAAGCATTCCCTCCATAATTTATTCCCTCCGGAAATTTTTCATATACTTAGCATAATTCTTTTTAACGGTCAAGGGAAATTTTTAATCTATTTTTCGAAGTTCTACTTTATCTAAAAGTTTAAAAATGGAGGGAACATCCTCTTTTTCAAGTTCCAATTTTTGGAGTTTAATATAAGAAGTAGCACAGGCAAGTTTTAAGGCATATACTGGGTCATTATTTTTTATCCCTATAATAAAACCTGCAAGGAAAGCATCTCCCGCTCCCCAATTATATCCTTTGATAGGAGGTAAACTTGCTAAAAACATCTCATTTTCTGTTGAAAGAAAAGCTCCTTTTTCTCCTAAGGATATTAAAGAGTACTTTATTCCCTTCTCTCTAAAAAAGTATCCCGCTTTTTTTAAATCAATATTATTTTTCAGAGAAAAATTTAATATTTCTTCTGCTTCTTCTTGATTTGGCTTTATAATATCTGGTTTTCTTGAAAGAGCAGTTTTAAATGCCATTCCTTGAGCATCTAATACTTTTACAACAGGATATCTCTCTGCTATTTCTAATAAATCTAAGTATATACTTTGAGGAACTCCTGGAGGAATACTTCCAGAAAGAACTACAAATTGAGAATTTGAGATTAATTTCTCAAATTTTTCTTTAAATTCAAAGATTTTATCTTGTGAAATCTTAGGTCCTCTACCATTGATAACTGTTACAGGTCTATTATTTTCTGTTTCTATTATTCCAATTGCAAATCTTACATCCCCATTTATTCTTACAAACTCAAAGGGAATATTCCTTTTCTTTAATTCTTCTTCTAATATATTTCCTGTAGTTCCTCCTGAGAATCCAAGGATAAAAGTCTTCTCATCAAAAATTCTCAGTGTTCTTGAAATATTTATCCCTTTTCCACCTGGAATAAGTACTTCTTTATAAGATCTATGAACTCTTCCTAATTTTAATTCAGATAAAAATAGAGTTAAATCTAAGCTGGGATTTAGAGTAACAGTAAGAATCATAAAATCTCCTCCATATACTTCTATCTTTTCTTTTTTCTTCAGAAATATTATACTTAATTTATGGTTAACAATGTAGAGGATATTTTAAGATTAGCAGATGATTATAAATTACAGGGAAAACTTTTTAAAGCTATTTCCCTGTATGAAGGACTTTTAAGAGAAATTCAAGATTTTGAACTATCACAGTGGCTTCGGATAACCCTTGCGGATCTGTATTTATGGATTAAGGAATATAATAAAGCTAAAGAGTTTTTAAGAGAGAGTATTAATTTAGAGCCTAATAATCCTTTATACTATTATCTTTTAGGTTTTACTTATCTTGCTGAAAGTGATATTGAATCTGCAAGAGAGAATTTTCTAAAAGCGTTAGAATTAAGTCCTGAAAATCCTGAATATTTAAGAGGGTTAGCCTGGACAGAATATCTCTCTGGAAATTTAGAAAAAGCTGAACTGCTTTTAAAGAAAGTATTAGAACTTGATTCTGAAAATACTGCAGCAATGGATAATCTTATTGAAGTCTTTATAAAAGAAGGAAAATTAAAAGAAGCAGAAGAAGAGATCAAAAAATTCAGAAACTTTGATCCCCAAGACTGGCAAATTTTTCAAAGGATCCAGCAATTAAGAGAAAGAGCAAAAGAAATTAAAAAACTTTAATACCCTTCATAAAGTAACCTCTTGATTTTCAAAATTCTTTAAGTAAGCATCAATTTCTTCACCTTCTAAGGTTTCCTTTTCCATTAATACTTTTGATAATTCTCTTAAGACTTTCTCGTGAGCCCTCAAAATACTTAAAGCTTTTTGATATGCGGAATCAATAATTCTTTTAATTTCCTCATCTATCATTTTTGCAGTATCTTCACTAAAGTTTCTAATCTGCATTAAATCTTTCCCTAAGAATACTTCAGAATGTTGATCTCCAAGGGAGAGATTTTTTAATTTTTCGCTCATTCCAAAATCACATACCATCTTTCGAGCAAGTTCTACCGCTCTTTTAAGATCATCTGCAGCTCCTGAGGTAGGTTGACCAAAGATTAATTCTTCTGCTGCTCTTCCTCCTAATAAAACAGCAATCTCTGCTTCTAATTCCTCCTTTGTTAATAGATATCTATCTTCCTCCGGCATTTGAAGAGTATAGCCAAGGGCTAATCCTCGAGGAATTATAGTTACTTTATGCACTGGATTTGCTTTTGGAAGTAATTTCCCTACCAATGCATGCCCTAACTCATGATATGCTACAATTTCTTTCTCGCTACTTCTTATAATTCTACTTCTCTTTTCAGGTCCTGCAATAACCTTTTCTATTGCCTCTTCAAAATCTTGCATTGTAATTTCCTTTCTATTTCTTCTCGCTGCTAAGATTGCTGCTTCATTCACTAAATTAGCTAAATCTGCTCCTACAAATCCTGGAGTGCTTTTTGCCAGTACATCTATGTTTACATCCTTTGCAATTGGCTTCCCTCTCATATGTACCTCAAGAATTTTTTTCCTTCCCTCTAAATCAGGTCTATCTACAACTACTCTTCTATCAAATCTTCCTGGGCGTAGAAGGGCAGTATCTAAAATATCAGGTCTATTAGTAGCTGCAAGAACTATAACGTTGGTATTTTCGTCAAAACCATCCATTTCCACCAAAAGCTGGTTTAAAGTTTGCTCCCTCTCATCATGCCCACCACCAAGTCCCGCTCCTCTATGTCTTCCTACCGCATCTAATTCATCTATGAAAACAATAGATGGACTTAATTTTTTCGCTTGACTGAAGAGATCTCTTACTCTTGCTGCTCCAACTCCTACAAACATTTCTACAAATTCAGAACCACTTATGGAAAGGAAGGGAACGTTAGCTTCTCCAGCCACTGCTCTTGCAAGTAAAGTTTTTCCTGTTCCTGGTGGTCCTACAAGAAGAATTCCCTTAGGTATTTTGGCACCTAACTTTCTAAACTTTTGAGGATTCTTAAGAAATTCTACTACTTCTTTTAATTCTTCTTTTGCCTCATCTGCACCTGCCACATCTGCAAAGGTAACCTTAGGCTTATTATCCAAAAAAATACGTGCTCTACTTCTTCCAAAGGAAAAAGCCTGATTATTACTGCCCTGAAGTTGGCGGAGAAGAAGCCACATAAAGAAGAACACAAAAAGATATGGTCCAAAACCTAAAAGAACATTTAACCACAAAGGAGTACTTTCTGGTGGTTTCACTTCTATCTCCACATCATGTTCAACTAATTTCTCTATAATTTTTGAGTCTTGTATAGGGATTGTTACGTTAAATTTTGTTCCATCTTTAAAAACTCCTTCTACTTGTCTGTCGTTAATAATTACCTTAGCAATCTCATTTTTCTCTATACTTCTTAAGAAAGCAGAGTAATTTATCTCTATGACACCCTTATTATTAGTCAAAGGTGGATTTAGAAAAGTGTATATTAAAACAATGATTAAAAGCAAGAAGATTAGTCTTTGCATGGCATTTTTCCAATTCAATTTTTAGACCTCCTTTTTTACTCTAATAAAGAGAATATTTTTTGTATCCTCATCAATTTTGGCTATATCACTTCTTGCTAAGCCTACAACCCAAAGTAATTCATCCTTCCCAAATACCAAAGGAATAGATTTCCTCTTAAAGCGAGGCACTTTTTTATCCACAAAGAAATCTTGTAATTTTTTACTTTTGCCTCTAAGCCCAAAAGGCTTAAATCTATCTCCTTTCTTCCAATTTCTTATGATCAATTCCTCTAACTTTATTTTATCATAGTCAAAATATACCTGAAAGGGATTTTGAAAATCAATATTTTTGACAGATTCTTTATCTATAACTTCCGCAATAATTTCCTCACCAGTTGGAAGTTCAACCTTCCCAGGAATTCTCAAGGTTAAAAAATATTCTTGAGAGTCTTTTTGAGATTGTATTAAAATTCTATCTTCCAATTTATATATTTCAATAAAATCTATTTTCCCTAAGAAACCTTCCTTAGATTTTTCTATCAGAGTAATAATTTTCATTAGTGTCTCAGAAGGTAAATTTTTGTTAAAATCATTAAATATTTGGAAAAGAACTCGGAGTTTTATTGGCAAAGCTAATTCTTTCCAAGAAAAAAGATTTATCTCAAAACATTCCTTTCTCTTTCTTATTTCTTTATTAAAATAATCCTCTGCAAGATTATTTAAAAATTTTTCTTCTTCTTCTGCAATCTTTCTTTGAGTCAGTAAGCTTTCTGGAAAATGTTCAGAAATTTCTTTGAGAAAGGGAATTAACTGCCAGCGAACTTTATTCCTTAAAGTAATAGGAAGAAAATTTGTGTAATCATCATAATAAATTATGTTATTTCTTTTACAATAGGATATAAGTTCTTCTTTTTTAATATTGATTAGTGGTCTTATAATTTTCCCTCTTCTTACTGGAATTCCTGAAAGTCCTTTTAATCCCATCCCTCTTAAAAAATTCATAATTATAGATTCTATCTGGTCATCTAAGGTGTGACCTAAAGCAATCTTATTCATTCCTTTTTCTTCCGATAGTGATTCTAAAAGTCTATATCTTTCCTCTCTTAAATCCCTTTCCTTTAAAGACTTTTTAGATATTTCTAAAAAATAATATGGCAAATTTCTCTCCTCTGCAAATTTTCTTATGAGCTCTTTTTCCACCTCTGTATCTTTTCGAACAAAATGTTCCACATAAGCTAAGGATATCTTCCAATTAAAAAAGGAAGAGAGATTAAAAAGAATCTGGGAAAGAGCAAAAGAATCGCTTCCACCCGAGATTCCTATAAGAATGGAGTCAAAGGGCTCCAGAAGAGATTCTTTATTTATGAAATCTAAAACCTTATTTTCTAATGGGTCTAAAGCTTTTTTCTCTTTCACTTTCCTGGTGGCGGTGCAGGGATTCGAACCCTGGACACCACGGTTATGAACCGTGTGCTCTAACCGCTGAGCTACACCGCCCAAAATTAACCTTTTAAAAGTATTATATCTGAAACTCTCTATTAGATCAAGCTCTACTCGAAGAAAATCTAAGATATGTCCATACCTATGTGGTTCCCTTCCAAAAAATTTCTCTTTACTAAAAACAAAAGTTGTGGTAAACTTTCTTTCGAAAAGAGGATTAAAGATCTTGCCGGAGTGGCGGAATTGGCAGACGCACTGGACTTAAAATCCAGAGGGTAGCAATACCCGTGCCGGTTCGAGTCCGGCCTCCGGCACCATCTTTTAATCCCTTTAATTTTTATTAATGAGGTGATTTATGGCTGAGCATCAACATCATGAAGAGGATATTTTAATCCTTGAGGATGAGAAAGGACAAAAGTATGAATATATTATCAGAGATTTTGTGGAAGTAGATGAAAAAACGTATGTCTTACTCTCCCCAAAGTCTTCTGAGGATCCGGAAGAAATTTATATCTTCCGTTGCAAACTTTCTGAAGAGAATGGTGAACTATATATTGACGCTTTGGAAGAGATCGAAGACGACGAGGAATTTGAAAGGGTTGTGGAAGCCTTGGAAGAGGAAGGTTGGGAAGAAGATTTGGACGAAGAGGATTGGGAAGAAGAATAGTTTTCTCTTAATTCTTATCTTTTTTTCAATATTTTTTGTCCTAAGTATATTTCCAAAGGATCTAAGATCAAAAGAAAAAATTATATTCTATCTTCCGAAGGGTAGTTCTTCTTTAGAAGTTGCTAAGCTTCTAAAAGAAAAAGGGATAATATCTTCAGAATGGAGTTTTTTACTCTGGTCTAAATTACTTGGGGTGGAGAGAAAGTTAAAATTTGGGCACTATGAACTTTCTCCCCACCTTAATATTTTTGAAATACTGAAAAAACTTTCTCAAGGGGAAACAATTAAAATTAAGGTAACAATTCCAGAGGGATTAACTTTAGAAGAAATTTCAAATATATTATCAGATAAATTATCCATTTCAAAAGAAAGGTTTTTGAATCTTTCTAAAAATCCAAAAAGTTTAAGGGGAATTGAAAAATATTTTACTACAGATATTCCATCTTCCTTAGAAGGGTATCTTTTCCCTGCAACCTATTATTTCCCAATGAAAGTGAAAGAGGAAGATATAATTTTAACTATGCTGAGTACGTTTTTTGAAAAAATAAATAATGAAATTCCCAATTGGAGGGAAGAATTAAGAAAGAAAAATCTATCCTTTAAAGATTGGGTGATATTGGCATCTATTGTAGAAAAAGAAGCAAAGTTTGATGATGAGAGACCATTAATTGCAGGAGTTTTTTTTAATCGTTTAAAGGAAGGTTATAAGCTTCAATCTTGTGCTACAGTAGAATACCTTTTTAATTTCAAAAAATCTAAGCTTTCTTATGAGGATCTTAAAATAGACTCTCCTTATAATACTTATATCTACTATGGTCTTCCTCCAACTCCCATTTCTTCCCCTTCCCTTTCTTCCTTAAAAGCAGTATTATATCCTCAAGGAGATTATCTCTTTTTTGTCTCAAAGGGAGATGGGAGACATTACTTTACACGAACTTACGAAGAACATTTAAAGGTTCAAAGGGGTATTAATAATGAATAGACCTGTTCTCATAGGCATAGCGGGAGGAACAGGGTCTGGAAAGACCACTTTAGCTCAAAAGATTCTTGAATCTTTTCCAAAGGGGGAAGTTGTAGTAATATCCCAGGATTCCTATTATTTGGATCAAAGTCATCTTCCTTTAGAAGAGAGAAGAAAAATTAATTATGATCACCCTTTAGCTTTTGATTTTCCTCTCCTTATAGAACATTTGGAAGAATTAAAAAAAGGAAATCCTATTTATTGCCCTACTTATTCTTTTTCTGAATATATAAGACTTCCTGAGAAAATACTGATCGAACCAAAACCTGTAATAATTTTAGAAGGCATTTTAGTGTTAGAGGAAGAAGAAATAAGGAATCTTTTGGATATTAAAATATTTGTAGATTGCGATCCTGATGTAAGGTTTATAAGGAGGTTGTTAAGGGATATAAAGGAGAGAAAAAGGACTGTAGAACAAGTGGTAGACCAATATTTGACTACTGTGAGACCAATGCATCTGCAGTTTGTAGAGCCCAGTAAAAAATATGCGGATATAATAATTCCCGAAGGAGGTTTTAATAAAGTAGCCTTAGAATTAATAATTGCTAAGATTAAAAGTATTCTTGGAGAGAGCCATGTGGAAGGAATTGAAGCCAAAAAGATACATTCATTCGATATTTAAAATAGATTTTAAAAAACTTTATAATGAGGGTTTCAGAGGTATTATTTTTGATCTTGATAATACTATTGTTCCTTGGAATGAGAATAAAATAGATGCAAAAACATTAAATTTCTTAGAACATTTAAAAGAGATTGGTTTTAAAATCATAATAATATCTAATAATTGGTCCTTTAAAAGGATAAAATATTATTCTAATATTACAAAAATTCCAGCTATAGGAGGAGCATTAAAGCCACGAAATAGAGCTTTTAAAAAAGCCTTAGAGATTCTTGAAACTTCCCCCAAGACAACTTTAGTAATTGGTGATAGAATATTAACAGATATATGGGGTGGAAATAGATTAGGAATGTATACTATATTAGTTTCCCCATTAAATAAAAACGAAGCATGGCTCAAAAGATGGACAGTAAGAAAGCTTGAAAATTTCCTTATAGAGTTCTGGATTAAGAAAGGAGAACTGGTAGAGGAGGCTTAAAAATTTGATAAGACCCTTTGATGAGAAGATATTAAATTATATAAAAGCTAAGGGATTAATATCAGAAGAAACCTTAAAAAATACCTTAGAAATATTGCAAGCTTCTAATAAAGATATTCAAACTTTTTTGATCCAAGAAAAAATTTTGTCAATTCCAGACTTGATAAAAATTATGTCAGAGATTTTAAACTGGGAAATTGTGAAAATAGAAAATCCCTCGCCTGATCCAGAAGTATTGAAAATTATTCCCAAGTTTCTCACAAAATTTTATAACTTTATCCCTCTTAAAGTTGAAGATAAAACCCTTCATATTGGATTTACTATACCTATAAAACCTGCAGCTATAGACGATATTAATCTTATAACAGGTTACTCTGTTATTCCTTATATTTTAGATACGTCTTCCAATTTAAATGTACTTGAAGAAAGTTCAGAAAATTTAGAAATAGAACCCTTAGTAATTCCTCAGGAGGAAGAGAATAGAGAAGAAACAGTTATAGAGATAAAAGAGGAAGAAGTAGAAAGTTTAGAGAAAGTAATAGCAGAAATACAAGAAGAAGAGAAGAAAGAAGAAAAAAGATCAAAACTTATAGCAGAGAAAATTGTGAGAGCTGTGAAAGATAAACTTCCAGTAGTTGAGAACCCGACAAAAACAGAAAGGACAATAAAAATTCCAAGAAGAAAGTTATTGGGTGAAATTCTTGTGGAAGAAGGGGTAATTACAAAGGAACAATTGGAGAAAGCTTTAGAAGAATCAAATAAAAGAGGAAAGCCTCTTGGGGAGACTTTATTAGAGCTTAAGTTTATTAATGATTATCAATTAGCTCAAGCTTTAAGTATTCAATTAGGATTCCCCTTTAAGTCTTTAAAAGAAGTAATTATTGATCCTAATATAGCAAAGATAATTAATTTTTCTAAAGCAAGACAAGATTTAATTCTCCCCCTTTACAAAGAAAATAATAAGATAGTTGTTGCTATGGTAGACCCTGCAAATATTATGGCTTTAGATGATATAAAAATGATCACAAAATGTGAAATTGAACCTGTGGTTGTTCCAAAAAATGAGTTCTTAGAGGTTATAAGTAGATTATGGGCAACTCAAGAGACAGAAAAACTTATAGAGGATCTAATAAAAATAGAAGAAGAGGAACGGGAGGCTCAAGAAGTATCCTTAGAGGAGATATCTGAAGAAGGTCCTACTGCAAAATTAGTAAATAGTCTTCTTTTGGATGCTGTAACTCGAGGTGCCAGTGATATTCATATAGAGCCTATGGAAAAAAGTGTTAGAGTGAGATTTAGAATTGATGGAGTGTTACATGAGATTGCTAATTTTCCTAAAAAACTACAGGCGCCTATTGTCTCTCGTATAAAGATAATAAGCGATATGGATATTGCTGAAAGAAGAGTTCCTCAAGATGGTCGTATAAAAATGCTGATTAGAGGAAATACTTATGATTTTCGTGTATCCACATTACCAGGAATATTTGGGGAAAAAGTAGTTCTTCGTATTTTAGGAAGAAGCGAAATCTCTCTATCCTTAGAAAGTTTAGGATTTAGTGACGAGAATTATAAGAGATATTTAAAAATGTTAAAAAGTCCCTACGGAATTATCTTAGTAACAGGCCCCACAGGAAGTGGAAAGTCTACAACCTTGTATGCGTCTCTTAATATGATAAATTCTCCTGATATAAATATTATAACTGTAGAAGATCCTGTAGAATATCAACTACCAGGTATTCATCAGGTACAAGTAAATCCAAAAGCGGGATTAACTTTTGCCAATGCTTTAAGATCTATTCTTCGTCAAGATCCTGATGTGGTACTTGTAGGAGAGATTCGAGATGAAGAGACAGCAAGAATTGCTATTCAAGCAGCCTTAACAGGGCACTTGGTTTTATCTACTTTACATACTAATGATGCTCCATCTACAGTAACCCGTCTTATTGATATGGGTATTGAGCCTTTCTTAATATCCTCATCTTTATTAGGTGTAGTAGCCCAAAGACTTGTAAGAAAAATATGTCCCAGATGTAAAACCCCCTATGAGCCTACCCCTGAGGACTTAGAAGTTTTAAAGGCTAATCTTCCTGACAAATTTGATCCTGAAAAACTAACTTTATACAAAGGAAAGGGATGTGGTTATTGTAATAATAAAGGATATAAGGGAAGAACAGCTATTCATGAAATTATGCTTATAGATGATGAAATAAGAGAATTAATTTTAAAGAAGGTTTCTAAGGATACTATTCGCGAGACTGCAAGAAAAAAGGGGATGAATACTTTAAGAGAAGATGGTTTGTTGAAAGTTTTGAATGGTATTACTACTATTGAAGAAGTTATGAGAGTAACTGCTGCTGATTAAAGGGAGGAGATATTTTTATGGCTGAGTTATCTATGATAGAAATTTTGCAGGATGCCTTGAAAAAGAATGCTTCTGATGTCCATATAACTGTAGGTGTTCCTCCAGTTTTTAGAATAAAGGGGCATTTAGTTCCTCAAACCCAATATCCAGTATTAACACCTCAAGATACTATGGAGCTAATTTTCAGCCTTCTTACGGAAGAAAATAAACAAAGATTTCAAGAAAAGAGAGAATTAGATTTTTCTGTAGGGGTAAAAGGGGAGGGAAGATTTAGAGTAAATGCCTTTTGGCAAAGGAATAGTATTGCAGCAGTATTTAGACTTATTCCTTGGGTAATACCAAGCTTTCAAGAATTGGGGCTTCCTCCTATACTAAAAGAATTAGCAAGTCTTCCCAGAGGATTAATCTTAGTAACAGGTCCCACAGGGAGTGGAAAATCTACAACCTTAGCAGCAATGATTGACTATATCAATACAAATTTTAGCAGGCATATTATTACCATAGAAGATCCAGTGGAATATCTTCATACTCATAAGAAATCCATTGTTAATCAAAGAGAAGTAGGTGCAGATACTCATTCTTTTGCTAATGCTTTAAGGTCTGCGTTAAGAGAGGATCCTGATGTAATATTAGTGGGTGAGATGAGAGATTTAGAGACTACATCTATTGCCTTGACTGCAGCAGAGACAGGACACTTAGTTATGGCAACTTTACATACTGTAGATGCGGTTCAAAGTATAGAAAGAATTGTGGACCAATTTCCTGCCCATCAACAGCAACAAATTAGAATTCAACTTTCTGGAGTTCTTCAAGGAGTAATTTCTCAACAATTATTGCCATCAAAAGATGGTTCAAGAAGAGTTGTAGCAGTAGAAGTAATGATTGCAATTCCTGCAATAAGAAGCTTAATAAGAGAGGCAAAAACTCCACAGATTTATAATGTGATTCAGACAGGCGGAAAATATGGAATGCAAACTATGGATCAAGCTTTAGCAGATTTAGTAAAAAAAGGTCTTATAAGTGAAGAGATAGCTATTCAAAGAGCGGTTAATAAGGATGAACTTCTTAGGCTTCTTTGGGGCGAGGCGAGGAGGTGATTTAGGTGGCGAAGTCTTTTGAATATAATGCCAGAAATATAAGAGGAGAGCTGGTTAAAGGGGAAATAGAGGCAGAAAGTATAAGGGATGTAGCAAATCGCCTCAGAGATATGGGGCTTTTGCCTATAAGAATTGAGGAAAAGAAAAAACGAAGCTTTCTATCTTTTACTCTTGGAGAAAAGGAACAAAAGAAAGGCAAGGTTAAGTTAAAGGATCTTACTATTTTTACAAGGCAATTTGCTACCATGATAAATTCAGGTCTTTCTATGGCTACTTCTCTTAAAATTCTTTCTGAGCAAACAGAAAGTAAGGCTTTAAGAGCTGTAGTCCAGGAGGTTCAAAAATATGTAGATGAAGGAATGTCTCTTTCTGAGGCTTTTGAGAAATTTCCTAATGTTTTTTCAAAACTTTATACTAATATGGTAAAAGCAGCAGAGGCATCAGGAACCTTAGATGAAACCTTAGAAAGATTGGCGACTACCCTTGAAAAACAGCAGGAGTTAAGAGGAAAAATAAAATCTGCAATGACATATCCTATAGCTATTTTAATTTTTGCAGTTTTAGTTACCACAGGACTTTTAATATTCTTGGTTCCAACCTTTGCAAATATGTTCGCAAGTTTAGGAGCACCACTGCCTTTACCTACCGCAATCTTACTTAAACTGAGTGGAATTCTAAGACGAAATATCCTTCTAATTATGATAATATTAATTGCTCTTATAATTGGGGGGATGAAAGCATTAAAAATCCCAAAAATAAGAGAGAAGGTAGATGCTTATATTCTTAAAGTCCCTCTTATAGGACCCCTTGTAAGAAAGAATGCTATAGTAAACTTTGCAAGAGTTTTTGCATCTCAAATTAAAACAGGAGTTCCTATTCTCCAAGCCTTGGAATTAGTATCTCAAACTGTAGGAAATAGTGTAATCTCTAAAGCTATAGATCAAGCAAGAGTGAGAATAAGAGAAGGAGAAAGAATTGCTCCACCCTTAAGGGAAAGTGGCGTTTTCCCTCCTATGGTTGTTCATATGATTTCTGTAGGAGAAGAAGCGGGAAATTTAGAATTGATGTTAAATAAAATTGGAGATTTTTATGAAAAAGAGTTAGCAAATTCTATAGAAAGTTTAACCTCTCTTATTGAGCCTATGATGTTAATTTTAATAGGTGGAATTGCTGGTGGAATTCTTATTTCTCTTTATCTTCCCATATTTACTATGTTCCAATACATAAAATGATAGATAGTAATTTAGATCTTTTAGAGGAATACAAGAAGACTAAGGATCAAAAAGTTTTAGAGAAAATAGTAAAAAGAAATAGTAATTTAGTATATTATTGGGCACAAAAATTCTCTAACTGTGATGAACCCTTAGAAGATTTAGTCCAAGTAGGATATTTAGGTCTTATAAAAGCTATTCAAAATTATGATTCAAAAAAAGGAGAATTCTCTACTTATGCATCTTTCTGTATATTGGGAGAAATAAACCACTATTTAAGGGATAAGGTCTTACAAATTAAAATTCCAAGAACTGTTAAAAAATTAATCTTTGAAATGGAGAATTTCATTTACGAATTCTTCCAAAAGGAAAATAGAATTCCCACAGTAGAAGAGATAGCAAAAAAATTAAATTTGAAAGAATCTGCAGTTTTAGAATTATTTAAAGCAAGATCTGCTCTTTACTCTCTATCCTTAGATGATGAACTTGAAATAGATTTAAATAAATTAAAAAGTGAGAGATTAGTATCTTTCCAGCTTCCCATTGAAGACAAAATTGCACTGGAACAAGCAATATCCTCTTTGCCAGAAATTCAGAAAAAAATTATATATTATATCTTTTATTATGACCTTACTCAGTCAGAGATAGCAAAAAAATTAAAAATTTCTCAAAGTCAAGTTTCTAAATTATTAAAATGTGCCTTAAAAAAGCTTAAGGAAATTTTATCCAAAGAGATCTTTTAATATAGAATAATTTTTAAGTTTTTAGGGTATAATATCTAATAGAAAAATTTAAGGAAAGGAGGTGTTAAAAAGTGAGAAGAGAGAAAGGATTTACCCTCATTGAATTGATGGTGGTCATCGTTATAATCGCAATTCTTGCTGCAGTTGCTCTTCCAAACTTTATGGGAGCAACTGAAAAAGCAAGGGAATCCGCAGTAAGATCTGCTATGAAAACTATTCAAACTGCTCTTGAAATGTATGCAACAGATCATAGTGGAACATATCCAGATGATACAGAGGCAACATTTACAGGTATACTTCAATACTTGCCTGGGAATGCATTTCCTAAGAGTCCAGCAACAAATACTTCTTACTCTCCAGGCTCAAATTTATTATTAGGAGAAACAGCAGCTCCTGAAACAAATTCAAATGACACAGGTAAGCAGTATGCAATAGTTTATCAATATGATCCTGTAGCTAATAGTTATACCTTAGATGGATATAACCGTACAAATACTACTAAAGTCCTAACTCTTTCCAACAAGTAATTGACTAAAATTCTCTTTTTGTTTAAAATAAAGGGCAAGTGTAGAAAGCTTGCCCTTTATTTTTAGGGAGAAAACTTGAGTAATAAAGGTTTTACTATTGTTGAGATCCTTGTTGTTTTTATTATTGTTGGCATTCTCCTTGTAGTTGGAGTAGGAAGCTATTTTATTGGATTGGAAAAGGCAAGAGAGATTTCTGCAGAGGCAGGGCTTCGTCTTCTTCATGTTACTTTAGAATTTTATGCGACAGACCATGAGGGAAGATATCCTCAAGCAAAAAATCTTTCAGAGCTTTTAGCGGAGCTAAAAGATTATCTTGTGGATAGAGAGCTTCCAGAAAATCCATACAATAACAAACCATATAGAGATGATAACAATGACCATTATAAAATAACCTATACTTACGATCCCATTGAGAATGTCTATACTTTAACAGTAATGAATAGATATAATACAAAAATTCTACTTTTACTCTCGAATAAAATTGTGGTAAAACATTAATAAATAAGGAGTGTGAAATATGAAAGAAGATAGATGGAAGAAAATTTGGGAGGATTTGAAACCTCAAATTGGCTCTTTTGCTAAGAAGACGGGAGAAACTATCTCCGATTTAGCAAGAATCTTAGGAAAGGAATCTATGAAATTGGTAAAAATTGCGGGATTAAAGGCAGAAATTTTAGGATTAGAAAGTAATAAAAGGGAAATTTTCAGGAGTTTAGGAGAGAAAGTCTATAATTTTTATAAGGAAGGAAAAGAAATAGATAAAGAAGATTTAAAAGAATTATTTGAAGAAATTGAGAAGATTAATAAAAATATTTCTGAAAAACAAGAAGAGATAAAAAAGATTGCAGAAGAAGAAAAATTAGAGCCAGAAGATGTAGAAAAAATTCCTCCTTCTGAAAATGAGTAAGATAAAGAATCTTCCTGAAAATGAAAAACCAAGGGAAAGACTTCTTCATTATGGAGGTCAAAATTTATCAGATTGTGAGCTTCTTGCTATAATTCTTAGAACAGGAAGTAAGAATTTATCAGTATTAGAATTAGCTCAAAAGATTCTCTCAGAATTTGGAAGCTTAAAAAGGCTTTCAGAAGTAGGAATAGGAGAATTAATAAAATATCCGGGAGTAGGGATTACAAAGGCTATTCAAATAAAGGCAAGTATAGAGCTTGGGAAAAGAATATTTTTGGATAAAAGAGAATTTTTCCAGAAGAGTATTCAAAACCCAGAATCTGCCTTTCTACTTTTTCAAGAGGATTTTTTAAACCTCTCTGAGGAACATCTTTTCTGTGCCTATTTGAATACAAAAAATCGTTGTCTAAGCAAAAGACTTATAGCAAAGGGAAATTTAAATGTAGTCTATGCTCAGCCTCGGGAAATCTTAAGATATGCTCTACAGGAAAATGCTGTAAAACTTATATTGGCGCATAATCACCCTTCTGGAGATTTAAATCCCAGCGAAGAAGATATAATATTTACTAAAAGAATAATAGAGGCGGGAAAGATTATAGGATTAGAGATCTTAGATCATCTAATCATAGGAAATGGAGGATATATAAGCTTAAAGGAGAAGAATTATATTTAGATGGAGCAAAAAAGTTTATGGGAATTAATAGAAGATAAAAAAGAAGAAAAAATCCTTCTTATTGATGCATCCAGTATAATTTACAGAGTATATTATGCTCTTCCTTCTCTTAAAACCAAGAGTGGAGAGATAACTAATGCCTTATATGGCTTTATTCGTATTTTTCTTAATGCTATTGATGAGTTTAAACCAGATTATTTAATATCTGCTTTTGATCTCCCTCAGCCTACTTTTAGACATAGAATTTATAAAGAATATAAGGCACAAAGACCTACTATGGGTGATGATCTAAGAAGGCAAATCCCCTGGATAAGAGAATTTTTAAAAATAGTAAATATCCCTATATTGGAAGAACCAGGACTTGAGGCGGATGATTTAATTGCTACTGTGGTTTATCAGAATAAAGATAAAAAAATATATATTCTTTCAGGAGATTTGGACCTTCTTCAATTAGTTTGTGATAATTGTTTTCTTATTCATCCTCAAAGAGGAATTACAGAATTTATAGTATACGATGTTGAGAAAGTAAAGGAAAGATTTGGAGTTCCACCATCAAAAATACCTTTGTTTAAAGTTCTTGTAGGAGACAATTCTGATAATATTCCAGGCATACCAGGGATTGGACCAAAAAAGGCAGTAAAAATTTTAGAAAAGATTTCTTCCTTAGAGACATTAAAGATTAAATTAAAGGATTTTGATGAGGATATTAAAAAAAGTATAGAAGAAAACTGGGATATTTTAGAAAGAAATATAAAGTTAGTAACTTTGCAAGTTTTACCAAGAAAGATTTCGTTAAAACCCTTTAATAAAGAGGATCTCAAAAAGGAAGAACTTTTAAGATTTTTGGAAAGATTTGAAATGAAAAGTGTTATAGTAAAAATTTTCCCTAATATAGAGACATCTCCACAGATTATTTTATGCTCTATTCCTGAAGATTTTGCTAAGATTGCTGAGGAGAAGGAGGTTTTTGCTTTTAAATTTTTAGGAGAAAAGAGTATAGAGGGGCTTTCTTTCTCTTTTCAGGAAAAAGAAGGATATTATTTATCTGCATTGGAGATAGATAAATATAAAGAGAGTTTGCAAAAGATCTTTTCATCTTCTTATGTTAAAAAAATTGGCTCTTATATTCAAAAGGACTTAAAACTTTTCCCAGTAAAAATTTTGGGAGAAGTTTTTGATGTTAGCCTTGCAAGTTATCTCTTAAATCCTGAGAGACAAAATCATTCTCTTCCCACTCTTATTGCAGAGTATTTTGGAGATACAAATGTTCTTCCCCAGACTCAAGCAGGATATCTTATAGAGTTGAGAGAAATATTAGAGAAAAGGTTATATCAAGAAGAGTTAGAGAAGGTATTTTGGGAGATTGAGATTCCTCTGATTCCTGTCCTAAGCTCTATGGAAAGATATGGGATAAAGGTAGAT
Organism: Dictyoglomaceae bacterium; assembly: GCA_049718665.1. Taxonomy (GTDB): domain Bacteria; phylum Dictyoglomota; class Dictyoglomia; order Dictyoglomales; family Dictyoglomaceae; genus NZ13-RE01. The sequence goes on along the minus strand of JBNARO010000001.1, from coordinate 61,880 downwards.
CTTTCTTACATTACTCTCCTTTCTAAGGAGTGGGAAGAAAGACTGAAGAATTTAGAGGAAGAGATATATCAATTGGCAGGAGTAAGATTTAATATAAACTCTCCTAAACAACTTTCAGAAATTCTTTTTGAAAGGCTAAAACTTCCTGCAGGAAAAAAAGGAAGAACAGGTTATTCCACATCTCAAGAAATTCTTCAGGGCTTAATAGGACTTCATCCTATAATAAAAAAAATTTTAGAATATAGAGAATTTTATAAGCTTAAGAGCACTTATGTAGATGCTATTCCTCTTTTGGTAAATCCAAAAACCCAAAGACTTCATAGTAGTTTTAATCCTACAGGAACATCTACAGGAAGATTAAGTAGTAGTGAACCAAATCTTCAGAATATACCCATAAGAAGTGAAGAGGGGAAAAAAATAAGGAGGGCTTTTATTCCTGAAGATGGATGGTATTTCCTCTCCTTAGATTATTCTCAAATTGAGCTAAGGATTCTTGCCTATTTTTCCTCTGAGGAGAAATTAATAAAAGCATTTTTAGAGGGAAAGGATATTCATAAAAGGACTGCAGAGGAGATTTTTGGAGTTCCTGAAAAAGATGTGGATGATAATTTGAGATCAAAAGCTAAAGCGGTAAACTTTGGAATAATATATGGAATTACTCCTAAGGGACTTTCAGAAACCACAGGTCTTTCTGTAGAAGAATGTGAGAAATTTATAGAGAGATATTTTCAGCATTATCCAAAGGTCTATGAATACATTGAGGAGACATTAAAGACCGCACGAGAGAAGGGGTATGTAAAAACTTTGTTTGGAAGGAAAAGATATCTTCCTGAGATAAATAGTGCCAATAGACAATTAAGACAGCTTTCGGAAAGGATTGCTATAAATTCTCCCATTCAAGGAACTTCTGCGGATATAATAAAACTAAGCATGATTGAAATTTATAAAGAGCTTGAAAAGAGAAATTTAAGATCGAGAATTATTCTTCAAATTCATGATGAGTTAATATTAGAAGTTCCTGAGGAAGAGGTAGAATTTGTAGGAAACATGGCAAAAGAAAAAATGGAAAATGTAGTTAATCTTACTGTTCCTTTAAAAGTAGAATTATCTATTGGGAAAAATTGGGCAGAACTGAAATAGATGTTTATCTTAGGGATTACTGGGGGAATAGCAACAGGGAAAAGTCTTGTAGTGAAAATTCTAAGAGATCTTGGGGCTTGTGTTATTAGTGCTGATGAGATTGTTCACTTTCTTCTTTCCCAATCTTATTATTTAAATAAAATTAGAAAATTTTTTGGAAACGAAGTTTTTGACGGTGAAATTTTAAACAGGAAGAAACTTGGAAGGATCATATTTTCCTCAGAAGAGAAAAGGGAAAAGTTAAATAATCTCTTACATCCTCCTGTTCTTAAAATAATGAAAGAAGAAATAGAAAAGAACAAAGAGAAAAAAGGAATTTTAGCCTTTGAAGTCCCTCTTCTTTTTGAGGTAGGAATTGAAGATTGGTTTGATGAAATTTGGGTGGTTTATGCTCCTTTAGAAAAGCAGTTGGAAAGACTAATGAAAAGAGACAATATTTCTTACGAGGAGGCAATAAATAGGATAAAAGCTCAAATCTCTTTAGAAGAAAAAATAAAGAGGGCGGATTATGTTATAGATAATTCTAAGGATATAGAAGATACCATAAAACAAGTTAAGGATAGATTTTGTTATATAAAAAGAATGGCTTATAATAATAAGAATGGATAAAAAAGGGTGAAAAAATGGCTGGATTTATATTAGTATCTGAGTTTCAGCCTTGTGGCGACCAGCCTCAAGCCATAGAAAAACTTACTGAGGGAATAAAAAGAGGACTTAAATATCAGACTTTGGTGGGGGTAACAGGTTCTGGAAAAACCTTCACCATGGCAAATGTTATTGCTAATGTTCAGAAACCAACTTTAGTAATTGCTCCTAATAAAACCTTAGCAGCCCAGCTTTATAGTGAGTTTAAAGATTTCTTCCCTTATAATGCAGTAGAATATTTTGTAAGCTATTATGATTATTATCAACCTGAAGCATACATTCCTCAAACGGATACATATATTGAAAAGGATGCAGATATAAATGATAGGATTGATAGATTAAGACATAGTGCTACAAGTGCTCTTTTAAGTAGGAAGGATGTAATTGTTGTTGCCAGTGTATCTTGTATTTATGGATTAGGATCTCCAGAAGATTATGAACATATGGTATTTAGAATAAGGATTGATGAAGAATTTCCAAGAGATAAACTTCTAAGAAGATTAGTCAAACTTCAATATCAAAGAAATGATTATGAATTTATCAGAGGAAGGTTTAGAGTAAGGGGAGATATAGTAGAGATATTCCCTATTGGTTCAGAAACTGCTATAAGAGTAGAATATTTTGGAGATTATGTGGAAAGAATTTCAGAATTTGATCCCATTAGTGGAAAAAGAATCATAGATTTAAAAGAAGTTTGGATTTATCCTGCAACTCATTATATTGCTCCAGAGGATAAATTGGAGAAGGCTATTGAATCTATAAAAAGAGAATTAGAAGAAAGATTAGAAGAATTAAGAAGCCAAGGAAAATTATTAGAGGCAAAGAGATTAGAAACAAGAACTCTTTATGATTTGGAACTTTTGCAGGAGATTGGATATTGCAAAGGGATAGAGAATTATTCAAGACATTTTGATGGAAGAAAGCCTGGAGACCCTCCTTATACTCTTTTGGATTATTTCCCTGATGATTTTCTTATCTTTATTGATGAATCCCATCTTACTATACCTCAGCTTAAGGCAATGTATTATGGAGATAGATCAAGAAAATTTAATCTTGTAGAATATGGATTTCGCCTTCCTTCTGCCTATGATAATCGCCCTTTGACTTTTGAAGAGTTTTGGGAAAGAGTAAATCAAGTAATTTTTGTCTCTGCAACTCCCGCAGAATTTGAATTAAGTGTTTCAGAACAGATCGTAGAGCAGTTGATAAGACCAACTGGGCTTCTGGATCCAGAAATTGAGGTTCATCCTACAAAAGGACAGATTGAACACTTAATATCTCAAATAAAAGAAGTAGTAGGAAGGGGAGAGAGGGTTTTAGTAACTACTCTTACAAAGAGAACTGCAGAAGATTTGGCAGAATATCTTTCTGATCTTGGAATGAAGGTTACTTATTTACACTCAGAGATAGAAACCTTAGAAAGGACAGGCATTTTACAAGATCTAAGGGCTGGAAGATTTGATGTTCTTGTAGGAATAAATCTCTTAAGAGAAGGGTTGGATCTTCCTGAAGTATCTCTAATTGCTATATTAGATGCAGATAGAGAGGGATTTTTGAGATCAGAAAGGTCTCTTATTCAGATCATGGGGAGAGCTGCAAGAAATATAAATGGAAAGGTAATAATGTATGCTGATACTATCACAGAATCCATGGCAAAAGCAATAGCAGAGACAGAAAGAAGAAGGAATATTCAAATGGAATATAATAAAGCTCATGGTATTGTTCCTCGAAGCATAAAGAAGTCCTTAAAAGAGGTATTCCAGTGGACGGAGAAGGTTATGGAAAATAAAGTTGATTATAAGGCTGTTTCTAAAGAGTTAGAAAGAGAAGAGATAGAGGAAATGATTAGGGAGTTGGAAAAGGCTATGTATGAGGCTTCTGCTAATTTAGATTTTGAAAAGGCTATTCAATTGAGAGATCAGATAAAGGAACTTAAAGAGATTTTGAAAAAGAAAAGCCTAACATGAGTGAAAAATATATAAGAATAAGGGGAGCAAGGGAACATAATCTTAAAAATATAAATCTAGACCTTCCCAGAAATAAGTTGATTGTATTTACTGGGATTAGTGGATCTGGGAAATCTTCTTTGGCTTTTGATACCATATATGCAGAAGGTCAAAGAAGATATGTAGAGTCTTTATCTACTTATGCAAGACAATTTTTAGGACAATTGAATAAACCTGATGTAGATTTTATAGAGGGACTTTCTCCTGCTATATCTATTGATCAAAAAACTGTTATAAAAAATCCCAGATCTACAGTGGGAACCGTAACAGAAATTTATGATTATTTGAGACTTCTCTTTGCAAATATAGGAAAACCTCATTGCCCTAATTGTGGAATTGAAATCTCAGCCCAAACAGTGGAGCAGATAGTAGATAAAGTTTTAAACCTTCCAGAAGGAACAAGGATCCAAGTTTTATCTCCAGTTGTTAGAGGAAGAAAAGGAGAATATAAAAAATTATGGGAAAATTTAAGAAAGCAAGGATTTTTAAGAGTTAAAGTAGATAATGAGATTTATTCCTTGGATGAAGATATAGAGCTGGATAAGAATAAAAAGCATAACATCTCTGTAATTGTAGATAGACTTATTATAAAACCTGATATTAGAAGTAGACTTTTTGAGGCTATAGAGCTTTCTCTTAAATTAAGTGAAGGATTAGTATTAATAGAAGAGTTAAGGAAAGATGAAATAAAAGAGCATCTTTTTAGCGAGAATTTTTCTTGCCCTCAGTGTGGATTTAGTTTTGGGGAGATTACTCCTCGCCTTTTTTCCTTTAACAGTCCTTATGGAGCTTGCCCCTCCTGTAGTGGATTAGGAGGAAAAAAGGAATTTGATCCTGATCTTATTCTTGATTTGGAAAAGTCTATTTCTGAGGGCGGAATAATTCCTTGGGGGAAAGATATTTCTCCATATTATAGAATTCTTCTTACAAACTTAGGGAAAAAATTGGGATTTTCCTTAGATGTTCCATTGAAATTTTTTACAGAAAAACAAAGGCATGCTCTTTTGTATGGTGTTCCCTTTGCTATAGAAGTAGAATATCCTGATTGGGATATTTATGGATATAGGCATTTTGAAGGGATTATAAATATTTTTATGAAAAAATATCAAGAGACAGAATCTGAAGAGCTAAGAGATTATTACGAAAAATTTATGGTATTTTCACCATGTAGTGAATGTGGAGGGAAAAGATTAAAGAAAGAAGCATTAGCAATTACAGTAGGTGGAAAGAATATTGCGGAAGTAAGCAGTTTAACTCTTTTAGAGCTTAAAGACTTTCTTATAAATCTAAATCTTACAGAAAGAGAAAAAATTATTGCAGAGCCTATATTAAAAGAGATTTTACAAAGAGTGAAATTCCTTATTGAAGTAGGAGTTGATTATTTAACTTTGGATCGTTCCGCAGATACTTTATCTGGGGGCGAATCTCAAAGGGTAAGATTGGCTACACAAATTGGTTCTGGTCTTGTAGGAGTTATTTATGTTTTAGATGAGCCCAGTATTGGACTTCATCCCAGGGATAATAAAAGATTAATAGATAATCTTAAAAATCTAAGAGATTTAGGGAATACTATATTAGTTGTAGAGCACGATGAGGAAATTATAAGATCTGCAGACTTCATAGTGGATATAGGACCTGGCGCAGGAGAACATGGAGGAGAGGTGGTAGTAGCGGGTCCTTTAGAAGAAGTTCTTTCTCATCCTACATCTATAACCGCTCAATACCTTAGAGGAGATAAAAGAATTCCTATACCAAAAGAAAGAAGAAAGGGAAATAGAACTTGGCTTGAAATAAAAGGAGCACGAGCTAGAAATCTTAAAAATATAGATGTAAAAATACCTCTTGGAACTTTTGTCTGCCTTACAGGAGTTTCAGGTTCAGGGAAAAGTACTTTAGTAGAGGAAGTTATATATCCCGCTCTTCAAAAAGCAATATATGGCAAAAAGATAAGAGGGAAAAATTATGATGAGATTTTAGGGGTAGAATACATAGATAAAGTTATTATCATTGATCAATCTCCTATAGGAAGAACTCCAAGATCTAATCCCGCTACTTATACAGGTCTTTTCACAGATATAAGGGAATTGTTTGCTGAACTTCCTGAAGCAAGAATGAGAGGATATAAGCCTGGAAGATTTAGCTTTAATGTTAAAGGAGGAAGATGTGAAGCTTGCCATGGAGAAGGTATGGTAAAGGTTGAAATGCATTTTCTTCCTGATATTTATATTCCCTGTGAGGTCTGTAAAGGGAAAAGATACAATAGTGAAACCTTAGAAATAACTTTTAAAGGGAAAAATATTGCAGATGTTTTGGATATGAGTGTAGAATCTGCATTGGAATTTTTTGATAAATTTCCTTCTATAAAAAGGAAACTTCAAATCTTGTATGATGTAGGATTAGGGTATATAAAATTAGGACAGCCTGCAACAACTCTTTCTGGGGGAGAAGCCCAGAGAATAAAGTTGGCAGCAGAACTATCCAGAAAAAGCACAGGAAGAACTTTTTATATATTAGATGAACCCACTACAGGTCTTCATTTTGCTGATGTAGAAAAGCTTGTTAATCTTCTTCATAGGTTGGTTGATAATGGGAATACAGTCTTGGTTATTGAGCATAACTTAGAGGTTATAAAAACTGCAGATTACATAATTGATTTAGGTCCTGAAGGGGGAGAAAGAGGAGGAGAAATTGTTGCAGAAGGAACCCCTGAAGAAGTTGCAAAGGTTCCCCAATCTTATACAGGACAATTTTTAAGAAAGATTCTTTTCTCTGAAAGGGGAATATTAGTTTGATAGGGATACTTCCTGTAAGGGATGGGTATTTGGTGGTAGATTTTGAAGGAGAGATTATTAAAAAGATTTACTGGCAAAGAGAATACATAGATGCAAAGGGAAAATTTCCCTATTATGAACTTTTCAAAGCATATTTTAATGGAGAAAAGGTAGATTTTTCTGAAATTTTATTGGACTTTTCTAATATTCCTCCTTTTTATAAAAAAGTTTATGAGACTGCACGGAAAATTCCATATGGGAAAGTGATATCCTATAAAATGTTGTCAGAAAAAGTAGGGAAAAGTATGGAAGCAAGGGCGGTAGGTCAGGCTATGGCAAAAAATCCATATCTTTTAGTAATTCCCTGTCATAGAGTTATAAAAAATAATGGAGAGATAGGGAATTTTAGTTTAGGAGGAGATTTTAAAAAATGGCTATTAAAAATAGAAGGTATAGAGGAGGCGGAAAATGGAAAGATTCTTAGCTTTAGATATTGGTGGTACTAAAATTGCCTTAGGAAGATTTTCAGAAGATGGAAAACTTGAAGAAAAAATAATTTTCCCTACAAATGTAGAAAGAGGATATAAGAAGATTATAGAAGAGATAATAGAAAATCTTAAAAAACTAAAAACTCATGATACCATTGCTTTAGGAGTTGGATGTGGAGGACCTTTGGATAGTGAAAAGGGAGTTATTCTTTCTCCTCCTAATCTTCCAGGTTGGGATAATGTTCCTTTAAAAAGGGATCTTGAAGATGCGTTAAAAATTCCTGTATTTTTAGATAATGATGCAAATTGTGCTTGCTTAGGAGAATATTATTTTGGAGCAGGAAAAGGGGTAAAAAATTTAGTTTATATTACTGTAAGCACAGGAATTGGTGGAGGAGTCATTATTGATGGAAAGATTCTTCATGGACAGAGAGATAGTGCGGGAGAGGTAGGGCATCAAACTATTCTACCTGATGGTCCTCTTTGTAATTGTGGAAATAGAGGATGCCTTGAGGCTTTAGCGTCAGGAACTGCTATTGCAAAAAGAGCAGAAGAGGCAGTCTTGAGAGGAGAGGATACTATTTTAAAAGAGTGGAGTAAAAGAGAAAAAATCTCTGCAAAAATGGTAAGGTCTGCATATCTTCAGGGAGATAAAATCGCAGAAAAAATTTGGAAGTCCGCATTGGAGTATCTGGGAATTGGTATAGGAAATGTTATAACCATTGTAAGCCCTGAAAGAGTAGTTCTTGGTGGAGGAATAATGAATGCGGGAGAAGAAGTTTTAGAAACTGTCAAGAGAGTAGTTAAAGAGAGAGTAAAATTAGTTCCTATAGATAAGGTTGAGATTGTTTTAGCCCAATTAGGAGAAGACGTAGGGATATATGGAGCTTTAGCCTTAGCATTAAGTAATATGAAATAGGGGGATTTTTGTCCCCCTATTTTGCGGGAGCAAAGAAGGGAAGAGGAGTAATGTTTTGTAATTCTTTTTGTTTTATAGCTTTTCCCTGAGGTAATGTTCTTATTTTATTTAGAGATAAATTTTGATTTATTTTAATCTCTAACCAGATTATATCCATATATAGCCGTTGCTCAATATCATACATTTTAAATCTTAGTGGTTTTAATTCATCTTTACTAATGAAAAGCTCAAAATAGGACATTATAGTTTTTAATTCAGGAGTATTAGGTTTTCCTGTTATTTTATATATTTTTTGATTTTTCTCTATGGTTTCTGTTACATCAAAAGTAAAACCTTCTTCCTTTCCACTAACTCCTGGGATATTAAAGAGAGAAGCGGTAAAAGTAGAAGTTTGTGTTAATTCACTTTCCATAATTTGTTTTGTAGAAGGAATGTAAATTCTCATTAATTTTTTCTCAGAATCTAAAAGAACAATTTGACCCGCAAAAAGGGCAGGCTCTAAAAAATTAATCCTTAAAACTTGAGGTTGAGAAATATATAACATTTCCATAGTCATTTTTTGAGATAAACTTTCTCCTTTAGTGGAATAAGTATATAGAGTAATAGAAAATTTCATTTGAAGATCTTTTATAGAACTCCATTTCTGATATAAGTCTTTAATTAAAGACTCTCCAGAAACTTGTGAGAAAATAGGGGTTGTTAATATAGCTAAAATTAATATGATTGAGAAAAGCCTTTTCATCTTTAAAACCTCCTAAAATTGGTAAGATATTTTTAAACCTATCGTTTGATTTTCATCCTTTTTCCAATATATACTTCCCACTAAGGATCCCTCCATGGTAGGAAGATTTACTTGAATACTCTGAGAGAAGGTATATTCTTCCGGAGAACTAAATAGATATTCTAAATAGGAAGAAGATTCTATATTCAGATAATCAGAAATCTTCCATTCTAAGGAATTTCCAAGTTTTAGCCTCCCTACTCCGTTGTCAAAATTTTGAAAGTATCCTACAGATAATCCATTTAAAATATTTAAAGATAATGGGGCTTTCAAAGATATTTCTCCTCCGAATTCTCCAGGCTTAATATCTGATAGATCTAAATTTTGAGAATGGTTTGTTCCTAAATATCCTTTCAAGGAGAAATTTCCAAGAGTTATTTCCCCTTTAATTACTCCACTAAGATAAATTTGAGAATTTTTTATAAGGAAAGAAAGTTCTTCAGAAGAATAACAGATTCCTAAGGGAAGATTATATTTTTGAAGAAGATTTATGTCTAAGATATAGTTTTCTCCATAAGAAGTGATAGAGAAATTTCCTAAATTATGAGGAGTAAAGGTTCTTTGCCATCCTAAGGTATTTATTTTGGAAGTTGTAGATAAATCTTCTCCTGTTAAAAAATAAACTTCATCTTGTAAAATATAAAGACCTAAGAATAGTCCTCTGAAATTAAGATATTTTGTATAGAAATTTAAATTAGGGTAAAAGCTTCCATATATTCCCCTTATATATGGAGTCTGCATTCCCAATCTATATTTTAGGTAGTTCTCGTAGCTAAAATTCATGCTAATTCCCAGAGAATCTCCCCACCATTTTTCTAAAAGAAAGCTATAACTTTGCAAAGTTTTATTATTCCCTGAAGATACTTCAGTTTTTAATTCTAATATTCCCCATTCACTTGCCCAAAGATTTGATATTAAAAGAAGAAATGCTAAGAAAAATATCAAAATTCTCTTCATAAGATCCTCCTAAATTTTTGACATTCTTTCCTTTTCTTTTTATAATCCAAAAAGAAAAATAAAGCAAGCAAAAATGGAAAGAGAAAGAAGAGAAACATTATGGCTCCTTTTTCTAATTTTATTAGACTTCTTTAGTCTAATATTTTCTGTGCCATTGGCTTATTATATTAGATTCAATTTTTTAATAAAAATTCCAGAACTTTATCTTCCAGAAACTGATTTTCCTGTTTTTTATCCTTATTATTTTTATTTATCTATTTTTTTTGCAATACTCTCTCTTTTCCTTCTTTTTTGGAATAGAGCCTACGATTTAAAAAATTATTTTTCCTTTAAGCCTATATTTTTATCTGTTTCCTTAGGGATTTTCACTTTATCCTTTCTTTCCTTCTTTTATAGAGATTTTTCCTTTTCCCGCCTAATTTTTGTCCTTACAGGATTTTCTGCTCTTTTTCTTTCCTTTTTAAACAGGATAATTTTTTTCTTATTAAGATGGGGACTATTTAGATTTGAGAAAAGTATAACTAAGATTCTTTTAGTAGGGGAAAATGAAATAGCAAATATTCTCATAGATTTCTGGAAGAAAAATCCTTGGACAGGATATAGATTATATAAAAATATTCCTCATGTTTCTTGTTTGAAGGATTACTTGGATAGAATGGGAGATTTCCATGAGATTATAATAACTCATCCCATTAAAAATGAAGAAATATTATATCTGTTAGAAATATCAAGAAAAAAGGGAATTGTAGTTAAAGTAGTTCCTGAGCTTTATCTTCTTTTTGGTTCTAAGATTATATTTGATGAGATAAGTGGTATTCCTGTTGTAAGGATTCAGTCTTCTAATCTTGAGGGATGGCAAGGATACATAAAGGAAATTATAGATATTATTTTTGCAACTTTTGGTCTTATTTTTTTTCTCCCCTTGATTATTATCATATCTCTCTTGATAAAATTGGATTCTGAAGGACCTGTTATCTTTAAACATAAAAGGGTTGGAAGATATGGAAAAGATATATACATATGGAAATTTAGGACTATGTATAAAGATGCTGATAAGATTTTAGAAAGTAATCCTCAATTAAAATTAGAGTTTGAAAAGAATTTCAAGTTAAAAGAAGACCCAAGAGTTACGAGGGTAGGAAAGTTTCTTAGGAAATGGAGTTTGGACGAAATTCCTCAGCTTTTTAATATTTTAAAAGGAGAGATGAGTATTGTAGGACCAAGACCTGTAGTGAGAAAAGAACTTTTAAAGTATGGTCCTTTTGCTGAAGAAATTTTAAGGGTGAAGCCGGGACTTACTGGACTTTGGCAGGTTAGTGGAAGGAGTGATGTAGATTATGCCCGAAGAATTCAATTAGATTTATATTATATTCAAAATTGGTCCTTAGCCTTAGATTTGAAAATTATACTGAAAACTATACCCTCTGTTATTCTTGGAAAGGGAGCTTATTAATATGATATAATAAATGCAATTGGGATATGAAAACCTTGGAAAGTAAAGTATTGGTATTAAATAGTAATTATGAGCCCTTGGATGTTTGTGGAGTAAAAAGGGCATTGTCCCTTATTATTCAGAAAAAGGCAGAAGTGGTAGAAGAAAATAGTGGAATTATTACTACTCCTTCTACTTATTTCGTTATCCCGTCAGTTATAAGACTTTTATATTATGTAAAGAGACCTCGTTTGGAGTTAAAACTCTCAAGGAAAGGGATTTTTATTAGAGATAATTATACCTGTCAGTATTGTGGGAGAAAGGATGGAGAAATGACTATTGACCATGTAATTCCTAAAAGGTTAGGTGGAAAATCTGTATGGGAAAACTTAGTTTGTGCGTGTAAAGAATGTAATAAAAAGAAAGGTGATAAAACATTAGAAGAAGCAAATATGAAACTAATAAGAGAGCCAAAGCCTCCAAAATATATACCATATTTTAGACTTACTCGTTATTTGGAAAGGGAAGAAAATGCTGAATGGCGTAAATATTTCTTTGTGGACTCAGAAGGTTAATATTTTTCTTCAAAAAGCTTTGCCATCATTTTTATATATTCTTACTGCTTTTATCTTTTATACATTCTTTAATAGATTGATTAGAAGATCTTTAAATCTTGCCCTTAAGAAGGAAATCCCAGAATCTCAAAGAAGAAGTATTTTAACTTTTCATAGACTTTTAGAAAATCTATTAAGATATGCTTTTATCTTATCCGTAATTTTGATCCTTTTAAATTTTGCGGGTCTTGAAGCAAAAACTATATTAGCAAGTTTAGGAATTGTAAGCTTTGCTTTAGCCTTTGGAGCCCAAAGCTTAGTAAGAGATTTTATTTCTGGATTTTTTCTACTTTTGGAAAGAGCTCTTAATGTAGGAGATTTTGTAGAAATAGGGGGAATAGAAGGAACAGTTGAAGATATAAGTATTCGTTCTACAAAATTAAGGTCTTTTGATGGAACTCTCTACGTAATTCCTAACGGACAAATAAATATAATAAGAAATTATGGGGCAGAATATAACAATGCAGTAGTAAAATTACTTCTTCCTTATAAATTGTCTCCTAAGAAGGGATTGGAGATTGTAAAAGAAATAGCGGAAAGAATAAAAGAAAGGAATAAAGAAGTATTAGATGAGCCAAAGGTTTTGGGTATAACAGGATATGGTGGAGGTGGCTATGAAGTATTAGTTGTTATGAAAACAAAAGCGGGAGAAAGATGGAGAATTGAGAGGGAATTAAGATTAGAATTATTGACAAAACTGGAAGAGATGGAGCTAATAGACAAGATATAATAAAGGGGGAGAGATATGAGAAACTGGAGTAATTTGAAAATAGAAGAAGTAATTCGAGAGTTAAAAACTGATTCTGAAAAAGGTCTATCAGAAAAGGAAGTTAAAGAAAGGCAAAAAATATATGGGAAAAATACTTTACCAGAGAAACCTCCATCCAGTTTTTTCCGCCTTTTTCTAAATCAGTTTAAAGAATTTCTTACTATAATTCTTCTTAGTGCTACCTTTATATCTTTACTCTTGGGAGAAATTAAAGATGCTATTGCTATATTTATCATTGTTTTAATAAATGCAATTTTGGGGGCTTCTCAAGAATTTAAGGCAGAAAAAACCTTAGTTTCTATAAAAGCATTAACAAATCCTCTGGTAAAAGTTATAAGAGAAGGAGAAATAAAAGAAATCTCCTTAGAAGAGCTGGTTCCTGGAGATATTGTTCTTTTAGAAGAGGGGGAAAAAATTCCTGCAGATGTTAGATTCATTGAGACAAGTTATCTTCAGGTAGATGAGTCTATATTAACAGGAGAATCAGAAGCGGTAAGAAAAGACGCTAATTTTGTTGGGGAAGGAAAGTTAGATTTAGGAGAGCAGTATAATATGGGATTTAAGGGGACATATATAATCTCAGGAAAAGGTAAAGGAGTAGTGGTAGAAATTGGTGAAAATACCGCTCTTGGAAGGATTGCAAAAATGCTCTCTGAAATGAAGGAAGAACCTACTCCATTACAAAGAGAACTGGAAAAATTAGGAAAACAAATCTCTATTCTTATACTACTTTTAATCTTTGTCCTTTTAGGAATTGGAATTATACAAAAAAGAGAATTTTTTGAGATGTTTATGACTTCGGTTAGCTTGGCAGTAGCAGCAATTCCTGAAGGACTGCCTACAGTGATTACTATTTTGTTAGCCTTAGGAGTTCAAGAGATGGCAAAAAGGAAGGCAGTAGTGAGAAGACTTTCTGCAGTAGAAGCTCTTGGTGCAACTACAGTAATATGTACTGATAAGACAGGGACGTTAACAGAAAACAGAATGGAGTTAGTCAAAATAGGTCTTCCAAAAAGGGTTTACAATAGAAATGATTTTTCTAATTTTAGATCACAAGTTTATGAAATATTGGAAAGCGCAATTTTGTGTAGTAATGTTAGAAAAAAGGAAGGAAATTTCTTGGGAGATCCATTGGAAATTGCCCTTTTTAGGGCTGGCGAGAATTTAGGCATTTTAGATAGAATATCAAACAATAGGGAAAAGATAAAAGAAATTCCCTTTGACTCTCAAAGAAAAAGAGTCAGTGTTCTTTACAAAGACAATGATAAATATCTTTTAGTTACTAAGGGAGCTCCTGAAGGAATACTTCAGAGAAGTAAATATGTGAAAATAGATAAGACTATTATCCCATTAGATGAAGAATTAAAGAAGAAATTGACAGAAAGACAAATAGAATTAGCAAAGGAAGGTCTTAGAGTCTTAGGAGTAGCAAAAAGAATTATGGAGGATTATGATTTAGAAAACTTAGAAGAAAATCTTACTTTTTTAGGATTTGTTGCCTTTTTAGATCCATTAAGGGAGGGAATAAAAGAAGCTTTTGATTTATGTTCTCATGCGGGAATTAGACCGATAATTGTTACAGGTGATTATATATGGACTGCAAAAAAGATTGCAAAAGATCTTGGGATAGATGTGGAAAATAGAGTTTCATATCAAGGAGAAGAACTAAATAGTGAAAAGGCTTTCAATAGGATTGCTTGGGATAAAGTTGCTCTCTTTTCTCGGGTTCTTCCTGAACATAAGATGGAGATAGTAAAAAGATTAAAAGAAAAAGGTGAGGTAGTAGCAATGACAGGAGATGGTGTAAATGATGCTCCTGCACTCAAGATGGCGGATATTGGAATAAGTATGGGTCAAAGAGGAACAGAAGTGGCGAGAGAGGCGTCTGATTTAGTTTTACTTGATGATAGTTTTGCTACTATTGTAAAAGCTGTAGAAGAGGGAAGAAGAATTTTTGATAACATAAGGAAAGTAACATACTACCTCTTTTCTTGTAATTTAAGTGAGATTTTTGTAGTAGGATTAAGTATATTATTAAGATTTCCCTTACCTTTGACTCCTTTGGAACTACTTTGGATAAACTTAATAACCGATGGTTTTCCCGCTTTAGCTTTAGGAGTGGAACCTGCTGAAAAGGATATAATGGAAAGAAAACCTCGGTCTATAAATGAGGGAATATTGACTAAAGAAACTTGGAAAAAACTATTAATTGATGGAATCTTTATGGGAATTGCTTCTTTATCTCTATTTTATTGGGGATTAACTTTTAATAATATAAACTTGGCAAGAACCTTAGCCTTCTCAGGACTTGTATTTGCCCAACTATTCCAAGCCTTAGCTTTATCTCTGGGAAGAAGAAAAAGCATTATTAAAGATGCTTTCTCTAATATTTACCTAAGCTTATCTATTTTACTGTCCTTCCTTTTACAATTGGTAATTCTTTACACAAGTTTTGGAAGAAGTTTCTTTAAGCTGGAATATTTAGATTTAGAGAAGCTTTTAATAGTAATAGCTGTTTCTATGCTTCCAATATATAAATTTCTTTTGAGGAAGATATATGAGAAGATTTTTTAGAGAAGTTTTAATATATACAATAAGTTTTCTTTTGATTGTTTTCCTTGCAAGCCAATTATTTTCCATAGAAAGAATGCCACAGATCTCTAAGAGCGAAGAAATTAAAGCTCCTGAAAAAAGGGTAGAAGTTATTAAACCACCTAAACAAAATATAGTAAAAGAGGAAAAAAATGAGAAACAAAATAAAGAAACTTATACGCAAATTATTTATGAGGTAAAAGTAGGAGATACTACCATAGGAATTGCTAAGAAATATTCCATCGATTGGAAGGAATTGGCAAGAATTAATAATCTTAAAGATCCTAATAGATTATTTGTAGGGCAGAAACTAATTATTCCAATAAAAAAAGACTAAATATACTTGATAGATAAAACTCCATCTGATATAATTTTCTTAAAGGTTGCGGACGTAGCTCAGTCGGTAGAGCGAGGGACTGAAAATCCCTGCGTCGGTGGTTCGATTCCACCCGTCCGCACCATAAATAAAAAAATAACTTAGTTAAAGAAAGATAATTGGAAATAAAAAATTTTTGTGTGAATTCTGAGAAATGTTTTCTCTCCTCTTTAAGCGCCCGTAGCTCAGTAGGAGAGAGCAGCGGTTTCCTAAACCGCGTGTCGGGGGTTCGAGTCCCTTCGGGCGCACCAACTTTTGAATACTCTGATTTTACCCCATGCTTCATTACAATTTACTTTAAAGGAGGTTTAAGAGATGGCAGATGTAAAACTCGAAGGAGTAACTAAAAAATTTGGCGATGTTGTTGCTGTGAATAATGTTACTCTTGATATTCAAGATCGTGAGTTTATTGTTCTTGTAGGACCTTCAGGATGTGGAAAAACTACTACTCTAAGAATGATTGCAGGGTTAGAAGAAGTTACAGAAGGGAAAATATATATTGGCGGAAGATTGGTTAATGATGTGCCACCAAAGGATAGAGATATTGCAATGGTATTCCAAAATTATGCTCTTTATCCCCATATGACAGTATATGATAATATGGCTTTTGGATTAAAACTAAGAAAGTTCCCAAAAGATGAAATTGATAGAAGAGTAAAAGCTGCAGCAGAAATGTTAGGTATTGAAAATCTTCTTAAGAGAAAGCCAAAAGAACTTTCTGGTGGACAGAGACAAAGAGTAGCATTGGGTCGTGCTATTGTTCGTGAACCTAAAGTGTTCCTAATGGACGAGCCTTTATCTAACTTAGATGCTAAATTAAGAGTCCAAATGAGAGCAGAACTTAAGAAACTTCAAAGAAGTCTTGGAGTAACCACTATATATGTCACTCACGACCAAACTGAAGCAATGACTATGGGTGATCGTATTGTAGTTATGAAAGATGGAGTAGTTCAACAAGTAGATGAGCCTCTCGCCATCTATGAAAAGCCAAACAATATCTTTGTAGCAGGATTTATTGGAAGTCCTCCTATGAATTTTATTGATGCAAGATTAGACGAAAATGCAAGAGTTTTGGACCTTGGGAGTATAAAGTTAGGAATTCCTCAGGATATGCAAGGTTTTGTTGCAGAACAGGCAAAAAACTATCTTGGGAAAAAAGTAATTCTTGGAATAAGACCAGAACATATTTACGATGTATCTTTGATTAAGACTGAGGAAATAATTCCTGAAGATGTGGCAGAATTAAAGATTGAAGTATTAGAGCCTATGGGAACAGAAGTATACCTATATCTTGTAGAGGGACCAGTAAGTGTTGTAGCAAGAGTAGGCTCTGAGACAAAGGCAAAGATGGGAGAAAGGATTAAAGTTATGTTTGATATTAGAAAGATGCATCTTTTTGATCCTACTTCTCAGGTGGCAATTATCTGAGGATAGTAAAATTTCCTATAAATTGGAAAGAAATAAGAAGGGGGAGAAAAAATCCCCCTTCTTTTGTAAGATTTAGGTAACAGCTGTTAGTAAATAATAGTTGAAGGAGGGGTTTGTTATGCAAAATATTTATTTTAATTTAGTTTTACATTCCCATCTTCCCTTTGTTAAGAAAGCTGGAAGATGGCCTTTTGGAGAGGAATGGTTTTTTGAAGCTATGTTGGAGACGTATATTCCTCTTTCTATGGTTTTTTATAATCTTAAAAATAAAGGAATCGATTGGCATATAACTCTTGGCGTTACTCCTGTTTTAGCAGAACAACTTTCTGATGCCTATATGATTTATGAGACGGAGAAATATATAGAAGAAAAGATAAGTTTAGCTGAAAAAGACTACTATGAGTTCAGTAAAAAAGAAAAAAAAGAAGCTGAAGTTGCAAAATTCTACAAAAGGCACTATCAAGAAATATTAAATGCTTTTAGAAATATTTTTTCAAGAAATGTTTTAAAGTTTTGGAGGGAACTACAAAAAGATGGGAATTTGGAGATTTTAACAAGTTCTGCTACTCATGCTTATCTTCCTTTATTAAAAAAATCTTCTTCAGTTTATGCTCAGTTATATATAGGTAAAGAAAATTATAAAAAGCATTTTGGAGAAGAACCTGTAGGCGTTTGGCTACCTGAATGTGCCTATAAACCAGGCTTAGAAAAATTTTTATCTGAATTAAACTTAAAATACTTCTTTGTAGACGCCCATTCCATATTAGGAGAAGAATCCTTGGGATATCCTGAATTTAAAAGTCCTGAAAATGGGAGATCTATTTTAAGTCCCTATTATGTGAGTGATAGTGAAATAGTAGTATTTGGAAGACATCAAAAAACTAGTATGCAAGTTTGGTCTGCGGATTGGGGGTATCCTGGAGATGGAGTATATAGAGAATTTCATAAAAAAGCAGAGAGTTCAGGACTACAATATTGGAAAATAGTGTCAAAAAATTTAGATTTAGGAAAAAAAGAAATCTATGAGCCAGAGGTTGCAAAAAATAAAGCCTTAGAACATGCAAATCATTTTGTAAGTCTTTTAGAAGAAGAAGGGAAAAAAGATAAAGGAATAATTACTGCCATGTATGATACAGAACTTTTTGGACATTGGTGGTTTGAAGGATTAATCTTTTTAGAAAGAGTTTATGAGCTAATCAGTGAAAGCCAAATAGTTAAAAGTATAACTCCTACCCTTTACCTAAGTATTTATCCTCCAAAGGATAGAATAAATATTTCAGAGTCTTCGTGGGGAAAAGGAGGAAAACATGAGGTTTGGTTAAATAAAGATACAGAAGAACTTTGGAGAAAGATATATTTAGTAGAAGACACTATGGAAGAGATTATTGAAAGAGAAGAAGTAAATTCTTTGTGGAAGGAAAAATTGCTAAAACAAATGGCGAGAGAAAAATTACTTTTAGAAAGTAGTGATTGGCCTTTTCTAATTACTACACATCAAGCTCAAGATTATGGATATAAGAGATTTTATCAACATTTTGAAAACTTCTTAAATCTTTCAGACCTTTTAAAGATTAAAGAACCCTCAGTAGAAGCTTTCAATATTCTTAAGAAATTAGAAGAGACTGATTCTTTATTTCCAAATATAGATTACAAAGTTTTTAGGAGGAGAGAGTAGTGGAAGGTAAAATTATTTTTGCATTGGGACTTCATAATCATCAGCCAGTAGGTAATTTTGACTTTGTTATAGAGAAAGCCTATGAATTATCTTACAGACCTCTTATTAATTTCTTTTTAGAGAATCCTGATTTCCCTTTTAGTATGCATTTTTCTGGATTTCTTTTACAGTGGCTTGAGAAAAACCATCCTGAGTATTTTAAAAGCTTGAAGAAGCTCTCTGAAAGAGGACAAATGGAACTTCTTTCTGGGGGATTTTATGAACCTATTTTAGCAATAATATCCGACGAAGATAAGGTTATGCAAATAAACAAGTTAAATAAATACATTTGGAATAAATTTGGACAGAAACCTAAAGGGTTGTGGTTAGCAGAGAGAGTTTGGGAACCTCATCTTGTAAAACCTTTAGCAGAAGCAGGTATTGAGTATGTGGTAGTAGATGATGCTCATTTTCTTTCCACAGGATTACAGCCTGAAGAACTCTTTGGATATTACATTATGGAAGAACAAGGCTATACAGTAAAAGTTTTTCCTATAAATATGAAGCTTAGATATCTTATTCCTTTTTATGAACCTCAGGAAATCATAGATTACCTTAAAAATTATGTTTCTCCACAAGGGACAAATCTTGCAGTATTTTTTGATGATGGAGAAAAATTTGGACTTTGGCCTGATACTTACAAAACAGTTTATGAAAATAAATGGTTGGAGAGATTTTGGCAAACTTTAAAGGAAAATTTCTCGTGGATAAAAGTAATGAATTATAAAGAATACATTGAGAAATTTCCACCTATTGGAAGGATTTATCTTCCTACCGCATCTTATAGAGAGATGATGGAATGGGTTCTCTATCCTTCTGCTCAAAAGATTTTAGAAGAGTTAATAGAGGAAATTAAAAGTCAAGGAAAGTTGGAAAAGTATTCTCCCTTTATAAGAGGTGGATTCTGGAGAAATTTTTTAGCAAAATATCCTGAAGCAAATCATCTTCATAAAAGGATGCTTTATGTAAGAAATAAGATAAAAGGTCTTCCTTTAAAAAGTAAATATAGAAGTTTGGCTTTAGAAGAAATTTGGCAAGCTCAGGCAAATGATGCATATTGGCATGGAATTTTTGGTGGTCTTTATCTTCCACATCTACGATCTGCAGTTTATTCTCATATAATAAGTGCAGAAAATTATGTAGACAAAGTAAAAGGGAAAAATAAGATAAGTATAAAGTCTTTTGATTTTGATTGCGATGGAAGGGAGGAAATAATTGTAGAATCTAAGAACTTTAATTTATATTTTGCTCCTCATTTAGGTGCGGGACTTTTAGAATGGGATTTTAAACCTCTCTCTTTTAATCTCACTAATGTTTTAACTCGAAGAAGAGAAGCATATCATGATAAGCTTTTTACCATAAAGGAAAATAAAGAGGAAGGAAAGACTATACATGAAAGATGGGTAGTTAAAGAAAAAGGGTTAGAAAATTTTCTTTTCTATGATAAACATAGAAGATTTTCCTTTAAAGAATATTTCTTTGACAAAATACCTTCCTTAGAAGAACTTTGGCAAGGTAGAGAAAATTCTTTATTTAATTCTTTAGATCTCTCCTTTCATTGGAAAAAGAGGAGATTTAAAGATTATTTGTTATTAGTTTTTACTGGAGAAAATTATGTTAAGTTGGAAAAGGCTTTTAAAATCTATAAAGATAAATCAGAAATTGAAATACTCTATAATTTAGAAAATATTTCATCAGAAGAAATTTCTTTTGTTTTTGCATGGGAAGCAGTATTTAATTTTTTAGCTCCAAACCATAATGAGTATTATTTCTATATTCCGAATTCGAATTGGAGATCCCCATTGAGGTCTATGGGAATAGAAGAAGTAAATAGTTGGGGAATAAAAAGTCCTTTAATAGATTTGAAATGTGAAATTGAGGAGAAGGTTAAATGGTACAGGTATCCCATAGAGACAATATCTTTATCTGAAGAAGGTTTTGAAAGGGTATATCAAGGAAGTACCTTTCTTCATTTATATAATATAACTATTAGACCAAAGGGGAAATGGAGAACAAAAGTTTCTTTTTATATAAATAAGCAATAAAATTGGTGCGCCCGAGAGGATTTGAACCTCCAACCCTCGGCTCCGGAGGCCGATGCTCTATCCATTGAGCTACGGGCGCACCTTAATAATTAATTATAATTCAGGTGAAAGAATTTTACCTAATTTTAAAACCTCTAATAATTCTTCATGAATTAACCCATTAGAAGCTACAATATCTGTTTCTCTAAAGGAAATCTTTTTATTTTCAAAATCTGTTACCTTTCCCCCTGCTTCCTGAACAAGAATTACTCCTGCTACAATATCCCAGGGATTTAATCTTTGACACCAATACCCATCTAATCTTCCACAGGCAATATAAGCTAATTCTAAAGCTGCGGAACCTACTCTTCTTACCCCATTACTTCTTCGAGAAAGATTTATAAAAGGAATAAAATTTCTTTCATCTAAAGTTAAATCATAGGGAAGTCCAAAGGCTAAGAGAGAATCTCGAAGCTTATTTACCGATGAAACCCTTATTTTCTCCCCATTTAAAAAGGATCCCTTCCCTTTTAAGGCTGAAAAAATCTCATCTTGAATTGGATCATATATTACACCTAACAAAATTTCATTATCTTTTTTTAAGGCGATACTTACTGAGAAAAAGGGATAATTATGAATATAGTTAGTAGTCCCATCTAAAGGATCTATGATCCATTGATAAGAGGAATTTTTTTCAATAATTCCTGCCTCTTCAGTTAAGATAGAATATCCAGGAAAATATTTATTTAGTAATTCAATAATCTTTTCTTCCGAAAGTTTATCTACCTTTGTTACAGGATTAGAAATACTTTTTAAGTGAATATCCTTTTCTTGATAGAGATATTCTAAAAGTATCTTTCCAGCTTCTTTTGCTATATCTTCAGTAATTTTTAGGATTTCCTCCATTTCATTTCTCCGACTTCCCTATATATTCAAATAATGCCTTCGCAGCTTCTTCTGGACCCTTTGTTTCAAATCCAGATATCCCCAGGCGAGTCCTTAATTGACCAATTCTTACACCTGTTTTTAACATTTGGGTAAAGTAAAAATCAGCTAAAATCTCATGTTTTTCTCTTTTTTGAGGTGCCCCAAAGGGATTAGCAAAATATGTATATGAAAGACCAGTTTCATCAGTGGTTCCTTTAGATAACCTTGCCCCATTTCTAAAGATTTCTAAGGCTTTGTCTTTGTCATTAAAGAATTCTAAAACAGGATGCTCTTCATCTACTTCTTCATAGTTATTTGCATAAAGGAATAAATCTACCGGATATCCAGAAATCACATGATAATAACTAGTAACAGGAATAACTAAGCGAGCATTAGTTTTATGGGGATTCATGAATATACTTCTATCAATTTCATTATACGGGTATCCAGGGGAAAGATCGTCTAATCTTACAAAAGCTCCAATTTCAGTCCCATAGGCTACTACTTTATTTTCCTCATTTAATCCCAGAGAACCCATATCATCAAAAATTACAATTAATCTTCTTAAATATTTATCTGCAAGAGTCCTAAAAGCTTCTAAAGATTCAGACTTTCCAGCACCGCTATCTCCAATAATAACTACATTAGCAGATTTTCCTCCCCTTAATTCAATTCTTGCCATAGCTCCATGTAGAGGTAAAAAGCCTCTTTCAATCATAATGAGATTGTGAATAGTTAATGTCATTTTTTTAAAGTATCCAAAATAATCCACATCATCTATCTTTGCAATATATGCTATAATTAGATTATTCTCAGTATCTTCATAATAAACAGTAGGATTATCATTTAATACTTTCATGTCAACTCCAAAAATTAAGATTCCATCAGGGGGTCTTTTTATAATTTCTCTTTCGTGAGCAATTTCAAAAAGATTAATTAAACTACTTCCTAAAGGCATAAACCTTTTGTGGAAGTATATATGGATAAGAAGTTTACCAACTTTTGCAGGATAACAAACAAAATCTGAAGGCTTTATATCTAAATTATCTATAGGATTATAACTTAAAGGTAGAAATTGACCCTTTCTATAATTCCTCTTAGGATAATATATCAAAGGAGGCTCTAATACAGCACATTGTATAAAAGGTATTTCCTTAAGTTTTTTATACCTTTCTGGAAGGGGATAATCAAACTTTTCTACATACATTCCTACACCGACTCCTGCGGGTAGTTGTCTAAATACCATAGGCCATGCCTCAGATATATTTTTAGAGATTCTTCTGTATATATTTAAAACTAAATTTCTTAATTCTGTTACCCTTGCTCTAAAATGGTAATATCCATCTTCATATGAAAATCTTTCTGTCTCTGCTTTCCAGATCAAAAATCTATTGTGTTTTCTCCAGAAGTTATAAAATTCTTCTACAAAGTCAATCCAAAGGGGTCTTTCTTCTTCTTTCAGCACTTCTTGGAAGTTTTCTTTTTCTATTAATTCTTTCCATTGAAAATTATATATTGTTTTGATGAATGAAATAAAACTTCTTAAAGTATTTTCTTCTTCTTCAGGATATGGACCAAATTTTTTAATTAAAGAAAGATATGGAGAATCATGCTCATAAAGAAATCTGAAAAATTTCTGAAGAAGTTTAAAGAAGATTTTACTGGAAAAGACTTCTTCTGCATTTTGGCAAAAATTATTGCTTTCAATAATTATGTGTTCACCATCTTCTGCCATTTTTTCAATATCTAATAACATTTTTATCTCCTCCTTATAATGGAAATTTTTTACTGTGAATCTTCTTCATTGAAGGTTTAACCTTCTTTGTTTTAGAATTCCTAAAAATTATAACACCTAAAGCTAAAAATTTAAATATTTTTTATGGTATAATTACTTATCTAAAGGAGGTGAAGAAGATGTCAAAGAAGATGTGTGATATATGTGGCGTAAGACCTGCGACTATTAGAGTTTCCATAATAAGAAATGGAAGAAAACAAACTCTTGATCTTTGCGAAATAGATTATGCTAAATATCGTCAGAGAGAGAGGAGTTTTTCTCCTTTAGAATCTCTTTTCTGGGGAGACTTTTTTAAGGAATTTTTTGGAGAAGAATTTGAGCCTTTTGGAAGAAGAGAAGGGTTTGATAGGGAAGCTATAGATCTTGACGCTTATCTCAGTGACAGTGCGAAAGAATATCTCCAAAAAGCAGGAAGAAAGGCTATTGAGTTTGGAAAATCCGAAGTAGATACTGAGCATTTACTTTATGCTTTAACAGATAATGAGATCGTTCAAGAAATTCTTCGCCAATTTAACATAACCCCCCAGGATTTAAAGGGATATATAGAATATAATGCTCCAAAAGGAACTTTTAAAGCTCCTGACAATGAGATTGAAATGGAAGTTTCTCCACGTTTAAAGAGTGCATTAGAGAGAGCTTTTTGGGCATCTCGAGATTTAGGACATAATTATGTAGGACCTGAACATTTATTGATTGGTCTTTCGGAAGAACCTGATGGTTTTGCTTATGATATATTGAGAAAATTTGGATTGAATCCTCAAGATATAAGACAGGCCACTATTAGGATAGTAGGAAGAGGAAAAGAAGAAGGAAGATTAGGTCCTTCTATGATGACTCCAAATCTTGATAAATATTCCAGAGATTTAACAGAACTTGCCAGACAAGGCAAATTGGATCCTGTAATTGGTAGAGCAAAAGAAATTGAGACTATAATTGAAATTTTGGCAAGAAGAAAGAAAAATAATCCTGTTCTTATTGGAGAGCCGGGAGTAGGAAAGACTGCAATAGTTGAGGGATTAGCTCAAAGAATTGTTAAAGGAGAAGTTCCTGAAGTTTTAAGAAATAAGAGATTAGTGGAATTAAATGTGAATTCGTTAATCTCAGGAACAAAATATAGAGGAGAATTTGAGGAAAGAGTTAAACAGGTATTAGATGAGATTATTGCAAATCAAGATAAATTAATAATCTTTATAGATGAGATTCATACTATTGTAGGTGCAGGACAAGCAGGAGAAAGCTCAATGGATCTTGCTAATGTATTTAAGCCTGCTTTAGCAAGAGGAGAGCTTCATCTTATAGGTGCAACAACTTTAAATGAGTATCAGAAATATATAGAAAAAGATGCTGCATTGGAAAGAAGATTTCAGCCAGTATTTATCTCTGAGCCTACAGTGGAGCAGACTATCAATATATTAAGAGGATTAAGGGATAGATTTGAGGCTCATCATAAGGTCAGAATTACTGATGAGGCTCTTGTAGCTGCTGCTGTTCTTTCTGACAGATATATCACTAATAGATATCTTCCTGATAAAGCTATAGACCTTATTGATCAAGCTTGCGCAAAGGTTCGTATAAGTTTAACTTCTCGTCCCGCAGAGATTCATGAAATGGAATCAAGACTTAAACAATTAAGAAGAGAACAGGAATATGCTACATCAAGAAAACAGTTTGATAAGGCAAAGGAATTGGAGGAACAGATAAAGAAATTAGAAGAAGAGTTGAGAAACGCAGAAGAAAATTGGAAGAAAACAGTATCTTCGGAATCTGCAGAGGTTAGAGCAAAACATGTAGCAGAAATAGTTTCAACTTTAACAGGAATTCCTGTATCAGAACTTTCTACTGACGAAAGAGAAAGGTTATTAAAGTTAGAAGAAAAACTTCATGAAAGAGTTGTAGCACAAGAAGAAGCAGTAAAAGCAGTTGCTGATGCTATTAGATTATCTCGTGCAGGGCTTAGAGAAGGTAATCGTCCCATTGCTACATTCCTTTTCTTAGGACCTACGGGTGTAGGAAAAACTGAATTAGCAAAGGCTCTTGCTTGGGCGATATTTGGGGATGAAGATGCTATTATAAGAATTGACATGAGCGAGTATATGGAGAGACATACTGTTTCTCGACTTATTGGTGCACCACCAGGATACGTAGGATATGAAGAAGGGGGTCAATTAACAGAAAAGGTAAGAAGAAGACCATATAGTGTTATACTCTTAGATGAAATTGAAAAAGCGCATCCTGATGTTCATAATATTTTGCTTCAAGTTTTTGATGAAGGAAGGTTAACTGATGGTAAAGGAAGAACTGTAGATTTTACTAATACTATTATAATTGCTACAAGCAATATAGGTTCAGATATAATTCAATATAACTTAACTGCTCCTGAGAAAGAGAAACTTTCTTATGAGCAGTTAAAGGAGAAATTAATGAATCTTTTAAGAAAATACTTTAGACCTGAATTTCTTAATAGGATTGATGAAATTATAATTTTCCATGCCTTAACTCAAGAACAAATTAAAGAAATTGTGAAATTACAATTAGAGAGAGTGAAGAGGGTAGCAAAGGGGCAAGGAATTAATTTGAATTTTGATGACTCTATTATTTCCTATCTTGCAAAAGTAGGATATCAACCTGAATTTGGCGCTCGAGAACTTAAGAGAAAGATTAGAACTGAGTTAGAAACAAAACTTGCGGAAGTAATGTTGAAAGGCGAAATTTCCGAGGGAGATGATATTTTGGTTATTTATGATGAGAATGAAAAGAAAGTGAAATTTGAGAAAACAAAGAAAGAAGCAGAGGTAAAACAATAAATTGAGGGGGGAATCCTCCCCCTCTTTAATAAGTATATACCTTTGCTTTTTCTTCCCCTTTTAGTACTCTTAATACTCCCTCACATAAAGCTTTCATTTCTTCTTCTCCAGGATATACAAAAACTGGAGCGATAAATTCTACTCTTTCTTTTATATCTTCTACTAATCTTGTGTAATAAGCTAAAGAGCCAGTAAGAACTATAGCATCTATTCTTCCCTTAACTACAGGTGCTAAAGAACCAATAAATTTTGCTATTTGATATGCTGTTGCCTTTACAATTTCTTCTGCCAGCTTATCTCCTTCTTGTATTTTCTTTTCTACCTCGCGAGCATCATTAGTTCCTAAATATGCTATCCATCCTCCTTTTCCTACCATCATCTTTTGAAAAATTTCTAATTCGTATTCTCCGCTGAAACATAATTTTACTAAGTCTCCTGCTGGTAAAGTTCCTGCTCTTTCTGGTGTCATAGGACCTTCTCCATCTAATGCATTATTTACATCTATAACTTTTCCTTCACTATGAATCCCAATGGAAATTCCTCCTCCTAAATGAGCGACAATAAGATTTAAGTCTTCATAATTTTTACTTAAGTTCTTTGCTATTTTCCTTGCAATAGCTTTTTGATTTAAAGCATGAAAAAGACTTTTTCTTTTAAATATAGGAAGCCCAGTATATTTTGCTATAGGGTCCATCTCATCAGTTGAAGGGGGATCTACTATGAAGGCTTTCAGATTATAAATTTTACTAAACTCATAACCTAAAATAGGGGCTAAATTTGCAGGATGTTCTCCAAATTTTGAGGTTTTACAATCTTCTACCATTTTTTCATTTATTATATAAGTTCCTGAGGGTAAAGGATATAAAGTTCCACCTCTGCATCCAAGAGCTGAAAGTTTTTCGAAAGGGAAATTGTTCTTATTGAGAAAATCTATTATTGCTTTCTTTCTCATTTCATATTGTTCTATTACTCTTTTGAATCTTTTTAATTCCTCCAATTTATGGGATGAATTTTCTTGAAAAAGAAGATTTTCATTTTCAAATACTGCGAGTTTCGTTGAGGTGGAACCAGGATTAATACAGAGAATATAAAATTTTTCCATTCTAACATCCTCCTTGATGTTATTTTTAACTGTTTCTATTATAATATTAAAAACAAAACTTTTAAAAGGAGGGTAAAGATGGAAATTCAAATTGTTGAAATTGAAAAACCTGCAGAAGTGAACCTGATTTTAGGACAAGCTCATTTTATCAAAACAGTAGAAGATTTATATGAAACAATTGTAACTGCTGTTCCAGGTGCAAAATTTGGACTAGCTTTTTGTGAATCCTCAGGACCTGCCCTTATAAGACATATAGGAACAGATATGGAATTAGAAGATTTAGCTGTGAAAAACATGCAAAAGATAGCTTGTGGACATTCATTTCTAATATTTTTAAGGAATCTTTATCCTATTAATATTTTGAATGCTATAAAACATGTTCCAGAAGTAGTTAATATCTTTGCTGCTACTGCAAATCCGTTAAAGGTCATTATAGTAGAAGAACAAGATGGAAGGGGGATAATAGGGGTTATCGACGGAGTAAAACCAAAGGGTGTGGAAGAAGAAAAGGATATTGCTTATAGAAAAGAGTTTTTGAGAAAAATAGGTTATAAACTGTAAAAATTTTAGGATTATAATATTGATGAAAAGCCTTAAAGGGAGGGGTAAAAATGGGTATTATTACTATATCCCGGCAGATAGGCAGTAAAGGGGATGAAATTGCTGAAAAATTAGCAAAGGATTTAAATTATAGATATTTTGATAAACTGTTGATGACAGAAATTGCAATATCTTCAGGGCTCTCAGAAGCAGAAGTGGTAGATTTTAGTGAAGATAATTATAAGGTTAAGGGGTTTTTTGATCAACTATTTAGAAGGAAAGAACCTATTGCAAAAATCACAATAAGAGGGGTGGATACTACTGGAGCTACCACTATAACTACTCAGACTTTTGATGAAGAAGGATGTCTTTCTTTTGTCCAAACAGTTATAAGAAAGCTTAGAAATTGGGGAGATGTAGTAATTGTAGGAAGAGGTGGACAGGTTCTTTTAAAGGATGTTCCCCAAACTTTACATGTAAGAATTATTGCCCCATTGGAAAAAAGAGTTGAAAATCTTGTAAAGGAAAGAAATATATCTAAGGAAGAAGCCCTGAGAATAATTTCCGAAAAAGATAGATCTGCAGAACAATACTTAAGAAGATTTTATAATGTAGATTGGAACGATCCTGAACTATATCATCTTATGCTAAATACTGGGTTTTTAACAGTAGAACAAGCTGTGGAAATAATAAAAGGAGCATTAAAAACAATAATCTAAAGTAATTCTCCTATTTCTTTTTCTACTTCTTCTAAGAGTTGATATAAATTTTTCTCTATAATTTGAATTTTACTGCTTAATTCCTCTTCTTCTTCAATATGAGGAATTAAAGATCTTATGTATTGATAGGCTATTTCTGTTCCTCTTCCACATTTTAAAGGTCTATAAGAATCTATTTCCTGAACTGCACAGATCAATTCTATTGCAGAAATGGTTTCCCAATTTTTAATAATTCTTCTCAGTTTTAACACACTTTCTACTCTCATGTTTACAAAATCTTCTTCTCCTTTTACTACAGAAAGACTACTCACAGGTTGAGAAAGAATTTTATTTTCTGAAACTAAAGAGGCAGAGATATTAGATAACTCACTTAATTTGTTTGATGAGAGCCTATATATTCTTCTTTCAGAAAAAGTTGTAATATTTGTTATAGCAATGGAAAGATAATCAAAAGCATGGGCAAGAATTTCCCCATGAAAGTTTCCTCCAGAAAGAATCTTTTCTTCTTCAAGTATAATTAATGGATTATCTGTTACAGAATTTAACTCCACTTCCAATATGTCCCTAACGAAATCCATGGTTTGGTGAAATCCTGCAAAAACTTGAGGAATACATCCTAATATATAGGCATCTCGAATCTGAGGGCAGTCTCTATATGATAAAATTATCTCACTTTCAGAAATAAGTCTTCTTAAATTTTCACTGGACTTAATTTGCCCTCTATGAGGTCTTAAGGCTTGTATCCATGGATCAAAAGCTCTATTTGTACCCTTTAGAGCTTCTAAGGAGAGGGCACTGGCTATTTCAGATATTTTTCCTAAATTTTTTGCTTTTATATAGCATAAACTTCCAATTCCACTCATAAACTGAGTCCCATTAATAAGAACTAAACCTTCTTTAGGTTCTAACTCTAAGGGTTGTGTGTTAGAAATTCTTAAGGCTTCTTTTGTATTCATTCTCTTATTTTGATATAAAACCTCCCCCATTCCTGTAAGGGCATAAGAGATATAGGCTAAGGGAGTAAGATCACTACTTGTTCCCCCAGATTCCCTTTCGGGAATTAAAGGAATAATGTCTTTTCTTAGAAATTCTAAAATTTTTTCTATAACTTCCATCCTTACACCTGAATATCCAAGGGCTAAGGAATAAGCACGAGATATCATGATTGCTCTTACTTCTTCAGGAGATAAATAATTTCCAACTTCGTGAAGTTCTTTAATATTCTTTGAGGGAATTCTTAAAATACTTTTTTCTTCCCTCAAGATTTTTTCTACTAATTCTCTACTCTTTATTATTTTTTCTCTTAATTCTTGAGAAATACTAATTTCAGGGGGTTCTTTACTTAATTCATATAAATCTTCTATGGTAAGTCCAAAGGGAACAAATTCGTATTTAGCCATGAAGCTCTTTTTTCTCTCCTGTTTCCATATAATAAATAATTTCGATCATGTTAGTAATGTGATCTGCAATTCTTTCTAAATAGCGAGATATCATAATTAATTGAATAATCTGTTGGGTATTTTTGGGATTTTTTTGTATCTCCTCTATCATATTAGAAAGAATTTCCTGATACTTTATATTTATTTCTTTATATTTTCCTGAAAGATTTTCTAAAGCAGTTAAATCAGGTTGGAAATACGCTCTTACTACTTCTCTAAGCATATTTTCTGAGAGTTCTCCTAAATAAAAAATATCTTTCCAAGGTAATTCAAAAAAATTTTTCAAAAGGCTTGAGGAGAATTTTGCAATATCTACAGAATAATCTCCAATCCTTTCTAAGTCTTTTATAATTTTCATAGTAGATGCAATAATTCTTAGACTTTTTGCCACAGGCTGATAAAGTGCTAACAGATTTATACACCTATTTTCAATCTCCCAATTATATTTATCTACAAGATCATCTTTATTAATGGCATCAAGAGCTAAGTCTAAATTTCTCTTTTTAAGAGATTCCAAGGTTTGGTGAAGCATCTTTTCTACAATGCTTCCCATCCTAACTACATCTTCTCTTAATATCTCAATTTCTTTATCTAAAGTCCTTATTTCCAAAGGTAAAAACTCCTTTTTAAAAAAAGAATTATAGAGTAATATTATAGCCATGTAAAATATAGATTTCAATTAAAATTATGTTAATATGAATATACCTTTCCCATCTAAAATCTTTATGATATAATTTTTCCACTATGGCAAAATGTGGGATTTGTAATAAGAGGAAAGGGAAAAGATATTGTAAAAGCTTGGGACAATGGATTTGTGCTGAATGTTGTGGAGAAAAGAGATTTAAGGAGATAAATTGTCCTAATAAGTGTGTTTATTTAAAACAAGCTCAAGAATATTCTTTAGAAAAGATTGAAGAAGTTCCTCCATTATGGTCAGAAAATAAATTATGGAATCTTCACCTGAATATGGAGTTTCAAGTTTATAATTTTCTTGAAGAGAATCCAAATTTTACTGATGAAGAGTATAAAGAGGTAATATCTTTATTAGAAAAGGAATATGAAGTGAGATCTAAAAATTTGTTCCTTCCATCCTTACTTCCTAAATCTTCTCGTAGTCTTAAATTGAAAAATATTCTTCAGGAATTCTTAAATAATGTAGAGAAAATAGAAGACGAATTTGGTCTTCCTGTATATTCTATAGAAGATATTAGAAAGATTCTTTCTTGGGAAAGAGAAAGAATAGAAGAATATCAAGAGAAAAATAAAAATGCAGGATTTAATCTTTTTCTTCAACTCCTTAAAAGATATGTAGAATATTTTAGAAGGCTTCCAAAGGAGAGAAAAAGCTCTTTCTTGGTTTAATCAAATTTTGCTTTTAAAGATAAAACATAAAGTAAGTAGAGAAATTAAAAGAGAGATAATTACCAAATAAAATTCAATTCCACTCCTCCTCCAAAAAATAAGCCAGAGTATTCCCATGATTATTACAAATAGTAGTATTAAAACTTGCATTAACTTAAATTTCTTTTCCATTACACACTCCATGGTGGAACCCATTTTGGTAAGCGGTTCCAGAAGAAGCAGGCAACTTCATGTTTATCATTTATACTCTCAAGAACAGGATCTTCTTTAAAACAAATGTCTTGAGAGTATAAGCACGCATGAGAAAAGGGGCACATTTTGCTCCCTAATTCTCTTTTTGGGGGGTTATAAGACTTTAATTCTGGGACCTTTTTCTTTTGAGCTAAATCTGGATCAGAAATAGGACTTGCAGATATCAGTGTTCGAGTATAGGGATGTAAAGGATTATTTATAATTTCATCACATTCTCCTTTTTCCACAATTCTTCCACTATATAATATGGCTATTTTCCCTCCATCAGTAGCAAAGAATCTTGCAGCTCCAATATCATGAAGCACAAGAATTATAGAAAGACCCAATTCTTTATTAAGAATTTTTAGAATCTGAATAATGGTAGCTCTAAGGGACATATCTATCATGCTTATGGGCTCATCTGCTACAAGAATTTCCGGATTTGCTGTAAGGGCTTTAGCAATAGCAAGCCTTTGTCTTCCACCACCAGAGAGATGATGAGGATACTTATTTAAAAAATAAGAAGAAGGAGTAAGACCAACCAAATTAAGTAGTTCCTCAACTTTTCTTTCTAAGCCCTTTCCTCTAATATTATTGTTTTTCTTTAATGGATCCGCTAAGGTAGCATATATAGTTCTTGAGGGATGTAAAGAAGCATAAGGATCTTGATGAACATATTGAACCTTTGTTCTGAGAAACGATAATTCCTTTTTTGATATATTTAAAATATTCTTTCCAAACCATTTTATTTCCCCGTAAGTTGGAGTCTCTAAGAGACATGCAATTCTTGCTAATGTGGTCTTTCCCATTCCACTTTCTCCAATTATTGCCCATCTATCTTGCTTATTAATTTTTAAATTAATATTTTCTAAGGCAATAACATATTTTTTCTTGAAATATCCACGGGAAAATATTTTTGTTATCCCTTCCAGTTCTAATACTGGTATTTCCATTTTTAAACCTCCTATTTGTAAAGATAACATGCTACTTTTCTATTGTTATTTAAAAAATACATTGGTGGTTTCTCTTTTTTACATTCTTCCATAACATAAGGACATCGAGGATGAAATCTACAGCCAGAAGGAGGATTTAGAAGGCTGGGAGGGTCTCCCGGAATTCCTTTTATCTTCTCAGGATTTGATATTAAACTCATTATAGAATTTACTAAGCCTTGGGTATATGGATGTTTTGGGTCTTTTAGAACGTCCCTTGTAGAACCATTCTCCACAATATTTCCCGCATATACTACAGAGATTCTATCAGAAAGTTCTGCAGCAACTGCTATATCGTGAGTAACAAAAATCAAAGTAAGGTTGAGTTCTTTCTTGAGATTTTTTAGAAGCTGAATAATGTGAGCCTGAGTAAGAACATCTAATGCTGATGTGGGCTCATCTAAGATGAGGATCTTAGGGTTAAATATTAGAGAAAGAGCAATAAGAACTCTTTGTTTCATTCCCCCTGATAACTGATGAGGGAAGGAATAAAGGACATTTTTAGAGTCAAGCCTCACAAGAGATATTAATTCCTCTGCTTTTTTTATTATCTCATCACTTTTCCAATTACTATCATGGGCATTTACTGTATCAAAAAAGTGATCAATTATTTTCATTGTTGGATTCAAAGACTGCTGTGCTGCTTGAGGAACTAATGCAATCTCAGTCCATCTGATCTTCCTTAACTCACTTTCAGGAAGTTTAAGAAGATTTTTCCCTTGATAAATTACTTCTCCTTCAAGAATTTTGGAATTAGGAGGTAAGGTGAGAGTCATTGCTTCAATTATTGTACTCTTCCCAGAAGCACTTTCTCCCACAATAGCATATACCGTATTTTCCTCTACATCAAAAGAAATCCCATCACAAGCTTTAATAGTCCCCTCTCTAACTAAATATACCGCTCTAAGGTTATTTACAGATAGTATAGTCCTCACTATTCGTACCTCCGCAGTTTTGGATTAAACACTTCTTCTATTCCCTGAGCAAAAAGAATTCCTCCATAAATTAATAAAACTATATGAAGCATAATTATTACAGGGTAATGAAAACCTCGAGGAGTATATAAAGCTCCTGCTTGATATAGCGCATAATTAAGCATTACTCCCCAATGAGTTGGATCAAACTTTGCAAGGCCTAAGAACATTAGTCCTACACTGAATTCCATAGCACCTTTTAATTGAGTAATAAAATTTATAAAAATATAGGGAATTAATAGAGGCATTATATCTTTAAAGAGAATGTAAGGTGTTCCTAAATTTAACATCCTTGATGTTTCTATAAATTCCTTCGACTTTATAGAAAGAACTTGAGCAGAGATTTGCTTTGCTAATGGAGCCCAAAGCCACATGGCAATAATAAGTGCTACCGCGACTATATTTAAAGATTTATCTGCAAAAATTGCAGCCATGATTAATAATGCAGGGAAGGAAGGAATAACTAAGAATATAGTTATAATTGTATCCAAAAACTTGGATATGAATCCTTCTAAGTATCCTCGAGTAATTCCTACGATAGATCCTATAATAACTGCAAATAAACTTGCAAGAACAGAAAGCCCTATTACTGAGCGAGCTCCATGAACTATTTGCTGAAATATGTCTATTCCAAAATAATCTGTCCCATAAGGATGTTTTAAAGAGGGGGGTTGATATCTTTCTGCAAAATTAGAAGTTAAGTTTAAAGGAATAACCATAGGACCTATAGTTGCCATTAATATAAAAATACTTAAAAAGATAAAACCAATTAAAGCCTTATTATTCTTAAAAATTGGTCTTATAAAGTCTTTCATTGTGCCTTCACCCTTGGATCAATAATTGAGTAGAGAATCTCAGCTACAAAGGTGGCTAATATGACTCCAATAACTATAAGAGAAAAAAGTCCTGTAAGGAGCCCAAAATCTCTTACACTTATGGCTTGTCCAAAGTAATATCCTATTCCTGGATAATTAAAAATAACTTCTACTAAAGTATGACCCCCTAACATATATCCAATTCCAATAGCTAGGCTTGCCACTAATGGTAAAATAGCATTTTTCCTTACATATCTTTTGGCAATGGTAGAATCAGGAAGACCTCTCATTTTTGCGAATCTAACAAAATCTTCTTCTATTATACTGGAGCAATTTCCTCTCATGGCTAACCCCCAGGAGGCTATCTGAGGAATAGATGTGGCAATTAATGGCCCTAAAGCATGATGAAAAATAGTTAATATGAACCCGGGATAAAGCCCCGGGTTCATATCAATAGGATATGCTCCACCTAAAGGAAGGAGTCTTAGTCTTACTGCCCCAACAAATAGAATGAATACTGCTAATACAAAGGCTGGAGTTGCTTGTATTATACTAAAAACTGTAGGTATAAATGTATCTATAAATGTGCCTCTTTTTTGTGCAGAAAATGCGCCAAGAGTTACACCCGCAAAAAATCCTGTAAAAGTTGCTAAGGATATTACAAATAAGGTCCAAGGTAAAGCCTTTCCAATTATTTCATTGACACTTGTTTTAAAATATGTAGAATATCCAAAGTTTCCTATGAATATATTTCTTATAAACTTTAAGTATTTCAAGATTAGTGGTTCCTTTGGGTTGTATCCTATAATATTATGAGCAATTTCTAAAGCTTTATCTAAAGACATATTTCTTGATTGAGCTATGGAAACTGCTAAACCGAAAGCAGGATCTCCTGGCATAGACTGGACTATAAAGAATACCACAGTAAGAGCTAAGAAGGTCATTATAAATATCTGTAATAACTTGTTTAATATGTATCTCATCACTAAGGCTCCTTCCCTTTTATTAATTTATCTTAATATTTAGGTCTCAATTCCCCTTGGGAGAGGAGGAGCACATATAGCCTTTCAATTCCTCCAGGAGCTAAAGTCCATCTTGGATCATCTTCTTTGGGCCATCCTGTTACTCTCTTTCCATCTAAATAGAATATAGGTAGAACCTTTTCTAAGAAGGGAATCATAGGTAAGTATTCGTTAGTAATATATGCTAATTTTGCTACGTAATCTTTTGCTTCCGCAGGTTTTGATATAACTTCCTGAAGTTTGTCTGTTAGATCATAAGGAGACAGATCTCCCCAAGGAGTTTTGAATTTGCTCTTTGCAGGGAATCTTGTAAAGTCAGAAACTTCTCCTTGATAAATTCTTGTATATCCTGTAGCAGGGTTAGGAAATCCCCACCATGCGGTTCCAAATTCTACTGCGGTTTCATAATCTCCACCTCTCATTACTGTATCTCTCATTCCTTCAGGTATAATCTTTAGCTCTACTTTAAATCCAAAGCTCTTTAATTGTTCTGTTATCTCTCTTGCCGCTAAGACCCAATCACTATGGGGACCATATACTGAAACAGCAAAAGCTACGACCTTACCGTCAGGAGTTCTCCATAGCCCATCAGAACCTTTAGTATAGCCTGCTTCTTTAAGGATTGCCTCTGCTTTTGCTGGGTTATAACTATAATTTGTTAAAGTCTTTAAGAAGTCAGGAGCTAACCATGCCTTCTCCATACTCTTTAGTACACCGTGAGCATAATCGCTTACATCCTTTGCTTGCCATGCAGCAATATCTCTAATTTTTGATCTATTCAATGCATAAGCAATTGCTTTTCTAAGATTTAAATCTTTAAATAAGGGTTTCTCAAAATTAAATACTAATGCAAACTCTGATAGGTCTGATACCGCTTTCAGCTTCAATCTGGGATTTAGTAAGGAGAATTGATCTACTACATCCTTAGGAATTGAAGGATGAGCAGCATCAATCTCTCCTGCTACTAAGGACGCCCATACAAACTCATTAGAAGACCATCTTCTAAATACTACTCTTGGTATTCTAATTTTTCCTGCTGCCCAATGGTATCTGTTCTTTTCTAAAACCATTTCTGTATTTGTCACTTTTGTAGGCTCATATGTTCCTACTACAGGCATTCTTCCTATTTCTTTTATAGGGCTAAAATTATTTATCTTTTCTCTAAAAGCTGTCGCTTTCTTGTCATAATCTTTTTTCATATCTTCTGATACAGTTTTACCTTGAGTTCTAAGTTCCCAAATCTTTCTTCCTAATCCTGCTACTTCTTTTGCTTCAGCTAAAAATTTCCCATATACATGATAAGGAGCTAATGTAGAAATTGCACCATCAGTTAGAAGAGAATGGATTAAGAATGGGTGAGTACTACTAAGAACTAATGCAACAGTATTTTCAGATCTTACTTCTACTCCCGCTATTTCATAGGGCCATTCCCACATAGCTTGTAAAAATGCAACATTGCATTCAATATCTTTTGCTGTGAAAGGAGTTCCATCACTCCATTTTGTCTTTCTTAAATTAACAACTAATTTATTGCCTTCAACCTTCCAAGAAAGTGCAAGTCTTGGAATATATTCTCCTGTCGCAGGAATATAATATGCAAAAGGTTCATATGCAAACCACCAAGCCCCACCTATAGCTCCAGGACCAAAAGCATTTCCATGGAAAGGATAGGGCCAGCCTGTAGCAAATCTGATTTCTGATCCTTTTACCTGTGCAGAGGATAGGGTTAGAGTAATTGCTAATAGAAGGATAAAGATCAAAATAAAATTTAATTTTTTCATAGCTCCCTCCTTATCATTAAATTTTTAAAAGGGAAAATAAATTAAGGGAGAAATTTTTTGTTTCTTAAACTCTCACCTCCTAATTTTTAAAAATCTTTATTTTAAATATATCATACTCTGGATTTTATGTCAAGAATAAGTTCCATTGACTAATACTATTTTTTTGTATATAATAGTTCAAACGATTTAAATTTTTAACTTGAGAAGGAGAAAAAGAAATGGTAAATATAAAGGATATTGCTAAAAAAGCTGGAGTTTCACCTTCAACTGTTTCTCGAGCTTTAAATGATGACCCTAAAATAAGCGAGAAAACAAAAAAGAAAATTAAAGAAATAGCAAGAAGATTAAAATACAAGCCAAATCAAGCTGCACGAGCACTAATTACTCGAGAAACAAAAACTATTGGTTTTCTCATACTTAAAAAAGAAAAACCCTTAGTGGCTGACCCATTTTATTCTGTAATTCTTTATTCTGCCCAGAATGAACTCCATGAACTGGGATATCATCTATTATATGGAATAATTCCCCATGGGAAACTGAATCCCCAAAAACCTCCAAGAATGCTACAAGAAGAAAGAATTGATGGACTCATCTTAGCAGGACCAGATATGCCAAAGGAATTCATAGAGACTATTAGAAAAACTGGTATCCCTTTAATACTAGTAGATAACTATTCTGAAAATGTGGATAGTGTTCTTGCAGACAATATTAGAGGAGCTTATATTGCTACAAAATATCTTATAGAGTTAGGGCATAAGATTATAGCTTTTGCTTCTGGTCCTTTGGATCATATTAGTGTATATGAAAGATGGGAGGGTTATAAAAAGGCTTTAGAAGAGGCTGGTATAAAATATAATCCTGAATACATGATAGAAGAAAGAGAACTAACCATGAGAACAGGAAGACATGCTTTTCAAATTCTTTGGAAAAATGATCCAAAGCCTACAGCAATATTGTCTGCTAACGATCCCATGGCATTAGGAGTGATTCAATGTGCAAAGGATATGGGGATAAAAGTTCCTGAAGAACTTTCTGTGATAGGGATAGATGATATTGATCTTTCCTCTCAATTTGACCCTCCTTTAACCACTATAAGAATTTTTAAAGAAGAGATGGGAAGTATTACTGCAAAAAGGCTAATAGATAGAATAAAAAATCCTAATCAACCCCCTATAAAAATCATTGTAAGTACTGAACTAGTTATTAGAGGCTCCACCGCTCCCTTGAGAAAATAATTTTTCTGACCATATAACATCGCTCTATTTCCTGACCTGTAATCCTTTTTATCCTTCCTCAAACATTAGGACTAATCTCTAGCAAACCAAAGTTTATTAAAGAATTTCTCATTTATATTAACTCACAGGTAAAGCTCTACCTCCTATAGGAACTGCAAAGAAAAGAACTTTTTAAGCGAGCTAAGTTTTTTGATAGAGGTAAATAAGGAGGCATTTCTTTTTCAATACTGATCACAGGTCAGTAATTTTTGGAAGACAAATTGGAGGAAATAGGTTTACCATTAAAATATTATAGATATTTCCTTAGAATAAACACTCTATCGAGCTTTTAAATAGAGACGGTTTAAAATAATCACTAAAATTAGTATTATTCCCCATAAAGCATTACTTAGATGAGAAGAAAGACCTAATAAATTAAAGCCTGTTCCAACTATCTGGAGTATAGTTACAGCAATAAATACTCCTAAGACTCTCCCAAAACCTCCTGATGGGCTTACACCTCCAAGAACACAAATTAGCACCGTAAGAAGGAGAAATGAACCTCCATAATCTGCTTGTGCCGCATTAAAACGTGAAATCATAACTAGTGAAGCCATTCCAGAGAGAAATGACGATATTAGATAACTTTTAAACAAAACTGACTTATTATTAATACCAGAAAATAATGTTGCTAAAGGATTGGAGCCTATCATATATATACAAATTCCCAAGGTTGTTTTATATAAAATAAGAGCCATAATTAAAGTAAAGAGAATAAAAATAACAAATGGGGTGGGAATACCCAAGATATACCCATTACCAATAAAAAGAAAACTATCTGGAAATCCTGATATAACATAACCTTTAGTAATTGCAAGGGATATCCCTTTTACAAGTATCATACTCCCAAGAGTAGCAATTATTGGAGGAACACCAATAAAAGATATGATTAAACCGTTAAAAATTCCTACGAGTAAGGCAGAAGAAAGCCCTAAAAAAATTGCTAAGGGAACACCATACCATACATCTATATTGGTCAAAATAAGAGCAGTAATAATACCGCACAAATTAGCAGTAGAAATTATTGACAGGTCAATCCCACCTGTTAACATAGGAATAAGCTGAGCTAAAGTAAATAATCCTAAAAGGGGCATTTGGAATGCCATAGCTTCTAAACTATTAGATTTCAAAAATCTTCCCCCTGTAAGAAGTGCTATGGTAGCTAAAAGAAAAGATAAAATTATCATCAAAATAACAATTTCAAAATTTTTCAAGCGAAATTGAGAAAACTTACTATTCAACATCAATTTTCACCATCCTTTTTGATCTTAATCTGGATTGATAAGTAGTAAAACTGGCAGCTATTGCTATGATTAAGCCAACAACAACTTGATGCCAATAAGAAGGTAACTTCATAAGTATAAGACCATTTTTAATTACTGCAAATAATAAAACACCTAATATTGTTCCAAAAACACTTCCTGTACCTCCAGATATGCTTGCTCCTCCTAGAATTACAGCTGCAATAACATCTAACTCCTGACCAACTATTGCATTAGGTTGAATTATCTGTCCCAGTTGAGCATGAACGAAAGCAGAAATTCCAGATAAAAATCCCATATAACCATAGACAAAAAGCTGGATACGTAATATATTAAACCCCACTCTCCTTGCAGCTTCTGGATTACCTCCTAAAGCATAGATTTTTCTTCCTATAGGTAAGTATTTCAAAATAAACCAAGTTAATATTGCAATAATTACCCAAAAAAGTGTAAAAATAGAAAATCCAGTAACGCTATAGGGAGTAGTAATTTGAAATACTTTTACGTAAGCAAAATTTGTAAAAGATGGTGGAAAGGAATACATCCATTTTCCCCCAGTGAAAAATATTAAAAGTCCATAAAAGGTATTTAGTGTAGCAATAGTGATAATTACAGGATGTACTTTAGTTATATAAATTAAAACTGCATTAATTAAGCCAAGAATGATTCCTATAGGAATAGGAATGAGAAAAGTTAAAAGGATATTATCAACGTAATAACTTGTTATAATTATTCCCATAATGTACTGAGCTACAGTAGTTATTGCTGTAAATGAAACATCTATACCACCCGAGATTAGGACAACCAATTCACCAAGGGCTAAAATCCCTAAAAAAGAATTATTTCTTAAAAGATCAAAGATATTATCAAGAGTTAAAAAAGTTGGATTAACAACTGTTAAAATTAAAGAGAGAATAATAAGAACCAAAAGTACATAAAATTCGTTTTTACGGAAAAACTTATGTTTAAAAAGTTCTTTCATGATACCCTTACCTCTGCTTCCTTACTCCACACCTTTTGATATAACTCTTCTTCAGTTATCTTTTCGGCAAGGACCTCTTCTATAATTTTACCTTTTTTCATTATTAAAATACGATTGCAATTATTAAGAATTTCAGGTATCTCGTCAGAAATAAGTATTATGCTAACCCCTTGAGAAACTAAATCTCTGATAGTCTCATAGATACTACCCTTTGCTAAAACATCTATTCCTATGGTTGGACTATCCAAAATAAGTATTTGGGGCTGAGTTAAGAACCACTTAGCAATAACAACTTTCTGTTGGTTTCCTCCCGAAAGATTTTTAAGAGGCACATCTATAGATGGAACCTTAATATTAAATCTTTTTACCGATTCCTCTGTAGTCTTTTTCTTTTTATAGAAATCTACTAATTTAAAGCGATTTAATATTTTTTTCAAAGTGGTAATAACAATATTATTCTCAACAGATTGACTTAGTACTAAACCTTGATTCAATCTATCTTCAGGAACATATCCAATTCCTTGATTTATAGCATCAATATTTGAGTTAAGTTTCACCAATTTTCCATTTATATATATCTCCCCTCCCTCAGGTGGATTCATACCAAAAAGAGAAAGAGCAAGCTCAGTTTTTCCTGATCCTAAAGGACCAATTATCCCTAAAACTTCTCCTTTATGAAGCTTAAAACTTATATTTTTGAATTGTCCCTTTTTATAAAGATTTCTTACTTCCAAAATTATTTCATTACTATCAGATTTATGGGCATATTTTTGATAAAATATTTCTTTACCAGTCATTAAAAAAGTAACTTTTTGTTTATCAACCTCATTTTTACTCACAGTAGCCACCTTTTTGCCATCTCTCAATACTGTTATCGTTTCTCCTATTTCTAAAATTTCATCTAACTTATGACTTATAAACAAAATAGATATACCCTTTCTCTTCAAATCCCTAATTATTTTGAATAAGTGTTCTACTTCTTCTCTTGTTAAAGATGACGTAGGTTCATCCATAATAATTAACTTAGCTTCGCTAGCTAAGGATCTACAAATAGCAACTAATTGCTGATCAGCAATAGGTAGCATTCCTACTGGTATATCCAGAGGAAGTTTTATTTCTAACTTATCCATTGTTTCTTTTGCAATTTTCTCTATTTCCATCCAATTAATAGGTTTTGAATATTTTATATATTGCGCTATTGAAATATTCTCAGCTACTGACAAATTCGGGAATAGTGAAAAATCTTGGTGAACTACTTGAATACCCCTCTTAAAAGCTTCTAAAGGTGTAAGTTGAGAAACTTTGACTCCATCAATAAAAATTTCCGCACCAACTTCAGGTTGAATCACTCCTGTAATAATCTTTACTAATGTGCTTTTCCCAGAACCGTTTTCTCCAACTAAACAATGAATCTCCCCTTTCTTAATAATAAGATCAACATTAGAAAGAGCAATTACCCCACCATAATTTTTATTTATATTTCTTGCTTCCAAAAATATTTCATTCATCTTTAGATAATCCTCCTAATTATAAAAAGGGATGGGTTTCTTCGTCCCATCCCTTTACAAAATCAAACTTTTTTACAAAATTAGAATCCTAATTTCTTAGCGTCAGCTGCTGTTCTCATTAATTTAATTCTATTCACACTTATAACCTTTCCATCAATTTTTATTGGTCCTAAATGAGGTATTTCTAAATCCGAAGTAATTGGCTTCTTGTCTAACATTAGTTTTGCAATATAAACCATCATATATCCTGCCTCTTTAGGATCCCAAAGCTGGGCCCAATCCATAGAACCGTCTCTTAAGTAATCAACAGCAGTAGATGGAATTGCACTTCCCCCTACAATTACCTTACGTTGCATACCTAATTCTCTAACAGCACGTGCAGCACCCAGAGGTCCCAAGCTACCCCATCCAATTATAGCTTTAAGCTTGTCTCCATATGTTCTAATTAAATCTAAAGCGGCCTTTCTGGAATCTTCAACGCTCTCTGCTACTGGTAATCTGGGTGTAAGTTCCTTTAGGAATGGTACGCTCTCTTTTACGTATTTAAGTGCTACATCTGCCCAATAATTATGTAGAGGAACTGTTAGACCCCCAACAAACATAACAAATCCTGCAGGATTTTCAGCAGTATATTTAACTCCACCTGCGTGCTTAGATAAATTAAGTACTATCTCATTAATTGCCATCTTACCATAAGCAACGCTATCAATAGTCTCAATATCATAATCTATATCTTCAACTTCAAAAGGTGATTCATGAGTTAGAATAACAATTCCTTTACTTCTTGCCTTCTTAAATACAGGTTTTAATGCTTTTGCATCGGTAGGGACCACACAAATAGCATCAACGCCTCTTGTTATTAAATCTTCCACCATAGCTACCTGAGGAGCAGCATCAGCAGTAGATGGTCCAATAAGAGAAGCTTTTACTCCAAGTTCTTTTCCTGCTTGTTGTACTCCTTCTGCCATACGGTTAAACCATGGAATACCACCAATTTTTACTACTACAACAATTTCCTTTTGAGCTTGTGCATTTATTGGGAATAGGAATAGAGACAGGAATAGAAAAACTAAAATTAAACTTAAGAGAGAAAATTTAACTTTCATATTTTAGCCTCCCCTTCTTACTTATTTGGTTAAATTATATCACAAATAAAAACAAAAAACAAACAAAAATGAAAGGTAAGAAAAATAAGGAGGCGATTTTATACATCTCTTTTACTAAATTTACCCCTTTAAAAAAGAGTAAAGAAAGGATAGTCTTTATAATGGAATTAGAGGACTATTGATGTTCAAGAAGCTTAGATCGCTTAAAAAGTTTTTTCTTCTGCAGTTCTTTTAATGTAAATGAGAAATCCTTTAATAAACTTTGGTTTGCTAAAGATTAGTCCTAATATTTGAGGGGTGATAAAAGTGATTACAGGTCAGGCTCTATTTCCTCTTGATTTCTTGACGAGTCATGATATAATATATATAGAAAATAAATATAGATGTATTAAAAAATTTATAGGGAGGTGGATAAAGATGTTGAGAAGATATTGGGATCCATTTGCAGAACTTAGAAGATTAGAAAGAGAAATTGATAGATTATTCTCTGAATTTACTTCCTTAGAGCGTTTTGAAGAAAGACCTTCTGGTTTTACCCCTGCTATAGATCTTTATGAAACTCCTGAAAATTTAGTGCTCAAAGCAGAGCTTCCTGGATTTAAACCAGAAGATGTAGATATTAGTGTAACCGAAGACCAAGTAATCTTACAAGGAGAAACAAAAGAGGAAGAAGAAATTAAAGGAGAAAATGTATATAGAAGAGAAAGAAGATACGGAAGAGTATATAGAAGAATAGATCTACCAAAACCTATAGTACCAGATAAAGCAGAGGCTATATACAAGAATGGAATATTAACTCTTACCCTTCCAAAAGCAAAACCAGAGAAAGTGGAAGGAATAAAGATAAAGATAAAGGAAGAAAAGTAATTCAAGG
The DNA here is from genome assembly GCA_049718665.1 of Dictyoglomaceae bacterium. Lineage (GTDB taxonomy): Bacteria > Dictyoglomota > Dictyoglomia > Dictyoglomales > Dictyoglomaceae > NZ13-RE01. Next base: position 17,715 of record JBNARO010000001.1, on the reverse strand, counting down.
GGGGAGTCAATCCCCCCATTTTTTATTACTTAAAGGGGGACATAAAAAATTGGCTGTTGGAGCAAAATATCATCATTCATGCATAAATTGTGGAGGAATAAATACTGATTATAGAAATGAAAGAGGTCTTCCTTGCAATATTTGTCTCCCAGATGAAAATGCTCAAGATATTATTAAGAGTTTAGAGGAAAATAATTCCTTAAAGGATTTTTTATTTTATGCATCTTTTTATTCCCAATATAAGAATTTCGAGAACTTCTTTAGAGAAAAATTTGGAAAACCTCTGATAGGTTACCAAAGATTTTGGGCAAGGAGATTGATCCTTTCTAAAAGTTTTACTATGATTGCTCCCACAGGGGTAGGGAAAACAACCTTTGGACTTATAGCTTCTTTATGGTTTGCTAAAAATGGCAATAAAGTTGCCCTTATTTTTCCTACCCTCTCCTTGGTTAATCAAGCAGAAGAAAGATTGAGAGAGCTAGCTTTGAGGGGACCAAAGACCGATGTCAAAATTTTAGCCTTTCAATCTTCTATGAAAAAGGAAGAGAAAGAAAATTTTGAGAAAGATTTTGAAGAAGGAAATTTTGATATATTGGTTGCGTCTTCGCAATTTATTTCAAAAAGGAGAAATGAGCTCTTAAACAAATATTTTTCACTGGTATTTGTAGACGATGTAGATGCAGTATTAAAATCCTCTAAAAATATAGATACTTTATTAGAGATGATTGGGATTCCTCAGGAGATAATAAATGAGACCTTTAATAATCTAAAAAAGGGAAAGACAAAAGAAATAAGACAAAATCTTGTAGGAGAGCATGGAATTTTAATAGTATCTTCTGCTACCGCAAAACCGCGTGGTTTAAAGCCTCTTCTTTTTAGGGAACTTCTTGGTTTTGATATTGGAAGACTTGTATTTAGTGTAAGAAATATAACAAATATAAGGATTGATAAAAAAGATAGAGGAAAACTTTTAGAGATAATAAGTACGCTGAAAGATGGGATACTTCTTTTCGTAAACAGAGAGGAAGAGGGTGTAGAATTAACAAGATTTTTAGAAGAAAAAGGAATAGAAATAGGAAAAACATGGGAAAATTTTAAAGAAAGTTTTGAAAGATTTAAAAATAGAGAGTTAGGCATTTTATGTGGTGTCTCTTCTTATTATGGAAAACTTGTAAGAGGAATAGATCTCCCTTTAAGGATTAAGTATGTTATTTTTTGGGGGACACCCTCCTTTCAGTATTCGGTAGATGTAGAAAAAGCACCACGTTTTATCTTAGAGAGAGTATTAAGAGAATATTTTGAGAATAATCAAAGAATGAAAAATTTCATTGAGAATATTTTTAAGATTCAAGTGGAAAAGCTAAGAGAAGTGGCAAAAAATTCCATTAGTAATGAGAAGTGGATACGAATCTTAGAAGACTCTTTTCCTAACATTAAGATCTCTAATAATACTATAATATTTCCTGATGTTTATACTTATATTCAAGCTTCAGGAAGAACTTCAAGAATTTTAGGAACAAATCTAACTAAAGGAGTTTCTATTCTTTTTGAAGAAGATAACAGAGTTTTTGAATCTTTAAGATCCCGACTTATGTTCTTGACAGAAGAGGACTGGTTGAAAGAAGAGGAAGTAAACTGGGAAGCTCTTATAGAAGAGGTAGAGAATAGTAGAAAAGAATCTGATGGACATGTAGTAAAAGATTCAAAATCTACTTTAATGATTGTAGAGTCTCCTACAAAAGCAGATACTATCTCGAAATTTTTAGAAAAAGCATCTACAAGAAGATATGGAAGACTTTTGGTTCATGAATCTATTACTTCTGATGGAATTTTACTTATAACTGCCACTAAGGGACATGTTTACGATTTGGAGACTAAAAATGGGGTTCATGGCGTAGAAGTTTGGAATGGCAATTTTATCCCTGTATATAATTCTATAAAAAGATGTGAAAAATGTGGCTATCAGTTTACAGAGGATTATGAGAGTTGTCCTAAATGTGCTTCAAAAGAGATAGATGATAAGAAGGAAATATTAAAAAAGCTCAGAGAAATTTCCTTAGAAGCTGATGAGATTTTGGTTGCTACAGATCCAGATGTAGAAGGAGAAAAAATATCTTGGGATGTTTTTCAATATATTCTACCTGTGAACAGGAATATAAGAAGGATTGAAATGCATGAGATAACAAGACATGGTTTTGAAGATGCAAAGAGAAATAAAAGGTATGTTTTAGAAAATCTTGTTAAATCTCAAATCGTAAGAAGGATTGAAGATAGATGGATTGGTTTCGAATTAAGCGCAAAATTGCAAAGAAGTTTTAAATCTATAAATCTTTCTGCTGGAAGAGTCCAAAGTACTGTTTTGGGTTGGATTGTAGAAAGAGAAAAAGAATATATAAAAAGCGAGAAAACTTTCACTCTTTTAAAGCTTGAAAATGGATTTTCTTTAGAAGTAGAAGGGGAAGTCAAAGACAATGAAGCTTATATAAAAATTGTAGACAGTAGAGATGAAGAGCTGGCTTCTTTCCCCCCTTTTAATACTTCTTCTATTCTTTCAGAAGCTTCTCGGAAATTTGGTTTTGGTGTTCAGGAAACTATGGAAATTTTACAGTCTCTTTTTGAAAATGGTTTTATAACTTACCACAGAACAGATTCTACAAGAATTTCTTCTACAGGGCAGACTGTGGCAAAAATTTATCTTGATAAAATAGGGAAAAAAGAACTTTTCGTAGGAAGAGGATGGGGAGAGGAGGGGGCTCATGAAGCAATAAGACCAGTAAAACCTATTGATCCGAAAGAACTTGATGATTTTATTAGTGAGAAAATTGCCCAAGAAATTACTAATAAACATCTTAAGATTTACTCTCTTATCTTCAATAGATTTTTAGTAAGTCAGATGAAAAATCCTGTAATAACCAAGCAGAAAGTAATTATAAAGATCGATCATAAGGAGATAGAAGCAGATATACCTGTTTTTATTAAAGAGGAGGGATGGCTTTCTTTTAACCCTTTAACTCTATATCCCCCTTTTGAAGAAGCAATTTATAGAATAATTGATAAAAAGACTTATAAAAAGCATGCTATTCCTTTATTCACGCAAGCTACTATAATTGAAGAAATGAAGAAAAAGGAGATTGGAAGACCTTCAACATATGCAAAAATTATTGAGATTCTCTTTAGGAGAGGTTACATAGTGGAAGACTCTTATAAAAGATTAAGAGCAACACCTCTTGGAAAAAAAGTCTATAATTTCTTAAAACAAAGATATAAAGATTACATAGTAGAAGAAACTACGAGAGAATTAGAGCACCTTATGGAAATAGTAGAAAATGGAGAAAAAGACCATCAAGAAGTTCTAAGAAGTATATATCAAGAATTTCAAGGTTTAATGAATAATTAGTTTAAAGGGGAGAGAAACATGAAAAAAGTTAAAACGGGAATACCTGGAATGGATGAGATTCTTCATGGGGGAATTCCTGAGAGAAATATTGTTTTGCTTTCTGGGGGACCAGGAACAGGAAAGACAATTTTCTGTCAACAATTTTTGTGGAATGGACTTCTTACAGGAGAAAATGGGGTTTATGTCGCCCTTGAAGAGCATCCAGTTCAGGTTAGAAAAAATATGGAACAGTTTGGATGGGATGTTTCTTCTTATGAGAGAAATGGAAATTTTGTGATAATAGATGCCTTTACAGGAGGAATAGGAAGTAGTGCAGAATACGAAGAATATATAGTGAAAGATATAACTGATGAAAGAGAATTGGCAGACATTTTAAGAAGAGCTATTAAAGAACATCAAATCAAAAGAGTTGTTATTGATTCAGTCACAACTCTTTATATTTCAAAACCCGCTATTGCAAGAAGTGTTATTTTCCAACTTAAAAAGGTTTTAGCTGGTCTTGGGTGTACCTCTTTATTTGTAAGTCAGGTCTCAGTTACTGAAAAGGGTTTTGGAGGACCTGGAGTTGAACATGGTGTTGATGGAATTATAAGACTTGATTTGGATGAGATAGATGGAACTTTAAAAAGAAGTCTTGTAGTCTGGAAAATGAGAGGAACTTCTCATTCCATGAGAAGACATCCTTTTGATATTACTAATGAGGGGATAATAGTTTTTGTTAATAATTCGAAGGATAAGGAGGGGTGAAAAATGCAGCTTAATTTTAATCCTTTAAGTAAAGAAGAAATTCATAAGCTTGAGACTTCCCTTTTAATAGCAACTCTTTTTAGAGAAGAAGTAATTAAAGAGATAAGAGATTCTACTGAGAGATTGACATGGGTAGATAGTCTTGCAGTGGCAGCAGGCGCTCTTGCAAGATCAAAAGCAGGTATGAGTGTTTCTGAGATAGCAGAAGAGCTTGGTAGAACAGAGGCAACTATAAGGGAACATATTAAAGGCTCTTCTAAAGCAGGAAAATTAGTTAATGAAACCTTTGAGATGTTGAAATCAGGTGAAATTAATCCTGATACATTACTTTCTGGGATTTCAAAAATTGAGAGTTTGAAAAAGATTCTTTTAGAGATAAAGGAGAAATTGGAAGAAGTTATAAAGGAGTTGTGAAAGTGTTTTCACAAAAAGTGGGGAAAATTTTTCATTTAGAATTTAGATTGAAGAGATATTTTCCTCTTGACATTTTCCTAAAAATTTTTTAAATTTATAGTCGGTTGGGAAAGCGCTTTCCCTAAAATTTAAAAGTTATGGGGGTATAAAAAATGAAGAGGTATATTGGGTTCTTAGCATTTCTTCTAATTCTTTCTCTTACTATAGGAATAGCTCAACCCCAAAAAACAGTAAGACTCTCTGGTTGGGCAGCGAGTCCTGAAGAAACTAAATTATTAAAAGAACAAATCGCAGACTTTGAAAAAGCAAACCCTGATGTAAAGGTTGTTTATGAACCTATCACAGGTGATTATTGGATGAGACTCCAAACTATGTTAGCAGCAGGAACAGAGCCAGATGTCTTCTATATGGATGTTTATCAATCTGCATTCTATATAAAACAAAATGTTTTACTCCCCATAAATTATTACATGTCAAAGTATAAAATTAAACCTGAAGATTTTGTTCCAGCTTTAATCAATGCTTTTGCAAAAGGGAAAATATATTATGGAATTCCAAAAGATTTCAATACTCTTGCTTTATTCTATAATAAATCACTCTTTGCAAAAGCGGGAATTCCTGAACCTACTGATAAATGGACTTGGGATGATTTGAAAAAAGCTGCAAAAATAATAACAGAAAAAACAGGTGTGAAAGGCTTAGCAGTTCCCGCAGATGCAGCAAGATTTATTCCTTTTGCACTGGCAAATGGTGGAAAAATTTTAACTAAGGATGAGAAAAAGGCACTAATTGATTCTCCTGAGGTAATTTCTGCAGCAAAATTCTATACATCTTTCAGAAAGGAAGGAATTGGGATAATTCCATCTGATGTTGGAGCGGGATGGCCAGGAGAAGCTTTTGGAAGAGAGCAGGTGGCAATGGTTTTAGAGGGTGGATGGATGGTACCTTATCTTAAAGAACAATTTCCAAATGTAAAATATGGGGCAGTAGAATTACCCTCTGGTCCAAAGGGGAGAGCAAATCTCATTTTCACAGTAGCTTACTCTATCTCGAAGCGATCTAAGGTTGCTGATGCTGCTTTTAGATTAGTAGCATATCTCACAGGGGCTGAGAATCAGTTGAGAGTTTTAAGAAGTGGTTTTGCTCTTCCTACAAGAAAAGCTTTAGAGAAAGAAATAACAGATCCAATATCCTTAGTCATATTTAAGGGAGCAAGTTATGGAACTCCATTTAAATTTGGAATAAAAGGGCATGTAGTATTGGATAATATTAGTAAAGCATTAGAGCAAATTTATCTTGCTGGCGTAAGTGAAGAGGAGGCATTTAAAAATGCTGCTCAAAAGATTAATACTGAGCTTAAAGAGTAAAAGAGATGGGGGCTCCTACTGGAGCCCCCTTTTTTCTAAGAAATTCTTAGAGGTTCTTGATGCTTATTTAATGCTTCTTCCTTTTTTTATTATCTTTGGAATTTTTGCAGTTTATTCTTTTTTCTATGCTTTTTATATATCTTTTCATAAATTTAATCTATTAAGTTCTCCAGAGTTTGTAGGACTTTCAAATTATGTTAAATTATTTAAAGATCCAGAATATACAGGATATGCTATCCCAAATACACTAAAATATACAATTACTGTTGTCAGTATTCAAACCTTTTTATCTTTAGTACTTGCTTTCATTCTGGATCAAAATATTAAATTTAGAAGTTTCTTTAGGACTCTTTATTATCTGCCATCAGTTACTTCTTCAGTGGTAATATCTCTTATTTTTATATGGCTTTTTAGTAGGGTTGGAGCTATAAACTCTATATTGGGTTTAAATATAGACTGGTTAAACAATCCAAAGACTGCATTATGGACTATTTCTACAGTAAATATTTGGTCTACTACAGGAACTATGATACTTATCTTTTTAGCAGGACTTCAAGATATTCCAGTAAGTGTATATGAATCTGCCAGTATTGATGGTGCAAATAGATGGGATATTTTTTGGAAAATAACTCTTCCTTTATTAAAACCAGTAATACTTTTTGTGGTTGTAATGGGGACTATAGGGTGTTTTCAGGTTTTTGATCAGATATATCTTATGACTCGAGGTGGTCCCTTAAATTCTACATTAACTATGGCATATTATGTTTATGATAAAGCCTTTGGGAGAGGATTAGAGCCTCAAATGGGTCTTGCTTCTGCAGCAGCCTTTATCTTAGGTATAGTGATCTTTATTTTTACTTTAATTCAACGTCGCTTATTAGAAGGGAGAGAATAATATGCGAAAGTTTTGGAGATTTATTTTTTATTTCTTTTTAATTTTGTGGGGAATAATTGCTGCCACTCCTTTTTGGATTTCCCTTGTCTATTCTTTAATGCCCAAGGAAGCTATTTTTAATATGCCTCCGAAATTATTTCCTAATCCCTTTACCTTAGATAATTATAAAACTGTGCTTTTTGCTTTTAAAGACTATTTTCCAAAATGGCTCATGAACAGTTTTATTTTGTCTATCTTTGTAGCTATTTTTAGAACCTTATTCTGTGCCATGGGTGGATATGCCTTTGCCCGCTTGAATTTTCCCTTGAAAAATGCAATTTTTTCTGTTATTCTTTTTAGCATGATGATACCAGGGCAAGTTTTCATAGTCCCAAATTATATAATTTTATCTAAACTGAGATTAGTAAACCAACTTCCTGGCGTAGTTTTACCAAGTCTTGTAACAGTTTTTGGTATTTTCTTTATGAGACAATTTTTTAAAAGTATTCCAAAAGAATTAGAAGAAAGCGCTTTCATAGATGGAGCTAATAGATGGCAAATACTCTTTAAAATAGTACTTCCTGTGTCTATTCCTGGACTCTCCGCTTTAGCTTTACTTAATTTTCAAGGAACTTGGAATGAATTCATGTGGCCTCTTATTGTTCTTCAAACCCCTGAAAAATTTACTTTACCTTTAGGGCTTTCGTGGTTTAAGAATGAGTATTATTCTCTCTATTCTTATGTTTTAGCAGGTTCAATTTTTAATGCTTTACCTATAGTTATCCTCTTCTTCCTATTCCAAAGATACATAATGAAAAGTATAGCTTTTACGGGGATTATGGGATAGATGGTAACCATAAAAGATGTAGCAAGAGAAGCTGGAGTAAGTATAGCTACAGTATCTCGAGTTCTTAATAATTCTCCAAAAGTTAGCGAAGCTACACGAAGAAAAGTATTAGAAGTAATGGAAAGATTAGGATATTCTCCTAATTTAGTAGCACGGACCCTTGCTATCCAAAAAACAAATGTAATATCTATTGTTGTTCCGTTTTTTACTCGGGATTTTTTTGTAGAAGTAATTAGAGGAATAAATAATATTCTTTCTAAAACTACTTATTCCATACATCTTTATGATGTGGAAAGACCTGAAGAGAGAGATAAAATTTTGACTATGGAAACATTAAATAGATGTGATGGAATGCTTATTGTTTCTTTTAAAATTCACGATAGAGATGTGGAATTATTTAAAAAAGCAGGAAAACCAGTAGTTTTAATTGATAGTTACCATCCTAATCTTCCCAGTGTTTATGTCGATAATATTCAAGGGGCTTACATGGCAGTAAGATATCTTATTTCCATTGGAAGAAGAAATATTGCCTTTGTAAGTGGAGTTTTGGAAGAATCCTTTGGATTTCCTACAAGTTTTTATAGATATCAAGGACTTCAAAAAGCTTTAAAAGAAGCTAATATTCCTTTTGATCCATTATTACATGTTCAGGCAGAGTTTACTTTAGAAGATGGGTACAGAGCAGGTAAGATTCTTCTTCAAAAAGGGAAGAAGATCGATGCAGTTTTCTGTACCTCTGATATTCAAGCAATCGGTGTTATGAGAGCTTTTATAGAAGAAGGAATTCAAATTCCTGAGGATACTGCAATTATTGGCTTTGATGATATTTCTGATGCCAGATATTTAGGACTTTCTACAGTAAGGCAACCCATGAGAGAAATGGGGGAAACAGGAGCTAAAATATTACTTAATCTTCTCTCACAAAAACCTTTAAATACCCTTCATTATGAATTACCTTTAGAATTAGTCGTCAGATTAACCAGCTAAGGAGGAGAGGAGAATGGATTTATGGGAAATAATCCAAGAAAGGTTTGAGAGAGAGAATATAGGAAAGTGGGAGACAGTATTCACCTTAGGGAATGGATATTTAGGGGTAAGAGGAGTAGAGGAGGAAGAATGGAATCAAGAGGAAGTAGGTTTATTTATAAATGGGGTATATAACAGACCACCTGAAGAAGTAACAGAGCTTGTAAATCTTGGGAATCCCTTTTTAGCAAATCTTTATGTAGAAGGAGAGAGAATAGAATTTGATAATTACAGAAGAGTTCTTAATTTAAGGGGAGGTATTTTAGAAAGATTCATTACTAATGAAAAAGTAGAAGTTTATACAAAAAGACTTGCGTCTATGTATGATAAAAATCTTTTATTCTGGGAGATAGAGATAAAGGCAAAAGATAATGTGAAAATAGAATTAGAATCTATGATAGATACAAGAAGAAAAAAAGGATACGACCATCTTTTATCTATATATCAGGATGAAAGATTTTTACTTTTAAAAACCAAGGAATCAAACATAAAGATAGCTTTTCGTTTGGAACATGAAGGGGAAAAATTTGAGGAAGAAAGCTTAATAATAGAGGAGAGGAGAATAGGGAAGAAATATTCTGCCAATTTAAAAAGAGGTGAAAAAGCAAAATTAAAGAAATACATATGGATAACAGAAGATAGGATAGATGGGGAAGATCCATTGGAAAGATTAAAAGATAAAAAGAAGGACGAAGATTTTGAGAGAAAGCACAAAGATATATGGGACAAACTTTGGGATAGAGCTGATATAGAGATAGATGGAGATGATTTTTCTCAAAAGAACATAAGGTTTGCTATTTTTCAACTAATACAGATGGCGCCATGGCATTCTGAGAAAGTGAGTATACCTGCAAAAGCTCTAAGTGGGGAAGGATACAAAGGGCATATATTCTGGGATAACGAAATTTTTGTATTTCCCTTCTTTTTATTCACATTTCCGGAGGTAGCAAAAAATCTTCTTCTTTACAGATATAACTGCTTAGATGGGTATAGAAAGAAGGCAAAAGAAGAAGGATACGAAGGTGCATGTATTTCATGGGAGAGTGCAGATACAGGAGAAGAAGAGACACCAAAATGGGGGAAAGATCCAAAGACAGGGGAGAAAGTAAGGATACTAACAGGGGAGCAGGAGATTCACATAACAGGGGATGTAATGTGGGCATTATGGCAGTATTACTTAGTAACAAAAGATAAAGAATTTCTTTTAAGATATGGGCTTGAGATGTTTATAGAGAGTGCGAGGTATTGGGCATCAAGGGTGAAATATAACCCTTTAAGGGATACATATGAGATATGGGATGTGATAGGACCTGATGAATTTCATGAGGGGGTAAGGAACAACTATTATACAAATTATCTTGCGAGATGGAATCTTTTAAAGGCTAAAGAGATTTTAGAGAAGTTAGAGAAGGAAAGTGGAAAAGAGGTAAAAGAGATAAAGGAGAGGTTAGGTTTCAGAGAAGAGGAGAAAAATATTTGGGAAGATATTGCGAGGAAGATATACTTGCCATCGCAAGGAAAATTAATAGAACAATTTGAAGGATTTCATCTATTAGAGGAGTTACCAAAGGAGGATATAAAAAAGTTAGGAAATTCTATTGAAAAAAACTTAGGACATGAGAAAGTTATGAGAAGTAAAGTAATAAAGCAAGCAGATGTTATTGCATTATTCTTTTTATTTTCGGACGAATTTCCAGAGGATCAGCAAATAATAAACTTCAGTTATTATGAGTCAATAACTTCTCACTCATCTTCTCTTTCTCCATCTATGCATGCAGTAGTAGGAGCAAGATTAGGACTTACAGATTTGGCATATGAATATTTCAGAAGGACTTCAGAGATGGATCTTTCAGATATTATGGGAAACACAAAAGAAGGACTCCATTCTGCGTCTATTGGAGGAACATGGGAATCTATAGTCTTTGGTTTCCTAGGATTAAAAGTAAATGAAAAAGGAATAATATTTGATCCTAAACTTCCAGGGCATTGGAAAAATTTAAAAATAAAGTTATATTATAAAGGAAATGTTTTAGAAATTGAGGTTAAGAAATGAGTAGAATAAGAGATTTAAATTTATGGGAGAGTGGAGAAAAAAAGATCTATTGGGCAAAGATCCATATGCCTGTTCTAAATTCCTTAGAAGAAGAATATTCTAAAGAAATTCCCTTTTCAGGAAGGACTATTGGAATGTGTATTCATCTCGAGGCAAAAACTGCTTGTTTAGCATTAGCTTTTAAAAGGGGAGGGGCAAAAGTAATCGCTTGTGGAAGTAATCCTTTATCTACTCAGGATGACGTAGTAGCAAGTTTAGTGAAAGAAGGGATTGAGGTTTTTGCGTGGAGGGGGGAGACAGAAGAGGAATATAAAGAAAATCTTAGAGAAGTTTTAAGATTTGAACCTGATCTTCTTATAGATGATGGTTTTGATCTTACTACTACTCTTTTAAAAGAATTTCCTTATTTAAAAGAAAAAATTTTGGGAGTTGGTGAAGAAACTACTACAGGAGTTATAAGAGCAAAGGCTTTGTTAGAAGAGAGAGGGCTTCCCTTTCCTGTGATTGCAGTAAATAATGCAAGAGTAAAGTTTCTTTTTGATAATAGATATGGAACAGGAGAATCCGCATTAGCTTCTTTTATGAAAAATACTAATCTTTTAGTAGCGGGAAAGGTTTTTGTGATATCTGGCTTTGGATGGGTAGGAAGAGGATTAGCACAAAAGCTTCAAGGTATGAAAGCAAAGGTTATTATAACAGAGGTAGATCCAGTTAAAGCCTTAGAAGCTGTGATGGAAGGATTTGAGGTCATGCCTATGGAGGAAGCAGTAAAAATTGGAGATGTTTTTATCACTGCTACAGGAAATTGTAAAGTGATAAGAAAAGAGCATTTTCTTTCTATGAAGGATGGAGCGATATTAGGAAATGCAGGACATTTCAATGTGGAAATTGATATGGAAGGGTTAGAAAAGATAGCAAAAGATAAAAAAGAAGTAAGAGAGAATATAACAGAATATCTTCTTCCCAATGGAAGAAAAATATACGTAATAGCAGAAGGGAGACTTTTAAACCTTGCAGGTGGAGATGGACATCCTGTTGAGATCATGGATCTTTCTTTTGCTGTTCAATACTTAGTTATGCTTTGGCTTAGTAAAGAAGGGAAAAATATCCCTCACTTGGTAGTGGAAGTTCCAAGGGAAATAGAGGAGGAAGTGGCAATTAGAAAATTAAAGAGTATGGGAATAAGATGGGATTCCTTAACAGAAGAGCAAAAGAAATATCTAAAAAGTTGGGAAATTTGATACTCCTGTGATATACTCTTAAAATAAAAAATCTTCTGGAGGTAAAAGTAATGGGATGGATAGCATTGGGAATAATAGGATTTTTAGGTGTTCTCTTTATTTCTATATACAACCGTTTAGTGGTTTTAAGAAATAGAGTTGAAAATGCCTGGGCTCAGATTGACGTTCAATTAAAGAGAAGATATGATTTGATTCCTAATTTAATTGAAACAGTGAAAGGTTATGCTGCTCACGAAAAAGAGATATTTGAGAAGATTGCTATGTATAGGGCTCAAATGATAGGGGCAAAAACACCTGGAGAAGCAGCTCAAGCAAATGAAGGATTAACTTCTGCATTAAAAACTTTATTTGCTGTTGCTGAAAACTATCCAGAGTTAAAAGCAAACCAAAATTTCTTAATGCTTCAAGAAGAACTTGCGGGAACAGAGTCTAAGATTGCCTATGCAAGACAATTCTATAACGATAGTGTGATGATCTATAACCAGTCCCTACAGGTATTTCCTAACTCAATAATAGCTAATATGTTTGGTTTTAAACCTAAGGAATATTTTGAGGTAGAAACTCCTGAAGAAAGAAGCACAGTAAAAGTAAGCTTTTAATAATGAAAAATCCTCTTACTTTTTATGATGCCATAACAGAAAATAAGAGAAAGACGTGGATAATAATTTCTCTTATTATTCTTCTTCTTTTCTTTGTGTTTTATGCTATCATTTCATTCTTTGAATTAGGAAAATTTGCTATAATCTTAGCCCTTTTTATAACCTTAGGGATGAATTATTACGCTTATAAAAATAGTGACAAGTTAATATTGTATATAAGTGGAGCTCGTGAACCCAAAAAAGAAGAATATCCTTATTTGATAAATATAGTAGAAGGATTAAGTATAGCTGCAGGAATTCCTACACCCAGAGTTTATATAATTGATGATCCTTCACCTAATGCTTTTGCTACTGGAAAAGATCCTCAAAACAGTGTAATTGCGGTTACAACAGGGCTTTTGGAAAAGGCGAATAGATTGGAGCTTGAAGGAGTAATTGCTCATGAGATATCCCATATTAAGAATTATGATGTGAGATTGCAGACTATAGCAGTTATAATGGTAGGGTTAATTGTTATATTAGGAGAGAGTTTAAGAAGGTATGCTTACTATGGTTCTTTTTATAATGAAAGAAGAAAAGATAAAGAGGAAAGTATAGTAGGAATTGTATCTTTAATTATTGCAATTTTAGCTCCTTTTTTAGCTACTCTATTAAGATTTGCTCTTTCAAGACAAAGAGAATATATGGCAGATGCTACTTCTGCTATGCTTACAAGATATCCTGAAGGGCTTGCATCTGCTTTAGAGAAGATTGCAAAAGATCCTACTCCAGTGAAGAGAGCCAACCGTATGACCGCACCTTTATATATTGCTGATCCCCTGAAAAAATCCTATAAAGATACTTTATTTAGCACCCATCCTCCCATCGAGGAAAGAATAAGAAGACTAAGAATGATGGGAGAGAGGTGGAAACTTTTAGAGGAGGTAACAACTGACCTGTAATCAGTATTGAAAAAAGGATGCCTCCTTGTGGTAGAATTTGAAGGCGATTTTATATGTTTATTTTACCAAATTTACCTCTTCAAAAAACTTAGCTCGCTTAAAAAGTTCTCTCCTTTGCAGTTCCCATAGGAGGTAGAGCTTTACCTACACTATATCTTTACTCCTTCCTATCCATCCTAGGAAAACAGTTTTTATATCCGATAGAAAATTTACATATCCAGAGTTAAGGTTAAAGAGGAATGTATATATAAATGGGAGACCCTTATGGGAATGTTTTAGTTCACAAGGCAGTAGCCAATGTTTTTGTAGGGGGATATATTTCAGATGGAGAGGGAGAAGGGGTGTCAGGGAGATGGTTAACAGTATAAACAAAGATGGAGGAGAGAAGAAGGAGGGCGAGAGGACTTGTAGAAGAATTAGAGAAAGGGATTTGTCCTAATATTTGAGGGGTGATAAAAGTGATTACAGGTCAGGAGGTAACAACAGTTGAAAATAACAAATACAAAATGATATAATTTTAATTGAGTGATTATCGATGTTGTTGAATATACAAAAAGTTAAAGAAACATACAACATCAGCAGAAGTACATTAATAAATTGGGAAAAGGAAGGGTTAATAACTCCGATTAGGACACTAAAAGGGAGAAGAAGATACAAAAAAGAAGATATAGAGAAGTTGTTGGGAATGCTTGAAGAAAAACCGAAACCTAAAGTAGTTTTATATGCAAGGGTGTCCACAAAAAAGCAAGAAGAATATCTTAAAAATCAGATTAGAAGGCTAGAAGAATATGCCAATTTGCAAGGTTGGCAGTACGAAGTCATATCCGAAATAGCAAGTGGGGTAAATGAAAACAGGAGAGGTTTATTAAAGCTTCTGAACAAGATAAAAAGAGGAGAAGTTCAAAATTTTGAATATCTTAAATTTTTGATGGAAAGTTTTGAAGTAGAACTTATAGTTTTAAATGGGAAAGAAAATGAACAAGACGTAAACAAAGAGCTAGCAGAAGACTTAATAGCAATAGTTACATCATTTGCAGCCAGGATTTACGGACAAAGAGGTGGTAAAAGACATGATAACAATACAGACTAAACTTACTTTCCCAAGCAAGGAAGATAAGCAAGCAGTAGCGGATTTAATGAGAAGATGGTCATCCTGCGTAAGATATGCATATAACAGGCTTTTAGAAGGCTGGAGCAGAAACGCACTAAAAAGAGAATTACAGAGGGTTTTTAATTTAAATTCGAGGTATGTAGATGATGCGATAATGAAGGCAAAGAGCATTTTAGAGTCTTGTAGAGAAAGGGACGAAAACCCCAGTAAGATTATTTTTGGTGGCAGGAGTTTGTTTGATAAGCTCAAGAAACGACACATAAACGGTAAGGCATACAAGAAGTTAAGACAAGAGTGGCAAGAGAGAAGGAAGGGCAATCTTTATTCAAGAGGTGACAGGAGCAAGAAAGGGAATCTCAACACAAGGATTGAGGTAGATGAAAATGGTGTTAGACTAAGAATCAACGTAGGAGAAAGAAAGTATGCGTATGCAAGGATACAAGCGGGATGGAAGAGAGGGAAGAGCAGGGAGGGATTGTTTGAGGCAATCAGTATTTGTGGAGAGGCTTATTCAGTTGAGCTAAAGCTTAAGAACCGCAAAGTATATGCCTACTTTACGATTGAAGAAGACTTTCCAGAAGCTGTGGTAACGAAGGAAAATGGTGTCATAGGCATAGACATTAACGCATATCCGAATCACATAGCGTGGGCGGAAGCGGATGTGAATGGGCAGCTTGTAAGTTACGGCAAGATACTGATGCCGCATCTTGCGAGCGGTAATTCAAACAAGAGAGAATATTTTAGATGACAGTATGCCCGGGAAGTAGTAAGGCTAGCGGAAGAAAAGAAAAAAGCAATAGTAATCGAGAGGTTGGAAATAAGGGACAAAGGGAAGAGGGGGGACTTTTCGGGGAGGAAGTCAAGGAAGATAAGACATAATTTCAGCTACAGGTCGCTTTCGGATAAAGTCAAGATTTTAGCACAGCGGAAGGGTATACAGGTTATAGAGGTTGACCTTGCCTATACGTCCGTGATAGGGCTTTTAAAGTATGCGTCGCAGTATATGATAAGCAAGGACGAAGCAGCGGCGTATGTAATAGCGAGGAGAGGGCTTGGACTAAAAGAACAGATTCCAGAAGGGTACATGGCAATTCTAGAGCATTTAGATGCTGGGGAATTAGAGGGATTGAAAGAGCATGTAAAGAAAACGGTTAAGAATAAACAGTTGAGGAAGAAACGTTTGAAAGAAATAGACAGGGTTAAAAAGTGGATACAAAGCCTTGGGAGTGAGCGGGGGGAGGTACCGAGGCCTCTGGATGGAACAAGCCTTGGTACCTGTAGCGTCCGCTACAAACTCTGGCGAGTTCTCAAGGTAGCGGTGGTGACGCCACTCTCTCCTGAGAGGGTATTGAGGGATGTCTCTGTCCTGAGGAGGGTGATGTACTCAGGGCAAGTGGGGAGACCCGGATAAGGGCGCGAGTTCCTGCTTCTTGGGGCAGGGGCTATAGTTGTCCCAAATACCGCCAGCTGGGGGGTGGGACAACTTGAAAGGCGGTAAGAAATACCCCAGCGGGCTAAACTTGTGCAGTTTTGTACAGTTTAGATGACCAGGGGAGATAAGATGGAAGTTTTTGAAGCAATTAAAAAGAGGCGGAGTATAAGGAATTATTTAGATAAAGATGTAGAAGAAGAAAAGCTTTTGAAGATTTTGGAGGCTGCAAGACTTGCTCCGTCAGCAAGAAACAGACAAGAGTGGAGATTTATTGTAGTTAAAGATAAAGTTTTGAGAGAAAAATTAGTTAAAGAGGCTTCTCCTCATCAACTTTTTATGCTTACCGCTCCTGTTATTATTGTTGCATATACCTTAGATAAAAATTATATTATGAGATGTGGAGTTCCCGCTCATTATATAGACTTAAGCATCGCTTTAACCCATATACATCTTCAAGCTGTGGAAGAGGGGCTTGGAACTTGTTGGATTGGATCCTTCTATCAAGATAAAGTGAAAAAAGTTCTTGGTCTTCCCGAAGAAGCTGAGGTTGTCCAATTAATGACCTTAGGATATCCTGCAGAAGATCCTGAACCTCGTCCTAGACTTTCTTTAGAAGAAATTGTAAAGTTTTATTAGAACCACAAGAATCTTTTTCCTTTTCTTTTTATAAGTTCCTTTATCTTGGGTAGTTCTTGTTGAGCAATTTCTTCCCCCAGGGTTATTAATTCTTTTCCTTTATCAAAATCAAAGCTTCTGTAATTTTCCACCTTAGGTGACAAAACTATATCTGCAAGTTTAATATTCTTTAATGCTATCTCCCAACTCATAATGCTAATAGTCTGCATTAAAACTTCCAATAAAGATGGGTTGAATAAAGGATTAAGTCTTTTTTGAAATTCTCTAAATACATCAGTTTGAGATAGCTTATAAATTATTTTTTCTGGAAAGCTCTTTGGCTCAATGGGTATTTCCGAGAAAAAATCTTTCCCTCTTGGTTCCCAATGAGGAGGACTCTGCAGATTCACTGCAATTACTAAATCTGGCTTTTGAAATTCTTTTAATTCTTCTACAGGAAGAGGAGAGAGTACTCCTCCATCGATTAAAAGTTTATTATCTAGGGGATAAGGCTTAAATATAACAGGGATAGAGATACTTCCTCTTATAGCAGGAACAACCTTTCCTTTTGTAAAAATTATTTTTTCTCCAGTAATAAGATCTACCGCTACTGCTAAAAAGGGTATCTTAAGGTGAGAGAATTCTATATCTCCTAAAAGGCTTTTTAAGAATTCTAAAATCTTTTCTCCCGCAATGATTCCTTGAAGGGAAGGTGAAAAATCTATATATTCATAGACATCTTTTTTAGTTATATTTAGTGCTATATCTTCTAATTCCTTTGCAGAATATCCTTTAGCATATAAACCTCCTACTATAGCTCCAATACTACTCCCTGAGATACAGTCAATTTTTATATTTTCTCTCTCTAAAACTTTAAGAACTCCTATATGAGCTAATCCCTTTGCAGAGCCACTTCCTAATACTAATCCAATTTTAGGCTTTCTCATAATAAATATTTTAGTTTTTAAATAGCCCAAATGTCAATTATATTTGAGAGCTGACCTGTAATCACTTTTATCACCCCTCAAATATTAGGACAAGTCTTCTTTTC